>NZ_JBTOLC010000001.1:0-614008 GCF_054551825.1 Streptomyces sp. L500
AAGCTCGACATCGGCGACGGCAAGCGCAGCTGCACCGGCGCGCTCGTCGACGAGCAGTGGGTGCTCACCGCCGCCAGCTGCTTCGCCGACGCCCCCTCCCAGGGCTTCCGCATCACCGGCGGCGCCCCCAAGATGAAGACCATGGTGACCGTCGGCCGCACCGACCTCAGCCGTGACGGTGGCGTCACCGTCGAGGGTGTCGAGCTGACGCCCCGCGGCGACCGTGACGTGGTCATGGTCCGGCTGGCCAAGCCCGTCACCGGCATCGCCCCGGTGAACGTCGCCGGCTACGAGCCCAAGGCGGGTGACGAGCTGCGCGTCACCGGCTATGGCCGGACGAAGGACGAGTGGGCTCCCGACCTGCTGCACACCGCCGTCTTCGGGGTCGGCGCCGTTTCCGGCACCACCGTCGACCTCGGCGGCAAGTCCGCCGACGCCGCCCTCTGCAAGGGTGACACCGGCGGTCCCGCCTTCCGCGAGAAGGACGGCAAGCCCGAGCTCGCGGCCGTCAACAGCGCCTCCTGGCAGGGCGGTTGCTTCGGCACCCCCGACAGCGAGCCCCGGACCGGCGCCGTCTCCGCCCGCGTCGACGACGTCAACGCCTGGATCCAGCAGCTGCGGCTGACCGGCAAGTCCGACCAGCTCACCAACGTCGTCACGACCGCCGACTTCAACGGCGACGGCCGCACCGACGTGGCCGCGGTCATGAAGGACGGTTCGCTGCTGGCCTTCTACGCCGGCCCGGACGGCACCCTCGGTTACGGCCGCGCCCTGTGGAAGGACAACACCTGGGACGGCAAGAAGAAGATCATCGGCGGTGACTTCAACGGCGACGGCATGGCCGACATCCTCGCCGTGGGCGCGGACGGCAGCATGGCCCTCTACGCCGGCACCGAGAGCGGCAAGCTCGCGCCGGGCAAGAAGGCCTGGAACGACACCTCCTGGGGCAAGATCCCGCTCGTGGCCCGTTACAAGGGCGACGGCTGGAAGCGCGACGGCCTGATCGCCCAGTGGGACGACGGCACGCTGATGGCCTACTCGACCGCCCCCGACGGCACGCTGGCCGACGGTGCCCGGAAGGAGATGTGGCGCGACAAGACCTGGACCAAGAAGCACATCGCCACCGGTGACTTCAACGGCGACGGCCGCGACGACATCGCCGCGGTGGCCGCCAACGGCCGGCTGCACTTCTACGCGGGCAACGGCACGGGCTCGTTCGAGAACGGTCGCGACATGTGGCGCGACGCGTCCTGGGACACCATGCAGTACGTCCTCGGCGGCGACTTCGACGGCGACGGCAAGGGCGACCTCTTCACCCGCTGGGGCCGCGGCAACCTGCGCTGGTACGCCGGTGACGGCAAGGGCACCCTCGCCGACGGTCGTGTCTTCTGGCTCGGTGCCTGACAACCGGACCTGAATGTGAAAGGGGTCGGCCCCCACCTCGTAGAGGTGGGGGCCGACCCCTTCGCACGTGTTTACTTCACCCGCGCGCTGTGCAGCTTTCCGTCCGGGCCGAGCCAGCCCAGCAGCGGTTTGTCGCCGGAGCCGGAGCTCGTGGCCAGGGCCGCCGTGCCCACCACCGCGCCCGGGACCGTGGACCAGCGCGGGGCACGGTTGCCGCCGACGCCGATCGTGGCGAGGCTGGTGGAGCCGTCGTTGTTGCGGGCCGCGATCAGCGTGCCGTCGCCCGACGGGGCGGCCAGGAGGCTCAGGGCGCCGAAGCCTCGTCCCGCCAGGTCGACGTTCTCGCGCTGCCAGGTGCCGCCGCCCGGCGGGAGGCGGTAGGCGACGATGTTGGTGGACTTGGCCTCGCGGAAGACCAGTTGCACCGAACCGTCGCGCTTGGCGAGGGCGGCCGGCGGGTCGACCGAGGCGGGGAGGTTGGAGCGGTCGAGGGAGAAGGGGCCGCCGGGGGTCTGCTGCTCCCAGTGGCTGACCGTGTCGTGGCCCGCGCCGAAGAGGTGGATGCGGCCCTTGGCGTCGGTGATCGCGGTCAGGCCCTCCTGGACCTCCGCCTCCGGCAGGTCGGTCCACGGGGACCAGGAGCCGTCGGGCTGCTGCTGGCGGGTGGCGACGCCCTTGGCCCAGTTGCGGGCGAAGAGCTGGAGGGAGCCGTCGGCGTTGCGGGCGACGACGGGGGCGCCGACGCGGCGGCCGCGGGCCGGGTCCTGCTCGGGGTTGCCGAGCGAGGTCCAGGAGCCGAACGCGCCGCCCTTGTCGCGCTGTTCGACCGTGACGATCTCCCGGCGGTTCTCCTCGGGCTTCACGCCGAGGCCGGCGATACGCTCGGCGAAGAGCTGCCAGCGGCCGTCCTTGGTGAGGCTCGCCGTGAGCGTGGGCAGCAGCTGGCCGCCGCCGAGGAACTTGGGGCCGTCCCAGGTGCCGCTGCCCGGGGCGGTCTCCTGCCACATGGCGGCCTGCTGGTCGAGGACGCCGAAAG
This sequence comes from Streptomyces sp. L500, assembly GCF_054551825.1. Classification (NCBI taxonomy): domain Bacteria; kingdom Bacillati; phylum Actinomycetota; class Actinomycetes; order Kitasatosporales; family Streptomycetaceae; genus Streptomyces; species Streptomyces sp. L500. Next base: position 2,441 of record NZ_JBTOLC010000001.1, read on the forward strand.
CGGTGAGGCGGCCGTCGGGGCCGGGCAGCATCCAGGTGGCGTTGCCGGGGTAGCGGGGGCTGGTGCGCTGCATCCAGCCCGTGCCGTACGAGCGGTCCTTGCCGACGTCGTAGTCGCCGCAGCCCGCGGCGAAGCCGCAGGAACCGGGCTCGCCGCCGTAGACGTTGAGGACGTCGGCCTTGCGGCGCACCACGGAGACGGGCAGATTCCGCGGCCAGCGCTCGTTGTAGTAGCCGCGGTAGGCGGCGACGACGTAGTGCCGTCCGTTGCCCGGGCCCTTGTAGTGCTGGAGGGCGGCGTAGGTGAACTGGGCGACGGCCGTGTGGTCGGGGTGGTCGGAGTAGCCGCGCTGGTCGTGGTGGAGCCGGTTGGCCTCGTCGTGGACCTGCATGTCGGGGTCGAGGTCCATGGTGCGGACGAGCGTGGGCTTGAACCGGTCGAGCACGCCGGTGAGGGCGTCGGTGACCTGGGCCTTGGTGAGCGGGCGGGCCTCGGTGACGGTGGAGCCGGTGGCGAGCCGGTTCTCGCTCTTGGCCTTGGGGTTCGACCACAGGGTGGGGACGCGGACGTCGGGCTGGCCCGGCCGGTCCTGGGTGTGCTGGGCGACGCCGAGGAAGACCAGGGTCACGGCCGGGTTGTCGGCCAGGCTGTCGGTCTCGGCCTTGAGGCCGCCCGGCAGTTCCAGGGTGCCGCGCTTCCACTCGGCGTGGGCGTTGCCCGTGGCCATGAAGGCGTACGCCTGGCGCAGGCCCTGCTGGCGGGCGCCCGCGTAACCGGCGAAGTCCTTGCGCGGCTGGTCCTTCGAACCGGGCACCTTGTTGATGCCGTTGGCCTCGCCGCTGGTGAAGTAGACGCTGACGACGCGGTGCTGACCGCCGATCGACTGGTTGACGTCGGGGTTCATGAAGTACAGGTCGTCGTCCGGGTGGGCGACGATCTGGAGCGTGGTGACCGCGCCGTTCGACCGGTCGGCCGCGACGTCCCCCTGGGCGGTGGAGGACGAGTGCGGCGTACCGGTCGAGCAGCCGGCCACGGCCAGGGCGAGCAGCCCGGTCAGGACCGTTCTACGGCGGAAGGCACGCATTTCCATAGTCCTCACTCACCACCGTGGACAAGGCGACGGTTGCGCTCGGAGCCCTTCTCGAACTGCGAGGCGACGGGGAAGTAGCTCTCGAGGAACACGGCGAGCGCGTCGGCCTGCTCGTCCTCGGGGACGTCGCCGTCGTGGTAGTCGTTGATGCAGAACACGTCGTGGGAACGGGTCGCCAGGATGCGGTGCAGCCGGACGTGGTGCTCGCGCAGGCCGACGTTCACGAACGCGGAGCTGATGGCTCCGGGCATGCTGCGGCCGGTGAAGAGCCCGTACCAGTGGTGCAGCGACGAGGCGATCGCGAGGTCGGTGCGGGCGCGGAACTGCGCGGACGCGGTGAGCCCGATCTCCTCGGCGAAGCGCTCCTCCATCTCCTCCAGGGTGCTGCGGCGCAGCGGGTGGGGGGTGTGGAGGAAGGTGTTGGCGACGGTCTTGCCGAACTCCTTCTCGATCAGGGCGCGGTTGTTCTTGGCCGCGGCGAAGACGAGGTCGGTGTCGAGCGAGGGGTCGCCGGCCGGGATCGCGGTGGGCGACATGAAGCACTTGGCCGCGCCCGACCCGTGGAAGAAGGACTCGGGCTTCATCGGGCGGCCGAGGAAGACGTCGTCGTTGAAGTAGAGGATGTGCTCGGAGATGCCCTCGATGCGGTGGATGCGGCTCTCGATGGCGTGGGAGTTGAAGGAGGGCAGCTTGCCGGTGTCGCCGAAGGCCTCGCGGTGGCTGACGACGCGCACCCGGGGGTGGTCGGTGTCGAGCCAGTCGGGGGTCTGGTCGTCGGTGAGCAGGTAGATGGTGCGCACCCAGGGGGCGTGGAGGTCGAGGGAGCGCAGGGAGTAGCGGAGCTCGTCGCGGCTGCGGAAGCGGGCGGAGCTGCCGGCGGACTCGGCGGCGAGGATGCCGTGCTCGGCCTGGGTGCGCTCCTTGCGGGCCAGCCACTCGGGGTCGGTGCCGTCGACCCAGGTGTAGACGACGTCGATGGGGAAGTCGACCTCGTCGACGAAGGTCCTGGCGAAGGCGTCGAGGGTGCGGTAGTCGCGCTCCCCGATGCGGGTGACGGCGGGCCGCTCCAGCTCGGTGCGGGGCAGGGTGGCGCCGTAGCGGGTGTTGCCGGGGACGGTGACGGTGGTCTCGTCGTCCTCGGTGTCCTGCCAGAAGACGACGTCGCAGCCGTAGACGCCGCTGACGCGCAGCTGGCCGCCGCCGGTGAGGACGGGGCGGAAGACGCGGATGCGGCTGCAGTTGGCGGGGATGACGTCGGGGGTGAGGAAGGAAGCGAGGACGGTGCGGAGCACCGAGCCGCGGTCGTTGAGCAGGCCGGCGTAGACGGGCTCGTCGCGGTAGCGCTCGGCGAAGTCGGCGACGAAGGCGTCACGGTTGGCGCCGTCGACGGTGATGGTGTGCCGCAGCATGGCGGTGGGGGTGAGCGCGTAGGCGAGGCCGAGCGCGTCGAGGACGTCGACGGCGAGGTCGAGGTTGTCCTGCATCACCTCGAAGGGGGTGGTGTTCTCCTTGACGAGGCAGATCTGGCCGCCGGCCCGCTTGACGTCGGGGCGCGCGGCTTCGACGCGTACTTCCTGGGCCTTGTGGGCCACGTCGGAGAACGGCCGGTCGACGCCCTTGGGGACGGCCGCGCCGGCGATGCCGCCCTCGGCGTCGGCGGCGGCCTGGAGGGCGCGGCGGCGGGCCTTGGCTGCGTCGCGGTCTCCGCCGTCGCGGTCCCGGGCGAGCTCCTCCAGGAGGCGGTTCCACTCCTGGGTGACCTGGCCGCCGGTGAAGCGGGCGGAGTTCCGATGCGCCTCCGCGCCCATCTCGCGGCGGAGGTCGTCGTCGTCCATGAGCCGGGCGAGGGCGTCGGCGAGCTCGCCCTCCTCGCCGAGCGGCACGAGGAGGCCGTCGCGGCCGTCGGTGAGGATCTCGCCGGGGCCGTTGGGGCAGTCGTAGGCGACGACGGGCACGCCGGCGGCCTGGGCCTCGACGAGGACGAGGCCGAAGGCCTCGACGCGGGAGGTGAGCATGGCGATGGACGCCTTGGCCCACTCCTCGGCCATGTTGGCGGTGGAGCCCACGAGCTGGACCTGGTCGGCGACGCCGAGGTGGGCGGCGAGGTTCTTCAGCGCGCGCATGCGCGGGCCGCCGCCGAGGACGCGCAGCGTCCAGCGGGGGCGGTCGGCGGCGGCGGTGGCGAAGGAGCGGATGGCGTGCTCGACCTGCTTCTCGCCGGCCAGGCGGGCGCCGAGGACGACGGTGCGGGTCTCCAGGGTGGAGCGGGGGCGGAAGCCGTCGGGCAGGGAGTTGCCGATGGTGGCCAGGCGGGGGGCGCAGGCGCCGAGGGTCTCGGCGAACCAGTCGCGGGTGCGGCTGGTGAGGGAGACGAGGGCGTCGATGTGCGAGGTGTACATCCGCAGGGGCTCGCCGGTGACGCCGCGCAGCTCGGAGACGCGGTGGTCGAGGTGGACGGTGAGCACCCGGCGGGGGGCGAGCTGGGCCATGTACGCCATCAGGGCCGGGGTGGTGGAGACCAGCACGTCCGTGTCGATGGTGCTGAGGGCCTCGGCGAGCTCGAGGTCGGCCAGGCGGTTGAAGGCGGCCTCCCACTCGGGGCGGACCAGCTCGCTGGGGGTGGCGGCCAGGCGCCGGTGGGCGGCGGCCATGTCGGAGCCGGAGGCCGCGTCGCTCCGCACGGGGCGCTGGGCGTCGCCGCGGGCGTCGACGAGGTGGCGGACGCGCACGGCACCGCTGTCGAAGAACGCCTCGTCCTCCGTGCGGAAGACGCTGAGGATCTCCACGTCGTGCTGCCGTGCCAGCAGCTCGGCGAGGGTCATGGTGGCGCGTTCGGTCCCGCCCATCGTGTCGGCGGAGGTCAGCAGAAAGGTGATTTTCACGTGCGGCCTTCGTGGTGTGCGGCGGTCCGGTGGCGGTTTCCCGGCGTCACTGGTGGGAGCCTGCGACGGGGGTGCGCGGGGTGCAGACGAGCTGGAGCGCGCCGCGGCGGGTGTACTGGGGCTTGACCTGGACGAAGGTGCCGTCCTCGGCCCGTACGGTGAACTTGGGCGGGGTGACGACCTGGCGCGGGGAGCGCAGGTCGTGCTCGCGGCGGCCGATCTCCAGCGGCTTGGCGCCGCGGGCGCCGCGGGGCAGGCGCAGGGTCAGGGTCTGCCGGCGGGAGGTGTCGAGCAGCTGGGCGAGGGGCACGGTCAGCCGCCAGGCGCCGGGGTCGCCGGGCAGCGGCTCGGCGGGCCGGCGGTCGAGGGCGTGCTTGCGGTCGAGCTCGGCGACCTCGACGACGGGGCGTTCCCCGTCGGCGACGGCCGTGCCGGAGCCGTAGATCGCGAAGAGGACGCCGACGCCGCTGAAGGAGCGCTCGACGCGCAGCACCTCGGCGCGGGCCCGGGCCGGGGCGACGGTCAGCCGCAGCTGGCCGGCGGGGGTGATGCCGAGCCGGTGGCGGCGGCCCGTGACGGCGCAGGTGGCCAGGGCGCGGGTGGGTCCGGTGTAGCTGGGGGCGCCGTCGCCGAGGAGGCGCAGCCGCAGGGCGGCGCGGCCCTCGTGCCGGGCGGGCTCCAGCTCCAGGGAGAGGTGCCAGCGGCCGGGGGTGACGGGGACGCCACCGAGGGTGTCGCCGAGGAGGGCGGTGGCGGTCACGGAGATCTCGCCGTTCTCCTCGCGGCCCAGCGCGGCCTCGGTGCGCAGGCGGGTGGCGCCGCTGAGCAGGACGAGGTGGGCCGTGGTGCCGGTGTCGCCCTCGGGGAGGGTGCCGGCGGGCAGCGTCGCGTGCAGGTTCAGCGTGTGGCCGTCGAGCACGGCGGCGTACTGGACGCGGGCCGCGGAGCCCTGGGAGGCGGGCATCAGGACGGAGTCGACGTAGGTGTCGCGGCCGGTCGCCAGCCCGGTGTTCACCCGGCGGCGGACCGTCTGGCCGACCTTCCAGGCAGGGCTGCGGGTCAGCGCGATACGGGCCGACTTCTTGATCACGCGCAGGGCGTGACGGGGCGCGGTCACGGGCGCTCCTCGCGGCCGCCGGGGGTCATGATCTGAGCGTGCACCCATTCAGAGTAAACGTCGGCGGGGCCCGGCCCGGAGGGCGGAATCGGATAATTCCGCTACCACCCCGGTTCTACGGGGACGTTACCGGGTGGTGAAATACCCCACAGGGCGACGAGGCAACCAAGCGCGGCCGACGGGCGTGGATCCCTTGAGGGGCACGGTCGGGAGCGGTGCGCGCGGGTCGTCCCCGGGCGCCCTCCGGCGGCTCCGGAGGGGCGGCGGGGCGGTGGCCTGCGATTGCCTCGCTGTTGAGCGCTCTGGTAATTACTTGAGTCTCTGTCTTTTTCCGGGCCGGTCGTCACTGGACGTACTGGTTGTTTTACGCGTTGCGCCGCATCGCCGAGATGCGGCCGAGGGGTTGAAGCGATCTTGACTATCGACCATTCGACCTCGACCCCGGCCGCCGCGGGCACGGGCGGTTCCGTCCCGGCCCAGCGCACGGACGACGCCACGCCCGTCACCGCCCCGGCCGCCGCCTCCGCTCCCGCTCCGGTGAAGCGGGGGGCGAACCCCGAGAAGTCCGGCCTGGTCAAGGCCTACCGCCGGCTGCTGCCCGAGAGTGCGCGCCGCGCGATCGCCCAGCGGGTCTCCGTCGAGACCCGCGGTGCCCTGATGCAGCACATGGCCGACTCCCTCGACCTGGAGCAGCGCCGCCAGAAGCTGCGCGGCAAGCGGCTCCAGCGCCGCTTCGCCGGTACGTCCGAGGAAGCGGCCGCCGCCCAGCCGCGCGTGGTCCTCGTCGACGGCAAGGCCCACATCGCGCTCGTCGACCCGGATCTCACCCCGCACGGCTCCCGCGCCGCCGCCCTGGACCTGGTGTGCACCGCGCTGGAGCAGGCCGGGATCGACTACTTCTGCGTCCGGGCCGCGACCACCGAGTCCGCCCCGGTCGTCGCGGTCGCCGCCGCCGACCGCCGCCGGGTCCACCAGCAGCTGGCCCGGCTGTGCGCCCGAATACCCGGTTACGTCGCCCCGGTGAACCGGGAGAACACCCCTGGTCAGGCGCTTCCCGGCTTCGTCGAGGGCACCTGGCGCCAGGTGGAGAAGAGCCCGGCCACGCGTGTGACCTGGTTCCGCACCACCGGCGACGGCTCGCTGGTCCTGGGGCAGGAGCACGGCTGCGACATCCAGTTCTGGACGCGTGAGGACGGCCCGCACGGGCCGCTGCTCGTCGCGCCGCGCCGCAACGGCGTGGTCGAGGAGGTCCCGGCGGACGAGGCCGACGCGTCGGTGGACGCCCCCGTCGAGCTGTTCACCGGCTCGCTGGGGTACGCGTCGCGCCCCGGGCGGACCACGGTCCGCACCCGCCCGCAGTTCACGATCCGGCTGCCGCAGGACATCACCTTCCCCATCGACGTCGTCTACACCTGGGTGGACGGCAGCGACCCCGCCTGGGCCGCGCGCCGCGCCAAGGCGCAGGGCGCCGGCGCTTCCGTCGAGGAGCTCCACGAGGAGGCGGCGAACGACGCCCGCTACATCAGCCGCGACGAGCTGAAGTACTCGCTGCGCTCGCTCCACCAGTACGCGCCGTGGGTGCGCAACGTCTTCCTGGTCACCGACGACCAGACGCCGTCCTGGCTGGACACCTCCCACCCGGGGATCCGCGTGGTGAGCCACAAGGAGATCTTCTCCGACCCGGACGTCCTGCCGACGTTCAACTCCCACGCCATCGAGAGCCAGCTGCACCACATCGAGGGCCTCTCGGAGCACTTCCTCTACTTCAACGACGACGTCTTCCTCGGCAACCCGCTGACCCCGCAGACGTTCTTCCTCTCCAACGGCCTCACGAAGTTCTTCCCCTCCCCCGCGCTGGTCCCCCTCGGCGAGCACCGCCCCGAGGACCCGCCGGTGGCGGCGGCCGCGAAGAACAACCGGGCGCTGGTGGAGGAGGGCTTCTCCACCACCTTCACCCAGAAGATGCGGCACGTGCCCCACGCGCTGAGCCGCGCCGTCCTCACCGAGCTGGAGGAGCGCTACGCCGAGGCCCACGCGGCCACCGCCGCCGCGCGCTTCCGCAGCCCCGATGACCTCTCGCTGGCCTCCTCGCTCCACCACTACTACGCGTACCACCAGGCCCGGGCGATACCGTCCGACCTCCGCTACGTGTACGTGGACCTGGCGCACCAGAACACCTCGCGCCGCCTCAACCGCCTGCTGGCCAACCGCGACCTGGACGTGTTCTGCATCAACGACACGGTGTCCACGGCCGAGGACCTGGCGCGCACGGACGCGCTGATAGCCCCGTTCCTGGAGGGCTACTTCCCGGTGCCGAGCCCGTACGAGAAGCGCTCCTGACGGCTTCGTCCGTGTGACGCGTCTATGTGAACGGCACGTTCACACAGGCGAGCCGTGCCCCGGCCGTCCCCGCCTTGCCGGGCGCGGTCTCGGTGGCGTGCTCGTGGATGACGACGGAACGGGCCTCGCCGGCGCGGAAGCGCCACTTCACGGTGGCGGTCGAGCGGCCGTTCCCGCGCTTGTCGGTGGTGAAGTCCAGCCACGCCTCGTTCTGCGGGTTGGCGTATTTCGGGTCCACCGACGGGGACTTGGGGTCCTTGACGTTCTGGTAGTGCGCCCCGGAGTCGTCGGGCGCGTTGCCGCACGGCTTCTGATGGACGTGCGCCCCGTACACCCGGCCGGCCTGGATCCCCCGCACCCTCAGCACGATCCACGTCCCGTCCTTCACCGTCCGCTCCACCACGGCGACCCGGCTCTTCTCGGGCACCGCCTTCTTGTCGAACGTCACCGCCCGGTGGTTACCGCTGCCGGCGGCCTCGAACTGCCCGTGGACGTTCGGGCCGTGCCCCGGGGTCCCGCTCAGGGGCGCGGTGACGGCAAGGGCAGCGGCGACGGCTGGGACAAGGAAGGACATGTTCCGCCCCTTTCAGGCGCGGTACTCGGCAGGGTGGATCCCCGTTCACGCTAGCCGCGTACCGCGAAGAGCGCGCGGCCCCGATGGACCAATGGGGTTAACCCGGCCGCATCGCGTCGACCCCGTCCACCGCGATGGGCGATATTCACCGCTATGGCCGGGAACCGACACCATCAGCGCCGCTTCGAGAAGGGCGCGTGGGAGCTCCGCGAAGGGGCCCGCTCGCGCATCGGTGAACTCCGGGCGCGCGTCCGCATCGCGAAGGACAGGGCGCTCGCGGACGCCGACATCGAGGTGCGGGCCGCGGCCCCGGCCCTGGCCGATGAGGCGTTCGCGGAGCTCCAGGCGGCGGAGGACGCCCTCTGCCACGGCTCCCACCCCGGCCACCGGCCGAACAAGCACCTCGCCGTCGCGAACGTCCACATCGACGCGGCGTACGGCCTGATGCTGCGCATGGCCCCGCTGGCCGACGTCCAGGCGCTGATCCCCGGCCTGGTGGCCCTCGTCCGGGAACAGCTGCCGGTCACCGACGAGCGCAGGAAGCGGGCCGAGGAGATCGCCCGGGAGATCTGCGAAACCCCGCTGACCTCCGACCGGCGCGCGGCCCTCGTCGGCGCGGTCGTCACCGCCCAGCAGGCCCTGCAGCGCGAGAAGCTCCGCGCGTTCGGCTTCGCCCGCATCGTGGTGATCGTCAGCCTGGGACTGGCGGTGATGGCGTTCGCGGTCGCCCTGCTCGGCGTCTGGGCGCCGGACGTGGTGCCGCTGTGCTTCCGGCCGGAGGGGATCGGCATCGTCTGCCCGACGGGCATGGAGCCGCCGTCCGACGTGAAGGACCTCGACGAGGCGTTCGGCCGGGCCGCGTCGAAGTGGGACTACCCCGTGGTCGAGATGACCGGGACCGTGGCGGCGTCGGTGGCCGCCGCGCTCTCCCTGCGCCACATCCGGGGCACGTCCGCCCCCTACAACGTGCCGGTGGCGCTGGCGCTGCTGAAGCTGCCGATGGGGGCGCTGACCGCCGTCCTGGGCCTGCTGCTGATGCGCGGCGACTTCGTCCCCGGCCTCAGCGCCCTGGACTCGTCCGGGCAGATCATCGCCTGGGCCCTGATCTTCGGCTACGCCCAGCAGGTGTTCACCAAGTTCGTCGACGACCAGGGCCTGGCGGTGATGAACGCCTCCTGCGGGCCGCACGCGGGCGCGGGGTGCGAGCCGCAGGAGGCGGCGTGAAGCGCTGTTCTGAAGCGTTTGAGAACTACTGCCGTCAGCCGCAGTTGCCCGCCGGCCGGGTGCGGGTGACGAGGTCGGCGTAGCCGGTGGAGGAGTCGGTCCACACCACCTGCGTGCCGGAGAGCGCGGCGGGCAGGCCCTGCTCACCGCGGTTGCAGGACATCCGGGCGCGGCGCGAGCCGTCGGTGGAGAACTGCCAGAGCTTGGGCAGGGTCTCGTTGCTGCGGGACCCCGGCGTGCCGGGCGTCCTGGACGAGACGGTCACCGCGTCCTCGGAGGCCGTCAGCCCCTCCGGGTACAGGGCGTCCGCTCCCTGCTCCTTGCTGATGTCCACCACGCCCGTGCCGTCGAGGTTCGCGCGGCGGACGGCCCGCTGGCCCTGGTCGGCGACCTCGTCCACCGTCCAGAAGACGTAACGGCTCGTGAGGGCGGTCTGGCCGACGCCCAGGGGCGTGCCGAGCTGCGGCATCACGGTCGTCTTCCCGGACGCGAGGTCCAGGACCTTGGTGGAGTACTCGTACTTCCCGCGACCCTTGAAGACGCGCGTGCCGTAGGCGATCTTGCCGTTCTTCAGGGAGTGCTGGCCGATCGCGTCGCGGCGCCCGACGGCGTCGTCGACCCAGGTCGGCTCCTTGTCGCCCTTGCGCAGGTAGCCCAGCTGCGAGACGCCGCGCCGGAAGAGCTGGACGAAGACGACGACGTCGCCGTCCACCTTCGCCTGCTGGTGGAACCCGTACCGGCTGTGCGTCAGCGTCTTGACGGGACCGCCCGCCAGCGGCCGTGACAGCAGGTCGTAGCCACGGGGCCCGCGTGCCTGCCAGACCACGGTCTTCCCGTCGGTGACCGGGTTGACGTGGTAGCGGCCGTCGTTGGGGCTGATCAGCTGCTTCTCACCGGTGCCGTCCGCGCGGCCGGCCCAGATCGAGTAGGGCTCGCTGCCGCTCTCGTTCGACTTCGAGGCGACCCACCAGCCGCCGCCCGCGCCGACGCGCGAGTCCACGGTGTTGAGCCGGCCCAGCAGCCGGTCGGTGTCCACGCCGATGGCCAGCTCCCAGTCGGGAACGATGCCGTGGCCGTTGAACGCGCGCGTGACGGCGTTCAGGTCCTTCGCCGGGACCTTGAGGTCCTTGGCGGCGGCGATCACGGCGTCACGGCCCTCGGTGAAGCCGTCCAGCGGGGTCATGTACTCGGTGAGCGCCCGGTAGACGATCCTGTCGGCGAGGGTGCGGTTCAGGTCCTTGCGGATGTCCCACAACGCGCCGGAGAAGATCGTGGAGTTGAGGTGGACGCCGCCGTTGTCCGTGGCGAAGTCGACGCCGAGGAAGCCCTTGGAGGTCGTCCTCCCGTCGTTCATGTCCCGGGTGGCGCAGGCGCGCGGCGACTTCGTCCGACACAGCCCCTCGCCCAGCAGGCCGGATTCGGGGCTGTCCATGGCGACACCGTGCGCGTCGGTGTCGATGGCGTTGCCGAAGTAGTCGGCGATCGCCTCGTTGAGGGCGCCGGACTGGCCCGCGTAGACGAGGTCGGCGCTGTTCTCGACGACGCCGTGCGTCATCTCGTGCCCGACGACGTCCAGGCTCGCGGAGAACGGGCGGTACTCCTGGTCACCGCCGCCGTACACCATCTTGGCGCCGTCCCAGAAGGCGTTGACGTACGGCCCTCCGTACAAGGTGACGCCGACCATGGAGTCGATGGCCATGCCCCGGCCGTCGAGGCTGTCCCGGCCGTGCACGGACTTGTAGTAGTCGTAGACCTTCCCGGCCGCCCAGTGCGCGTCGACGGCCCCGGCCTCGGTGGCCTCCTTGCCGAAGGCGGGGTTCGCCGACCTGAACTCCAGGACGTCGGCGGGCCATTGCTTCGACACCTCGTCGACGCTCTTCTTGCGGGCGTCCCAGGTCGAGATGGATGCCTTGCTGCCGTCGCGCATGCGGGCGTCGTCGCGCATGACGTACTGGTTGTCGGAGGCGTCGTGGGTGAGGTCGAGCTCGACGGTCGTCCCGTCGAACTTGACGCCGGAGCCCTTGACGGCGGAGCCGTCGGCGAGGGACCGCGCCCCGGAGGCGGCCGCCTTGGTTCCGGACGCGGAACTGCCGCCTCCGGCAGTCCCGAATGTCTTGATACCGCTGTACTGCAGGACGGGATATCCGGCCTGGGCGTCGATGTACACCTCGCGCAGCACGGGCTGCCCGGTGGCGGGGTCGGTGCCGCGGACGGTCACGTGGTGGGTGAGCACCCCGGGCCCCTTGGGCAGCACGACCAGGCCGCGCGCGGTGCCGCTGAGGGGTGGCGCGTCGCCCTCGTCGCCGGTGTCGACGGCGAAGCCGTCGCGGCCGAGCTGGGCGAGCGTGGCGTCGACGGCACGCTCGACAGCGAGTTCCTCGCTTATGTCGGGGGTGGTGGGGGTGGTGAGCGCTGTGAAGTACTTGCCGGACGTGCCGGTCACGACACGTTTGCCGTTCTGACGCTGCATGCGGACGACGTATTGCCCGCCGAGAACGTCGACACCGTGGTGCTTCTGCTGGAGCCGTACGGTTTCGCCCGCGCCGCTCGTGACGGCCCGGACGAGCGCGAGGTCACGGTCGGGGCGGTCGATGCGGTAACGGTCCTTCTTCCCCGCGAGGTGCCGCTTCGCCGCGTCGGCGGCGCTGCCGGCCGCCCCGGCGTCCTCGCGGATGCCGCCCACCAGGGAGGGCGTGGAGGTCCCCTTCCCCGGCACCACCTCGGCGGGCCCCGGGGTGGGCGGCGCGGCGACGGCCTGGGCGGGCACCGCCGACACGACAAGGGCGGCCGCGCCGATCAGCGCGGCCGCCCCTGCTATGCCGCTCCTCGCGGCGGCCTGTCTTCTGCCCGATCCTCTACCTGAACGCGCTCTGGATGTGCGCACGATTCCCCCTCGTACGTACCGGAACCGGAATGTCTTCGGTCGGCGCATATGCAACCGGTGGGGGGTGGGTCGCACAACGGGGCGTGCGCGGGGTTGGGTGGCTTTTCGGCCCTCGTGTCAGAGATAGCTCACCTGGTGGATATAGACGCATTCGTGCCGAGGAATGGCGATGCAGACGAAGAACCCACCGGGGACGTCGACGCATTCCCCCGCCGGGCTCATCCCTTGATATCCGACGCCGTCGACGTAGAACGCCGCAGCCGCTCTGACGACTTCATCGGCCTTCTTCTCGACCTCCGCGACGAAGGCGGGCGGAGCCCCGCCGATGACGTGTTCCTCGCTAGGGTCGTATTCCCACCGCCAGCTCATGCCGAGACCGCTCGCCTCGCCTCTTCCCTGACCGCGAGGAGTTCGTTCATACCTCTGCGGAAGGCCGCATCGTCCTTGCTGGTGGAGCTGTGGATGGCATCGAGGGCGTTGTGGTGCCGAAGGCTGAGATCGGGGCGACGCTCGATCTCGACCTGGGCGGCCCACCAGGCGAGCCAGTGCTGAAGGTGGCCGATCTTCCCGTCCCGCAAGGCGGCGGCGAGGGCGTCCTCCTTGTGTCTCTCCATCTCACCCAGGCGGTGCGGAGCGACGCGAGCCAGAGCCGCGCGGACGGCTTCGGGGCTGCGTTCCGGGCGCGGGATCAGCGCCCGGTCACGCGGCGAACCGTCCTGCGGACCATGCTCGGGCTGTGCGGTCATGCTCTCCTCCTCGGACGCCCCAAGCTCACCAGAGGCAGCCCAGAATACGGGGGAGGGGCGGACGAGTCGGCCTGTACGCCGGGTTCTGTGCGCGCGGTCCCTTGCGGGCGCCGCGGCGGCGGCCATCCATCTAGGCCTGCCGTTGCCGACAGGCTCGTGCGGTCTACCCGCGGACTCGGGCGGGCAGCCCTCGATCGTCCGCGCAGGGCCGTCGCCGTGAAGCGACCGCCCCTCTTGACCTTGCTCCGGGTGGGGTTTACCTAGCCGCCTGGGTCACCCCAGGCGCTGGTGGTCTCTTACACCACCGTTTCACCCTTACCGGGAATCCGAAGATCCCCGGCGGTCTGTTTTCTGTGGCACTGTCCCGCGGGTCACCCCGGGTGGGCGTTACCCACCACCCTGCCGTATGGAGCCCGGACGTTCCTCGGGAGACCCCGAAAGGTCCCACGCGGCCGCCCGGCCGGCTCGTCCGCCGTGCCCCCATGCTACCGGCCCGCCACCAGGCCCGTTCACTCCGGGGCGATCACCACGCGTTCCACCGCGTTAGGGTGCGACACGGACACCCCAGACGCTCACCCAAGGAGATCGACCGTGCTCGTGCTGCTGCCGCCGTCCGAGGGCAAGGCCACGGGCGGCACCGGGCCCGCGCTGGACACCGGGAAGCTCTCGCTCCCCGGCCTCACGGCCGCCCGCGAGACCGTGCTGGCCGAGCTCGTCGACCTCTGCACCGGCGACCAGGACAAGGCCGCCGACATCCTCGGCCTCAGCCCCGGCCTCCGCGGCGAGATCGCCAAGAACGCCGCCCTGCGGACGTCCGGCACCCGCCCCGCCGGCGAGATCTACACCGGCGTCCTCTACGACGCCCTCGGCCTCGCCACCCTCACCGCCCCCGCCCGCCGCGCCGCCGAGCGCTCCCTGCTCGTCTTCTCCGGCCTCTGGGGCGCGGTCCGGATCACCGACCCCATCCCCTCCTACCGCTGCTCCATGGGCGTCAAGCTCCCCGGCCTCGGTGCCCTCGGCGCCTACTGGCGCGCCCCCATGGCCGACGTCCTGCCCGAGGCCGCCGGCGACGGCCTCGTCCTCGACCTGCGCTCCGCCGCCTACGCCACCGCCTGGAAGCCCAAGGGCGAGCTCGCCGAGCGGACCGCCACGGTTCGCGTGCTGCACTCCAAGACCGTCGGCGGCGTGGAGAAGCGGACGGTCGTCAGCCACTTCAACAAGGCCACGAAGGGACGGCTCGTCCGCGAGCTGCTGACCGCCGGGCTCGACCCCGCCACCCCGGCCGACCTCGCGACCGCCCTGCGGGAGCTCGGCTACGTCGTGGAGGGCGACGACGCCCCCGTGAAGCGCGGAAAGCCGCAGGCTCTGGATGTCATCGTGACCGAGCTCTGACGGGACCGTTGCACATGATGCAACGTCCGTTGTGATGAACGGCTCCGCTCGGCAGGATGACGGGCGTGACCGATCTCCTTGATCTCGCGCCCGTCATCCCCGTCGTCGTCCTCCACGACGCCGCCGACGCGATACCGCTCGCGCGGGCGCTGGTGGCCGGGGGACTCCCGGTCATCGAGGTCACCCTGCGAACCCACACCGCGCTCGACGCGATTCGTGCGATTTCCGCTGAGGTACCGGAGGCGATCGTCGGCGCCGGCACGGTCCTGCGCCCCGCGCAGGCCGAAGCCGCCGTCGAGGCCGGGGCCCGCTTCCTGGTCAGCCCCGGTTGGACGGACCGGCTGCTGGACGCCCTACGAGCGATGGGCGTCCCCTTCCTGCCGGGCGTCGCCACCGCGTCGGAGGTGCTGGCGCTGCTGGAGCGCGGGGTGCGCGAGATGAAGTTCTTCCCGGCGGAAGCGGCGGGCGGCGTGAACTATTTGCGGTCGCTGTCCGCGCCCCTGCCGACAGCCCGCTTCTGCCCTACGGGCGGGATCGGGCCGGAGTCGGCCCGCGAGTACCTCGCGCTGCCGAACGTGGGATGCGTCGGCGGTACGTGGATGCTGCCCGCGGACGCGGTGCGCACCCATGACTGGGGGCGGGTGAAGGAACTCGCCGCGCAGGCGGCGGCCCTGCGGGGGGCGGGCGCGGGCGCCTAGAAGGCGCCCCGCTTCAGCCCGTTGACGAAGGCCGTCCACGCGGCGGCCCGGAAGACCAGGGCAGGGCCCTGGGGAGCGAACTTACTGTCCCTTACGGGGACGAAGTCGGGGATACCGGGGGCTATTTCTATGCAGTTGCCTGCGTCGTTGCCGCTGTAGCTGCTTTTGCGCCACATTGCCATTGCGCTCGTACCCTTCCATTGCATCTCTGATCAAGGCGGCGGAGTCGGGGCCTGAGAGGCAGTCAGCCCTGAGCACATCGTAGAGCTTGGTGTAGCGCGCGATAATCGCCGGATCGTTGATGAAATGGCCCGCTTCCAAGGATTCCGAGTACACCCAGTCCTGCCCGTCGGGCAGACTGATCAGCGACATTGAGCCCTTTGGCCTGGCCAGCTGTGCGCTGAAGGGCACTACCTGGACCCCCATGTTCGTCCGCTCGCCCGCGAGCAGCAGCTGTGCGCACTGGTCGCGCATCACCGTCGCGTTCCCGACGACGTTGCGAACAACACTCTCGTCCAGGACCACGACCAGAAGCGGGCCATCGGTCTCCAGGAAGCGCTGCTGTCGACTCATTCGGGCCGTCACCCGTTCGTCCAGTTCGCGCCCCGAGGAGAATTGCGAGAGCAGCGCTCGCGCATATTCCTCGGTCTGCAGCAGGCCCGGCACCACGTCGATCTGGTACTCGCGAAGTGCGACCGCCTTCTCCTCCATCTCCACCCGGCGTTTGAACCAGTCCGGATGGCTGACCGCCGGATACCAGTCGATCTTCCGCCAGAGCTTGGCGAACATCTCCCCCGTGCCCAGCTCCCGATCACACGCCAGCACGAACCGCCGCTGCGGAACCCGCGTCCCCGTCTCCACCCTCGCGACCAGCGACCGATCGCACGGGATCTTGACCGCCAGGCCCTCCTGCGTCAGCCCCGCCACCTCCCGGTGGTGACGGAGCACCTCGCCGAACACCGCCGCCGTCGTGGCTCCTTGCCGCATCGCACTGTCCTCCCCCTGTTCCAGATTGCCCATGGCACGTGCAAAACGTTGAGAGCGTAGGCAGCCATCCGCAACTCTGTCCCTACAACAAGTAGTTGGTCACCCACATGGGCGTGATTCAACGGCCGAAATCAAGGAAACCGATGGTTCCTCTCACCTACTCCACCTCCCCACCCCCCTCCGACGCCGACCTGCGCCGGCTCTCCGCGCAGACGGCGGGCGAGTTGCAGCGCGTCTGCCGCGATCACGGGTGGGCCCTGCACATCACCGCGGGCGAACCCGCGAACGGCAGCGCATATGTGCAGTTCCCGCCGCTCCGCGTGGACGTGGCGCAGGAGATCGTCGCCGGGCTGCGGCGGCTGCTCAACAACCGTTGTGCCGAGTGCGCGGCGATCAAACGGCGGCGCGCGCAGGCGATCAGGGACAAGGACATGACCACCGCGGCCGCCGCGGCCGTGGCCATGGGAAGACACCAACGAGCGGTTCACTGACAACATCTGGACTGCACATGACCGGTGGCGCGCTAACCTGCTGCCGCCATGAACGATTTCGTTGACGAAGCACGCTCGCGAGTCGCACATCTGCTCCGGATGGCCAATACGACCGATGACCGGCTCCGGGCGCAGATCATCGAGTACGCCGACACGACGCCCGAGCCCCCGGTGATAAGTCGCGGGGCCGGGATCGTCACGACCGGGTGTTCCCGGTGTCTGCGGACGGCCTGGCGGCAGCACGACTCCGAGGGGCCGCTGTGGGTGTGCGGGACGTGCGGGCACGTGGAGCCGATCACCATGCGGTGCCCGGAGTGCGATGTCGACATGACTCCGCCGCGTATGGGGGCGCCGGATCGGTGGGAGTGCCCCGATTGTGATCGGGTCGCTTCGACCCTGACCTCGCCGTGAACGGTGGCGAAGGGCGGGTGGGGGTTGAGGCCCCGGTCCCGCCCTTTCACCGTTTCGAGATGCTCACCGCAGGTGCGACGTCTCGTTCAGCAGGCGCAGCGACGCGTTGCCGTCCGCGTAGTACGCCACCGCCGAGAGCGACGCCGCCGAGAGTTCCATGCGGAACAGCGACTCCGGCGGGGCGCCCAGCGCCAGCCGGACGAGGGTCTTGATCGGTGTCACGTGGGTGACCAGCAGCACCGTGCGGCCCGCGTAGCGGGCGATGAGCTTGTCGCGGGAGAGGGAGACGCGGCGGGCGACCGTCGCGAAGCTCTCGCCGCCGCCCGTGGGGGCGGCCTTGGTCGAGGCGAGCCAGGCGTCGAGGTCCTCGGGGAAGCGTTCGCGGACCTCGGTGAACGTCAGACCCTCCCAGCTGCCGAAGTCGGCCTCGCGGAGGCCCTCCTCGACGCGGACGTCCAGGCCGAGCCGGCCGGCGATGGCTTCCGCCGTCTCCCGGCACCGGCGCATCGGCGAGGTGACGATCGCCTGGATGGTGCCGCGCGCGGCGAGCGCGGCGGCGGCCGCCTCGGCCTGGCGGCGGCCGGCGGGGGACAGCTCCGGGTCGCTGCCGCCGCTGCCGGAGAAACGCTTCTCCGGGGTGAGGGCGGTCTCGCCGTGGCGGAGCAGGACGAACGTGGTGGGCGCGCCGAGGTCGGCGGGGGCGGCCCAGCCGACGGGGGCGGCCTTGGGCTCGGCGAGGGGTTCGGCGGCGGGGATCTCCAGGGCCGCGGCGACACCGGTCGTGCCCCGGTCCGCCGACGAGAGGCCGGGCTCCCACTGCCGGCCCGCCTTGCCCGCGTCCATGGCCTCGTTGGCCAGCCGGTCCGCGTGCTTGTTCTTCTCGCGCGGGATCCACTGGTAGGAGACCCGGCCCGCCGGGAAGGCCCGCTGGGCCCGGGCGGCGAGCGGCTTCATGTCGGGGTGCTTGATCTTCCAGCGGCCGGACATCTGCTCGACGACGAGCTTGGAGTCCATGCGGACCTGGACCTCGGCGTCGGGGTCGAGGGCGTGGGCGGCCTCCAGGCCGGCGATCAGGCCCTTGTACTCGGCGACGTTGTTGGTGGCCGTGCCGATGTACTCGGCGGCCTCGGCGAGCGCCTCGCCGGTGACGGCGTCGAGGACGACCGCGCCGTAGCCGGCGGGGCCCGGGTTGCCCCGGGAGCCGCCGTCGGCCTCGACGATGAAGCGGTTGGGCATGGCCGGCTTACAGGCCCGAGTCGGACGTGCGGACCAGGATGCGGCTGCAGTTCTCGCAGCGGACGACCGCGTCCTTGGCGGCCTTGCGGACCTCGTTGAGCTCGGTGATGTCGAGCTCCAGCTGGCAGCCCTCGCAGCGGCGCTGGTAGAGGCGGGCGGCGCCGACGCCGCCCTGCTTCTCCCGCAGCCGGTCGTAGAGCTTGATCAGGTCGGCCGGGATGGAGCCGGCGACGACCTCGCGCTCCTTGGTGACGGTGGCGACCTCGGCGTCGATCGTCGCGGTGGCGGCGTCGCGGCGGGCGACGGCGTCGTCGACCTTGGCCTGGACGGAGGCGACGCGGCCGGTCAGCTCGGTGGCCCGCTCGGCGGCGGCCTCGCGGCGCTCCATGACCTCGAGGACGACGTCCTCCAGGTCGCCCTGGCGCTTGGCGAGGGAGGCGATCTCGTGCTGGAGCTTCTCCAGGTCCTTGGGGGACATGCCGGCGCCGGAGTCCAGGCGCTGCTGGTCGCGGGCGGCGCGCTGGCGGACCTGGTCGACGTCCTGCTCGGCCTTGGCCTGCTCGCGGGCGCAGTCGCTCTCCTCGGTCTGCGCGGCGACGAGGAGGTCGCGGTGCTGGGCGAGGTCGCCCTCGAGGGAGACGATCTCGGCGTGCTCGGGGAGGCTCTTGCGCTTGTGGGCGAGCTGGGTGAGACGGACGTCCAGGGCCTGGAGGTCGAGGAGGCGGATCTGGTCGGCGGGCGCGGCGTTGATTTGGGGGCTCCTGATTACTGGTGATGGGAGGACGACGCCGCGTGGGCGGTCCAGGGGTCGGTGACCGTACGGGAGACATGGGTGCGCAGGCCCCAGCCGTGGCGGTCGGAGATCTCGTCGAGCTGGGCGGCGGCCTGCTCGGTCCAGGGCCATTCGGTGGCCCAGTGGGCGGCGTCCACGAGCGCCAGCGGGCTCTCGGCCCGGGCGTCGGACGCCGGGTGGTGGCGCAGGTCGGCGGTGACGTAGGCGTCGACGCGGGCGGCCCGTACGTCCTCGAAGAGGGAGTCGCCGGAGCCGCCGCAGACGGCGACCGTGCGGATGAGCTGCTCGGGGTCGCCGGCGGCGCGGATGCCCTGGGCGGTGGCGGGCAGCCGCTTGGCGGCGCGCTCGGCGAAGGCGGCCAGGGTCAGCGGCGGGTCGAGCTCGCAGATCCGGCCGAGGCCCCGGCGGCCGGCGGGGTCACTGGGGTCGGGCACGAGGGGGGCGACGACGCGCAGGTCGAGGGCGCCGGCGAGGGCGTCGGAGACGCCGGGGTCGGCGCGGTCGGCGTTGGTGTGCGCGACGTGCAGCGCGATGTCGTTCTTGATCAGGGTGTGCACGGCGCGGCCCTTGAAGGTGCCGGCCGAGACCGTCGTCGTACCGCGCAGATAGAGCGGGTGGTGGGCGACGATCAGGTCGGCGCCGAGCTCCACGGCCTCGTCGACGACTTCCTGGACGGGGTCGACGGCGAACAGGACCCGGGTGATCTCGGCGTCGGGGTCGCCGCAGACCGTACCGACGGCGTCCCACTGCTCAGCGCGCTCCGGGGGCCAGAGGGCTTCGAGGGCGGAGATGACTTCAGACAGTACGGGCACGGAGGAAAGGCTACCTTCCTCCGTGCCCGGCCTTCGCTGACGCGTAGGGCTCCGCCGCTCCGGCCTACTTCTTTCCCTACTTCTTCACGAGGAAGCCGCGGAGGTCGTCGAGGACGCTGTCGGCCGCCGTGACGCCGAGGCCGAGGTACCAGGTCTCGTCGGGGACGTTCTTCGCCTGACCGTCCTTGACCGCCTTGAGGCTCTTCCAGAGCGGGTTGTCCTCGGCGGTGTCGCGCTTGGTCTTGTCGGGGTCGCCGTAGACGCCGGTGAAGATCCAGTCGGCGTCGGCCTGGTCGATGTTCTCGGGGCTGATCTCCACGGCGAGCTTGTCGACCTGCTGGTTCTTGGGCCGGGGCAGGCCGGCGTCCTTGAGGATCGTGCCGATGAACGACTGCTGCGCGTACAGACGGGTGAACTGCGGCAGGTAGCGCAGCATGGTGACCGTCGGCTTCTTGTCGCCGAGGTCGGCGCCGAGCTTCTTCGCCTTGGCCTCGTAGTCCGCCAGCTGCTTCTTGGCCTCGGCCGTCTTGTCGAGTGCGGCGGCGTTGAGGAGGTAGTTCTCCTTCCAGGTGTAGCCCGGGCGGACGGAGAACACGGTGGGGGCGATCTTCGAGAGGTCCTTGTAGTGCTTCTCGGCGCGGAGCTTGCTGCCGAGGATCAGGTCGGGCTTGAGCTCGTTGATCGCCTCAAGGTTGAGGTTGTTGACGGTGCCGACGCTCTTGGGGTCGCCGACGTCCTTCTTGAGGTAGTCGGGGATGCCCTTGCTGCCCTCGCTGGGGGCCCAGCCGACGGGCTTGAGGCCGAGCGAGACGACGTTGTCGAGCTCGCCGACGTCGAGGACGACGACGCGCTGGGGGCGCTGCTTGAGCTCCGTCTTCCCCAGGGCGTGGGTGATGGTGCGCGGGAACTGGCCGGGGGCGGCGTCCGTGCCCATCTTCGCGGTCTGCTCGGCGGCCTTGCCGAAGTCCTTGCCCTTCTCGGACACCGCCTTCGAACCGGCGCCGCCGTCCTTGCCCGATTCCGAGGAGCCGCCGGAGGAGCCGCCGCAGGCGGTGAGCGCGAGGGCGGCGGCTATGGACAGGGCTGCGGCGGCGGTCGTGGTGCCGCGGCGGCGGAGGGACATGGAGCCTCCCGGCTAGGTACTTAGGATCGCCTTACCTTAATCACATGCCCTCCAGGAAGCACACTCACCCCCTTTTCTCCGGCGAACCGGACAACTAACCACCCATACAGGTGAAGCACCCGGGGTCGTGACGCTCCACAGGAATCCGGATAACTACGTTCTGTGCCGGAGGTGACGTTTCCCATGACGGTCTGTGCTCCCCACGGCCCCCAGAGCACTCCGCAGAGCCTTCCGCGGAGCGCGCCGCCGGAGGAACCGAGACGCCCGGCGTTCACCGTTACGGTGGACGGTTCGTACGCGGCCTGGCTCGCCCTCGGCCGCGGCACCGACGGCTGGTTCCCCGAGCGCTGGACCCTCGACGGCCCCGAGCCCTACGCGGTATCCCTGCCCGGCACCCAGCCCGAGGAGCCCGACAGCCAGTTGCTCCCGCTCAGCGACGGCCGGGTCCTCATCCGCCGCCGCGTCGCCGAGCGGTACGCGCTGTCGCTCCTCTACCCCGCCGGGCCCGGCACCGGCGAAGTTCCGCTCGGCGCCATCGAGTGCCCCTACCTGTGCCTGCTGCCCCCCGCGCCCGACGGCAGGTCCGCCTACGCGCTCGTCCACGGCGAGACGCAGACCACCCTGTGGCGGGTGCACGGCGGCAGCGGCGGCCCCGAGCTGCTCGCCACCGTGCCCGGCCGGTGCGAGGGCGGCGCCTGGCTCGACCGCTCCGGACGGCTGCTCGCCCTGGACCGCGAGCTGGACGGGCTGACCAAGGCCGTCGTCGTCGACCTGGGCCGGGGCGGCGAGACCAGCCCGCTGCTCCAGATCACCGAGAAGAGCAACGACCGCCTGCTCCTCGCCGAGCCCGACAGCGGCCTGCTGCTCGTCCGCTCCGACGCGCCCGGCGTCGACCGGCTGGGCTGGGGCGTCCTCGGCTCGGCCCGGCCCGTGCGCTTCCCCGAGTGCCTGCTGCCGGCGGACGCCGAGCTCACCCCCTTCGCCGCCCGGCCCGGCCAGGGCCTGGCCCCCGAGGACTGCGCGGTGGCGTTCCGCGTCGACCAGGGGGCGGGCGGCGACTGGGTGGGCGTGTGGAGCCCGGCCGCCAAACGGCTGCGCCGCTTCCCCGGCCCGACCGGCTGGCTCGCCGGGGCCGGGCTGTGGACGGCGAGCGGGGAGCTGCGGCTGCCGTTCGTGACGGCGAGCGTGCCGTGCGGGCTGGCGCGGGTGCCGGAGGAGGTCGACGAGCTCGTCGAGGAGCTTTCCGACCCCTCGGCGGCGTCGGCCATGACCGCGGTGCCCGTACCGCGGCCGCCGCGGCCCGTGCCGCTGCAGCAGGCGCCGCTCCAGCAGGCGCCTCCCTGTGCGCGTACTCCGTAACGGGGCACAAGGCGGACACACCGTAGGGGACGGGTGGCTCGTTGATCAAGGCCCCGTTAAACTTCGGATGGGGGTCGCGCGGCCGTAGCCGGTCTTGCCAACGACCGTGGCTGGGTGGCGTGTTGGCGGTTGCGTCTGACGTGGTGTTACGTCAAGTTACGCCGTGTGAGGCGGTGCCGTGGCCCCCGATGCGTACGCTTCCCCATCCGACGGAGTGACTTTTCCTCATGCCCGATGCCCGAACCGACACGACCGAGGCGCGCCCGTTCGACGCGTCCGCCGCCCGGGCCGCAGCCGCCGGCGCCGGCACTGGTGCCGGCAGGCACCGTGGTCCGGCGTCGCCGGACGACAGCGCGGTGGCTGGTGCCGCGCACGGCAAGCACCGGCGGGAAACCGACTGACGTCCCGGGGGCTCCGCCCCCGGACCCCCGGTCCTCAAACGCCGGACGGGCTGACTTTGTCAGCCCGTCCGGCGTTTGAGGACGCCTGTCAGGGGAGCCGCGCCGCGAAGCCCTCGCCCGCGTCGCGCCCCGCGTAATAAGGGGTCAGGACCCCGTCCAGCTCCTCGATCGTGAAGACGTCCCCCTTCGTGTCGAAGCGCGCCGCCACCCTCGGCCGCTCCATCACCGCCACCATCCCCCCGTGGACGACGAAGACCTGCCCCGTGATGCCCGCCGCCGGCGGTGACGCCAGATACGCGACCAGCGGAGCCACATGCTCGGGGGCGAGGGGGTCCACGCCGCCCTCCCCCGCGGCAGGGGCGGAGGCGAAGACGTCCTCCGTCATCCGGGTCCGCGCCCGTGGGCAGATCGCGTTCGCGGTGACGCCGTACTTCCGGAGGGCCGACGCCGTCGAGAGGGTCAGGCCGACGATGCCGCCCTTGGCCGCCGCGTAGTTCGGCTGGCCGGGCGAGCCGGCCAGGAACGCCTCGGAGGCGGTGGTGACGATCCGGCCGTGGACCGGGGCGCCGCCCGTCGCCTTGGAGCGGTCGCGCCAGTGCGCGGCGGCGAAGCGGATCGTGTTGAAGTGGCCCTTGAGGTGGACGCGGACGACCGCGTCCCATTCGTCCTCCGTCATCGAGAAGACCATCCGGTCCCGCAGGATGCCCGCGTTGTTGACCAGGATGTCCAGCGAGCCGTACGTGGCGACGGCCAGCTCCACGAGCGCGCGGGCCTGCCCGAAGTCGGAGACGTCGCCGGTGTGGGCGACGGCCTCGCCGCCCGCCGCGCGGATCTCCGCGACGACGGACTCGGCGGGGGCGGCGGAAGGCGCCCCCGTGCCGTCGCGGCCCGGGCGGCCGTAGTCGTTGACGACGACTCGGGCGCCGTGCCGGGCCAGCTCCAGGGCCTCGGCCCGGCCGAGGCCGCGCCCGGCGCCGGTGACGACGGCCGTCCTGCCGAGCAGCGGGCGCGGCGGCATCACAGCATCACCCATGTGCGCAGCGCCTCGCCCGTGCGCATCTGCTCGATGGCGTCGTTGACGCGGGCGAGCGGCACCCGGTGGGTGATCAGGCCCTCCAGGTCGACGCGGCCCGCCCGCCAGAGGGCGATCGCGCGGTCGTAGGAGCGGCGGACGTCACCGCCGCCGTACAAGGAGGGCAGGATCCGCTTCTCGTCGAAGAACAGCTCGAACATGCTGATCCGGAAGTGGTCGTCGAGGGCGCCCGCGCCGACGACGCAGAGGGTGCCGCCGCGCCGGGTGGCCTCGTAGGCGGTGCGGGCGGTGGCGGAGGTGCCGACGACCTCGAAGACGTAGTCGAAGCCCTCGCCGGAGGTGACGCGTGAGGAGGCGTCGGTCAGGCCCTCGGGGGCCACGGCCTCGGTGGCGCCGAAGCGCAGGGCCGCCTCGCGGCGGGAGGCCACCGGGTCGACGGCCACGATCCGGGCGGCGCCGCAGACCTTCGCGCCCTGGATCGCGGAGATGCCCACGCCGCCGCAGCCGATGACGGCGACGGACGCGCCGGGTTCCACCTTGGCGGTGTTGAGGACCGCGCCGAGCCCGGTGGTGACGCCGCAGCCGAGGAGGGCGGCGATCTCGTAGGGCACGTCGTCGGGGATGGGCACGGCGCAGCCCGCGCCGACGACGACCTCCTCGGCGAAGGTTCCGGTGCCGGCGAAGCCGTAGAGGTCCTCGGAGCGGTGACGGAAGTTGGGGGCGGCGGCGTTCGCGAGGCCCGCGAGGCAGAGGTGGGTCTGGCCGCGGGCGCAGGAGGCGCAGTCGCCGCAGGGCGGCAGCCAGCAGATCAGGACGCGGTCGCCCGGCTTGACGTGGGTGACGCCCTCCCCCACTTCCACGACGTCGCCCGCGCCCTCGTGGCCGGGGACGAGGGGGGCGCGCTGGGGCAGGACCCCGGACATGGCGGAGAGGTCGGAGTGGCACAGTCCGGCGGCCCGGACGCGGATCCTGACCTTGCCGGGGCCGAACCCCACGGTCTGGACGCCGTCGAGGACGTCGAGGGTGTCCTGCCCGGTCTTGTGCTGTACGGCGGCGCGCATGGCGGTGCTCCCTTCACGGGTGCGGGTGCCTTCGTGGTTGCGGTTACGCGTACTCGACGAGCGTGTCGGTCAGCACGGGCGCGTCGTCGCGTTCGACGACACCGGCCGTGACCTGCACGCGGCCGGGCCCGGGGGTGTCGCGCCAGATCCGTACGCGCAGGGTCTCGCCGGGATAGACGACGCCGGCGAAGCGGGTGGCGTAGGAGCGCACCCGGGTGACGTCGCCGCCGAGCACGGTGTCCACGACGGCCTTGAGGACGATGCCGTAGGAGCACAGGCCGTGGAGGATCGGCTTGTCGAAACCGGCGATCCGGGCGAACTCGGGGTCGGCGTGGAGGGGGTTCCAGTCGCCGGAGAGGCGGTAGAGGAGGGCCTGGTCCTCGCGGACGTGCCGGTCGACGGTGAGGCCGGGCTCGGCGTCCGGGGCGGGGAGGCGCTCGGTGGTGCCGCGTTCGCCGCCGAAGCCGCCCTCGCCCTTGACGAAGATCTCGCTGACGCCGGTCCACAGGGGTCCGTCGTCGTCCTCGGTGTCCGAGCGGAGCACGATGACGGCCGCCTTGCCCTTGTCGTATACGGCGGCGACGCGCGAGGTCTGGGTGACGCCGGTGGCGCGGATGGGCAGGGGCCGGTGGAGGGTGACGGTCTGTCCGCCGTGGAGGACGGCGGCGAGGTCGATGTCGATGCCGGGCATGGTCAGGGCGCCGGCCACGGCGCGGCCGCCGCCGGCGACCGTCGCGAAGCTCGGGAGGACGTGGAGCCGGCTCTCCAGGGTGTAGCGGAGTTCGCCGGGGTCGGTGGCGAGGCTCCGGCCGCCCTGGTGCGAGCCCGCGCCGATGCCGAGGTGGTAGAGCAGGACGTCCTTGTGGTCCCAGGCGAGCGAGGCGGTCCGGGGTGCGGCGGTGGTCGCCTTGACCGGGTCGATGGGCATGGAGGTGTGCGCTCCTTCGCCGTCCGGAATGCGTAGGCCCGTTGACTAGAACGCGTTCTACTCAACGGGCCCTCATGTATAGCCGATTCCGGTTGACGCCGGAAGACACCGGGCGGCACGGGACCGACAAATGTCATGGCCGACCGCGGACATCCGGACCTGACCCTCCGTTAACCCCTTCCCTAGGATTCCGGTCATGAGAAAGACCACGGGGGCCCCGCTCGACGACATGGAGCGGCACAAACCGCCGGGCAAGTTCGCGTTCCTGCCCTGGCTGTTGATGATTTCCGGCGATGTGCAGGACCTCGCCAAGGGGGCGTTCCCGCATCCCTGGCTGGGCGGCCTGGGCGTCGCCGTGTTCGCCGCCCTCTACACGGCGGCGGTGGTGCTCGGCCTGGACCGGGCGCGGCTGGGCACCCGGACGCCCCGGCTGCTGCTCCTGGGCGTGGCCGTGACCGCCTACGCGCTGTCGCTGGGGTACGGCGGCGAATGGCTGATGTGCTTCCCCGTGCTGTCCCTGGCCGCCGGCATCGTGCTGCGCGGCGACCGGGCGCTGGCCTTCGCGGTGCTGGGCATCGCGGCGTCGGCGGGGGTGATCGCCGGCTGGCACAGCGGCGCCGAGAACGCGATGGTCACGGGCTACGGCTCCGTCATGTCCGGCATGGTGACGTCGGCGGTGCTGCGGCTCTTCGAGACCGTCGCCGAACTCCGCGAGACCCGCGAGGAGCTGGCCCGCTCGGCCGTGGAGCGCGAGCGGCTGCGCTTCTCCCGCGATCTCCACGATCTGCTCGGACACACCATGTCCGTGATCGTGGTCAAGGCGGAGGCGGTGCGCCGGCTCGCCCCCAGGAACCTGGAGGCCGCCCTCGGCCAGGCCGCCGACATCGAGGCCGTGGGCCGGCAGGCCCTCACCGAGATCCGCGAGGCGGTGACCGGCTACCGCGAGGGCAGCCTCACCACGGAGCTCGACCGCGCCCGTTCGGTGCTCGACGCGTCCGGCATCACGGCCGACATCCGCCAGTCGGGCCCGCCGCTGCCGTCGCAGACGGCGGCGCTGCTGGGCTGGGTCGTCCGGGAGGGGGTCACCAACGTCGTCCGGCACAGCAGGGCGCAGCGGTGCGTGATCGAGGTCCGGGGCGCGGAGGACCGGGTTCATCTGGAGATCAGCGACGACGGGCGCGGCGTAGGGTCGGAGCCGGGCGGGGCGCCCGGGTCGGGCGGCAACGGCCTGAAGGGCCTGGCCGAGCGGCTGGCCGCCGGTGGCGGCTCCCTGACGTCGGGCCCCGACGGGAAGCGGGGCTTCCGCCTGGTGGCGGAGCTTCCGGTGGACGAGAACGACGGGGTCGAGAGCGACGAGGAGGAACGGGTCGCGTGAGCAGCGAGCTGATCAAGGTGCTTCTGGCGGAGGACCAGGGGATGATGCGCGGTGCGCTGGCGCTGCTGCTCGGGCTGGAGGACGACATCGAGATCGTCGCCCAGGTCGGCAACGGCGACGACATCGTCCCCAAGGCCCTTGAGGCGTGCCCCGACATCGCGCTGCTGGACATCGAACTCCCCGGCCGCAGCGGCCTCGACGCCGCCGCCGACCTCCGCACCCGGCTCCCGGAGTGCCGGGTGCTGATACTGACCACGTTCGGCCGCCCCGGCTATCTGCGGCGGGCGATGGAGGCGGGGGCGTCGGGGTTCCTGGTCAAGGACGGCCCGGTCGAGGACCTGGCGGCGGCGATCCGCCGGGTGCTGGCGGGCGAGCGGGTCATCGACCCGGCGCTGGCGGCGGCGGCGCTCAGCGCGGGGCCGAATCCGCTGACGCAGCGGGAACGCGACGTGCTGACGGCGGCGGTGGACGGGGCGACGGTCGCGGACATCGCGGCGAAGGTGCACTTGTCGCCGGCGACGGTGCGGAATTATTTGTCGGCGGCGATCGGGAAGACCGGGACTCGGAACCGGATGGAGGCCGTTCGGGCAGCCCGCCAGAACGGGTGGTTGTAGGCCCCAAGGGCCGATTCCAGCCCCGCCGGCGTTTGAGGCGCGGGGTCTGGGGCGGAGCCCCGGGAAACGGGAAGGGGCGGGGTTGGGGAAAATGGCCCCCAGCCGCAGCCGGCACCGCACACACGCAGAACGGGGACGGACCCAATGCAACCCACGCCCGACATACTCGCCGCCTTCGAGGCCGCGAAGGGATTCATGCCGGTGGACGAGGGCCTCGCCCTGTACGCCGCCGCGCGGGACGCGGGGCGGCTGGGGTTGCCGCTGCTGGAAGTGGGCACGTACTGCGGCCGTTCGACGATCCTCCTCGCCGACGCGGCCCGCGAGGCCGGCACCGTCGCGGTGACCGTCGACCACCACCGCGGCAGCGAGGAGCAGCAGCCCGGCTGGGAGTACCACGACCCGTCCGTCGTGGACGACGACCCGGGCGTGGGCCGGATGGACACGCTGCCGACGTTCCGCAGGACGCTCTACAAGGCGGGCCTGGAGGAGCACGTCATCGCCGTCGTCGGGCGATCGCCCCAGGTGGCGAAGGTGTGGCAGGCGCCGCTCGGGCTGGTCTTCGTCGACGGCGGGCACACCGACGAGCACGCGAACGCCGACTACGAGGGGTGGGCGCCCCACGTCGCGCCCGACGGCCTGCTCGTCATCCACGACGTGTTCCCCGACCCCGCCGACGGCGGTCAGGCCCCATACCGCGTGTATCTCCGGGCGCTCGCGTCCGGTGCGTTCACCGAGGTCTCCGTGACGCGCTCGCTGCGCGTACTGCGGCGTACGGGTCTCGGAAACTGAGCGGCGGCGCTAGCATCGCCCGCGTGTCCCACGGCAGCGTTCTCCCCATAGCCCGGCGTCTCGTCGCCGGGCCGACAGTGGTGCTCCTGGCGGCCGGGCTGGCCGGGTGCGGCGGTGGTGCGGTCGGTATGGGCGGCGGTGACGACGGGAAGAAGCCCGTGGCCGCCGCTTCGTCGTCCTCGCCGAGCACGTCCTCATCCGCACCGGCCTCGCCGTCGCCCGCGAGCACCGCGCCACAGCCCGCCGGGAGCGAGCCGGCCTCCGCCGAACCGAAGGGCTCCGAAGCCGAACCCGCCGGTGACGGGCCGCTGCGGGGCAAGGTCGTCGTGATCGACCCCGGCCACAACATCCACAACGCCGAGCACTCCGCCGAGATCAACCGTCAGGTCGACATCGGCACCGGCCGCAAGGAGTGCGACACCACCGGCACCGAGACCAACTCCGGCTACGCGGAAGCGTCCTTCAGCCTCGACGTCGCGCACCGGCTGCGCGCGATCCTCCAGTCGCGGGGCGCCAAGGTCGTGCTGACGCACGACGGCGACCGGCCGTACGGGCCGTGTGTCACCGAGCGCGCCGAGATCGGGAACAAGGCGCACGGCGACGCCGCCGTGTCCATCCACGCGGACGGCGCGGAGCCCGGCCAGCGCGGCTTCCATGTGATCCTGCCCGCGCGGGTGCGCGGCGGCGCGGCCGACACCGCCCCGATCGTGGAGCCGTCGAAGGAGCTGGGGGCGCGCGTCGCGGGGAACTTCGTGAAGGTCACCGGCAGCGCCCCGTCCAATTACATCGGGCACGGCACCGGGCTCGACACCCGGGGGGATCTGGGCGGTCTCAATCTGTCGACGATTCCCAAGGTGTTCATCGAGTGCGGCAATATGCGCGACGCGCAGGACGCCGCTCTGCTCACCGACGGGAACTGGCGCGAAAAGGCGGCGCAGGGGATCGCGGACGGCATTACGGACTTCTTGCACGGGTAAGGAGGACCGGAGCGCGGGCCCCCGAACAGGCAGGCCACGGCCGTGTCACGAGGGTGATACGAAGAGGACGCCCTGGCCGCCCAGGCGATAGGTTCCCCTTACGATGGGTGGCCGCCACCCCCGCAGCGACGATTACTGACAGTACTGACAAAGGATTTTAGGTGAACATCCGCTCCCTCACTCGAGGCGACGGCGGGGTGATCGGAGCAGCGGTGTTGCTGTTCATCGCCTCGTTCCTCAGCTTCCGTTCGTACGACTGCGGGCAGGCGACGGTCGGCTGCCCCAAGGAGCCGATCGGCTGGAAGCCTGAACTCTTCCCCGTACTGCCGTCGATCTTCCTCGCCGGAATCATCGCCGCCGCTCTGATCGTCGCCGCCCGGTTCCAGCCGGAGGGGCGCAAGCTCGTCGGGCTCAGCCTCGACCAGTGGGGCACCGCGTTCGCCGTGTTCGCGGCCTGGTCCTCGCTGTGGACGATCTTCGGTGGCCCGGACGTGGAGCAGATCTCGCCCGGTGTCGGCCAGATCCTGGGGCTGATCGCCAACCTCGTGCTCGCGGCCGTCGCGGTGCTGACGCCGCGCACCCCCGCCCTCAAGGCCCCGCTGATGCCCGCGCCGCAGGCCGCGGCCCCCGCCCCGTACGGCGCGCAGCCGCCGCACGCGGGCTACGGCTACCCCGGCCCGGCGGCCGGCGCCCCGCAGCCGGGGGCTCCGTCCCCGTACGGCGCGCAGGCCACCATGCCGTTCGGCGGCCCGGCCGCCCAGCCGCAGCAGGCCCAGCAGGCTCAGCCGGCGCAGGCCCAGCCGCAGCAGCAGGCCCAGCCGGCCGCCGCGCAGCCCGCCGCCGGTCAGCCGGGCGCGCCCGCCGCGGACTTCGCCCCGTTCTGGTTCGCGGTGCCGGTGAACCGGCCGCTGTTCGCGGAGGACGGCTCCTCGAACCAGGTCGGCGAGCTCGCGCCGGGCACCTGGTACCTCGCGGTCGACCAGCGCGGTGCCGCGATCGTCGCGCAGACGCAGGACGGCCGTCGCGGCCTGCTCCAGGACACGACGGGCATTCAGCGCGGCTGAGGCCCTTGAGTTCGTAGTGACGGCCCGCCGGGTTCCACCCGGCGGGCCGTCGCGCGTCCGGCCTCGTCGCCCTTGTCACCGCCATCCGGCGGCCCTAAAGTCCTTCGCCTGACGGTGCGTCAGAGGAGGTCCGCGATGCGGCTCGGTCTCGCCCTCGGCTATTGGGGCCGCC
The DNA here is from genome assembly GCF_054551825.1 of Streptomyces sp. L500. Lineage (NCBI taxonomy): Bacteria > Bacillati > Actinomycetota > Actinomycetes > Kitasatosporales > Streptomycetaceae > Streptomyces > Streptomyces sp. L500. The sequence goes on from NZ_JBTOLC010000001.1 coordinate 33,014, forward strand.
GCCCCGACCCCCGGCACGTGGAGCTCGCCCGGCACGCCGAGCGGCTCGGCTACCACTCCGTCTGGACCGCCGAGTCCTGGGGATCCGACGCCTTCACCCCGCTGACGTGGATCGCCGCCCACACCCGCCGCATCCGGCTCGGCACCGCCGTCGCCCAGATGGCCGCCCGTTCCCCCGCCGCCACCGCGATGCACGCCCTGACCCTCGACCACCTCTCCGGCGGCCGGCTGCTGCTCGGGCTGGGGCTCTCGGGGCCGCAGGTGGTGGAGGGCTGGTACGGGCGCCCGTTCCCGGACAGTCCGCTGACCGCGACCCGCGAGTACGTGGAGGTCGTCCGGCAGGTGCTGCGCCGCGAGGCGCCGGTGGCCCTCGACGGGCGCTACCACCCCCTCCCCTACCCGGGGCCCGGCGCGACGGGGCTCGGCAAGCCGCTGCGGTCCGTCACCCATCCCCTCCGCCCGGACCTGCCGGTCCTGCTGGGCGCCGAGGGCCCGCGCAACATCGCCCAGACCACGCGCATCGCGGACGGCTGGCTCCCCCTCTACTGGTCTCCGACCCGGACCGGGCTCCACACCGAGGCTCTCGCCGAGGCGCCGAAGGGCTTCCTCGTCGCTCCCATGGCGCAGGTGCGCGTCTGCCCGGCGGGGGAGCTCGCGGAGGGGCTGCGGCCGGTGAAGGCCATGCTCGCCTTCTACATCGGCGGCATGGGCCACGCCACCCGCAATTTCCACGCCGCCCTGATGGGCCGGATGGGGTACGCGGAGGAGGCGCGCCGGATCCAGCGGCTGTTCCTCGCCGGGCGGCGGGAGGAGGCGGTCGGGGCCGTGCCCGACGCCTTCGCCGACGAGATCTCGCTGGTCGGCCCGCGCGAGCGCATCGCCGAGCGGCTGGCGCTGTGGCGTGCGGGCCCGGTCACCGACCTCCTGGTGACGACCCGGGACCCGGACGCCCTCACCCTCCTCGCCGAGCTGAACTCCTGAGCCCGGCCGGCTTCCCGACGGCCTACCCGGTCAGCGCGGGTCTGCCCTCCTTGTGGAGCCAGGTGTCGAAGAGACCGCCCAGATCCTTGCCCGTCCGGCTCTCGCAGAGCCGGACGAACGCCTTCGTGTCGGCGTTCCCGTAGCGGTGTTCCCGGACCCAGGCGCGGAGGATGCCGAAGAACTCGCGGTCGCCGACCGCCTCCCGGAGCTTCTGGAGCGCCATCGCGCCCCGGCCGTAGACGGGCGGGTCGGTGAGGTTCCGCGGGGTGGGCGAGTCGGGCGGGAAGTCCCAGATGGTCGTGCCGCCGGGACCCTTGCTGTTCGGGTCCCGGCCGTCGTAGTAGTCGGTGAAGATCTCCCGCGTCGTACGGCCGCCCCGCTTCTCCTCCCACAGCCATTCGGCGTAGGTGGCGAAGCCCTCGTTGAGCCAGACGTCCCGCCAGGTGCTCGGGGTGACCGCGTTGCCGAACCACTGGTGGGCCAGCTCGTGGACGATCGTGGTGGCGCCGGGGGCGCCCTGGTAGTACGGCTTGGGCTGGGTCTCCAGGGCGTAGCCGACCCGGGCGTTGTGGTCGACGACCCCGCCCGTCGAGGAGAAGGGGTACGGGCCGAACAGCCCGCTCTCCCACTCGACGACCTCGGGCAGCAGCTTCACCATGTCCGGCGCGGCCGCGGCCTCCTCGGGGGCGGCGGCGATGTAGTAGGGCAGCCCGTGCGGCGTCCTGCCGGTCGTCACGGTGAACCGGCCGACGGCGACGGTCGCCAGATAGCTCGCCAGGGGCTCCCCGCTGTGCCAGACGAAGGCGGTCCGGCCGCCGGGCTCGTGCTCCGTCCGGACGAGCTCGCCGTTGGCGACGGCGGTGTAGCCGTCGGGGACGGTGACGGTGATGTCGTAGGCGGCCTTGTCGGAGGGGTGGTGATTGCCGGGGAACCAGGCCGTCGAGCCCGCCGGCTCGCCGAGGGCGACCGCGCCGTCGACCGACGCCGAGCGGACCCAGCCCTCGATCGAGCCGTCCGCGTCCGTGATCTCCTCCGGCCGACCGGCGTACTCGACGACCGTCTCGAAGGCGGCGTCCTTCCGCAGCGGCGCGGCCGGGCGCACCGTCAGTTCGCCGCCGGCGCGGTGCGTCCGGGCCGGTTTTCCGTCGACGCGGGCGGCGCGGACGGTCAGGCCCTTGAGGTCGAGGTCGAAGGAGGAGAGGTCCTGGGTGGCACGGGCGCTGATGACGGCGGTGGCCGCGAGGCGGCGGGTGCCGGGGTCGTAGTCGAGAGTGAGTCCGTAGTGGCGGACGTGGTAGCCGCCGTTGCCGAGGCGGGGGAAGAGGGGGTCGCCCACGCCGGCCGCGCCGGGGCGGGGGCCGTGGCCGCCGCCACCGCCGACGCACGCGGTGGCGGCCAGGAGCGCCAGCAGGGCGGACACGACGGGCCGCCGCCGTGTCCTCACCTTCATCGACGGCCCTTCATCAGAAGGAGGCCCGCTCCAGCCAGTGCTCCAGCACCGCGCGGTCGCCGACGACCTCCACCAGGCCGGTGTCGGCCGGGAGCCGCCGGTAGAACACGCGCAGGACCTCCGTCAGCGGGCCCCGGACGGCCACGGCCGCCTTCTCGTGCGCCCGGCGCCACTCGACGCTCTCGCCGCTCGCGTCGATGAACCACTCGGCGTTCAGCTCGGGCGGGGTGTCCGTGGCGTGGAGGTGGAGGGTGCGCCCCTCCCCCAGGAGCTCCTTGAGCTGCGGCTTCCAGGCCATCGCCAGCGGCGACGTGATGATGCCCAGCCACTCGTCGACGGTGTCCGCGGCGACGTCCTGCTCGATCGTGAACGGGGCGCCGGCGGCGGAGGCGGCGTCGGCGCGGTGCATCACCGTCTCGTGCGTCATCCGGCGGGCCCAGAAGCCCGACGTCCGCTCCCGCCCGAACGTCCACACCGGAACGTCCGGCCCCGCCTCCCGCAGCGCCGCGACCACTTCCTCGGCCCCCTCGGCCAGCCACGCGTCGAGCCCGGCGGCGTCCAGCTCCTCGGCCCCGGCGGTGGAATCGAGGGACGGGTCCGGGGTGAAGTCGACGATCCGCTCGCGCACCAGCCCCGCCGCCCAGCGGTGGGCGTGGCCGAGGTGCCGCGCCAGTTGGGCGACGGTCCAGTCGGGGCAGGTGGGCACGACGGTATCGACGGGGACGCCGCGCAGGACGGCGCGCGTCCGGTCGGTCTGGGCGAGGATCTCCGAACAGTAACGGTCATGGCTCAAAAGGGTCATGGCGCCACTTTAGGGCGGGGGTACGACAACGCACAGGGCGCGTGGGCCCGTTCGGGCGTCAGCTCCCTCCGCCCTTCTGCACGTCGGAGAACGACGGCACCTTGTCGGTGACCGGGGCGCCCGCGCTTTTGCCCGCGTCCTTGACGCTCGTGACGACCTTGTCGAAGTCGTTGATGTCGGCGTCCCCGGCCTCGCCCTTGCGGAGTTTGGTCCCCAGCCCCTTGAGGGACTCGATGCCGGCGGTCACCGGGGCCAGAGCCTTGCTGAGCGTCGGATCGCCCTTGGCGTTGTTGACGGCGGCCTTGAGCCGGTTGTACGCGAACGTACCGGCCAGGCCCGCCTTGACCAGCGAGCCGGTGCGGCCGTCGGCGCCCTTCTTGAAGGCGCCGTTGCGGAAGGGCTTGACGATCCACTGGTAGGTGGCGCCGGCGGCGAGGCCCGCGTTGGTGACGAAGCGGGTCTTGGCGAACCGCTGGCGTTCCGCCGATCCGGTGGCGGTGGGACCGGGCTCGCCGCCCTGCGTCCCGCTCTTCGCGGTCTTGCCACCGCCGCAGGCCGTGCCCGTGAGGAGCAGGCCGCAGGCCAGGAGCAGGGCGACGGCCGCCCGGCGGGCGCGCTGAGACACGGATACCTCCCGGGGGTGGTCCCTCTCAGGTTCGCCCACCGCGTCCGGTTCCGCCACCGGTTCGCTCCGACCGGTGCCGACAGCGCTCTCCTCCACGCCGGCCCGCCCGCGTCGACGTTTTCGTCAGCCACGCCGAGCGGGCCCGTCTCGGACGCCGGGCCCGTCGGGGCGTCAGCCGTCGCAGCAGTCGGGCTCCAGGCCGGACGGCAGGCGCTCGCCGCCGAAGACCGCCGTCGTCGCCTCGTCGCCGCCGAGGGCGGCGACGGCGAGCAGCAGGGAGCCGGCCGTCCACGTCGTGCGTTCCTCGGGCCAGACGGCCTTGTCGTCGAAGACGTAGCCCGTCCAGTACATGCCGTCCTCGGCGCGCAGGTGCTGGATCCACTGGAGGATGTCGACGGCCCGGTCGGACTCGCCCATCGCCCACAGGGCCAGCGCCAGTTCGCAGCTCTCGCCGCCGGTGACCCAGGGGTTGGGGACGACGCAGCGGACACCGAGGCCGGGGACGACGAAGTCGTCCCAGCGCTCCTCGATGCGCTCCTTGGCCGCCGGGCCGGTCAGGGCGCCGCCGAGGACCGGGTAGTACCAGTCCATGGAGTAGCGGCTCTTGTCGAGGAAGCGCTCCGGGTGGTGGCGTATGGCGTGGGCCAGGAGGCCGGCGGCCAGCTCCCAGTCCGGCTGCGGCTCCTCGCGGTGCTCGGCGATGGCCAGCGCGCAGCGCAGCGCCTGGTGGATGGAGGAGCAGCCGGTGAGCAGGGCGTCGGTGACGTCCGTGCCGTCGTCCTCCCGCTTCCAGCCGATCTGGCCGCCCGGCTGCTGGAGCCGGAGGACGAACTCGACGGCGGCGAAGACGGTCGGCCACATGCGGTCGAGGAAGGCGTCGTCGCCGGTGGAGAGGTAGTGGTGCCAGACGCCGACGGCGACGTAGGCGACGAAGTTCGTCTCGCGGGAGCGGTCGGCGGGCCGTGCGGCGTCGCCGTCGGCGTAGGCGGCGTACCAGGAGCCGTCGGGGTTCTGGTGGTCGGCGAGCCAGCGGTAGGCGGCCTCGGCGCGGCGGCGCTCGCCCGCGGCGTCCAGGGCCATGGCGGCCTCGACGTGGTCCCAGGGGTCGAGGTGGTGGCCGGTGAACCACGGTATGGCGCCGTCCGGGCGCTGGACGGCGGCGATGCCGGCGACGGTGCCGGCCGCCTCCTCGGCGGTCAGGACGCCCGGCAGGACGAGGCGTTCGGTGCGGCCGGGGCCGCTGAAGGCGGTCACTTGGCGGCGCCCTCGGGCAGGTGCGGCTTGGTCGCGTAGGCGACGAAGCTCTTGCCGATGACGGGGTTGAGCAGCTGCTCGGCGACGCGCGTGGCGGCGGGCTTCTTCATGATGTCCCAGACCAGCAGCTTGTGGTACGCGCGGACGGGCAGCACCTTGTCGTTGTCGACGCCGAAGGCGCACTTGAGCCACCAGTAGGGGCTGTGGAGGCCGTGGGCGTGGTGGGTGCCGTAGGGCTTGAGGCCGGCCTCGGTCATCTTGCGGAGGAGTTCGTCGGCCTTGTAGATGCGGATGTGGCCGCCCTCGACCTCGTGGTACGCGTCGCTGAGCGCCCAGCAGATCTTCTCCGGGCCGTAGCGGGGCACGGTGACGGCTATCCGGCCGCCGGGCTTGAGGACGCGCACCATCTCGGCGAGCACGCCCTTGTCGTCCGGGATGTGCTCCATGACCTCGGAGATGATGACGACGTCGAAGCTCGCGTCGGGGAAGGGCAGCGCGAGGGCGTCGCCCTCCATGGCGGTGGCGGTGGCGCCCTCGGGGGCCTCCCCCGCCTCCTTCATGGCGGCGAACCACTTGGCGACCTCACGGATCTCGTCCGCGTTGCGGTCGAGGGCGACGACCCGGGCGCCGCGCCGGTAGCACTCGAAGGCGTGGCGGCCGGCGCCGCAGCCGAGGTCGAGGACGCGGTCGCCCGCGGCGAGCGGGAAGCGGGAGAAATCGACGGTCAGCACGGAGTGTTCACTTTCTCGTGGATTCGGCACCGCCGGGCTCGTTGACGGTGGTTGGGCGCCGTCGCGGCGGGACGGGTGCCCCCACCGCCGCGGCGCCGGCCGGCCCCCGCCGGCGTCATCCGGCGGTGCCCGACCGGCCCGGCGTCGCTCCGGCCCGCGCGATCGCCGCGCGATAGTGCTCGGCCGTCCCGATCGCCGCCTGCCGCCAGGTGAACCTGGCCAGGACGCGTTCCCGGCCCGCCGCCCCCAGGCGCCGCCGCAGGTCCGCGTCGCCGAGGAGCCGGGAGAGCCCGGCGGCCAGCGCGTCCGCGTCGCCCGGCGGTACCGCCAGGCACGTCTCGCCGTCGGGCCCGGCGACCTCGGGGATCGCTCCCCCGGTCGTGGCCACCAGCGGGGTGCCCGTGGCCATGGCCTCGGCGGCCGGCAGCGAGAACCCCTCGTACAGCGACGGCACGCACGCGACCTGCGCCGAGCGGACGAGGTCGACGAGCTCCTCGTCCGTGATGCCCTTGACGAACTCCACCGCGTTCTCCAGGCCGTGGCGGCGGATCGCGGCGGCCACCGGCCCGTCCTCGGCGCGCTTGCCGACGACGACCAGGTGGGCGTCCGGGTGCCGGGCGCGGACCGGGGCGAGCGCGTCGATCAGGTGGATCAGGCCCTTGAGCGGGACGTCCGCGCTCGAGGTGGTGACGATCCGCCCCGGCACCTCGGCGACGGACGGATCCGGCGAGAAGAGATCGGTGTCGGCGCCGATGTGGACGACGTGGACCCGCTCCCGGCGCACCCCGAGGTGGTCGACGATCTCCTGGCGGGAGGAGCCGGAGACGGTCAGCACGGACGGCAGCCGCCTGGCGACACGTTTCTGCATGCGGGTGAACGCGTACCAGCGGCGTACGGACGCCCGGCGCTTCCAGTCCTTCGCGGCGTCCAGCTCCAGCTGCCGGTCGACGGTGATGGGGTGGTGGACGGTGGTGACGAGCGGCGCGCCGATGGCGCCGGGGCCGCCCAGGAGCCCGTAGCCGAGGGTCTGGTTGTCGTGGACGACGTCGAAGTCGCCGCGCCGGGCGGCGAGATGGCGGCGGGCGCGCAGCGAGAACGTCAGCGGCTCGGGGAAGCGCCCGGCCCACATGGTGCCGACCTCCAGGAGGTCGATCCAGTCGCGGTACTCCTCGCGGCGCGGGGTGCGGAAGGGGTCCGGCTGCCGGTAGAGGTCGAGGCTGGGGAGCTCGGTGAGCGGCACGCCCCCGTCGAGGACGGGGTAGGGCTGGGCGCCGATGACCTCGACGGAGTGGCCGAGGCGGGCGAGCTCGCGGGAGAGGTGGCGGACGTAGACGCCCTGGCCGCCGCAGAAGGGGTTGCCCTTGTAGGTGAGCATCGCGATGCGCAGCGGCGAATCGCCACGCGCGGGGTCGCCCCCGGCCGGGAGGCTGCTGCGGGCTCGCGTGACCGATGCCTCCGTGGCCTCAGCGGTCACTCCGGCCTCCTTCTCGCTGGCTGTTCCGCCGGAGCGTAACGGGTCGCGCTAATCTAGAACAAGTTTCAGACTGGGTCGTCAGAAGCTTGAATCTACCGGGATGTCAGGGGACCGAAAGAGCGTCGCCGGGTGATTCGCGCCACGACCCGACCCCTGTCATGCTGTGCCGTCCAAGGCCCCCCGGCAAGGCCCCCGGGTGCCGCCGGACGGAGTGTTGCACGACACGATGAAACGGGACATATGACGATGGAATCCAGGACGACGGAATCCACGTCGGCCGTGCCGCCCCTCGTGTCCGCCCCCGCCCTGACCGCGCGTCAGGAGGCCCGGCGCCGCCGGATCCTCCAGGCCACCACCCGGCTGGCGAGCCGCGGCGGCTTCGACGCCGTCCAGATGCGGGAGGTCGCCGAGTCCTCGGGCGTCGCCCTCGGCACGCTCTACCGCTACTTCCCGTCCAAGGTCCATCTGCTGGTCGCCACCATGCGCGACCAGCTGGAGCAGCTCCACGCCGCGCTGCGCGAGCGCCCCCCGACGGAGGACGACCCGGCCGCGCGCGTCGCCCAGACCCTGATGCGGGCGTTCCGCGCGATGCAGCGCGAACCGCATCTGGCCGACGCCATGGTGCGCGCCCTGACCTTCGCCGACCGGTCGGTGAGCGCCGAGGTGGACACGGTCTCCCGGCTGACCACCACCATCATCCTGGACGCCATGGGCCCGGCGGGCCCGCCCACCCCGGCCCAGCTGTCGGCCGTCCGCGTCATCGAGCACACCTGGCACTCGGCGCTGATCACCTGGCTGTCGGGGCGGGCGTCCATCGCGCAGGTGAGGATCGACATCGAGACGGTCTGCCGCCTCATCGGCCCGGAGTCGTCGCGCCAGGCGTACAGCGACCGGAGTTGAGGCGGACCCGACCTGCCCCCTACGCCCTTACGCCCCCCGGGTAGCGGGTAACTGCACCCGGAGCGATGGCTCGCGCCGGTATGAATTTACTGGCGTGTCCGAGGCGTTTCGCCACACGGAGCGGGAGAGGCAGACCGTGATACGGGTCCTTCTGATACACGACACCTATCTGCTGCGCATGGCACTGGCGGCACTCCTCGGCAGAGAACCGGACCTGGACGTGTTCTCTACCTCCTGGCGGGGCGCGGCCACCGCGGCCCGGACGACCCGGCCCGATGTGTGCGTGGCCGACATGGACAGCCCGGACGCGGTCGAGTGCGTGAACCTGCGGGCGGACACCCGGCCGGGGAACGTCCGGGCGGGGGACGGACGGAACGGGGAGGTCCGGGCTGGGGACGGACGGACCGGGGGCGGGCGATGTCCGGAAGGCGACGGCGGCGAACGGGCCGTCGGCCGGCCCGCCCTGCTGGCGCTGACGACCACCGGACGCCCCGGCCCGCTGCGTCGTGCCTATGAGGCCGGCGCCCTGGGCTACCTCAGCAAAAACGCTTCTCCTGACCGGCTGGTCGAAGGCATACGGCATGTCGCGAAGGGCGAGCGCTACATCGACGAGACGCTCGGCTTCGGCTTCCTCCAGGCGGCCGAGATCCCCCTGACCCGGCGGGAGCTGAGCGTGCTCTCACTCGCCGCCGAGGGCGCCTCCGTCGGCGAGATCGCGCGCAGCCTCCACCTGTCGAACGGAACCGTGCGCAACTACATGGCCGCCATCACCCGGAAGACCGGGGCCCGCAACCGGGTGGACGCGATCCGCATCTCGCGCGGCGCCGGCTGGGTGTGAGGAACGCCGCCCCCCGCCCATCAGCTCCCGGTACGACGCCGAACGCGCCATGAGCTCCCGGTGCGTGCCTGCGACCGTACCGGGACCGTCCATGACCAGCACGCGATCCGCGCGCCGGGCCGAGCCCGCGCGGTGCGCGACGACCACGAGGGTGCCGCCGGGGCGCGCCGCGAAGGCGCCCTCGGCGCGCGCCTCGGCGGCGGGGTCCAGGTGGCAGGCCGCCTCGTCCAGCAGCGCCACGGGGGCCGGCGAGAGGTACGCGCGGACCAGCGCGATCAGTTGCCGCTCCCCCGCCGAGAGCTCGTCCGGCGTCACGGGTGCGTCCAGCCCGCCCAGCCGCCGGACGAGCGCGTCCGCGCCGATCGCCTCGGCGGCGGCCAGCACCTCGCGCTCGCCGACGGGGTCGTCGCGCAGGTAGCGCAGGTTGTCGCCGACGGTGCCGGAGAAGACGTACGCCTCCTGCGGGATGAGTACGCGCCGCGCCGCCGCCCCCTCGGCGCGCGCCGCCGCGCCGCCTACCCGCACCTCGCCGGACGACGGTTCCAGCAGCCCCGCGATCAGCCCCGCCAGCGTGGACTTGCCCACGCCGCTCGGCCCGACGACGACCAGCCGCGTGCCGGGCGCGAGGGTGAGGTCGAGGTCGCGGACGACGGGCTCGGCGTGGGCGCCGTAGCCGAAGGTGACGCGGCGCAGTTCGACGGCGGGGGCGGCGGGGTCGGTGGTGGGCCCTGGAGCAGTGGTGGATGTCGGCTCCGGGGCCGCCGCCGTCAGCCTCCGGACGACCACCGCCAGCCGTGAACCGCTCGTGCCCAGCCCGTGGATGAGGCTCTGGAGCGCGGGCAGCAGCGACTGCGTCAGGTACGCCAGCGCGCCGACGAGGGCGCCCGGGGTCACCCCGTGGTCCAGCAGCCAGGGCGTCGCGACGAGCAGCGGCACGACGGGGAAGCGGCCCGCGAGGGCCAGGGCCGCCGCCCTCGCCACGGACCAGCGGGCGAGCGCGGTCGAGGCGCGGAGCTCGGCGTCGACGAGCGCGCCCGTGTCCGTTCGTACGCGTGCCTCGCCGCCGCCCGCGGCGATGTCGCGCAGGCCCGCGCACGCCTCGCCGAACGACTGCGCCAGCGCCTCGTCGGCTACCAGGAACGCCTCCTGGCGGCGGGCCAGCGGCCGCAGGGTCGCGAGGAACAGCCCGAGGCCGAGGAGGAGCGGCGGTACCACGACGGCGAGGAGGACGGGCGCGAGCAGGAACAGGCCCACCAGGGCGCCGGCGGCCGTGAAGACGAACGAGCGCGTCACCATCACCAGGCCGGCGAACGTGTCGCGGGCGATCTCCACTTGGTGGGTGAGCCGGGAGACGGCGGCGGCGTCGCCGTCGTCCAGCGCGCGGGTCACGACGCGGCGGACGAGCGCGTCCCGGAAGGGCTCGACGAGCGCGGCCACGCCCCGGAAGGTCCGCCCGGTGCCATAGGCGCCGACGACGACGGCGACCGCGGCGGCCGCGAGCCAGAGCAGGCCGGTGGCCGGGCGACCGGCCAGGAAGCCGGTGTCGAGGGCGCGGGCGAGGGCGTAGCCGGTGGTGAGGGTGTGGGCGGCCTCGACGGCGGACCAGGCGGCGAGGGCCGCGAGGACGCGGCGGTGGCGTGACAGGTGGGTCAGGAGCGGGTGGTTCGGCACCGCCGTACACCTCCGATTCGGTTGCGCGCCGTTGCGGCGGGGAAGAGGCCCCTGTCCCGCCCTTTCACCGTTTCCCGGGGCGAAGCCCCGGCCCCCGCGAGGAGCCCTGTCACCCCTCGAACACCGCCCGGTACCCCGGCAGGCGCCAGAGCTCCGTGTGCGGGCCGACGGCCCGTACGCGGCCCCCGTCCAGCCAGGCGACGCGGTCGGCCCGTTCCGCCGTCGCGAGCCGGTGGGCGACGATCAGCCGGGTGCGGGCGGCGACGTCGTGCAGCAGCGCGTCGGCCACCCGTGCCTCCGTGACCGAGTCGAGGCTGGACGTGGCGTCGTCCAGGATCAGCAGCCGGCCCGCGTGGGCGAAGGCGCGGGCGAGGCCGAGGCGTTGGGCCTCGCCGCCGGAGAGGGGCGCGGCCGCGCACGCGGTGTCGTAGCCGTCCGGCAGCCGCCGTACGAAGTCGTCCGCGCACGCCGCGCGGGCGGCGTCGACGACGGCCTCGGGCGGGGGCGCGAACGAGCCGAAGGCGAGCGTCCCGCCGATCGTGCCGCCGAGCAGCGCCGGGCGGGCGAAGGCGTAGCCGACCTGGCGGCGCAGTTCGTCGTGGGCGAGCTCGCGCAGCGGGACCCCGTCGAGGGTGATCTCGCCCGCGTCGGGGTCGGCGAGACGGCCGGCCAGTTCGGCGAGGACGGACTTGCCCGTGCCGGAGCGGCCGACGACGGCCGTCGTCGAGCCGCCCGGTACGACGAGGTCCACCCCGCGCAGCACCGTCCGCCCGCCGCGCTCGGCGGCGACGCCGCGCAGCCGCAGCGTGCCGTCGCCGTCGGCGGGCAGCCGCCGGGTGCCGTGGACGGTCGGCGGCAGGGCGTGGACCTCGGCCAGGCGGCGCGCGGCGGTACGTCCGTGGACCAGTGCCCCCAGGTGCCCGACGAGCATGCCGACGCCCGTCGCGAGGACCGCGTAGCGGGACGCCGCCAACAGCTCGCCGACGGTCAGCCTGCCCCGCGACAGCTCCAGTCCGGCGACGGCGAGGACGGCGATCTGGAGCAGCGGCACCAGGGCCGTCGCCTGGGCGGAGGAGCGGCCCTGGACCCGCCACATGCGGTGGCCGTGGAGGGAGAGGCCGGGGAGGGGTTCGAGGACGCGGTCCCGTTCGCGGGCGGCCGTGCCGGCGGCCGCGATGGTCCGGGCGCCGCCGACGGCCTCCATCAGCCTCCCGGCGAGCTCGCCCTGCAGGCGCTGGTAGCCGGCGAGGCTGTCGGTGGATGCGCGGGTGAACGCCCGGAGCAGCAGCGCGAGCAGCGGCGCGCCCGCGAGGAACACGAGGGCGAGCCACGGGTCGAGGAGGGCGAGCGCGACGATGCCGCCGATCGGGCCGACGACGGCGGTGACGGTACCGGCGACGGTCGTCGGGGCCGTCCCGGCCTGCGCGGCGTTGCCGACGAGCCGGGCGACGAGGTCGCCCGGCGTCATCCGGGCCGTGGCCCGGGGGCCCGCCGCGAGGACGTGACCGAGCGCGGTGCGGCGCAGCCGGGCGGTGGTGCGGGCGGTGGTGGTGGCGTTGAGGTACTCGCCGAGCGCGTCGAGGACGGCGGGGACGCAGACGAGGGCGGCGCAGAGGGCCACCCAGCGGTGGGTCGCTTGCCCCTTCAGCAGCAGGTCGAGGGTGTGCCCGAGCACGGCGGGCAGCAGCAGGGCCGCGCCCGTGCTCGCGGTGGCGATCAGGACGAGGGCGGCGGTGCGGGGGGCGGCGGCGCGGAGGGTGGTGGCGAGGAGGCGGTCGCCGCCGCGTTGGCCGGTTTCCGGGGCCGTCAGGATCATGCGGTCGTCCTCGCGTCGGTGGTGCCTTGTACCGGGGGCGGGTTCGGCACCGCCGGACCGGCAGGCGGTGGCCGGGCGCCGTGGCGGCGGAGCAGTGCCCCGGTCCCGCCCTTTCACCGTTTCCCGGGGCTGCCGCCCCGGCCCCCGCGGCCCGGGTGGGCCCTCCCTTCGGGGAGGGCCCACCCTGAGCGGTCACCCGCGAGCGTGAGTCGTCACAGGCACAGCAGCACGCTGGCCGCGCTGATGCACGAGAGCAGGCTGACCGTGCTCTGCCCGCCGCCGCCGTGGCCACCGTCGTGGCTGTCGGACTCCATGTTCTGCAGGTCGAGAAGCGCCATGGTTCTGATTCCTTTCATGGGGACGGAAGTGGAACGGTTGGAACAGGTGGAACGGTTGGTCACGACTCCACGACGTGGTGGAGCCGGCTCTGGGGCCCCCGTGGGGGCGGGAGGAAGGGCAGCCCGGCGTCGCCCCGGAGGGAGCCGAGCGCGAACAGACAGCCCGCCGTGCCCGTGGCGAGGTCCATCGACAGCCGCATCATCTGGTGGCCCGGGAAGGCGAGTTCGCCCTGGTAGGGGATGCCGTACCAGCCCAGGGCGGCCACTTGGGCGGCCAGGTCGGCCGGAGCGAGCCCCGGTGTCGTCGTGCGGCCGAGGTGCCAGATCATTCCGGCGCGCCCCTGGAAGAGGCCGGGGTGGGCGTAGAAGCGGGACCGGGCGGCGGTCAGGATCGCGGCGCGGGCCTCGGTGAGGTCCTCGTCCGGGTCGGGGACGTGGGCGAGGTAGTCGTCCAGGACGACGCCGATGCCGACGCTGCCGTCGCCGAGGTAGGGCATGGTCCGCCAGCCCTCGTCGACCTCGAGGGCGCCGTTGGCGGTGCGGACGCAGCGCGCGAGGTCGGCGCGCAGGGCCGTGCCGGCGAGATCGAGGAGGGCGGGCGCGCCGGTGCGTTCGTACAGCCGGAGGAAGAGGAGGGCGGAGCCGGTGGCGCCGCGCATCAGCCCCGCGCGCTGCCGCGCCTCGCCGCCGTCGGCGGCGAGCCGGTCGGCCAGCAACTGGGCGGCCTCCACCGCGCGTTCGTGGAAGTGGCGGTCTCCCGTCGTCCGCGCCAGGTCGTCGAGGTGGAGGCCGATGCCGGCGAGCCCGCCGCGCAGGCCGGAGGTGAGGCGTTGCCACTTCTCGCCGAGGAGGGTGGCGGTGAGGTCGAGGGCGCGCCGGGTGTGGCCGAGACGGTGGAGGACGTGGGCGACGCCCGCGAGTCCGTCGTAGAGGCCGAGCGGGGTGCCGGGCGGGGTCGCGCCGGGGTCGGTGTGGGCGAGCAGCCAGCGTTCGCCCTGCTCGTAGCGGTCGGCACCGGTCTCGGCGAGCGCGTACAGGACGCCGGCGGCGCCGTGGGCGAGGCCGAGGCCGCCGCCCTCGGAGAACTGGGCGATGTCCCCGGGGAAGAGCCGGTCGTCGCGCTCGGGTGTGGCGGAGGCGAGGATCGCGCGGACCATGGAGTCGCGGGCGGCGGGCCAGTCGTCCGTAGGGGGGAGGACCGTGGCCGCCACGGGCCCGGCGGACACGGGCCCCGCCAGCGCGGGCCCGGACCGTGCGGCGGCGGTGGTGGCGGTACCACCGGACGCCTCCCGCGTGATCTCGGCGACGGCCTCGTCGAGGAACTCCCGCGGGACGGCGGGGAAGTGCTCGGCGATGATGTCGGCGAGGTGCGCGGCCTTGGCCCGGTCGATGACGAAGAGCGTGGTGACGGGCAGGAACAGCGCGATCCGCAGGCAGGCGAGGGCGTAGCGGTCGACGTCGGTGCCGGTGCGGTCCGGCGGGGCGAAGAAACCGGGGTGGGCGACGATCTGCCGGCCGCCCTCGGTGGCGGGCGCGGCGGCCTCGAAGTCGATGAGGGTGACGGACTCCTCGTCGGGCCCGACCATGATGTTGAACATGTGGAGGTCGTTGAAGACCACGCCCCGGGAGTGGACGGCTTCGACGGCTCGTTCCACCCCTCGGTGGATCCGCAGGGCCCAGGCGGTGTAGTCGGCGACGGCGGCCGGGTCGGGGTCGGCGGCGAGCAGCGGGTGGCGTTCGCCGAAGAAGGAGTTGAGGGGGCGGCCCTCGACGAAGTCCATGACGAGGAAGCGGTGGTCGCCGATGGTGAGCCAGTCGCGGACGCCGGGGGCGACGCCGAGGCCGGCGAGCCGGTCGAGGGCGTCCTTCTCGCGTTCCAGCCGGGCGATGGCGTCGGCGCCGTCGGCGGCGAGCCCGGCGTGCGGGCGGGCCTCCTTGAGGACGACCCGCGAGCCGTCGCGGGTGTCGGTGCCCCGGTAGACGCCCCCGCCGTTGGAGAAGTGCAGGGCCTTCTCGATGCGGTAGGGCAGATCGGCGACGGTGGTCGCGTTGCGGGCGGCCAGGTGGGGCTCCAGGAACGCGGGCAGGGTCACCCACGCGGGCACCTGAAAGGCGGGGTCGCGCGGGTCGGGGACGAGCGTGCCGTCCGCGTCCTCGATGGCGGGGACGAGGCTGCCGCGCGCGTCGACGCAGTAGCGGCGGGCGAAGGCGCCGTAGCGCACGTACAGCGGCCCGTCGTGCCAGCGCAGGTCGGTGAGGATGTACGGCCCCGGGCGCCCGCCGAGGATCCCCTCCAGGTCGGTGAGGACGGTGTGCAGGCCCTCCTCGTCGGCGGGGTAGATCGTGACGAACTTTCCGCTGCCGTCGCGGGGCGCGTACTTGTTGTTGCGGAGGTGCAGCAGGTGGGGCGCGGGCACGAACTTGAACGGGACGCCCCGGGGGACGCAGTAGTCCCACACGTCGGCGGCGGTCTTGTCGGCGCCGTCCGCCGTGGCCGACACATGGATCTTCCAGCCCTGCGCGGGCTGCCGTCCGTCCGCGCCGAGGGGCGCGAGGTGGAGCCAGTCGCCGTTGCGGCCGCTCGCCCACCCCTCGGGCACGGGCCGCCGCGCGGTTTCGAACAGCGCGTCCTCGACCCGGCCGCCACCCGCACCGGACGCCGGGCGGGACAGCCGGTCCGGGATCTCGTAGAAGTGCCTGTCGGCCAGGCAGTAGACCTCGTACCGCTTCTCCATCGGCCCCCCTTGAGCTGCGACGGGAAGAGATTTCCACGCCACGGGGGGCCGGGACAGTCGTATCTGTCACGAACATGTCGTGCGGAACGCACGCGTAAACATATGTACGGACCAGGGCGAACGCAGGTCAGGACCGATACCGGGGCGCGCGCCGCGCGCCGGAGGCGCGGGCACGCTCCCCGGGCTCCCGGGCTCACTCGCAGGGGGCCCGGGGCTCACTCGCAGGGCTCCTCCGGCGGGAACACCGCCTCGCCCGTGCCGAGCACCCGGATGGCGACGGCCTCCACGGGGCAGCACTCGGCCGCGGCGAGGAGCTCGTCGGCGGGGGCGGTCTCCTCCGTGACCGGGTGCGAGCGCCGGGTCGTCGCGTCCAGCCGGAACGCCCCCGGGGCGACCCCCGCGCACTGGCCCGAGCCGACGCAGCGCGTCCGGTCGACGGTCACGCGCCAGCGGGGGTCATCCACCGCCCGTCCCCTTCGGCAGGTGGATGGTCTTCTGCTCCAGGTACTCGGCGTAGCCCTCGGGGCCGCCCTCCCGGCCTAGGCCGGAGTCCTTGTAGCCGCCGAAGGGGCCGAACAGGTCGAGACTGAAGGTGTTCACGGAGTACGTGCCCGTGCGCACCCGGCGGGCGATCTCCACGCCGCGTTCGAGGTCGCCGGTCCAGACGCTGCCGGAGAGCCCGTAGTCGGAGTCGTCGGCGATGGCGATCGCCTCTTCCACGTCGCCGTAGGGCAGCAGGCAGACGACGGGCCCGAAGATCTCCTCACGGGCGACCCGCATGGTGTTGGTGACATCGCCGAAGAGGGTCGGCTCGACGTACCAGCCCGTCGGGAGCCCGGCGGGGCGGCCGCCGCCGGCGAGGACGGAGGCGCCGTCGAGGCGGCCGAGCCGGATGTAGTCGAGCGACCGCTCGCGCTGGCGGCGCGCGACCAGCGGGCCGACCTGGGTGGCGGGGTCGAGCGGGTCGCCGACGACCAGTGCGGACGCGGCGGACGCGAGGCGCTCGGCGAGCTCGGCGTAGTGGGCGCGGGGGGCGAGGACGCGGGTCTGGGCGACGCATGCCTGGCCGTTGTTCATCCAGGCGCTGGGCACGATGCCGGCGACGGCGGCGTCCAGGTCGGCGTCGGGCAGGACGATCGCGGCGGACTTGCCGCCCAGCTCCAGGGTGACGCGGGTGAGGTTGCGGGAGGCGACCTCCATGACGCGCTTGCCGGCCGCGACGGATCCGGTGAAGGAGACCTTGTCGACGCCCGGGTGCCCGACGAGGTACTCGCCCGTCTCCCGACCGCCAGGGAGGATGGACAGCACGCCTTCCGGCAGCCCGGACGCGGTGGCGATCCCGGCGAGGACGTACGCGTCCAGGGGCGTCTCCGGCGCCGGCTTGAGCACCACCGAGCAGCCGGCCAGCAGGGCGGGCGCGAGCTTGGCCGCCGCCACGAACTGCGGCACGTTCCACGGCACCACGGCCGCCACGACGCCCACCGGCTCCCGCCGCACCAGCAGCGGGCCCAGGGCGCCGGCGCGCCGCTCCTCGTGGGGGAAGTCCCGGGCGATGGCGATGGCGCTGTCCCAGACCAGCACCGCGCCGAGCGCCTGCGCGAGGACGCTCCAGGAGTAGGGGGAGCCGTTCTGCGCGGAGATCAGCCGGGCGAGCTCCTCGTGGCGGGCGGCGATGCCGTCCTTGATCCGGGTGACGACCTCGATCCGTTCCGCCAGCGGCAGCCCCGACCACACGCCGGAGTCGAAGGAGCTCCGCGCTGCCGCGACGGCCCGGTCCACGTCGATCCGCCCGGCGTGCGGGACGCGCCCGATGACGGCCTCGGTATGGGGCGAGACGACCTCGATGACCGGCCCACCGTGTCCTGCGGCGGGCTCGGCCCAGCGGCCGCCGATGTAGAGCTGTCCGTGCTCGACGATGTCGCTCATGGCGGGGCCTCCCGGCGGACGGCTGACCTGACACAGGATCTGACGCTGCATCAGATCTCGTAGCAGTTCCGCTTGTGGAGGGCAAGGGAGGCCGCCGCTTGTCAGCCGTCGCCGTTCGCGGCGCGCAGGCGTCCGTAGGTGCGCTGGACCGCGTCGTACATCAGGCCGTTCGCCGCGAGCAACAGCCATCCTCCGGTCATGAAGCCGGTACGGATCGTGTAGGCCGGGTTGTCGTCGCTGATCCCCCCGAAAATCATCATTCCGATCAGGAACAGGGTGAAGAAACCGACCACCAGGAGCCAGCCGAGGCACGCCTTGAGTGCCCAGTTGTCCCAGCCCTGGAGCCCGGGTTCCCTGGCCGCCTGCACCGGGACCCTGGCCGCGAGGACGAGCCCGATCGCGGTACCGAAGACGCCGATGGGTACGCCGGCCCA
This sequence comes from Streptomyces sp. L500, assembly GCF_054551825.1. Lineage (NCBI taxonomy): Bacteria > Bacillati > Actinomycetota > Actinomycetes > Kitasatosporales > Streptomycetaceae > Streptomyces > Streptomyces sp. L500. The sequence continues at coordinate 50,988 of NZ_JBTOLC010000001.1, forward strand.
GTCCGGGGACACCCCGGGAATGCCGCTCGACACGGCGTCCCACGGGTGGCGCCAGTCGAAGAACATCTCCACCCGCCCCGCTTGCTCGCCGGAGGACTTCCTCGTCCAGGTCTCCGAGAACATCGGCAGGAAAGTCGCGCAGACCATCGCCACCGCCCCCAGGAGGAGCTCCGCGAAGTGGGCGGCGAGGATGCGCCGCGTCACGAGGGGCCCGGTTCGGCCCGGCGCTCGTTCCGGCGGATTCGGGGTGTCCGGCTCGTCCGGCTCGTCAGACACATCCGGCACGTCCGGCTCGTAGGGGCGCGTCGGCGTCGGTGGCGCCTCGCGTCGGAGCTCCGGCGCCTCGCCCGCGTGCGCGGAGGCCAGGGCGTGCAACGCACCGGTACGCTGCTTGATCGCCGCGCGGGCGCCGGTGATCCCCATCCACGCTCCAGGACCGAGCTCGTCGCCCAGTTCCTCCTCGCACCACTCCCGCACGAGCGCCGGTGTGGGGCGTCGGTCGCCGTCCTTCCGCAGGCAGGCGGCGACCAGGCGGCGCAGGGGTGGAGCCAGGTCGGACAGGTCCGGATCGTCCGCGACGATGCGATGGGCGACGGCCCACTCGTTGTCCGCGCCGAACGCCTCCCGGCCGGTGGCGAGGTAGTACAGGCTTGAGCCGAGCGCGAAGACGTCGGAGGCCTCGCCGACGGCGCGGCCCATCGCCTGCTCGGGCGACATGTACAGCGGGGTGCCGATCCGGGTCGAGTGGCTGCGGTACGTCACCGACTGCGTCAGGGATTTGACGATGCCGAAGTCGATGACCTTCGGGCCGCTCTCGTCCAGCATGATGTTGCCGGGCTTGAGGTCCCGGTGCACCACCTTCGAGGCGTGGACGTCGGCCAGGGCGTGGGCGATGCCCCAGGCGAGCAGCATCACCTCGCCGGCCGGCAGCGGCCCGTGGCCGGCCACCAGGTCCCGCAGGGACGGCCCGGCCACGTACGCCGTGGCCAGCCACGGCCGCTCGGCGCGGGGATCGGCGTCCAGCAGCGGTGCGAGGTGGGCACCACGCACCCGCTGGGCGGCGGCCACCTCGCGCGCGAACCGCCGTCCGAACTCCGCGTCCTTGGCGAACTCCTCACGGATCACCTTCACGGCCGCGGGCTGTCCTCCCGGGGAGAAGGCCAGGAACACCTGCCCCATGCCGCCCTCGCCCAGCCGTGCCACCAGCCGGAAGCCCCCGAGGCTGTCCGGGTCGCGCGCAGATAACTCGGAAAACCGAAAAGCCGCCCTCGACACGAAGCACTTCCCCCGTCCGTTCCACACGTGCCACGGTCTCTCGCCCGCAGCGTACTTCGACCGGCGCGCTTCGACCGGCACATCGTCGAACACCTGTCGCCCGCCGCCCCAGGAGTCGCCCGCCGACGGCGGTAGCCGTCCCCGGACGGGAGCCGGATAAAGTGTTCAGCCCCCCACCAAAGCGACACGTCGGCGACGCGCCCTGCCCCGGCAGGGGCGTCCCGCCGGGGCCGCCCGACACCGTCATCCACCGAGAGGCACCGCTTTCATGGCCACCTCCTTCGCCGTCCTCGCGCGCCGCGGCGCCGCGGCCCTGGCCACCGCGGCCGTCCTGGGCACGGCCACGGCTCCCGCCGCCTTCGCCGACGGCACCTCGCCCTCCCCGGCCGCCCCGGGGCTCTACGGCACGGGCGACCCGAAGTTCGACGGTGTCTTCCGGCAGTCGCTGGCCTTCATCGCCCAGCACACGGCCGGGGTCTCCCCGACCGGGCAGGCCGTGGACTGGCTGACCGGCCAGCAGTGCGCCGACGGCGGCTTCCCCGGCTTCCGGGCCGACCCGAAGACGCCGTGCGACGCCAAGGCGGGCGAGTTCACCGACGCGACGGCGGCCGCCGTGCAGGGCCTGGCGGCCGTCGGCGGCCGGGACCGGGCCGTCGCCAAGGGCCTCGACTGGCTCAAGGCCCACCAGAACGCCGACGGCGGCTGGGGCATGGGCCCCGGCAACCCCAGCGACGCCAACTCCACCGCCATCGCCGTCGGCGCCTTCGCCGCCGCCGGCCAGGACCCGGCGAAGGCCGCGGTCAAGGACGGCAAGACCCCCTTCGACGCGCTGTCCTCCTTCCAGATCCGCTGCCAGGAGAAGGAGGAGAAGAAGGACCAGGCGGGCGCCTTCGGCTACATGCCGCAGAACGGTGAGCTGCCCGCCAACGACCTCGCCTCGACCGCCGCCGCCACGGCCGTCCTCGGCAAGGGCTTCCTCGTGCCCGCCGCCAAGGGCGCGGACCGGCCCGTCCAGCCCGCCGCCTGCGGCGACGGCGCCGACACCGACCGGTGGAACGCGGCCGAGGCCGTCGCCGGCTACCTGGTGAAGAAGCTCGACGCCAACGGTGGCCACCTCAAGTCGTCCATGCCCGGCGCCCCCGAGGGCCCGGACACCGGGGCGACCGCCGACGCCGCCCTCGCCCTCGCGGCCGGCGGCCACGTGGAGGCCGCGCGCAAGCCGCTGAAGTGGCTGGAGTCCGCCGACAGCAAGACCGCCGAGTGGGCCAAGGGCAACCCCGGCCGCCTCGCCAAGCTCGTCCTGGCCGCGCACGCGGCGGGCGCCGACCCGCGCTCCTTCGGCGGCACCGACCTGGTGGCGGCGCTCAACGAGACCGGACCCAAGCCGGATCCGTCCTCTTCCTCCGCCTCCCCCGAGAAGAAGGACGAGAAGAAGAAGGACGGCGGCGGCTTCGGCGCCTGGTGGTTCGTCGCCGTGTTCTTCGTCGCCAGCGTCGGCGTCGGCTTCCTGATCAGCGGCCGCAAGAAGAAGAACCAGCCGTGACGGCGGCCCGGACCCTGTTCGTCTCCCTGTTCGTCGGCGCCGCCGCCGTGCTCGGCGCGGCTCCCGCGCACGCGGAGGGCTACCGCTACTGGTCCTTCTGGCAGGCACCGGCCGCCGGCGGGTCCTGGGCGTACGCGACCCAGGGCCCGGCCACGCTGCGCCCGGCCGACGGCTCCGTCGTCGGCTTCCGCTTCGCCGTCAGCAAGGACTCCGCCGACGCGGCCAAGCCGCGCGGCGCCGCCGACTTCGCGGTGGTCTGCGCCGACACGCCCGCCGAGGACGGCGGCAAGCGCGTCGCCGTCGTCCTCGACTTCGGCACCCCCGCCGACGCCCCCGCCGGCGAGACGCCGCCCGCCGCCCGTTCGGCGTGCGCGAAGGTCGGCGCGGACGGCAGCGCGGCCGACGCGCTGGCCGCCGTCGCCAAGCCGCTGCGCTACGACTCGAACGCCCTGCTGTGCGCGATCGCCGGATACCCGAGGACGGGCTGCGGCGAGAAAGCGAACGAGAAGGCGGACGCGGGGAAGTCGGCGGAGCCGAAGGCCACCGGGAGCGACAAGAGTGACGACGGCCCCTCCGTCGGTCTGATCGGCGGCATCGCCGCCGTGGCCGTGCTCGGCGCGGCGGCGGTGTGGCAGACCCGGCGGCGTCGTCGCGGATGACGGACCGTTCCTCCGACCGTTCCTCCGCGCTGCACGCCGGCGCGTGGTGGGTGTGGGCGCTGGGCCTGGCGACGGCCGCCTCGCGCACCACGAACATGCTGCTGCTCGCCCTGCTGGCGGGCGTCGCCGGGTACGTCGTCGCGGCCCGGCGCACGGACGCGCCGTGGGCCCGCTCGTACGGGGCGTTCCTCAAGCTCGGGCTGGCCGTGATCGTCATCAGGCTGGTCTTCGCGGTGATCCTGGGCTCGCCGATTCCCGGGACGCACACGGTCCTCACCCTTCCGGAGGTTCCGCTCCCGGAGTGGGCGCGGGGCGTGCGGATCGGTGGCCGGGTGACCGCCGAGGGGCTGGTCTTCGCGCTCGCCGACGGCATGAAGCTGGCCACGCTGCTGATCTGCGTCGGCGCCGCGAACGCCCTCGCCAACCCGGCGCGGCTGCTGAAGTCCCTGCCGGGCGCGCTCTACGAGGCCGGGGTGGCGGTGGTCGTCGCCATGACCTTCGCGCCCAACCTCGTCGCGGACGTCCAGCGGCTGCGCGCCGCGCGCCGGCTGCGCGGCCGCCCGGACCGGGGGCTCAAGGCCCTGCTCCAGGTGGGGCTGCCGGTGCTGGAGGGCGCGCTGGAGCGGTCGGTGGCGCTGGCCGCCGCGATGGACGCGCGGGGGTACGGCCGTACCGCGCAGGTACCGCCCGCCGTGCGCCGCACGACGAGCGCGCTCACCCTGGGCGGCCTGCTCGGCGTGTGCGCCGGCACGTACGGGTTGCTGGGCGACACCGGTGCGGGCTACGGGGTGCCGGTGCTGGTCGCGGGGCTGGCCGCGGCTCTCGCCGGCCTGTGGCTCGGCGGGCGCCGCTCGGTCCGCACCCGCTACCGCCCCGACCGCTGGGGCGCCCGCGCCTGGCTGGTCTCCGCGTCGGGGGCGGCGGTGGCGGGCCTGATGATCTGGGCGGGCGACTACGCGCCGGCCGCCCTCCACCCGGCGGCGGTGCCGCTGGCGGCGCCGGGGTTGCCGGTTTGGCCGGCGGTGTCGGTGCTTCTGGGGTTGCTGCCGGCGTTCGTCGCGCCGGTCGCCTCCCGCGAGAGGGCGACGACGACGGCGGCTGGTCACCGCCGGGCCGACCGCCGGGGGCCGCGCGCCGCGGCTCCCGCCCCGGCCCCCGACGCCCGGGGCGAAGCCCTCGGGTCGGCGGGCGGTCCGGGGGGTCTGGGGGCACTCCCCCAGGAAACGGGAAGGGGCGGGACCGGGGCACCCCTCCCGCCGCCGCGGCGATCAGCCACCGACAGCGAATCCGGCGGTGCCGAAACCGCCCCCACCCGGAAGGAGACACCCCAGTGATCCGCTTCGAGAACGTCTCGGTCTCCTACGACGGCGACGGCAACGGCAACAGCCACCAGCCGCCCCCCACCCTCTCCGGCATCGACCTCACCGTCCCCGAAGGCGAGCTGTGCCTCCTCGTCGGCCCCTCCGGGGTCGGCAAGTCGACACTGCTGGGCACCGTGAGCGGGCTCGTGCCGCACTTCACCGGGGGGACCCTGCGCGGCAGGGTCACCGTCGCCGGGCGGGACACCCGTACGCACCGCCCCCGTGAACTCGCCGACGTCGTCGGCACCGTGGGCCAGGACCCGCTCGCGCACTTCGTGACCGACACCGTCGAGGACGAGCTCGCCTACGGCATGGAGTCCCTCGGCGTCCCGCCCGCCACCATGCGCCGCCGCGTCGAGGAGACCCTGGACCTGCTGGGCCTGGCCGGCCTCCGGGACCGGCCCATCGCCACCCTCTCCGGCGGCCAGCGGCAGCGCGTCGCGATCGGTTCGGTGCTGACCGCCCACCCGAAGGTGCTGGTCCTGGACGAGCCGACGTCCGCGCTGGACCCGGCCGCCGCCGAGGAGGTGCTGGCCGTGCTCCAGCGCCTGGTGCACGACCTGGGCACCACCGTGCTGCTGGCCGAGCACCGGCTGGAGCGCGTGGTGCAGTACGCGGACCAGGTGATCCTGCTGCCCGGCCCCGGCGCGGCGCCCGTCGTCGGCGACCCCGCCGAGGTCATGGCCGTCTCGCCCGTCCACCCGCCCGTCGTCGCCCTGGGCCGGCTCGCCGGCTGGTCCCCGCCGCCGCTGTCCGTGCGCGACGCCCGCCGCAAGGCAGCGTCGCTTCGGGAGCGGCTGGCGCCGCTGGCCCCGCCGGTCCCCCAGACGGTGCCGGACACGGAACAGGCCGCGTCCGTCACCGGCCTCTCCGTCCGCCACGACCGCGTCCCCGCCCTCCGCGACGTCGAGCTGTCCGTCCGCGCCGGCGAGACCGTCGCCCTGATGGGCCGCAACGGCGCGGGCAAGTCCACCCTCCTCCGCACCCTCGTCGGCATCCACGCGCCCGACCGGGGCGCGGTGCGCGTGGGCGGCGTGGAGCCGCGGCGCACGACCCCGCGTGAACTGCTGCGGCACGTGGGCCTCGTCCCGCAGGAGCCGCGCGACCTGCTGTACGCGGACACGGTCGCCGCGGAGTGCGCGGCCGCCGACCACGACGCGCAGGCCGCCCCCGGCACCTGCCGGGCGCTGGTGTCCGGGCTGCTCCCGGACGTGGCGGACGGCACCCACCCCCGCGATCTGTCCGAGGGCCAGCGGCTGGCGCTCGCGCTGGCCGTGGTGCTCACGGCGCGGCCGCCGCTGCTGCTCCTGGACGAGCCGACGCGCGGCCTGGACTACGCGGCCAAGGCCCGGCTGGTGGAGATCCTGCGCGGGCTGGCCGGCCAGGGCCACGCCATCGTGCTGGCCACGCACGACGTGGAGCTCGCGGCGGAGCTGGCGCACCGGGTGGTGATCCTCGCGGAGGGCGAGGTCGTCGCGGACGGCCCGACGGCGGAGGTCGTGGTCTCCTCCCCGGCCTTCGCCCCGCAGGTCGCGAAGGTCCTCGCGCCGCAGCCGTGGCTGACGGTGCCGCAGGTCCGCGACGCGCTGGAGGGGACGTGACCGACCACCAGGCGCCGACCGACCACCAGGCGCCGGCCGACCGCCAAGCGCCGACCGACCACGAGGCGTCGGCCACCCACCAGACGGAAGCCACCCGTCAGGCACACGGCACCCGCCAGGCACGCGCCATCCGTCTCGGCCGGCGGTCCGTCATCGCCCTCGCCCTGATCACCGTCATCGGCGTGGCCGCCTTCGGCTGGCCCCTGCTCGCCGACTCCGCCTCCGGGCTGGCCCATTCGCAGGACGCCCCCTGGCTGTTCGCCGCCCTGCTGCCGCTGCTGCTCGCCGTGGTCATGGCGACGATCGCGGACACCGGGCTGGACGCCAAGGCCGTCGCGATGCTCGGCGTCCTCGCGGCGGCCGGGGCCGCGCTGCGGCCGCTGGGCGCGGGGACGGCGGGCATCGAGCCGATGTTCTTCCTGATGGTCCTGTCCGGGCGGGTGCTCGGGCCGGGCTTCGGCTTCGTCCTGGGCGCCCTGTCGATGTTCGCCTCCGCCCTGCTGACGGGCGGGGTCGGGCCGTGGATGCCGTTCCAGATGCTGGCCATGGGGTGGGTGACCATGGGCGCGGGGCTGCTGCCGGGGGCGGACCGGCTGCGGGGGCGGGGCGAGCTGGTGATGCTGGCGGGCTACGGGGCGGTGGCGTCCGTCGTCTACGGGACGGTGATGAACCTTCAGGGCTGGCCGTACATCGGCGCACTCGCCTCGGGCGTCTCCTTCGTCCCGGGCGACCCGCTGCCGGAGAACCTCTCCCGCTTCCTCGCCTACTGTCTGGCGACGTCCCTGGGCTGGGATCTGCCCCGGGCCCTGGTGACCGTGGTCGCCTCGCTCACGCTCGGCCCGGCCGTCCTCAAGGCCCTCCGCCGGGCCACCCGCCGCGCGGCCTTCGAAACACCGGTGACGTTCGAGGACGCGTGACGTTTCGTTGCGCCCACCACGGATGAGTGGGGGCAGACCCTCCGGTGACTCCGCGCATGCCAGGGCATGGATGACCGTTCAGTACAGTCGCGTCAAGGCCCTCAATGAGACATCACGCAGTTCGGGCCACACTGATTGATACGGGGGGACCAGAATGGTCACGAGTGGCTATGGCGCCGCGCCCGATGCGGGCGGGGACAACTCCTTCACGCGGCAGGGAACCACACCGATGTCACCTTCGGTGAGCAGCACCGGATCCGCTGCGCACGCATGACCGGCGGCGTCCGGCTCATCTCCTGCCGCGCCTGATTGTTCAACGTCCCCAGCCTTTTCCGACGGCAGCCCGGCGAATCCTTTCGCCCCCACGCGACCTTTCCCCTCGGCTGCCCGCTTGGGCACTCTGCCGCGTGGTCGCCGTCCATGACGGACGGCGACCACGCGGCCGGCGCCCGCCCATCGAATGACCATCGGGCCGCGCCGGAAAGTCACTGCACGCGATGACGGGTGCAGTGCGCCCGAACGCCCTGGGGTTTCGCTCGCCAGGACGTTCTGTCGGCAATTACACCGACCCGATGGCCGCAGCCAGACAAAACTCAGAGGACTCCCATGCACTCTCATGGCGTGAATTCGTCCATCGCCAACGCCGTCAACCGCCGTTTCGGGCGCCGATCGCTGCTCAAGGGCATCGGCGCCGGAGCGCTGACAGCCGGCCTCGGCGCAGCCGGACAGGGCATCGCCCACGCCGAAGAGGAATCGCTGGTCGACGTGGTCATCATCGGCGCCGGGTACGCCGGGGCCATGGTGGCGCGCGAGCTCGGCGCGAAGGGCCTGTCCACCGTGGTCCTGGAGGCGTCGGACCGCGTCGGCGGCCGCATCTGGACGGACACCTGGGCCGGCGAGCAGATCGAGGTCGGCGGCCAGTGGCTCGCCCCTCAGCACCAGCTGGTCAACAAGGAACTCGCCCGGTACAACATCACCACCTACGGGGACCCCATCCCGGACCGCGTCATCGTCGCCGGTTCCACCGGGCTGAAGGCGGTCACGCCCGATGAAGCCGCCAAGTTGGTGGTCCCCCTGTGGACCGAGTTCTACAAGGGCTCCGAGAAATACTTCGAGCGCCCGGCCGAGCCGCTGTACCGCAAGGACCTGCTGGCCGCCGTGGACCCGCTCTCGCTGGCCGACCGGATCAAGCAGATGAACCTCTCGCCGACCGAGGTCAACCTGCTCACCGGCGAGACCTCCGTCTACTCCGGCGGCCCCAGCACCCTCGGCTCGCTGACCGGCATGGCCCAGTGGTACCAGCTCGCCGGCGGTACGTACGAGGCCTACACCAACACCATCGGCCGCCGGCCCGTCGGCGGTATGACCGCGATACTCAACGCCATGCTGCGGGAGAACTTCACCCCGGTCGTCAAGAACTCGCCGGTCACCAGGATCTCCGACCCCGGCACGGGGAAGGTCACGGTGTACACCGCCTCCGGCCGCCGCTACAAGGCCCCCGCGGTCGTCGTGGCCACCTCCACCAACGCCTGGAAGAACATCACCTTCGAGCCCGGCCTGCCCAAGGCACACGCCCAGGCCACCACCCAGGGCATCGGCGTTCCGCACGGCACCAAGATGTGGCTGCACATCAAGGGCAAGATCGACGCGACCACCGGTACCGCGCCCGAGGGCTCGCCGATCCTGATGATGGTGCCGCAGAAGCAGCTCGCGGACGGCCGGCTCATGATCGCGTTCACCGGCCCCGGGCTGGACGTCAACAACCCGGTGAAGGTCCAGGAGGCCGTCCAGCTGTGGATCCCGGGCGCCCAGGTCCTCAAGTCCCGCGCCATGGCATGGGGCACCGAGAAGTGGGCGGCCGGCGCCTGGGGCTTCCGTCGCCCCGGCCAGCTGACCGGGCTCTTCCCCCAGATCGAACAGCCCCACGGCCGGATCCTCTTCGCGGGCGCCGACATCGCCCAGGGCTGGCACGGCGCCTTCATCGAGGGCGCCCTCGAGTCGGGCCTGCGCGCCGCCAAGCAGGCCCTCACGCTCGTCAAGTGACGGCAAGTGACGGCAAGCGAAGGAAGGCGCGCCGCCCCCGCTCCGGGGCGGCGCGCCCGCCACACCCCCGTCACAGCCGCTGAATGATCGTCCCAGTCGCCAGCGCCCCGCCCGCGCACATCGTGATCAGCGCGAACTCGCCGTCCCGGCGCTCGAGTTCGTGCAGCGCCGTGGTGATCAGCCGGGCGCCCGTCGCCCCGACCGGGTGGCCGAGCGCTATCGCGCCGCCGTTGACGTTGACCTTCTCCAGATCCTGCTCGAAGACCCGCGCCCAGGAGAGCACCACCGAGGCGAATGCCTCGTTGATCTCCACCAGGTCGATGTCCCGCAGGGACATTCCCGCCCGGCCCAGCACGGCCCGGGTCGCGTCGACGGGCCCGTCCAGGTGGAAGTGGGGGTCGGCGCCGACGAGCGCCTGGGCGACGATCCGGGCCCGGGGGCGCAGCCGCAGCGCCCGGGCCATCCGTTTGGAGGCCCAGAGCAGCGCCGCCGCGCCGTCGGATATCTGCGAGGAGTTGCCCGCGGTGTGGACGGCCGTGGGCATGACGGGCTTGAGCCCGGCCAGCGCCTCCATGCTGGTGTCGCGCAGGCCCTCGTCGCGGTCGACCAGGCGCCACATGCCCTGCCCGGCGTCCTGCTCCTCCTCCGTGGTGGGCACCTGCACGGCGAAGGTCTCGCGCTTGAAGCGCTCCTCCGCCCAGGCGCGGGCCGCGCGTTCCTGGGAGAGCAGGCCGAGGGCGTCGACGCGTTCGCGGGTGAGGCCGCGCCGGCGGGCTATGCGCTCGGCGGCCTCGAACTGGTTGGGCAGGTCGACGTTCCACTCGTCGGGGAAGGGCCGGCCGGGCCCGTGCTTGGAGCCGCTGCCGAGCGGCACCCGGGACATGGCCTCGACGCCGCAGCCGATGCCGATGTCGATCACCCCGCTCGCGATCATGTTGGCGACGAGGTGGCTGGCCTGCTGGGACGAGCCGCACTGGGCGTCCACGGTGGTGGCGGCGGTCTCGTAGGGCAGGCCCATGGCGAGCCAGGCGGTGCGGGCCGGGTTCATCGACTGCTCCCCGGCGTGGGTGACCGTGCCGCCGACGATCTGCTCGACGCAGTCGGGCTGGATGCCGGTGCGGGCGAGGACCTCGCGATAGGTCTCGCCCAGCAGATAGGCGGGGTGGAGGTTGGCGAGCGCGCCGCCGCGCCTGCCGATGGGCGTCCGTACGGCTTCGACGATCACGGGTTCCGCGGCCATGTCCGGCTGTCCTCTCCTCGCGCGTCCGCTGGGCGTCCCGGCGCCCCCGGCAAAAACGAGTACACGTTCCATTTCCGCTGCCGTCGGTAGTCTCCTCAGCGCGGCCCCCGCCGCACAAGGGTCGCGCACGCCCCGCGCGTGCGACAGATGGCGTCGCGTGGCTTGCCGGTCCACGACCCCGTCACTACCGTCGGACGACAGGTTTCTGATGGCCCATCAGCATTAGCCCGCCGTCCCGGCGGCTCCCCGAACTGGAGTGGTGGCCATGTCGTCCTGTCCCGCGCTGCCCGAGGGCTTCGACTTCACCGATCCGGACGTCAACGCCCGTAGGGTGCCGCTGCCGGAGTTCGCCCTGCTGCGGCGCTCCGCCCCGGTGTCCTGGATCCCCCAGCCGCACGGCCTCGCGGGCTTCGACGACGACGGCTACTGGGCCGTCACCCGGCACGCGGACGTCAAGGAGGCGTCCACCCGGCCGGAGGACTTCTCCTCCGCCCGCAACACCTCCGTCATCCGCTTCCACCCCGGCATGCGGCGCGAGCGGATCGACGCCCAGCGGCTGATGATGCTCAACATGGACCCGCCCGAGCACACCCGCGTCCGCCGGATCGTCCAGCGCGGCTTCACCCCCCGGGCGATCCGGGCCCTGGAGTCGGCCCTGCGGGAGCGGGCCGGACGGATCGTCACGGCGGCCCGGGAGCACGGCAGCGGCGACTTCGTCACCGACATCGCCTGCGAACTCCCCCTCCAGGCCATCGCGGAACTCATCGGCGTCCCCCAGCACGACCGGGCGAAGATCTTCGACTGGTCCAACCGGATGATCGCCTACGACGACCCCGAGCTCGCCCTCACCGAAGAGACCGGCAGCCGCTCCGCGATGGAGCTGATCGCCTACGCGATGGACCTCGCCGCCGCCCGCGCGGCCCACCCCGCGCGGGACATCGTCAGCCGGCTGGTGGCCGCCGAGGACGAGGGCAGCCTGGGCTCCGACGAGTTCGGCTTCTTCGTGCTGATGCTGGCCGTCGCCGGCAACGAGACCACGCGCAACGCCATCAGCCACGGCATGCACGCCTTCCTCACCCACCCCGAGCAGTGGGAGCTCTACAAGCGGGAGCGGCCCGCCACCACCGCCGAGGAGATCGTCCGCTGGGCGACCCCGGTGATCTCCTTCCAGCGCACGGCGACGCGCGACACCGAGCTCGGCGGCGGCACGGCGATCCGCGAAGGCGAGCGCGTGGGCCTGTTCTACGCCTCCGCCAATCACGACCCCGAGGTCTTCGACGCCCCGGAGACCTTCGACATCACCCGTGACCCCAACCCCCACCTGGGCTTCGGCGGCGGGGGCCCGCACTTCTGCCTGGGCCGCTCCCTGGCGGCGCTGGAGATCGACCTGATCTTCGCCGCCGTCGCCGACACCCTCCCCGGCATCCGGCTCGCCGGGGCGCCGCGCCGGCTCCGCTCGGCGTGGCTGAACGGCATCAAGGAGCTCCGCGTCAGCTACGAGTGATCGATCAACTCCCTTTTCCGGTACGGGAATCGGTCCAGACCTGACCCCTTGTCAGGTACAGCCGTCCGACTTACTCTCGGGTACACCTTCAGGGACGGCGCATGAGCGCTTCGGCAGCGCACCGCTGTGCGCCCTCCCCCACGCACCGCACCTCACCTCACTCTCACGGGATTGTTCAGGGGGCAGCCGCATGAAGGACGATCAGGGAAGACAGGTGACGACGGGTCGTGTCAGGTGGCGGAAGTTCGCCGTCCTGGCCGTGCCCGGCTTCGCCGCCACGGCCGCGCTGGCCGTCGCGCTCGCCGACGGGGCGCTGGCCGCCTCGTTCGCCGTCTCCGGGCAGGAGTTCAAGGTCGGGGCGTCCAGCCTGACGGGCACGGGCTTCGCCCAGTACGGCGGGATCGACAGGAACGCCCGCGGCAAACTGCTGCCGGTGGCCGTCACCACCATCAAGGAAGCCAAGCTCAAGGACCTGTGCCAGTCCGTGGTCACCACCCTGCCGCTGATCGGCGACATCTCCCTCATGCTCCACGCCGGCCAGGGCGCGAAGACCGTCGAGGCCACCGACCTGTTCCTCGACGCCACCCAGATGTCCGGCGACGCCGAGTTCGAGAACATCGAGATCGGCCGTGACGCGTCGACCCTCAACAAGGGCCCCGCCTCGGCGCAGGGCCTCCAGGACGCGTTCGGCCAGCAGGCCAAGTCCATCAAGATGACGGATGTGCGGCAGACGGCCTGGGCGACCAACGCCGGACGGTTCAAGCTCGCCGGCCTCGACCTGAAGATCAAGCTCGGCAAGGATGAGTGCTTCTGACGTGCCGGGGCGCCGGGACGGCACCGGGTCGCTCGCCCGCGGGTGGACGACCTGGCGGCGCTGGCGAAAGGGACGCCCCTTCTGGGGCGGCCTGGCGGCCGTCGTCGCGGGCGCGGAGATCTGCGCCCTCCCGCTCGCCCCGATGAAGGTCATGCTGGAGCAGGGCATCGCGGGCATCCCGTCGGTCCTGATGGGCATCGTCATGATCGTCATGGGTCTGACCGCGTGGTTCGCCCCGCAGTACCGGAGCCTCGCCGGGATCCTCACCGTCCTGATCGCGACGGCCGCGCTGGTGATGTCCAACCTCGGCGGATTCCTCTTCGGCACCCTCGTCGGCATCGTCGGCGGCGCGATGATCTTCGCGTGGCAACCGGTGACGACGGACGGGCCCGTCGACTGACCGTCGTTGTGGGCAATCGTTCCTCCCCCAGCTACCGCTGGGAGGTGCCCCCAGGCGGAACGGGTGGGCACAACGCGACCACGGCCCGCACCCGGGCAACGAGGACGCGCCCCACCCAGCCAAGCACCGCTCCCACCACCCTCCTCCCCCGAAGGAGCCCCCGTGATCCCCCGCCGCACCCGTCCCCGTCCCCGTCCCCTCCTCGCCGCCACCGCCGGTCTCGCCCTCACCGCGGGCCTCACCCTCACCGGTGGCGGCCCGGCGGCCGCCAGAGCCGCCGACGCCGGTTCGACGACCGTCCAGCCCGCCGGCCACACCTTCGCGGCCAAGCTCAACGGCTCGGCCACCTTCAAGGCCGGCTCGATCACCATCACCTGTGCGTCGTCGGGCTCCACGCCGTCCGGAGACACCAACCGCATCCCGGACGCCCCCGGCAACACCAACCCCTCGGGCCCGGTGACGATGGCCATCAGCTCGCCGGCCTACGGCGACTGCACGGGCAGCCTGCCGGGCGTGGACATCAGCATCACGACGTCCGGTGCCTGGACCGTCTCGATGCAGAACGGCTCCCCCATCACGGCCACGCTCAACGCGCCCGCCCAGGGCATGGTCCTCAAGTCCAGCGGCCTTGCCAACTGCACGGTGACGGCCGGGCCGGACGGACCGACGACCATCCCCACCGTGTTCGTGAACGGCACGCCGTCCCAGCTCGTGGTGACGGACGTGGCGATACCGGTGAAGGTCGAGGGCGGCTTCGGCTGCCCGACGACGGCCACGACGGCGGTCCTCAACGCGACCTACGACATCACGGACGTCACGGACCCGTCCTCCCAGATCACGGTGGGCGGCTGACGCCGCCACGTTGTGGGCAATCGTTCCTCCCCCAGCTACCGCTGGGAGGTGCCCCCAGGCGGAACGGGTGGGCACAACGCACCCACGGCCCGCACCAGCAGGGCACCCGGGGGCGCGGCCCCCGGGTCTCACCCCACGGCCCGCACAGGCGCACGCTCCGGGGCCACCCCGTCGTCGCTCCCTTTCCGCGCACCCGGAATCCCCGCGAGCGCGAGCGCACCCCGCCCCGGCCCGGTCAAGACGTACTGGATCCCGAAGCCCGCGGCGACGACCGCCGCCCCGCCCACCGCGTCCAGCACATAGTGGTTGGCCGTCCCGACGATGACCGTGAGCGTCATCAGCGGATACAGCATCCCCAGCCACCTCGCCCACGTCCGCGGTCCCACGACCGCGATCACGACCCCGCACCACAGCGACCAGCCGATGTGCAGCGAGGGCATCGCCGCGTACTGGTTGGCCAGCTCGGTCAGCGCGCCGAACTCGGGGTGGGACAGGTCCTGCGGGCCGTTGGCGGTGTCGATGAAGCCGAGGCCGGGCATCAGGCGCGGCGGTGCCAGGGGGTAGAGCCAGAAGCCGGCCAGCGCCACCAGCGTCGCGAGGGCCAACCCCGTGCGCGCCCAGCGGTACGTCGCCGGACGGCGCCAGTACAGATACCCCAGCAGCAGCATCGGCACCAGGAAGTGGAAGGTGCCGTAGTAGTAGTCCATGGCGTCCGCGAGCCGGCCCACGCCCGCCACGAAGTGGTTGACGCCGTGTTCGACGTCCAGGCGGAGGAACTCCTCGACGGCGAGGATCTGCCGGCCGTGGTACTCGGCGAGGGCGCGTGAGTCGGGGGCCTGGGCGCGGATGTAGGAGTAGGCCCAGTAGCCGACCCGTATCAGCATCAGCTCCAGGAGGAGGTTCGGGCGGTTCAGCGCGCGCTTGAAGAAGCGCAGCAGCGGCACCCAGCGGAAGCGGCCGCGCTGCGGCCCGGCGACCGGGGTGGGCACGGGCCGGTCCCACAGCGCGGAGGAGCGCGAGAGGAACGGCACCGCGCAGGCGGCCGCGAGGGCGGCGAGCAGCGGCGCGTGCTGTCCGACGGGCCCGAGGACGGGGTTCGGGGCGACGAGCACGCTGCTGCTCAGCGTCATGACGAGCACGACGAGCACGGGCCAGGCGAGCCGGTCGGCGCGTCGCCTGCCGACGCGGCCGGCGACGGCGAAGAGGATCCACAGCTGCTGGTGCTGCCAGGCGGTGGGCGCGACGGCGACCGCGACGCAGCCGGTGAGGGCCGTGGCGAGCAGCGGCTGTCCGTCGCGGGCGTAGCGGGCGGCCCGGCGCAGGCCGACGGTGATGACGACGGCGGCCAGCAGTCCGTAGAGGCCGAGTTCCAGCGGTCCGCGCAGGCCGAGGCGGAGGAGCAGGCCGTGCAGGGACTGGTTGGCCAGGCCGTCGGGCCGGTCGCCGAGGCCGGCTCCGGCGATGTGGTGGACCCAGTACGTCCAGGAGTCGTCGGGCAGGGCCGCCCAGGCCAGGGCCGTGGAGCCGGCGAAGGTGGCGCCGGTGACGAGCGCGGCGCGGCGGCGGCCGGTGAGCCACAGCAGGGGGGCGAAGAGGAGGACGGCGGGCTGGAGGGCCGCCGCGAGGCCGACGAGGACGCCGGTGGTCCGGCCGGAGCGCCGGTCGGCGATCCGGGGCCGGCAGCAGCCGAGGAGGACGAGGAGCACCGGGAGGACGCTCGTCTGACCGAGGGTGAAGGTGTTGCGGACGGGCAGGGAGAGAAGCGTCAGGATGACGGCGACGGGCGCGGCGCCACGGCGCATACGTCCACCGACAGGAAGGACCCGGACGGCGACGAGGGCGACGGCGACGACGAGCGACAGCGTGCTCAGCGTCCACACGACGCCGAGGCCGTGTCGGGCCGCGTCGGTGAGGGGCCGGAGCACGAGCCCGGCGAGGGGGGTGCCGGTGAACCTGCCGGAGTCGTAGAGGGAGCCGTAGAGGGAGCCATGCGTGTGCGGGACGCCGTGCTCGCCGGCCCAGGTGGCGAGGCCGGTGAACCGGCGCGCCGGGGGGAGCCGCAGCACGGCCGCCGCCTGACGCACGGCCAGCAGCCCGGCGAGCAGCCACAGCGCCGCCAGGGCCACGGCGGGCCGCGAGCCCGCCCTCGGCGGACCCACCGGTCCGCCCCGCTCCGCTTCCGCCACGCTCCGCCGCTCCTCCCGTCACCCGGCTCGGTCACTCGCGTCGGCCCTTTGAGACCTTACTCAGCCGCCGCGCACTCGCGCGGATCGTCCACAGGACGTCCCGCGGCCTCTTGACGGTGGCCTGAGTCCAACGCCCCGGGGGCCATTAGGGTGCGGTCATGAGCACCAGTGGCAGCAGTGAACGGCGGCCCCCGGCCCTGCGGGCGGACGCCCGGCGCAATCGCGAGGCCCTCGTCGCGGCGGCCCGGGAGCTCTTCGCCGAGCAGGGCCTGGAGGTCCCGCTGGACGAGATCGCCCGCCGCGCGGGCGTGGGCAACGCCACCCTGTACCGGCGTTTCCCCACCCGGGAGGCGCTGATCGAGGCGGTGTTCGGGGAGTCCCTGGGCGCGAGCATGAGCGAGGGCGAACGGGCCCGCGCGGGTGAGGACGCCTTCGCGTCGCTGACCGCCTACATGGAGCGGATCTTCGAGGGCCTGGCCGCCGACCGCGGGGCGATCGAGCTGATGACGACGACCATCCCGGCCGGCCCCACCCTGGCCGCGCTGCGCGAGCACAACCACGCCACGGTGGGCGCGCTCGTCCGCCGCGCGCAGGAGCAGGGCACGATGCGCCCGGACGTGGTCGCCGAGGACCTGCTGTTCGCCCTGGCCGCCCTGGGCCGTTGCGTCCCCTCCGCCGCGGCCGTGGCCCCCGGCTCCTGGCGCCGCCACCTCGCCCTGCTCTTCGACGGCCTGCGCGCGAAGGCCGTCTCCGACCTGCCCGCGCCGCCGCTGACGGCGGAACAGCTGGACGGCGTCCTGGCGGACGTGGGTGGAGGCGGGGTCGGGAACCGCTGAGCGGCCGCGGCAGTGCAGGATGGCCTCATGAGCATCGTGAAGATCAATGCCCTCACCGTCCCGGCCGAGCAGCGCGAGGTCCTGGAGAAGCGGTTCGCGTCCCGCGCGGGCACGGTGGAGAGTGCCGACGGTTTCGAGTGGTTCGAGCTTCTTCGCCCGCTGGAAGGAACGGACGACTACCTCGTCTACACGCGCTGGCGCAGCGAGGAGGACTTCCAGGCGTGGATGGAGGGCCCGATGAAGGCCGCCCACCAGGGCGGTGGCCAGGCCGGTGGCGAGGGCGCCCCCAAGCACAAGCCCGCCGCGACGGGGTCGACGGTGTGGTCGTTCGAGGTCGTCCAGCAGGCCGCGCCGAAGCAGGGCTGACCACGGCCCCCGGCGCACTGAGCCGACTCCGGGCCGGCTCCGGACCGGCCCCCGGAAAAGCAGCTGATCGGACGGCCGCACGCGTGCGACCATCCGCCGCATGACCATCTGGAACGTCTCCCCGCAGCCGGTCGGCTCGCCCGAGTCGGCCGCGCTGCTGCGGGAGTACCTCGTCGACGTCGCCGACCGCTGGTACCTGCTGCACGACGGGCGCCGGTGCACGCCCGAGGAGATCGAGCGGCACCTGGCCGAGATGCGCGGCGACGACCCCGGGACGCTGCTGGTGGCCCGGTACGGCGAGGAGCGGGCCGGGTGCGTGGGGCTGCGGCGGCTGGACGCCCGTACGGCCGAGTTGTGCCGGATGTACGTACGGGCGGACCGGCGCGGTCTGGGCGGCTCGGGCGCGCTGCTGGGCGCCGCCGAGGAGACGGCGCGCGCGTGGGGCGCGGAGCGGATCGTGCTGGAGACCCGGCGGGATCTGGTGGAGGCGCGGGCGCTGTACGCCCGGCACGGCTTCGGGGACGTCGCCCCCTACAAGGAGGCGGACGCGTACTCGGAGGTGTGGCTCGGCAAGGAGCTGGACTGATCCCTCCTCACAGGCGGTGGTCGGGTTACAGGCGGTGGTCGGGTCTGGCGCCCGCCGCCCCGCCGTCGCGGGGCTGTTCGGCGTCGGAGCCGCACAGTTCGCGGTTGAGCTCCTCGACGAGGCAGCTCAGGTCGTGGGGGCGGTCGGCGGCCGTCCACCAGTCGCCCAGGAGTTCCGCGAGCATCTGCTCGCGGGCGCGGAAGAGTTCGTCCGCCACCTGTCCTCCCGCGTCGGTGAGGACGAGCTCCAGCCCCTCGCGCCGGACCAGTTCCCGGATCTCCAGCTGGCGGGCGCCCTCGGTGACGACGCGCAGCGGGATGTCCACGCGTTCGGCGAGGATCGCGGGCTCGGCGTGGCCGTCGCGTTTGATGCGCAGCAGCAGCCAGTTGGCGGCGGGTTCGAGGTCGACTCCGGCCCGTTGGCCGATCTTCTCGTAGACCTTGCGGCGGCCCTCGCGGCTGCCGAGGAGGGAGAGGGCGCGGGCGACCTCGTCGCGCGAGGAGCGCTCGACGGGGTTGCTGGCGACGACCTCGCTGGTGTCGGGCGCGGTGACGCTGCCGCGCAGCGGCTCCTCCCTGAGCAGCCAGGCGAGGGCGAAGGCGAGGAGGGCGGGCGGCACGGCGTAGAGGAAGACGTCGGTGATCGACTGGGAGTAGGCGGCGAGGACGCCGGTGCGCTGGGCGGGCGGCAGCCGGTGGAGGACGCGGGGATCGGACTTGAGGGCGTCGGGGGTGACGCCGGGCGGCAGGGGGACGCCGGCGAGGGCGTCGGCGATCCGGGGGCCGAGCTTGTTGGTGAAGATCGTGCCGAAGATCGAGACGCCGAAGGACGCGCCGATGGAGCGGAAGAACGTGGCGCCGGAGGTGGCGACGCCGAGGTCCTGGTAGCCGACGGAGTTCTGCACGATCAGCACGAGGACCTGCATGACGAGGCCCAGTCCGAAGCCGAAGACGAAGAAGTACGTGCTCATCATCGCGGTGCTGACGGCCGGGTCGAGCCGGTGGAGCAGGAGCAGGCCGATGGTCATCACGGCGGTCCCGGCGATGGGGAAGACCTTGTAGCGCCCGGTGCGGCTGACGATCTGGCCGGAGCCGGTCGAGGCGATCAGCAGACCGGCCACCATCGGCAGCATGTGCACCCCGGAGAGGGTCGGCGAGACGCCGTGGACGACCTGCAGGAACGTCGGCAGGTAGGTCATGGAGCCGAACATCGCGAAGCCGACGACGAAGCCGATCACCGAGCAGAGCGCGAAGGTGTGGATCCGGAACAGCCCCAGCGGCAGGACGGGCTCGGCGGCGCGCCGCTCGACGAGCACGAAGGGCAGGAGCAGCGCCACGCCCACCACGCCCAGCCCGATGATCCGCCAGGACGACCAGGGGTAGGACGTCCCGCCGAGCGAGGTCATCAGCACCAGGCAGACGGCGACGGCGGCGATGAGGAAGGTGCCGAGGTAGTCGATGCGGTGCGGGACGCGGCTGGCGGGGATGTGGAGGACGGCGGCGATCACGGCGAGGGCGACGACGCCGATGGGGAGGTTGACGTAGAACACCCAGCGCCAGCTGAGGTGGTCCACGAAGAGCCCGCCGAGCAGGGGGCCCAGCACGCTCGTACCGCCGAAGACGGCGCCGAAGAGGCCCTGGTAGCGGCCCCGGTCGCGGGGCGGCACGATGTCGCCGACGATCGCCATCGACAGCACCATCAGCCCGCCGCCGCCCAGGCCCTGGAGGGCGCGGAAGCCGATCAGCTCGGGCATGTTCCGGGCGAGGCCGCAGAGCGCGGAGCCGATGAGGAAGATGACGATGGCCGTCTGGAAGAGCTTCTTGCGCCCGTACTGGTCGCCGAGCTTGCCCCACAGGGGCGTGGCGGCGGTGGACGCGAGCATGTAGGCGGTGACGACCCAGGAGAGGTGCTCCAGGCCGCCGAGGTCGCTGACGATCGTCGGCAGGGCGGTGGAGACGATCGTCTGGTCGAGGGCCGCCAGCAGCATGCCGAGCAGCAGCGCGCCGATCGCGACGCGCACGCCGCCCTTGGGCAGCCCTTCGCCGGGTATGGACGGCGCTCCGGGGGCGGCCCGGGCCGCTCCGGCCGGGCCCGGGACGTCCTGGGCCATGGACAGCTCCTCGGGTTCGGGTCGCTCGGGGTGGGTCGCTCGGGTTCGGATCGCTCGGGTTCGGATCGCTCCTCCCATGGTCGTCCGGACGGGCGATTCCGGCCTGTCGGACTACGCCGATCCAGCCCGCCGGATCACTCCGATCCGGCCCATCGGACCGCGCTCGGACCGCGCTCGGACCACTCCGACCAGGGCCGTTGGCGTTCGACCGGGTCCGTTTTGTATCTTTGAGAAACAAAGTGGCTCCACCCGCACTCCCTGACCGGTGGGTGGAGCCACTTGTCTTCTTCCGCGCGCCGCTCTGGAGCTGCCCCATGACCACTCTCACGGCCCGAGCCCTCCTCCTGGACATGGACGGCACGATCGTCAACTCCGACGCGGTCGTCGAGCGCTGCTGGCGCGGCTGGGCGGACGAGCAGGGCCTGGACGGCGACGAGGTCATGAAGGTCGTCCACGGCCGCCAGGGCTACGCGACCATGGCCGTCCTCCTCCCCGAGCGCCCCATGGAGCTCAACCACGAGGACAACCGCCGGATGCTGGCCGCCGAGACCGCCGACGTCGACGGCGTCGTCCCCGTCCCCGGCGCCCCCGCCTTCATGGCCGCCCTGGAGCGGCTGCCGCACGCCCTGGTCACCTCGGCCGACCGCGCCCTGTCCGACGCCCGCATGGGCGCGGCGGGCCTGCCCATGCCGGCGGTGCGGGTGACGGCCGAGTCCGTCAGCGCCAGCAAGCCGGACCCGGAGGGCTTCCTCAAGGGCGCGGCCGAGCTGGGCTTCGCCCCGCAGGACTGCGTTGTCTTCGAGGACTCCGAGGCGGGCATCGCGGCGGGCCGCGCGGCCGGCATGCGCGTCGTGGGCGTCGGCCCGCGCGCGGCCGCCCACGGCCCGGACGTGGCCGTGGCGGACCTCACGGCGGTGCGGGTCGAGACGGACGCGGCCGGCGGGATCGTCCTGCGGATCACGACGGGCTGAGACGGGGGCCGGGCGGCGGGCGCGTCGGCGTAGGCTCGCGCGCATGCTCCTGTGGATCAACGGCCCCTTCGGGGGCGGCAAGACCCAGACCGCCCACGAACTCCACCGCCGCCTCCCCGGCAGCGTCGTCTGCGACCCCGAGCACGCGGGCTTCGGCCTCCACCGGATGCTGCCGCCGGCGCTGCGCGGCGACTTCCAGGACCTGCCGGTGTGGCGCCAGGCGGTGTACGAGGTCCTGGACATGGCCCTGACCGGGCACACCACGGGCCCGGTGATCGTCCCCATGACGATCGTCAACAGCACGTACTTCGCCGAAACGGTCGGCCGCCTCCGCGACGACGGCCACGACGTCCGCCACTTCGCGCTCCTCGCGCGCCGCGAGACGGTCCTGCGGCGGCTGCGCGAGCGCGGCCTGGGGGCGTCCCTGCGGCGCGAGACGTTCGCGGTGGCGAAGCTGGACGAGTGTCTGGAGCGGCTGCGCGCGGAGGAATTCGGCGAGCACATCTGGACAGACGACGTGTCCGTGCCCCGGGTCGCCGACACGATCGCGACCTCGGCGGGCCTCCGGCTCACCCCCAACACGGACGGCCCGCTGAAGGGCCGCCTGCGCCGGGCGTGGACGGGCGTGAAGCACATCCGCTTCGACTGAACGACGGTCTCGGCGTCGCCCCCGGCTACCGGCCCGCGCAGCACGCCGCCGGGGCGCGTCCCTGCCACTTGCGGCAGCGGGGATCACAGCCGCCAGCGGCCGGAGGACGAGGCCCGCGCTGCGGCACGTTCAGCCGCCAGGCTGCGCCCCCGGGCTCACGCGGCCGCCCGCCAGCTCATGACATGGCATCTGCCCGCTGGGCCAGGGCTCGCAGCTCGGGGGACGCCGCGCGGCCTTCTATCAGCATCAGATCCCGGATCGCCGAACGGGCGGCGACATGCGACTGAATCGTCTCCGGAGCCAATTGCTCCGCCTCCAGGAACGACTGGAGCGCCTCTTCCAGGTGCCGGAGTTGAGCATGGGCCCGGCCGATGTCCAGGGCCAGCCTGGCCTGGCGCTCGACGGACAGGCCCGAGGCGTCCAGGCGCGCTCCTATGTGGAGGGCCTCGCCCGCGTCACCGAGGTCGACGGCCACGGACACCGCCTGGATCTCGACATTCGTCGGACCGAATTCGAGGTTGAAGTCATTGCGGTCCTCGCCAAGCCGCTCGGCGGCCCGGCGAGCCCGCCCGACCTCGCCTCGGGCAGCCGAACGATTCCCGCAGCGTGCGTGCACTTGGGCGAGCACGAGGTGCAGGGAACCCAGTAGCGACAACACCGCCGGTGTCTCCTCGGCAGCACCGGCCTGGACGTGCCGCGCGAGAGCGTGCACCGCGGTTTGCGCGACGTGCTCCGCTTGGTCATAACGCTTGAGGCGAAGACAGGCGTGAGCGAGCCGGAATGTGCCCGCGAATACGTCCAGCACACGGCCCGACATCTCGGCAGCCGCGATGGCGCGATCCGCCGCCACCCAAGCGGCGTCCGCCTCGTTCTGACGCACGAACGCGGCGGCCATCGCTTGATAGGCACGAGCAAGCAGGCCGTACACCTGCGGGCGTTCGCGTTCAGGTGCCGTCCGGGCCAGGGACTCCAGGCGTGGAACGATCTCCGAGAGGGACTCGCTCAGCTCAGCCATCCTGCCGCCGTGCGCCAGGGCCCAGATGGCGTCCAGCCCGGCCCGGAGTTCGGGGAACGACACCTCGGCTTCCGTGGGACACGTGGCGAGAAGCGCGTAGGGAGCCGGGTGCCCGGAGAGGAGAAGCCGCACTCGATCGAGATCGTTCGAGCGCGCCGCTGAGCCGGGCTCCTCCGTCCTGGGCGCGTCAGGGCGCAGCTCGTGTGGTTCGACGCCGAGGCTGCGGGCCAACATCCGCAGGACATCGAGCCTGTTGACAGGCTGAACACCGCGCTCCACCTGGGAGAGCCAGCTCGTGGTCCGGCCGATCTCCGCAGCCAGTTCCTTCTGTGTCAGGCCGCGCTGGGTCCGCAATTCCGCGACGCGTGCGCCGAACTCGCGCCGGCTTTCAGGAGTCACCGGGCCGTCTGCACCTTTCCGTCGATGTGCTCCAAAAAGGTCACATCAGTCGCGACCACGAACTTCTCACGCTCGACGAGGAAGTGCCGCGTGTGCGGCTGTCGCTCATGAGCCTCGAAGGCGGCACGGCTCTCGTACAGCTCGTAGAACACGCGGACATGCGGATCGTCCGGCACTCGATGGTTCACGTAGACGACTGTCCCTTGCTCGTATCGCCGGATGCCCTCCAGCGTCCGCGACACCAACTCGTCGAAGCCCTCCGCTGATTCCCCGTCTCGCAGCGTGAAGCGTACGACCAGACCAAAGCCAGCGACCATGCCTGCACTCCCCTCAAGTCGCACCAAGACTTCCAGAACCCGAACAGCCGGGATAGTCGCAGGATTTCTTGACTCACAGAAATACTGCGAGTAGCGTCGCCGTCACGCTGCGACCGACATCCGGAGTGAACGGTCAGGGGTTCGCTCGCGGCGCCCGAAAGGCATCACGCATACGAAAAGGCCCCGGCAGTTCCGGCCCGACGGTGCTGGTACCACCGATCGCGCCCTGCCGAGGCCGACATCTCACCCCTGAGCAAGCAGGAGGTTCGATGCCCATCCAGGCTAGCGGCCCGCAAGGCGAGGCCGTTGGGGCTACGCGCTGCGAGCAGTGCGCGGAAATCAAGCAGAAGCGCTACGAAGCCGTCCGCCAAGGCGACCGGCGCCGTGCCGAGGCGATGGCCACCGCCATGGGGCGGCATCAGCGGGCGGCACACTGATGGCCGCCACCCGCACCACCTCAACCACGTGGCACTGCCCGCACCCCGCAGGCAGTTGGACGGCCGCAGGCGGCCTCGCCACCTGTGGCCGGTGCGGCACGCGCCGCGTGCTCGACTTCCGGCCGCTCGGGCAGGCGTTGGAGCTGCCCGAGCGGATGGCGCTGTACGCGCCGACGACGTCCGGACGTGGGCACGCCCGCGAAGTCGTGCCGTACCGCCGCCGTGAACTCCTGCGTCGGCTGCGCGAGGCCAATCGCCGGAGCAGCGCGGGCAGACCCTAGACCCGCGCGCCCCCGCACGCGCCGCCCGCGCGCCCCCGTGCTTCACGGGCGCGCTCCGGCACGGTTGCCAATCCACACGCCCCGCACTGGAATGCGGAGCCGACGGGGGCATCAGGCGCCGTGAGAGGAGTCCGATCGTGATCCACATGACCGAGACCCTGGCCGTCCAGACCGTCGAGGGTTTCCTCACCCCCGATGAGACAGCAGAACTCACCAAGCTGCTCGACGAGCACCTCGTCGCCACCGGCTGGCGGCCCGCCCGGCCCAGTGACGGGCTGGTGGCACCCGGCGAGGTCCAGGAGATCCTGGCGGCCGGCGTCGAGCGGGCGCTGCCCGCCATCCGGCGCGCCTTCCCGTCCGTGGCGACCGCCACCCCGTGGGACTACCACGACCTCCGCCCCGGCGACAGCATCGAGCCGCACCTCCACGGCGTGGACGCGCCCGACCGGCGGCGACAGCGGGTCGCGCGGGTGGCCTTCCATCTCCAGGAGGCCGACGAGGGCGGGGCGTTCTATATCGAGACCGCCTCCTCCGAGGCGCTGTGGACCGACCGGACCGCCGGCTCCGACAGCGCTTTCCTCCCCGGTACGCGCTTCGCCCGAGAGATCTCGCACCACGGAGGGCTCGACTCCGCCGCCGCGCTCGCCCGCGCCCCGCGCACCCGCTGGACCAGCGCCCCGCCCGCCCGCACCGCCGTGGTCTACGGCGCCCAGCTCGTCCACGGCGTGGAGACCGTCCGGGCGGGGCGGCTGCGGAAGCTGATCACCAACCTGCTGAGCGACGGCTGACACCGACGCGCGTCAGCCCATCGCCGCCTCGTACAGGCTGAAGCCCGCCAGCGCCAGCATCACCAGCGCCGCGATCTTCGTGATCAGCGTCAGCGGGACGTAGCGCATCAGGGTCTTGCCGCCCACGATGCCCAGGCCCGCCACGGCCCACAGGCCGAGCGTCGCGCCCACGCCCACCGACACCGGGTCGTCGTAGCGGGCGGCGAGGTTGGCGGTCATGATCTGGGTGAGGTCGCCGAACTCCGCGACGAGGATCAGCATGAAGCCCGCGCCGGAGACCTTCCAGAAGGACTGGTCGGCGGGCTTCGTGATCTCTTCCTCGTCGTCGTCCTTCTTCAGCAGCAGCATCGCCGCGCCCGCGAGGAAGAGGACGCCGACGATGGCCTGGAGGAGGCGGTGCGGGAGGAGGGTGAGGAGGCTGCCGGCCGCGATGGCCAGGGCGACGTGGACCAGGAAGGCCGCCGCGACGCCCGCGAAGACGTACGAGGCGCGGTAGCGGGTGCCGAGCATCAGGGAGGCCAGGGCCGTCTTGTCGGGGAGCTCGGCGAGGAAGATCACGCCGAAGACCAGGGCGGCGACGGTGAAGCTGAACACAGGGACGGTTTCCTCTGTCATCGGTGGGAGAAGACGCCTCCGCACCGCGAGCAGCACCTGCGTCAAGGAATCAGGGGTCGCTTCGGCACGGCAGCGTCATGGACACTGCGGCCGAAGGTCTCGCTGGCCGGTGCGCACGAAACGCACGGCCTCCGGGCGCCGGCCGGGCGCGAGGCCCAGCAGTATGTCGACGGTCCGGCGAAGAGCTACTCCCCTTCTGCTCCCCCCAGCGTACGTGATCGGCCGAGCAGCCCGCGCGCGACGAGCTCCAGGACCACCGCCACCGCGACCGCCTGCACCGCCAGCAGCGCGATCAGGACGAAGAGCTGCACCACGCCCGCGAGCAGCGGGGACGCGCCGCCCAGCAGCATTCCCACGAAGGCGCCGGGCAGGGTGACGAGGCCCACGGTGCGGGTCTGGTCCAGGCCCGGCAGGAGGGCGTCGGAGGCGGCCGGGCGGGCGATCTCCAGACGGGCCTCGCGGGGGAGGAAGCCCAGGGCCATGGCGGCCTCGACCTCGCCGTGCCGGGTGCGCAGCTCGTCCAGGGCGCGCCGGCCGGCCAGGACGGTGGCGGTGAGGGCGCCGCCGATGAGGATGCCGGTGACGGGGATGAGGGCGACGCCCTTGGCGGGTACGAGCCCGGTCAGCAGCAGCGCGAGGACGACCGGCAGCACGCCCGCGGCGATCGGGACGGCCGCCCACCACCAGGTGCGGTCGTCGGTGAGCCGACGCCCGGCGGTGCGGACGGCGACGGCGAACATCAGCAGCAGGAAGCCCGCCAGCAGCGGCATGGCCCGGACCACCCAGCCGATGAGCGACGCGACGACGGCCAGCTGGACGGCCGCGCGGAGCCCGGCGAGGGCGATGGCCCGCGCGTAGCCGCGCTCGCGGCCGTCGGCGAGGCGGGCCACCGCCGCGACGGTGATGGCCGCCACGAGCAGGACGGCCAGCACCACCCCGAGCGTGGTGTTGGCGGGCAGCAGAACGGCGGCGGCGAGCACGCCGCCACCCTACGGTCGGCGATCCGCGTGCCGACCGCCCGGCCGCCCGTGGCTGTTGACGTGTCAGGCACACCGAGGCGGGGCGGGGCCGGAGCGCCCACGGAATGAGTGATTCCCCATCAACTCCTTTCCGTAAAGCCTTGCTTTGACATGCGCGCGTCGCCATCCTGACATCTGGCGACCACCCCCCGTACGTCCGCCGCCCGCAAGCTGGCCGCGCTCCAGCGGCCCGTACCCCCTCCACCACCAAGGGAGTTCCCATGCCCAGCGTCTACGCGCGTCGCTCCGCCATCGCGGCCGGCCTCGCCGCCCTGGTCGGCACGCTCGTGCTGAACGGACCGGCGGCCCAGGCCGCGCCGCCCGCCCCGGTCGACGGCGCCACCGCCCGCGCCTACCTGGGCAAGCTGACGGTCGCCTCCGAGGGGCCGATGACCGGCTACAGCCGCGCCAAGTTCCCGCACTGGATCACCCAGCACGGCGAGTGCAACACCCGCGAGGTCGTCCTCCAGCGGGACGGCCAGGACGTGGAGCAGGACGACCGCTGCGCCGCCGTCGCGGGCACCTGGGTCTCGCCGTACGACGGCGCGACCTGGGACGACGCCTCCGACATAGACATCGACCACCTCGTGCCGCTCGCGGAGGCGTGGCGCTCGGGCGCGAGCCAGTGGACCAACGCGCAGCGCCAGGCGTTCGCCAACGACCTCACCCACCCGCAGCTGGTCGCGGTGACCAACAGCGTCAACCGGGCGAAGGGCGACAAGGACCCGGCGAAGTGGATGCCGCCGCTGAAGTCCTACGCCTGTACGTACGCGCGGATGTGGGTCGACGTGAAGTACACCTACAAGCTGTCCGTCGACTCCGCGGAGAAGAACGCCCTGACGGGCATCCTCAACGGCTGCTGACGGATACATCTCGACGGGGGCGGGCGCGGTGACCTGGGTCACCGCGCCCGCCCCCGCTCGTCGCCGCCCCTATTCCCCGATCAGGGGAATGTGACATCATCCAAAACTTAATTATTGAACTTGCAAGTATTGATTAGGCCCCCCTAACCTGAAGCCCTCGTCGTTTCCCCGTCCCCGATACGACCTGATACGAGGAGCCCACCCCATGTCCCCCACGCCCACCGCCGCGTCCCCGACGGCCGGCGCGAACACCTCCGCCGCGGCCGGGTCCACGCTCTCCGCACGCCTCGACGCCGCCCGGCCGTACGCGCTGTCGCTCTTCCGCGTCGTCGTCGGCCTGCTCTTCGCCTGCCACGGTGCCGCGTCGCTCTTCGGCATCCTCGGCGGCGCCGCGGGCAGCCACGGCGGCACGATCCCGGCCGGCACCTGGCCGGGCTGGTACGCCGCGGTGATCCAGCTGGTGGCGGGCGTGCTCGTACTGCTGGGCGCCGGCACCCGCAGCGCCGCCTTCATCGCCTCCGGCTCGATGGCGTACGCGTACTTCGACGTCCACCAGAGCATGGCGCTGTGGCCGATCCAGAACGGCGGCGAGGCCTCCGCGATGTTCGCCTGGGCCTTCCTGCTGCTGGTCTTCACCGGCCCGGGCGCGCTGTCGGTGGATCGTTTCCTCGGTCGCGGCAAGCGGGGCTGAGCGAGCAGCCGAGCAGGGCTGAGCAGGCAGAACCGAGCGGGTCCGTACCGGACCGGACACATCCGGTACACATCCCGACATGTCCGTGGGGTGCGTGATGCGAACAACATCACGCACCCCGCGCTCTTTTCCCGGCCACTTCAGGCGTACGCTGTACGGTTGTCAAGGCCGCCCCTGCCGCTCCCCTGCGACGTCGCGGCGGGGGACCGTACCGGGAGATCAGGACGTGCTGGAGCAGTTGGGGGCCTTGGCCGGAACCCCGTGGATATACGTGATCGTCGGCTTGTCCGTCCTCCTGGACGTCTTCCTGCCCGTGCTGCCCAGCGGGGTGC
Organism: Streptomyces sp. L500; assembly: GCF_054551825.1. Taxonomy (NCBI): domain Bacteria; kingdom Bacillati; phylum Actinomycetota; class Actinomycetes; order Kitasatosporales; family Streptomycetaceae; genus Streptomyces; species Streptomyces sp. L500. Next base: position 79,658 of record NZ_JBTOLC010000001.1, read on the forward strand.
TGGTGATCACCGCGGCGACCGCCGCGGCGGGCTCGGCCGCGGGCGCCGTGGGTGACGCCGCCGCCCATGGCCACGCGAGCTTCTCCGACATGTTCCCGCTGGTGCTGTGCGCCGCCACGGCCTCGGTGATGGGCGACATGGTCGCCTACCGCCTCGCCTGGCGCGGCGGCGACCGCTTCGACCGCGCGATCGCCCGCTCCCGCCGTCTCACCGCCGCCCAGGACAGGCTGGGCGCGGCCCTGCTGCGCGGCGGCGGCCCGCTCGTCGTGCTCGCCCGCTTCGCGCCCGCCGGCCGCTCGGTCGTCAGCCTGGGCGCGGGCGTGATGCACCGCCGGGTGGCCGAATTCCTCCCCTGGTCCGCGCTGGCGGGCCTGACCTGGGCCGCGTACAGCGTGAGCCTGGGCTACTTCGGCGGGCAGTGGCTGGGCGCGAGCTGGCTCAGCACGGCGGTGTCGGTGTTCGCGCTCTTCCTGGCGGGCTCCGGGGCGGTCTACCTCATGCGCCGCCCGGAGGAGCCGGAGGCCCAGACCTCCTAGCCACCCTGCCCCTATAGACGCACAGACGTCACGGCCCGGCTCCTTCTCGGAGCCGGGCCGTGTGCTTTCCCCTACCGCGACGACGCGACTACGCGACGACGCGACGGCGTGGGGTCAGCGGACGATCTTGTTGAGACCCTTGTCGAGCGCGCCGGCCTTCAGGCCGTTCGCCCAGAGCTGGTTGACCCGGCTGCGCTCGGTGCTGTTCGGGTACGGGTTGGTGCAGGACGGGCCGGGGCCGCCACCGGACATCAGCTCGCTGCACGGGCCGGAGTAGTGGTCCGGCAGACCGAGGACGTGGCCGGTCTCGTGCGCGGTGACGCGGGTGGAGTCGTACTGCTCGTTCTGCTGGTAGTCGAGGAAGACATAGCCACGACCATGCCCGTCGGTGCTGGCGTACGAACCGCGGGAGTCGTTGCCCTCGTAGTATCTGAAGTCGGCGTTGGAGCCGGCGCGCAGCTGGACGTTCCGGACGGAGCTGTTCCAGATCTGCGCGCTGTTGGCTATCTCCTGCGCGAAGCTCGGCGCGCTGCTCGGGTCGTAGGTGACCGTGACGACGCTCAGCTGCGGGTTGGCGGCCTGCTTGGCCTTCGCGGACTTCATCACGGCGTCGAAGAACGCCTTGTTGTCGGCCTGTTCGGCCGCCGAGCCGATGTAGGCGGACCGCGACGCGGCCGTGCTGGCCTGCGAGGAGCTGTGGTCGACCGCCACCGCCGGTCCGGCGGTCATCACGGCGGCGAGGCCGAGGCCGAGCGCGGCCGACAGCACCATCGAGGAGCGATTCATGTGGGGGACTCCATTCATGCCGAGAACCCGCTTCGGCCGTCACGAGGTGGGACGCGACGGCAGGGGTTCACCGGGTGAACTCTTGTTCCCCATGAGTCTCTGACGAGTTATCAATGGTGCGGATGATGCCAGTTGGCCATAACGCCATCCAATCGCCTATCCTCCGCCACCCTCGCCGCACCACCCCGTTCAACTGCCCCGATGCGTCCGGGATGTGTCTGGTGTGACGTACGGGGCGCGGATATGCTCCCTCTCGTGGAGCTTGAGGTCAGGCACCTCCGTGCACTTTGCGCCATCGCGGACACCGGGAGCGTACGGAAGGCCGCGGTGCAGCTCGGCATGACCCAGCCCTCGCTCACCACCCAGCTCCGCCGCATCGAGAGCACCATCGGCGGGCTGCTGTTCACCCGGGGACAGACCGGAAGTCGCCCCACGCCCCTCGGCCATTCCGTCCTCTCCCGGGCCCGGCCGATCATCGCGGAGATGTCGGCGCTCGTCACCGCCGCGCGGGAGGCCGCCTGCGGTGTCGGGGGCCTGCGGCTGCGCATCGGCAGCATCGGCAGCCGGGCGGTGACGGGCTGGCTGCGCCGGATCCACCAGCGGCTGCCGGAGACCGATACGACCATCCATATAGAGGTGTCCTCGAACACCCTCCTCCAGCTGCTCGCCACCAATCAGCTGGACGTCGCGTTCGTCCACGAGGCGGCGGGCTTCCCGCTGCACGTGCCGGCGGGGGTGGAGCGGCGGGTGCTGATCGCCGGTGAGCCGCGCTTCGTCTCGCTGTCCGCCGCGCATCCGGCGGCGTCCCGGCCGCTGGTCCGGCTCGCCGAGCTCGCCCACGACGCCTGGATCGTCGACCCGACGGCGGACGAGGAGGCCGCAGCCCTGCGCCGGGTCTTCACGGCCACCGGCCTGGACCCCCGCCTCGTCCACGTCCGCGACAACACCACGGCCGCCGACCTCGTCGCCTCCGGCGAGGCCGTACGCCCCTGCCAGCCCACTGCCGACCCGGCCCTCGGCACGGTGATCCGCCCCCTCGCCGGCGATCCGCTCACCGCCCAGCTCTCCCTGGCGTCCCGTCACGGCTCCTTACCGCTGCGCGAACTGGACGCGCTCTACGGCGACTTGATGGCCTCCTACGTGGCCGCGGCCGAGGCGAGCCCCACGTACCGCGCCTGGCTGGACCGCAGCGGCAGCCCCCTCCTGCCGTCGGTGGGCAGCCACTGAGCGGCCGCTTGCCGCCTCACCGGCCCATCCCCACCAGCACGCAGACCCCGAACCCGCTGACCACCACGGCCAGCCCCGCCACCACGACGCCCACGGCCGCTTCCTTCCGCCCGCCCCCGTCCGGCCGGACCGCGCGGACCTCGCGCACGGAAGCCACCGCACTCGCGACGGCGAGGAACGGCGCGGCGACCCAGGTGACGTAGAGGAACCAGGCGAGGAGCGCCGCGACACCCAGCACCCACGCCCTCGGCCTGTGCCACCCCCGCACATCCGCCATGCCGTGCCCTCCCCGTCCGCGCGACTTGTCGAATATCGATATGGTCCCCTAGTCTCCGGCATATCGAAAAACGATAGGGGCGGACGCGATGAACACACGACTCACCAGGACCCTGGCCTCGGTCACCCTCGCGCTGGCGGTGCTCTGCGGGCTCGCCTTCGCCGGCAAGGGGGTCACGCACATGCTCGACGACGGAGCGGTCTGCGTGGAGACGCATTTCTGGCGCAATGCCCCACTGGCGGACAGCCTGCCGACCGTCAAGGGCGTGACGGCTTCCGCCAGCACCGAGCGCCTCTGCCAGGACAGCCCCTCCGTGGGCCAGCGCGCCGCCGACCTCGGTGGCGAACTGCCCTGGCTGCTGTTCGCCGCCGTCGCGCTGCTGCTCTTCTCCCGGCTGATGGAGGCCGTCGTGCGACAGGGGCCGTTCACCGACACGGTGGCGCGACGGCTCTCCGTCCTCGGCTGGTTCGTCGCCGTGGGCACACCGCTGGCCGGGCTGGTCGTCGGCTGGTCGCAGTCCTGGCTCGTCGCGAGCATGGCGCCGATGGTGGGTTCCGGGCCGGAGGTCTCCGGCTCACTGGCAGGCGTCCTCGCCGGTCTCGCCGCGGTGATAATGGGGAAGATCATGCGCCAGGGCGTGCGAATGCGAGAGGACCTCGAAGGGACCATCTGATGCCCGAAGAGGAACTCCACTCGATCCGGATCCACCTCGACCGGATCCTCGCCGAGCGCGGCATGACGCTCACCGAGCTGTCGGCACAGGTGGGCATCACCGTCGTCAACCTGTCCGTGCTCAAGAACGGGCGGGCCAAGGCCATCCGCTTCTCGACCCTGTCGAGCATCTGCGAGGCCCTCCGCTGCCAGCCGGGAGACCTGATCACCCACGATCCCGCCGGGTAGCCGCCGTGGAGACGCCGAAGGCCCCCAGCCGTGACCGGCTGGGGGCCTTCGTACACGTGGGCACAGACGGATTTGAACCGCCGACATCCGCTTTGTAAGAGCGGCGCTCTACCGCTGAGCTATGCGCCCTGGCACGAAAGGACAGCCTACCTTGCCCCACCCTGGTCCTCGCAAACCCAAGGCATGGCCCAAGGGATAGGGGGGTTAACCCCACCCCCGATCCGGTAGAGAGCGGTATCCCGGAACCGCACGCCCCGTATCTACGATCAAGGAAGCAGTGAGCAGCACCCCGTACCGACCCCCGTACCGGCCCCCGCACCGCCCCTGGAGACAGCCCATGAATGCCCGCGTCCGCCGCGCCGTCCGCGTTTCCGTCCTCGGAGGTGGGGCCCTCGTCGCCGCGGTGAGCCTCACCGGGTGCGGGACGGCCAACGCGGAGGACGCCACGCCCGAGACGCGGACGTTCTCGATCAGTGGGAAGCAGCTCACGGTCGACTCCGACAACTCCGCGATCGAGCTCGTACCGGTGGCCAAGGACGGCAAGGACATCAAGGTCACCCGGTGGTTCGACGGGTGGACGCTGGGCGGGTCGGCCGGGGTGTCGTGGGAGATGCGGGGCGACACGCTGAAGCTGCGGCTGAAGTGCAGCGGCATCAGCGTGGGCTGCGAGGCCAAGCACCGGATCGAGGTGCCGCGCGGCGTCTCCGTGAAGGTCGACGACGCCAACGGCGAGATCAAGGCCGGCGGCTTCGAGACCCCGCTGACGCTCAAGAGCGACAACGGCCGCATCGACGTCCGCGACTCCAACGGCGCCCTGGAGCTGGAGACTTCCAACGGCGAGATCGTCGCCGAGAACGTCGGCGCGCCGAGGATCAAGGCCGGCTCCTCCAACGGGCGGATAGCGATCAGCGCGTCGAAGGCCCCCGAGAGCGTCGACGCCGAGACCGACAACGGCGGCATCCGCGTCACCCTCCCCCGCACCGGCTACAAGGTCGACGCCCGCAGCGACTCCGGCGGCGTCAAGGTCGGCGTCCCCCGCGACGACGCCTCCGGGCGCTCGGTCCGCGCGCACAGCTCCAACGGCGCCGTGGACATCCGCGCCACCGGCTGACCGGCCCGTGTGCTCGCTCCGGCCGGGTGGGAGAATGACACCCGGGCCTGGGGCGATCCATCGGGAGAGGGCAAGTGACGGCGACGTTCTCACGTACGGTGACGGCTACGGTCCGTGCGGCCCTGGCGCCCGCGCTGCTGCCCCTCCTGCTGCTCCCCGCCGCCGTGGCCCTCGCGCCCGCCGCCTTCGCCGGCGGCGGCACCCGCCGCTGGGGCTGGGGCCGCGGCGAGGGCCGCCGCGAGGAGGCGCAGGCCGCGAAGGACGCGGCGGCCGCCGCCTTCTACGAGCTGGACACCGCCCAGCGCGAGCTGCGGATCACCATCGAGACGATCACCGCCGTCGACTCCTCCCCCGCCGCCCGCAAGACGGCCGCCGACTTCGAGGAGTTCGGCCGGCGCATCGACGAGGTCTCGGCCGCCTATATCGCCACCGTCGACTCCCACGACCTCGACCGCGACGACCTGGAGTCCTCCGCCGCCTCCCGCGCCCACGGGGAGCTGACCCGCGCCAAGGACGAGCTGGTGCGGGTCAAGGGGGATCTGGAGCGGTTCGGGGAGAGCCTGGCCCCCCTGCTGACCCGGGCCGAGAGCCAACTCGCGCAGGTCGCCCCCGCCGTGGAACGGGCCCGGCAGGCGCTGCGCGCCGCGAGCGAGGCACTGGACGCCGCCCGGGCGACGGGCCTGCGCGCCGACGACCTGGCCGCCCGGCTCGCCGCGCTCGGCCCCGAGCTGACCAAGCTCAACGAGGGCGCCGGACGGCACGGCGTCCAGGGGACCGTGCAGCGCACCGAGGACGTGCGGCGCGAGGCCGAGGCCATCCGCGACGAGGCCGGACGGCTGCCGCAACGGGCCGCCGACCTCGACAAACGACTCGTCTCCCTGCGCACCCGCGCCCAGGCGCTGACCACTCGCGCGGAGACCGTCGGCCCGGTCCTCAGCGAACTCCGCCGCCGCTACAGCGCCGCCTGCTGGCAGGACCTCCAGCGGGTGCCCGACGAGGCGCGGCAGGCCGTCGCCGCCGCCGAGGCGAAGCTCGCGGACGCCCGTACCGCCCGGGACGAGCAGCGCTGGGCGGACGCCACCGCGCTCCTGGCCACCGTGCGCGCGCTGCTGGGCACCACCGACGAGGCGATCACCGCCGCCGGCGACCGGCTGCGGCGGCTGGACGAGGTGGCCCTCGACCACGGCAAGGAGGTCGAGCGCACCCGCTTCGCCCTCCGGGACGCCCAGCGCCTGGCGATGGACGGCCGCAGCACCCCCGACCCCCGGCACGCCCGCCCCCTCGACGACGCGGTGGCCCGGCTGGAACGGGCGGTCGACGGGCTGGAGGGCCGGCATCCGGACTGGTGGCACTTCCTGACCGAGACGGAGGCCGTGCGGGACACCGCCGCCCGGGTCGTCCAGGAGATCCGCGAGGAGCGGGGCCGGGGCGAGAACCGCTGACCTATGCTGCCCGCATGCCTCGTTACGAATACCGCTGCAAGGCCTGTGGCGACACCTTCGAGCTGACCCGCCCCATGGCCGAGTCCTCCGCCCCGGCGACCTGCCCCGACGGGCACACGGACACCGTCAAGCTGCTGTCCACCGTCGCCATGACCGGTTCCGCCGCCCCCTCCGCCGCCCCCCGCCCGAGCGGAGGCGGCGGATGCTGTGGGGGCGGCTGCTGCGGCTGAGCCGCGCAGGGGGTGGTCAGCCCACCCGGCGCGCCAGCGTCACACCGTCCGCGACCGTGAGCATCACCGACTCCATCCGCTTGTCCGCGAGCGCGTGCGCGTTGAACTCCCGTACCGCCGCCCCGGATCCGTCGGTCACGGTCGGGTCGACGACCGTGCCGAAGAACAGGACGTTGTCGACGATCAGCAGCCCGCCCGGGCGGAGCCGGGGCACGAGCTCCTCCCAGTAGGCGATGTAGCCGTCCTTGTTCGCGTCAAGGAAGGCGAGGTCGATGTGCGGCTCGGCGGGCATCGCGCGCAGCGAGTCCAGCGCGGGGGCGATCCGCAGGTCGATCCGGTCGGCGACCCCGGCCTCGGCCCACGCCGTACGGGCGTGGGCCGTCCACTCCTCCGAGATGTCCAGGGTGATCAGCCTGCCGTCGGCGGGCAGCGCCCGGGCCATCGCGAGGGCCGACAGCCCGGTGAACGTGCCGACCTCCACGACGTGCCGGGCGCCCGTGAGCCGGACGAGGAAGGCCAGCAGCGCCGCCTGCTCCCCGGGCACCTGCTTGACCGCGTTGTCGGGGAACAGCGCGTGGGTGGACTCGACCAGGCGCTGCTGGACGGGGTCGAGCGGCGGATTGTTGGCCAGGACGTACGCGTAGAGCTCAGCGCTGAGCGGAGGGTTCTTGGTCTCGGACACGCGATCTCCTCGTCATCTACTCGTCGACGACTACGGGTTGGAGACTAGCGCCCGCGCCCTCCCAGGAACGCCCGGACGATCTCCTCGCCGGCCGCGACCCCCCGGGTCTCCAGCGCGGTGACGTGCGGGGCCGTCCAGCCCACGTCGGACAGCTCGCCGTGGCCCGGCCGCCAGGCGCGGTCGGCGGCCAGCAGCAGATCGGCGTCCAGCAGCGAGTCCCCGGCGGCGAGCACCTCGGCCGCCCCGGTGCGCCGGGCCACCTCCGCGACGGCCGCGCTCTTGGTGAGCGGCTTCGGCACGGCGTAGACCTTGCGGCCCTGGAGCGAGACCGTCCAGCCCCGCTCACCGGCCCAGTCCGTCAGCTCCTGGAGCCAGCCGGCGGGCAGCAGCGCCCGGTCGACGACGAGGTAGGAGAAGAGGTCCGCCGCCGTACGCGCCTTGAGCAGCCACGCCGGGTCGGCGACGCGCAGCAGGTGCGCGTGGACCTCGGCGAGCGTGGCGCACTCGGCGGCCAGCGCGCGCTCCACGCGGGCCCGCCAGCCGGCGTCGGGCTCGCCCGCCACGAGCAGCTCGCCGCCGTTGGCGCAGATCGCGAACTCCGGCGCGGGGCCGGGCAGCCGGATCCGTTCGTACTGTTCGCGGGTGCGGGTGGTGGTGGGGACGAACGTGACGGTACGGGCCAGCTCGGCGAGGAGCCCGGCGGCCGTCTCCGTCATATAGGACAGCGGTCTGCTCTCGTACGTCTCCACGCACAGCAGGCGCGGGGCCTCGGCGTCCGGCATGGACAGGCTCAGCGCGGACGTGGAGTAGATCAGGGTGCGGTCGAGGTCGCTGGCGACGAGGAGGGTCATCGGGCGGCCACCGTCCGGCCGTCGGCGCCGGTGGCGCAGCGGGTGTAGCGGGGGTGGATCAGGCCGACGCAGCTGTACGGCAGGCCGTCCACCTCCTCGACGGGCACGCCGCGCTGTTCGGCCAGGAGCCGTACGTGGTCCAGGTCGGCGCCCGCGCCGCGGGCGGCGAGGACCTTCCAGGGCACGCGGCGCAGCAGGACGCGTGTGGTCTCGCCGACGCCGGGCTTGACGAGGTTGACGTCGTGGATGCCGTACTCCTCGCTGATCCGCTCGACGGCCGCCCAGCCGGCCCAGGTGGGGGTGCGGTCGGCCGCCGCGAGCTCCTTGGCGGCGCGGGTCACGTCGTCGCGGAGGCCGGGGTCGGCGAAGCGCGCGGCGACGGTGTCGACGAAGGCCCGGGAGACGTCGGCGCCGGCGAGTTCGCGGTAGAACTTCGCGCCGTGGTAGTCGCCCGGCCCGACGAGGTCGTCGCGCAGGACGGTGCGGGATATCAGGCCGGACACGGTGGAGTTGAGGCAGGCGGAGGGGATGAGGAAGTCGTCGCGGGTGCCGTAGGTGGTCACGCAGTGACCGGGGTCGGCGAGGACGGCGAGGCGCGGGTCGAAGCCCGGGAAGTCCTGGAGGGTCGCGGCGAGTTCACGGGTGATGGCGCCCTTGCCGGTCCAGCCGTCGACGAAGACGACGTCGGCCGGGTCGTGGTGCTCGGCCAGCCAGCGCAGGGCGTTGGGGTCGATGCCCTTGCCGCGCACGATGGAGACGGCGTAGTGGGGGACGTCCAGGCCGTGGGCGTGCCGGGCCCAGCGGCGCATCAGCACGCCGACGGGGGTGCCGGCGCGGGCCAGCGACACCAGGACGGGGCGCGGCGAGCGTTCGGCCAGCACGGTCTCGGTGACTGTGCCGACGGCGAGCGCGATCCGCCGCGCGGAGGCGTCGAGGGCGGAGTGGTAGAGGGCCTGGTAGTGCTCGCTGGGCTGGTACTCGACGGGCAGCGACTCGGCGTAGTGCGCGCCTCCGCTCTGGATCGCCTCCTCCCGCTCCTCGGTGGGCGCCTCCAGCCGCACGGCGGACAGGTCCCGCAGGAGCCAGCCGACGTCCTCGGGCTCGTACGAGGAGAACGCGGGGCCCCGGAGGGGGTCGGGCAGCGGCATGGGGGGAACCTGTCGTCGGGGCACGTAGGAGGGGATCACGGCGAGCAGTACGTGCCGGGTGTGGCCGGCGAGGCGGTCCAGGAGGCCGCCGGGGGCGTGGAGGGCGGGGGTGTCGGCGGTCGAGTCGACGACGGCGACGACCGCGTCGAAGCCGGCGCCCGCCACGTTGTACGCGTAGCGGTCGCCGGGGCCGTCGGTGGGGGTGTCGTGGGCGGGGAAGGCGATGCGGGAGCGGATCGCGTAGCCGGGGTCGTCGACGGGGAGGACGGGTGAGCGGGTGGTGGTCGAGAACCGGACCTCTTCGAAGGCGGGTTCCAGCGCCTGCGCGAGGCGCAGGGGGGCGTACATCAGTTCCTCGGTACCGAGGACGAGGACGCGGCGCGCTCCCTGCGGGAGGGCTTCACCGATGCGGGCCGCCATGCCCGGCAGCGCCGCTTCCAGGCGCGCCCGGTGGGCGGGGGTGAAGCCGTGCCGGCCGCCGTCGGGCAGGCCGACGGGCCAGCGCGGATCGACGCGGGTCGGCACCGCCGGGGTCCGGGGCGGAGCCCCGGTTTCGGGAAGGGGCGGGATCGGGGCATCTCCCTCCGCCGCGGCGACGAGCTCCCGCCCCCGCTCCAGCACCCCCTCCGGCAGGGACACCGTGCCCTGAGCGAGAGCGACGAGCTCCACCCGCGCGCCCAGCTCGCGCGCGAACTCGTCCAGGCGGGCCCGGTCGGCGGCCGACCTCATGTCGACCAGCGCCACCACCACGTACCGCTCGCGCGGGAACCGCGCGTGCAACGCGGCGATGGTGTTGAGGACCGTGCGGCCCGTCGAGAACTCGTCGTCGACGAGGACGAGCGGGCCGTCGCCCGTGAAGAACGCCGGGTCCTCCGGCAGCAGCAGATGCGACGTGGCGTGGCTGTGCTCCTCCTCGAAGCCGCCCACCGAGGCGACGCCGGGCACGGCGCGCCGCGTCGAGTGGAGGTAGGGGGCGAGGCCGAGGCCGTCGGCGACCGCGTGGCCGAGGCCCGTGGCCGTCTCGGCGTAGCCGAGGACGACGGCCCGGGCCGCGTCCGCGTCGCCCAGCAGCACGCGGACCCGGCGGCCGAGGCCGGCCCCCGCCTCGTACACCGCCGCCGGGGAGGCGGGGACGTGCTTGCCCAGCACGTTGGAGACCAGCAGGTGCGCCCGCTTGGGGTTGCGCCGCAAGGCCAGGCCCAACAGCTCCGGCAGCCGGGGGTCGCCTTCGAGCCCCACACCCAGCCGGTCCGCGACCCACTGTCCCGACCAGATCACAGCTTCGTCCATGCCTTTCACGTCGTTCACGTCGTTCATCCGCTCTGCAGCCCCGCCGCCAGCAGCTCCACGAAGCTGACGTCCTCCCGTGCGACGCCGAACACCTCGGCGCGCAGCATGGTCCGCTCGGCCCAGGCCCGGTGCGGTTTCACTTCGTTCATCTTGTTCGTGTAGGCGGAGCGCAGGACGCCGCCGCCGTCGCGGTCGGGCCGCAGGATGTCGCGCGCGTCGCTGTACTCCTCGTGGCTGACGACGGAGAGCGCGTGGACGGGGGCCACGTGCGAGGGGTGGATGCAGGTCTTGCCCTGGAGGCCGTTGGCGCGGTCGAGCTGGATCTCGCGCAGGAGGCCGTCCATGTCGTGCTGGATGAGGGCCGTGCGCAGCGCCTCGGCGGGGCCGGCGAAGGGGCTGCGGCGCAGCTGGGGCTTGAACATCCGCTCGGGCTGCGGGAAGTACTCCCAGACCGGGCCGGTGACGGTGAAGCCGCTGCCGTCGGCGCGGCCGAGGACGTTGACGACGTCGGCTATGACGGAGGCGACGAGCTGGACGTCGTAGGCGGTCATGTCGGGGGCGCGGCGCAGCCCGTAGGCGGAGCAGAAGTCGGTGACGCCCAGCCGCAGGGCGAGGACGCGGTCGCGGTACTTCTCGACGGTTCTGGCGATGCCCGTCAGCGTCTCGGTGCGGCTCTCCAGGTGGAGCAGGTCGGGGGATTCGAGGACGGGCATGGCGAAGAGCCGTCGTCCGGAGGCGGCTTCGGCGGCGGTCAGCTCCTCCAGGAACGGAAGGCCGCGGTCCTCGGTGAACTTCGGCAGTACGAATCCGGACACCAGCCGGCCCGCCGGGCCGAGGCGGCGGACGAGATCGCCTATCTGGGCGGGCTCGCGGACGCGGACGAACAGCAGGGGGAGGTCCTCCTCGGCCCCCGCGAGGTCGGTGAGCTGCCGGACGAGGTTCTCCTCGGCGCCGACGACGTCCGCGTCGTCGATGGAGTCCTCCAGGCAGAGGACCATGGAGACCACTCCGCGCCGCGCCTGTTTGCGTACGTCGAGGGCGAGGGAGGGCCGGGTGGCGGGGCAGTAGAGGGTGGCCCCGAGGGCGACGGAGAGCGTACGGGCGGGAGAACCGGCGGTGAACTCGCCCGGCTCCCTATGGAACAGTCCACTCCGCACCGCGGGCGACAGGTATCCGAAATGCCTCATTGTTCTCCCCGAATGCCACGGCGTGGGCCCCTTCCCGCCGGTCGAACGGCACGGAAGCGTGGCCGATTATGGTACGTCCGGGGACGGGTCAAGAGTTCCCCAAGTCCAGGAAAAGCCCATGACCTGCACAGTTCCTTCAGGTAAACGCTTCGGGGCGCGGCAGCGGCGCGGGGCGGGGCGCGACTCCCCGCTCGGCGACCCCTGCGTTGTCCCGGAGCGGCACGGGAAGGCAGGATTGCGGACATGACGCACGCCATGCTGAAGGGGTCGAACATCCCGCTGGACGCCCCCACCGTGCGGGCCGTGCTGCGCTGGACACCCGGCCCGGGCATCCCGGACGTGGACGCCTCCGCCCTGCTGCTGGGGGAGGCGGGCCGGGTGCGCTCGGACGAGGACTTCGTCTTCTACAACCAGCCGCGCCACCCCTCGGGCCTGGTCCGCCATCTGCCCAAGAAGCGGCTGGTGGAGGGCGCGACGGACTCGGTCGAGGCGGATCTGACGGCGCTCGACGCGTCCGTGGCGCGCGTGGTGGTGGCCGCCTCCGCCGACGGCGGGCCCTTCGGGCTCGTCCGGGACCTGTGCGTGCTGCTCTACGACACCGCGCGGAGCGGCGCGGGCTCCACCGACGCGGAGCCCATCGCCCGCTTCGACGTCACGCCGGAGACGGGCGACGAGACGGCGATGCTCTGCGGCGAGCTCTACCGGCGCGGGGACGGCTGGAAGTTCCGCGCGCTCGGACAGGGCTACGCCTCGGGGCTGGTGGGGCTGGCGACGGAGTTCGGCATCTCGGTGGACGAGCCGGAGGAGGACGGCGCCCCGGCGGCGTCCGGCACGGGCCCCACCGCCACGACCGGTGCCACGACCGGTGCCACGACCGGCGAGGGCGCCCGGCCCGCACCGGTGGCAGCGGCACCCGCCTCCCCGGCGTCCTCCTCCGGCGGCTACGCCTATCCCCCGCCGCCCGCCGACCCGCCCGCCATCCCGGCGCCCGCACCCGCGCCCGCGTACGGATATCCGCAGCAGCAGCACCAGTCGCAGCAGTCGCCCCAGCCGTCCTACGGCTACCCGCCGCACCAGCCCGTGCCCGATCCGGCCTTCCGGCTGCCCCCGCAGGGGCCGCAGTTCCTCCCCGGCCGGTGACGAGCACGAGCACGGGCACGGGCCCTGGCGATCAGGCGGCGCTCACACCTTGCTCTTGTACCCCCGGCCCCACTGGAGGCCCCACCCGTACAGCCGGTCGAGCTCGGACTGGAAGCCGTAGACGTACTTCATCTCGCGCCGCACGAGGATCTCGCCCTTGACGTTCTCGATCAGCACCACCGCGCACGACCGGGCCTCCGGGGCCCGCTCGTGGAGCGAGACCTCCAGCCGGGGGCCGTTGCCCGGGTAGAGGGTCACCATCGCGTGGGTACGGTCGAACGCGGGTGTGCCGTCATAGATGTAGACGAAGACCAGCAGGCGTTTGAACTGGTCGCGGTGGTCCATGTTGATGTAGATCGTCTCGCCCGACCCCGACCCGAAGCGGTCGTCGCCGCTGAGCTGAATATACGGCGGGGCGTTGATGCTGCCCAGTATGTTGCCGAGCGGCTGGACTACGCCCTTCGACCCGTCCTGGAGCTCGTACATACAGGCGAGGTCGAGGTCGACGTTGACCATCGCCTGGCCCTGGGCCTGGACCACCTCGGGGGTGAACTTGCGCAGCGGGTTGCGCAGCGAGGAGCCGAGGGTGGGGCGGCGGTCGTCGAAGTCCGAGGTCCGCATCCGCCAGGACAGGTTGACCCGCAGGTTGCCGCTGATGGCACCCTGTTTGGTCAGCGAAAACGTGGGATGGCGCTTGGTCAGCTCGACCGCGCCGTTGGTGCCGCTCGCATCGAACTGGCGTGTGGCGGCATAGCCCCAGTTGCCGAAGAACTTCTCCCTGATCATTGCCTTGCACCCCCACTTTGAGCACACATGCCACGGGGCGGCCCGAGGATGATCCTCGAGACCGCCCCGGTGAGAGCGTTCCTCAAATGTGCCGCTGTCACACCCCGGAGGAGACCTCGGCCTTTGAACCGGCGCCGTCGCCCTCGGCCGCCTCCCGGCGGTTGCGGACCACGGAGGACAGGAACGACAGGCCGATCAGGACCACGCCGACCAGACCGGTGATGACGTCGTTGATCTCGTGCTTGATGGTGATCAGCAGGATCACGGCCAGGGCGCCGATGGCGTAGTGGGCGCCGTGCTCCAGGTACACGTAGTCGTCCAGGGTGCCCTTGCGGACGAGGAAGACCGTGAGCGAACGGATGTACATCGCGCCGATGCCCAGACCCAGCGCCATCATGAAGATGTCGTTGGTGATGGCGAAGGCGCCGATGACACCGTCGAAGGAGAAGGAGGCGTCGATGACCTCGAGGTAGAGGAACATGAAGAAGGCGGCCTTGCCGGCCAGCCCGACGACCGACGGGCCCTGCTTCGCGGGCACGGCGTCCTGGACCCCGTCCTCGTCCTCCTCGTCCTGCTCCAGGCGGTCCTCGAAGAAGCCCGAGATGCCGCCGACGATCAGATAGGTCACCAGGCCGCCGATGCCGGCCAGGAGCACCGTGGACGCCTTGTCGACCGTGCCCTCGCCGCCGTGCACGGGGACGGAGGTGGCGACGGTGGTCGCGGCGATCAGCAGCACGACGAGGGCCACGACGGTGGAGAGGGTCTCCAGCTTGCCCAGCCGGGCCAGCGGCCTCTCCAGCCACGCCAGCCACTTGATGTCCCGGTCCTCGAAGATGAAGTCCAGGAAGATCATCAGCAGGAACATCCCGCCGAAGGCGGCGATGGCCGGGTGGGCACCGGTGACCAGCTGTTCATAGCGGTCGTGGTCCTGGATGGCGACCTTGACCGCTTCGATCGGGCCGAGTTTGGCGGTGATCGCGACGATCACGACCGGGAAGACGAGCCTCATGCCGAAGACGGCGATGAGGATGCCCACGGTCAGGAAGATCCGCTGCCAGAACGGATTCATCTTCCGGAGGATTCCGGCGTTGATCACCGCGTTGTCGAACGAGAGCGAGATCTCCAGGACGGAGAGGATCGCGACGACCGCCAGCCCCTGCCATCCCCAGAGAACGCCTGCCAAGGCCAGTCCGACCGCCGTGATGGCGAACGACCAACCAAAGGTTTTCAGGAGCACTGGCCACCCAATCCTTCGTTGTCCGGGTCTCTCCGCGCGGACGCGGCTTTACGAAACGTTGACCCCGAAGTCTAGGGCGATACCCCGAAGGCCCGACGCGTACCCCTGCCCCACGGCCCGGAACTTCCATTCGCCGCCGTAGCGGTAGACCTCGCCGAAGATCATCGCGGTCTCGCCGGCGGCGTCCTCGCTGAGGTCGTAGCGCGCCAGTTCGGAGCCGTCGGCCTGGTTGACGACCCGGATGTAGGCGTTGCTGACCTGTCCGAAGCTCTGACCGCGCACATCGGCCTCGTGGATGGAGACCGGGAAGACGATCTTGTCGCAGGTGACCGGCACCTTGGTGAGGTCGACGAGGATGGACTCGTCGTCGCCCTCGCCCTCACCGGTGAGATTGTCACCCGTGTGTTCGACGGAGCCGTCGGGGCTCTTGAGGTTGTTGTAGAAGACGAAGTACTCGTCGCCCAGCACCCGGCCCGCGGAGCACAGCAGCGCGCTCGCGTCCAGGTCGAAGGGGGCCCCCGTGGTGGAGCGCGCGTCCCAGCCGAGGCCGATGGTGACGTTGGTGAGATTCGGCGCGGCCTTGGAGAGGGAGACATTGCCTCCCTTGGCGAGCGTGACACCCATGGTCTTTTCCTCCCCGAGTTGTGGTGCTGCCCGGCGGCGGCCCGTTGCTCGCCGGCCGGAGGAGTGCCGCCGGTGCGCGTCCGGCGCCGCACCCCCGGGAAAGTCGGGGCTGCGGCGCCGGACGGGCGGCTCGGACGCGAAGACGTCAGACGTTGACGCCGAAGTCCTGGGCGATGCCGCGCAGACCCGAGGCGTAGCCCTGGCCGATGGCCCGGAACTTCCACTCGGCGCCGTTGCGGTAGAGCTCGCCGAAGACCATGGCGGTCTCGGTCGAGGCGTCCTCGCTGAGGTCGTAGCGGGCCAGCTCGGTGTTGTCGGCCTGGTTCACCACGCGGATGTAGGCGTTGCGCACCTGGCCGAAGCTCTGCTGGCGGGTCTCGGCATCGTAGATGGAGACCGGGAAGACGATCTTGTGAACATCCGCGGGGACGCCGGCCAGGTTGACCTTGATGACCTCGTCGTCGCCCTCGCCCTCACCGGTGAGGTTGTCACCCGTGTGTTCGACGGAGCCGTCGGGGCTCTTGAGGTTGTTGAAGAAGACGAAGTTCTGGTCGTTGGCGACCTTGCCCTGCTCGTTGGTGAGCAGCGCGCTGGCGTCCAGGTCGAAGTCCGTGCCGGTGGTGGTCCGGGCGTCCCAGCCGAGACCGACGACGACGGCCGTCAGGTTCGGGGCCGCCTTGGTCAGGGAGACGTTGCCGCCCTTGCTGAGACTGACTCCCACGAGTCCTCCATTGGTTCGGGGGGCCAGGCGTTTCCCGCGCCCCCGGTTGTTCGATGGCACCCGATCAACGGTTTGATCCTAGTGACCGGTTCCCACCGTAAACAGGCTCTTGCGCTTCAGACGCCCGGGACACCTGTAGGGGTTGCCCCGGGCGGCTCGGAAACATGCTCGAACGGCGGTGTCAGAGCGCGGCGAGGGCCTTGGTGTACTCGTTCAGGTCACGCGCGTCGGGCAGGCCGTTGACGATCGTCCAGCGGACGACGCCCTCCTTGTCGATGATGAAGGTGCCGCGCAGCGCGCAGCCCTTCTCCTCGTCGAAGACGCCGTAGGCGCGGCTGGTCTCGCCGTGCGGCCAGAAGTCGGAGAGCAGCGGGTACTCCAGGCCCTCCTGCTCGGCGAAGACGCGCAGGCTGAAGGGGGCGTCGTTGGAGACGGCCAGCAGCTGCACGTCGTCGTTGGCGAAGGTGGGCAGGTTGTCGCGCAGGGCGCACAGCTCGCCGGTGCACACGCCGGTGAAGGCGAAGGGGTAGAAGAGCAGCACGACGTTCTTCTCACCGCGGAAGTCGGAGAGCCGGACGGTCTCGCCGTGCTGGTTCTTGAGCGCGAAGTCGGGCGCCTTGTCGCCTGCGGCGATAGCCATGGGGGTAACACCTCTCTGGTGACGGAGCCTGTCGGCGGGCCCAGTCTTTCACTGCCCGCCCGGCCGTCTTGAGCCGGGTGCGCCGGGTGGGCCGGGTGTTCCGCCGCGCGCGAAACGCGCGAGCCCCCGGCGACGGGTGTCGCCGGGGGCTCGCGGATGTCCGGACGCCGGTCCGCTCGGGCTAGCGGCGGCCGCCGCTGGTCTTCGCGGCCTTCGGGGTGGCCAGACGGCTGCCGTTCCAGTCCTTGCCCACGCTGATGGACTTGGTCTGGGTGAGGCCGGCGGTGCGCGCGGCCTCGTTGATGTCGCTCGGCTCGATGTAGCCGTCACGGCCGGTCTTGGGGGTCAGGAGGCAGATCATGCCGTCCTCCTCCAGGTAGCCGATGGCATCCACCAGCGCGTCTGTGAGGTCGCCGTCCTCGTCGCGGAACCACAGCAGGACGGCATCGGCGACGTCGTCATAATCCTCGTCGACGAGCTCCGTGCCGGTGTGCTCCTCGATGGCCTCACGGAGTTCCTGATCGGTGTCCTCGTCGTAACCGATCTCCTGGACCACCTGTCCGGGCTGGAAACCCAGCCTCACGGCCAGGGTCCGCTCCTCCGCGTGGTCCGCGGTCGCGCTCACGGATTGCCTCCTGTCATGTTTCGAGAAATTGTCTTGTGTTCCTCGCGTACGCGAGGCATTGGGCGTAGTCCACACGTGCCGGACCGATCGCGCAAGTACCCGGCCGCCAGGCCCGCCGAAACGTTGACGGACGCGGACGTCTCATGGCAACTCCAACCATGAGGCAACAAGCGCGAGTGATTCACACCACAGCGTTCTGCCGGGTTTGCGAAGTTACTCCTTGCGATGACCGGGGTCGAGCCCGAACGGCCGTACGCGAGCGACTCCCATCGGGGGCGTATGGTTGCGATTTGGCCGCCCAGGGCGACCAACCTTCGACGATTCGTCTCGTATGTGGTGGTTACTGCCCAGTAGAGATGACGTTTCCGCCGCCGAGGTCCACGATGGGAGCCGGCGCGACATATAAGCAAAGACAGTGTTGACCCCGTGCGCAGCATCCCGCGCGCAGAGCGCGACACGACCGAACAGCGAAGGAACAGCGTGGCTTCCGGATCCGATCGCAACCCGATCATCATTGGCGGTCTTCCCAGCCAGGTCCCGGACTTCGATCCCGAAGAGACCCAGGAATGGCTCGACTCGCTCGACGCTGCCGTCGACGAGCGGGGCCGGGAACGTGCCCGCTACCTCATGCTTCGTCTGATCGAGCGGGCACGTGAGAAGCGCGTCGCCGTGCCCGAGATGCGCAGCACGGACTACGTCAACACCATCGCGACCAAGGACGAGCCGTTCTTCCCCGGCAACGAGGAGATCGAGCGCAAGGTCCTCAACGCGACCCGCTGGAACGCGGCCGTCATGGTCTCCCGCGCCCAGCGCCCGGGCATCGGCGTCGGCGGCCACATCGCCACCTTCGCCTCCTCCGCCTCGCTCTACGACGTGGGCTTCAACCACTTCTTCCGCGGCAAGGACGGCGGTGACGGCGGCGACCAGATCTTCTTCCAGGGCCACGCCTCCCCCGGTGTCTACGCCCGCGCCTTCCTGCTGGACCGACTGACCGAGCAGCAGCTCGACGCGTTCCGCCAGGAGAAGTCGAAGGCCCCCTACGGCCTGTCGTCGTACCCCCACCCGCGTCTGATGCCGGACTTCTGGGAGTTCCCGACCGTCTCGATGGGCCTCGGCCCCCTCGGCGCGATCTACCAGGCCCGCATGAACCGCTACATGGAGGCGCGCGGCATCGCCGACACCTCCAAGTCCCACGTTTGGGCGTTCCTGGGCGACGGCGAGATGGACGAGCCCGAGTCGCTCGGCCAGCTGTCCCTGGCCGCCCGTGAGGGCCTGGACAACCTGACCTTCGTCGTCAACTGCAACCTGCAGCGCCTCGACGGCCCGGTCCGCGGCAACGGCAAGATCATGCAGGAGCTGGAGTCGCAGTTCCGCGGCGCCGGCTGGAACGTGATCAAGCTGGTGTGGGACCGCTCCTGGGACCCGCTGCTCGCGCAGGACCGCGACGGCATCCTGGTCAACAAGCTCAACAGCACCCCCGACGGCCAGTTCCAGACGTACGCCACCGAGACCGGCGCGTACATCCGCGAGCACTTCTTCGGCGACGACCAGCGTCTCCGCAAGATGGTCGAGGGCATGAGCGACGACCAGATCCTCCACCTGGGCCGTGGCGGTCACGACCACAAGAAGATCTTCGCGGCCTACGCGGCGGCCAAGGCCCACAAGGGCCAGCCGACCGTGATCCTCGCGCAGACGGTCAAGGGCTGGACGCTCGGCCCGAACTTCGAGGGCCGCAACGCGACCCACCAGATGAAGAAGCTCACGGTCGAGGACCTCAAGCGCTTCCGTGACCGTCTCCACATCCCGATCTCCGACAAGGAGCTGGAGTCCGGCCTGCCGCCGTACTACCACCCGGGCAAGGACTCGGAAGAGATCCAGTACATGCACGACCGCCGCAAGGCGCTCGGCGGGTACGTGCCCACCCGTGTCGACCGCTCCAAGCCGCTCGTCCTGCCGGGCGACAAGGCCTACGCGCCGACGAAGAAGGGCTCCGGCCAGCAGTCGATCGCCACCACCATGGCCTTCGTCCGCCTGCTCAAGGACCTCATGCGGGACAAGGAGATCGGCAAGCGCTTCGTGCCGATCGCCCCCGACGAGTACCGCACCTTCGGCATGGACTCGCTGTTCCCCTCGGCGAAGATCTACAACCCGCTGGGCCAGCAGTACGAGGCCGTGGACCGCGAGCTGCTCCTCGCGTACAAGGAGTCCCCGACCGGTCAGATGCTGCACGACGGCATCTCCGAGGCGGGCTGCACCGCGTCGCTGATCGCCGCCGGTTCCGCCTACGCCACCCACGGCGAGCCGCTGATCCCGATCTACGTCTTCTACTCGATGTTCGGGTTCCAGCGCACGGGCGACCAGTTCTGGCAGATGGCCGACCAGCTGGCCCGCGGCTTCGTCCTCGGCGCCACCGCCGGTCGCACCACCCTGACCGGTGAGGGCCTCCAGCACGCCGACGGCCACTCGCACCTGCTGGCCTCGACCAACCCGGCCGTCGTCGCGTACGACCCGGCGTTCGGCTTCGAGATCGCGCACATCGTCCAGGACGGTCTGCGCCGGATGTACGGCGAGAACGCGGAAGACATCTTCTACTACCTCACCGTCTACAACGAGCCGATCCAGCACCCGGCCGAGCCGGAGAACGTGGACGCCGAGGGCATCCTCAAGGGTCTGTACCGCTTCAAGCAGGGCGAGGCGGGCGCCATCCCGGCGCAGATCATGGCCTCCGGTGTGGCCGTGCCGTGGGCGATCGAGGCCCAGCGCATCCTCGCCGAGGAGTGGAACGTCAAGGCGGACGTCTGGTCGGCGACCTCCTGGAACGAGCTGCGCCGCGACGCCATCGAGGTGGAGGAGCACAACCTGCTCCACCCGGAGGAGGACCAGCGCGTCCCGTACGTGACGAGCAAGCTCGCCGGCGTCGAGGGCCCGAAGGTGGCCGTGTCCGACTGGATGCGCGCCGTCCCGGACCAGATCGCGCGCTGGGTCCCCGGCACGTACACCTCGCTGGGCGCCGACGGCTTCGGCTTCGCGGACACCCGTGGCGCGGCCCGTCGCTTCTTCCACATCGACGCGCAGTCGATCGTCCTGGCGGTGCTCACCGAGCTCGCCAAGGAGGGCAAGATCGACCGCTCTGCCCTGAAGCAGGCCATCGACCGCTACGAGCTCCTGGACGTGGCCGCGGCCGACCCGGGCGCGGCCGGTGGCGACGCGTAGTCGCTCGCGCTGACGGTCAGTCGTGACGCCGGAGCCCCCGGCCGCTTGAAGCGGCCGGGGGCTCCGGCGTTCGCCGGTTTGTGGGCAGGCGTCAGCGGACGTCAGTGCTCCCACACCTTGTACGCCCGCACGACGTACGGAGACTCGGGCACCCAGCTCCCCGACGGATACGTGTCGAACTCGCCGGTCTCGGCGCACGTACCACTCTGATACGTCGTCACCGGATGCCCCGTCCGGTTGACGAGCGACGCCCCCGTCACCCCGGCCGGCAGGGCCGTACAGCTCTCGATGTCGATCCCCGCCAGCTCACTGGCATGGACCGCCCCCCGATAGCCCGGCTTGGGCCACAAGCACAACTGCCCCGCCGCGCAGGCGCCGGTGGCGCCCGTAGCCGCCCGCGCCTGCGCGGCAGGCGCCCCCGCCAGAGCCAGAACGGCGGCGAGCCCGAAGACAACAGCACGCACCACAGCGATCACTCCCCCAGTCCGATCGGTACGAGGAGTCTCACGCTCCGTGATCGCCGCTGCCAAGGGCCGCCGCCCATTCCCACCCTGATAGGGGGAAGATCAGAGGTGCCCGGCCCCCACCGAACCCCCCGCGTTCTCCCCCCGCTTGGTGAAGGCCGCCACCAGCGCCGCGGCGATCGCCACGCACCCGGCGACCCGGAATCCCACCTGCATCCCCGACACGAACGTGTCATGCGCGACGGTGGAGATCTTCTCCGCGTACTGCGGCGGCGTCCCCGCCGGCACCGGGGCCACGCCGACCGAGACCGCGTCGGCGGCCTGGGAAAGCCGCTCGGGCCCAAGAGCGGGGAGCCCCGCCCCGGCCCACTTCTCCGGCAGGAGGTGCTCGACCCGGGACGCCATCACCGCGCCGAGGACGGCCGTGCCCAGCGAGCCGCCCACCTGCATGGCCGACTGCTGGAGTCCCCCGGCCACGCCCGCGTGCCGCAGGGGCGCGTTGCCGACGATCACCTCCGTCGCGCCGACCATGACCGGCGCGAGGCCCACGCCCATCAGCAGGAACCACAGCGACATCGTGAGCGTGCCGGTACCGGCGTCCAGCGTGGCCAGCCCGAAGCAGGCCACGGCGGCGCTGATCATGCCCACCATCAGCGGGATCCGCGGTCCGATCCGGGAGATGAGCGCACCCGCCAGCGGCGATCCGACGATCATCATCCCGGTCAGCGGCAGCAGATGCGTGCCCGCGTCCACCGGGGACATCCCGTGGACGTTCTGGAGGTAGAAGGTCACGAAGAACAGCCCGCCGATGAAGGCGAAGGCCATCAGCACCATCAGGACCACCCCGGCGGACAGCGGCACGGAGCGGAACAGGCTCAGGGGGAGCAGCGGTTCGCGGCCGCGGGTCTGCCGGAAGGCGAAAAGGAGGAAGGCGGCGGCCGAGGTACCGAGGAAGACCACGGTCCGGGCGTCGCTCCAGGACCAGGCGGGGGCCTTGATCAGCGCCCAGATCAGGCAGAACATCGCGCCGGACAGCAGGACGATGCCCGGGATGTCGAAGGACCGGGGCGCGTCCTCGGCCCGGTGACCGGCGAGGAAGACCGAGCCGAGCGCCAGCGCCAGCGCCCCGACGGGGACGTTGATGAAGAAGACGGACTGCCAGTTGACGTGCTCGACGAGCAGGCCGCCGACGATCGGGCCGCCGGCCGTGGAGGCGCCGACGACCATGCCCCACAGGCCGATGGCCATGTTGAGCTTCGCGGCGGGGAAGGTGGCGCGGATCAGGCCGAGCGCGGTGGGCATCAGCAGCGCGCCGCACAGGCCCTGGAGCACGCGGAGGGCGATCACGAGCGACACGCTGCCCGACAGGGCGATGAGTCCGGAGGAGAGGGCGAATCCGGTGGTACCGATGAGGAAGACCTGCCGGTGACCGAAGCGGTCACCCAGCTTGCCCGCGGTGATCAGGGCGACGGCGAGGGCGAGGAGATAGGCATTGGTGATCCATTGGACGTCGGCGAGCGAGGCGCCCAGGTCCTTCTGGATGGCGGGATTGGCGATGGCGACGATGGTGCCGTCGAGCGCGACCATCATCACGCCGATCGCGACGGAGAGCAGGGTCAGCCAGGGATGGCCCCGTAAGCCGCTCAAGCCGTCGCGGGGCTTCTGGGGCGGCGTCGCCTCGGCGACGGTGGTCCGGGTCCGAGTCATGCCACCGAGATTATGGCAGCCGCTGACACTCGACAATCACTTTCAAGAGGCGCAGTCTGTCATCTTGGCCACAACTATGCTGAGCAGCGAAAACGCATCGGGAAGAGGCGGCATGCACACGATCGAGAGCACCACGGGCCTGCGTGAGCGCAAGAAGCGCCGCACCCGCGAGGCCCTCGTCCGGTGCGCCCAGGAGCTGTTCGCCCTCCAGGGGTACGAGGGCACGACGGTCGACGAGATCGCGGCCGCCGCGGACGTCTCGCAGCGCACCTTCTTCCGCTACTTCGCGGGCAAGGAGGACGTGGCCCTCGCCGTCCAGTGGATGATCGAGTCGCACATCCTGGCCGCCGTGTGCGCGCGCCCGGCGGCGGAGCCGCCGCTCACCGCGCTGCGCTCGGCCGTCGTCGAGTGCTGGGACGGCATCGGGGAGGCCATCGAGTCGGTCGTCCCGCTGGAGCTCTACGTCCGGACGTACCGGATGATCCAGGAGACCCCGCAGCTGCTCGCGGCCCATCTGCGGCGGCTGGCCGAGCTGGAGGACCGGCTCACCGACGAGATCGCCCGCCGGGAGGGGCTGCCGGCGGAGGACCCCCGGCCGCGCATCCTGGTCGCGGCGTTCAGCGGGGTGATGCGCGAGGTGGGCAAGCGCTGGGGCGATCTGCTGGACGGGGACATGGAGGGGTTCCGGCAGCGCACGGCCGCCTATCTGGATCAGATCGGTCCCGCACTGGCGGAAAACTGGCGTTCTTGAGCGGTAGGCGGACGAGTGCGCTCAATCACGGCCATGCAAACGTGAGATAGCTCACCGGCTTCCCGGACGCAAGCGGATTTCTCCTAGGGTGGTCCGCGGTGACTTCCTTCCCGGAGCTCGGCTCCTCCTCCATCCCCTGGACCAACGCCACCACGGCCTGGCGCGCGCTGCTGGCGCTGGCCGTGGTGTTCGTGATGCTCGCGACCACCGGCTGGACGGCGGTCAGAAGCCACAAGGGTGCGGAGGATCCACGCGCCGCCTCGCTCAAGGCCTGGCGGCACGGCTCCGTCAGCGGCCGCCCGCTGCCCTCCCCCGACGCGGAGCCGTCGGCGCTGTCCCGTTTCTTCACCACGCTCACCGCGGGTCAGCGCGAGCGGCTCGCCGAGCGCTATCCGCTCGTCGTCGGCAACCTCGGCGGCGCCCCCACCGAGCTGCGCTACCGCGCCAACCGCGCCGCGCTCACCCAGGCCCGCGCGGTCGAGGAGAAACGCAGCCACGACGCCGGGCTGACCCCCGCCGGCCGCTACGAGGCCGCCCGCCGGATGCACCGCTTCGAGTCGCTGCTCGCCCCGGACCGGCAGATCCTCGCCTTCGACCCCGCCGGCGACGGCCGGGTCGCGGAGGTCTTCGGCGACCTCGACGCGGCCCGGCGGGTCTCCGTGGTGGTCCCGGGCGTCGACACCAATGTGCTCACGTTCGAGAAGACCCAGCGCGCCTACAGCGCCCCCGTCGGCATGGGCCGCTCCCTCTACGCCGCCGAGCGGAAGGCGGGCCCCGCCACCAGGACGGCCGTCATCGCCTGGGCCGACTACACCTCGCCCGCCGGCGTCGGCATGGACGCCGCCACGGGCAAGCTCGCCGCCGAGGGCGCGCTGCGGCTGCGCCGGCTCGTCCGGTCGCTGCCCGGCGATTCGAAGGTCGCGCTGTTCTGCCACAGCTACGGCTCGGTGGTGTGCGGCGTCGCCGCCCGCGAGCTCCCCGCCCGCGTCACCGACGTGGCCGTGGCCGGCAGCCCCGGCATGCGCGCCCAGAGCGTCTCCGACCTGGCCACCACCGCCCGGATATGGGCGATGCGCGACGCGGACGACTGGATCCAGGGCGTGCCCCACATGGAGGTCGGCGGCCTCGGCCACGGCGCCGACCCGGTCTCCGCGGGCTTCGGGGCGCGGGTGCTGTCCGCCGGCGACGCCCAGGGCCACACCGGCTACTTCGCGCCCGGCACCACCAGCCTCGCCAACTTCGCCGGGATCGGCGTCGGAGCCCCCGCCTCCGTCCGGTGCGCGAGGGACAGCGGTGACTGCGCGGACGGGCTGGGCCCGGAGGCCGTCGCCGCCGCGGCCTGACCGGCTTGACGCGCGTAGCGCCACGAGGGGGGACGGGCGGGCGGGCGCCGCTTACGATGAGCGGCATGGGTGATGTGCTGGCCGGTTTCCACACCGTCTGGGAGTTCGGCACCGACTCCGTGCTCATCCGCTTCGAACGGGGGATCCGCACACCGAAGCTGCTCCAGGCGCTCGGCGAGCGACGCGTCCCCTTCGAGGCGCTCGCGGCCGTCGAAGCGGCCCCGGGGAGGCATGGGACGGTGGTGCTGCGCGCCGTGCCCAGACCCGGCGCCGATCCGCTGATCGACGTGGCCGACGGCCAGCTCAAGGAGGGCAACGACCCCTACCGGCTGGTGCTCCCGGCCGAGCGCGAGCTGCTCGCCGAGTACTACGCCGAGCGGATACGCGACGCGCTCGGCCCCCGCGCCCAGGAGCCCGCCGAGCGCCATCTGGTGACCGCGCCCACGCCCCCGCTGACCTTCAAGGCCTACGACGGCAAGGCGTCCTTCGACGGCCGGGCCGTCTCCTTCCGCTGGTTCTGGACCGGCGCCTCCTCCGCCAAGTGGAAGGCCGGCGACCAGCGCTTCCCCCTCGACGAGCTGACCGGCGTCGAATGGCGCTCCCCCGACGCCGCCGCCGGCCACCTCCGCCTGGTGCTGCGGGGCGCCGACGGCGAGCGCCGCCCCGAGCCCGACCAGGACCCGGCGGCCGTGGCCTTCGGCATGGGCTACGGGCTTGTCCACGAGTCCCTGCCGTTCGCGGCGGCCGTCCTCGCCGCCGTACGGGCCAAGGTGCCCGCCGCCCCCGGCCGGCACCGCGTGACCGCCCGGCCCGACCCCGGCGGCATCGCCGAGCGCATCCGGCACCTGGGCGAGCTCCACCAGGCGGGGCTGCTGACCGACATCGAGTTCAGCACGAAGAAGGCGCAGCTGCTGGCGGAACTGTAGGGGCGGCCGGAGCGCGTGATACCTCGGTATGACCCGGCCCCCGGGGTCGGCACCGTGGGGTGACGCCCACCGGCAGGCCCCCGATCTACGCTGGTCGGGCCATGCCCACCACGCCCATGACCCCGCTCGCCCGGCTGCGTGACACCTTCACCCCCGCCGGGCCGCCCACCCCGCTCTTCGGCCACTCCCCGCGCCGGTTCGTCCGGCGGCTGCCGTACGCCGTGGCGATGGTGTTCGTCGCCATCCTGCTGCCGGTCACGGTCATGTTCCTCGGCGAGGGCTACCACCTGAACCCCGACCTGGCGCTGGTGCTCGGCCTCTTCCAGGTACTGCCGCTGCTGTTCGCCGTGCGGCGGCCGCTGGTCGCCTGGGCGGTGGCCTTCACCGCCCACACGGTCTGCGCGGCGGCCATCCTGGGCTTTCCGCCGGGCCCGCACCCCCAGCCCTGGCCGTGGACGCCGATGGCCATCATCGGCATGCTGCTGCTCCTGCTCGCCGTCGGCCTGCGCGAGCGCAACCGCACCCTGATCGCGGTGTGGACGCTGACGGGCGCCGCCAGTGTCGTCTTCGAGCTCATCGCCCCGGGGCGCAGCAACGGCTCCTGGGTGGCGCTGCTCGTCATCGGCGGGGTGCTGCTCGTCATCGGCGGCCTGCTGCGCGAACGCGCCGTCACCCAGCGGGCGCTGGCCGAGCAGGAGACCATCAGCGAGGCCGAACGGTCCCGCCGCACCCTGCTGGAGGAGCGTGCCCGCATCGCCCGGGAGCTCCACGACGTGGTCGCCCACCACATGTCCGTCATCACCGTGCAGGCGGACAGCGCCCCGTACCGCGTCGAGGGTCTCCCGGACGCGGCCCGCGAGGAGTTCGCCTCGATCGCCGCCACGGCCCGGGAGTCGCTGACGGAGATGCGCCGGCTGCTGGGCGTGCTGCGCAACGAGGACACCGCCGGCGCCCCCGGCACGGCCGACCGGACACCGCAGCCCGGCGTCGAGCGGATTCCGCAGCTGATCGAGGCGACGGTACGGGCGGGGGTGCCCGTCGAGCTGTCGATGCCCGGACTCCCCACGCTGCCGCAGGCCGTGGACCTGTCCGCCTACCGCATCACGCAGGAGGCCCTGGCCAACGTCGTCCGGCACGCCCCGGGTGCGGCCACCCGCGTCTCGCTCTCGCCGGAACCCGACGGGACGGGCCTCGTGGTCCTCGTCGTCAACGCGGCGCCTGAGCGGGACACTCCCCCGCTGGAGACCGGCGGGACGGGCCACGGTCTGGTGGGGATGCGGGAGCGGGTCCGCCTGGTGGGTGGGACCCTCGACACCGGCCCCCTGCCGGAGGGCGGCTTCCGGGTCGCGGCCCGGCTCCCGCTGCGCACAGAAGAGGAATCCTCCACCGCATGACCATCAAGGTGATCATCGTCGACGACCAGGCCATGGTGCGGGCGGGCTTCGCCGCGCTGCTGGCCGCCCAGTCCGACATCGACGTCGTCGGCGACGCGGCGGACGGCCGGCAGGGCGTGGCCCTGAGCCGCTCCGCCCACCCGGACGTGGTGCTGATGGACGTCCGGATGCCGGAGATGGACGGTCTGGAGGCGGCCCGGCAGATCCTCGACCCGCCGCGAGGGGTGGTCCACCGGCCCAAGGTGCTGATGCTGACGACCTTCGACGTCGACGACTACGTCTACGAGGCGCTGCGGGCGGGCGCCTCCGGCTTCCTCCTCAAGGACGCCCCGCCGGCGGATCTGATCTCGGCGGTGCGGGTGGTCGCCGCGGGCGAGGCGCTCCTGGCGCCCTCCGTGACCCGCCGGCTCATCGCGGACTTCGCCAAACGCCCGGCGCCCCGACGCCGTTCGGGCACGGCCCGCCCCGGCGGGCTGACGCCCCGGGAGACGGAGGTGCTGGAGCTGATCGCCCGGGGCCTGTCCAACCAGGAGATCGCGGACCGGCTGGTCCTGGCCGAGCAGACGGTCAAGACGCACGTCGGACGGGTCCTGGGGAAGCTGAGCCTCCGGGACCGCGCGCAGGCGGTCATCTTCGCCTACGAGTCGGGCCTGGTGACCCCGGGCGAGGGCTGACCGTCCCCGGTACGGGTGGTCGCGCGGCCGAAGCGGGGACGGGGCGGGGCCGGCCGCGCGACGATGCCGGTATGCGCTGCAATCGTTGCCACAACGCGATGTGGTGGGATGTGACGCCGGGCCAGCGGCCGTCCTGGTACTGCTCGGTGTGTGTGCATCCGCCGGAGCGGCGGATCAACGCGGCGGCGGTGCCGGCGCCGTGTCCTCGGGGGTGCCGCAGTCCGATTACGGAGCACCGTGGGGGTGAGCGGCGGTTCATTTGCCACTGACGGCCCGGTGGGGGCTGGTCGCGCAGTTCCCCGCGCCCCTTTGGGGCGCTACCGCACCGTCGCCAGAACCAGACCCTCCGCGTTGTCCGGACCCTCCGCCCGCACGTCGCCGTTCGGGCCCCACACCGCGCTGAGCCCGCACGCGTCGTAGGGGCCCGCCGCGCCTACGTGGTTGGCCAGCAGGACGTGGAAGTCGTTGGTCCGGGCGAGGGACGGGAAGATCTCCGTCCGTTCGCGGGCGCCGCCGCCCCGGCCGTAGAGGGAGCTGGCCAGCAGTACGGCGCAGCCGTCGGCGGCGGCCCGGCGCACGAGGTCGGGGAAGTGGGCGTCGTAGCAGATGGCGAGGCCGAACGTGACTCCGTCCAGCGTGAAGCGGCCGTCCTCCGTGCCCGCCGTGAAGCCCGCGGCGCCCTCCGTGTCCGTCACGTGCTGCTTGTCGTAGCGGGTGAGGAGCTCCCCGTCGGGGCCGTACACGAAGGTGCTGATCGTCGGCCCGGACGGGGCGCGGCCCGCGCAGTTCACCTCCGCCGCGACGCCCGCCGTCCGGCACGCCGCGCGCAGCGGGTCCAGCCGGGGGTCGTCGGGGGCGAAGGTCAGCCGGTCCGGGTCGCCGGTGATGGCGTCGAGCTCGTAACCGGTGACGGCGAGCTCGGGGAGGACGACGAGGGCCGCGCCCCGCTCGCCCGCCTCGGCGACCAGTCCGGCCGTGCGGGTCACGTTGGCGGCGACGTCGCACGGCCGGGCGGTGAACTGCGCTGCTGCGATGATCATGGGCACATCATGACCCGGCCGTCGCTCCCACGGCCACCGCCAGCACGGACCGGATCTGCGCGGTGATCGCCATCCGCTCGTGGACGAAGGCGGGGTCGCTGACCTGCCCGGTCGAGGGATCCGTGTTGCCCTCGCCGAAGTTCAGCACCGGGGTGTGGAGATGGCCGCCCGGCACCTTCAGGCCCACGGCGTCGCGCAGCAGGGTCGCGCGGTAGGCGATCTCGTTGGAGAGGTAGTCACCGCCGCCGCCCGCGCGGGCGGTCGAGCCCGGGGTCGGGCCGTCGGGCCGGGCGACGGGCTCCGTGCCGCCCGCCGGGATCTCGGTCACGGACGTGTTGTCGTGGACGGGGAACGGACCGGTCGTCGCCGCCGTGACGGCCGCGTACGGCAGGGTCGTGGTCGTCCACTGCGGCTGCGGGGTCACGGTCGGCACGCCGGGCGGCACCGGCACGGTCTCCGTGCGCGAGAGCCGGGCGTTGTCCGGGTAGCCGCCGCGCCAGGCGCCGTTGGTGCGCTCGACGTCGAAGCGGCCGGGGCGGCCCTGGCTGATGGTGGTGAACAGGTCCACCTGGCGGGGGCCGGGCCGGAAGTAGGGCAGCAGGGTCCGTTCGACCGTGCCGTCGGCGAAGTCCGCCCAGCGCACCGGGAAGACGGCCGCCTCCACGCGCGCCGGGCCGGCCGGGGTGTCGATCACGGTGCCGTCCAGGGCCAGCGCGGCCGCGCCGGAGGGGTTGGAGCGGCGGATGTCGGAGTCCAGCTGGAACGGGTCGAAGCCGGTGATCAGTACGCGCTTCACCGCGCCGCCCGCCGGGAGCTCGATCGAGTCCTGGCCGCGCGAGGACCGCTCCACGGCGGCCTCCAGGGCCGCGCGCCGCCGCTCCGGCAGCGGGAACGCCGGCCGCCACTCGCGCAGCGCCCGCGTCATGCCCAGCCGCGCCCAGTACAGCGGCCGGTCGTCGTCCCGGCTCAGCTCGCCGGCGTCCGGGCCGCGCCCCTGGGCCCGGTCCACGGCCCGCCGCCACAGCCGCCGGCCGTCGGCGGCCGCCAGGCGCTCGGCCTCGGCGGCGCCGCGCGTACGGGCCAGGGCGCGGGCGAAGCCGGGGGCGACGTCGTCGAAGCCGCTGCGGCGCAGGATCTCCTGCGGCACGGGCCCGGAGAGACGCTGCTCCTCCACGGTGAGGGCGGGGGCGGCGGGCGCGGCCCCGGCGGGGGCGGCGAGGGCGAGCGGGGAGCAGGCGAGGAGGACGGCGCCGAGGACGGCCAGCCGGCCAGGGCCCGGCGTCCGGGATATATCACGGGGTCTCATGGGACGGAAGGTAATCACCGTGACCGCATGGAGCGATAGAGGGCTGCCAACTCCCTTCGCGCAACAGCGGTTTCAGGCCACAATGGCGAGATGGACACAGTGCAGCTCCTCATGGACCCGCTGATATCCGCCGGAAGAGCCTCCGCCGCCCCGCTGTTCGATCCGGGAGCGGGGCAAGGAAAGCGCCAGTTAGCCGAGTTGGCCCTGGCACTGCT
Source organism: Streptomyces sp. L500 (assembly GCF_054551825.1). Classification (NCBI taxonomy): domain Bacteria; kingdom Bacillati; phylum Actinomycetota; class Actinomycetes; order Kitasatosporales; family Streptomycetaceae; genus Streptomyces; species Streptomyces sp. L500. The sequence goes on from NZ_JBTOLC010000001.1 coordinate 110,131, forward strand.
GCTCTCCTCGCTCATCGGGCTGGAGCGGGAGCTCCAGCAGAAGAGCGCGGGGCTGCGCACCCACACGCTGGTCGGCGTGGGCAGCGCGCTGTTCATGGAGGTCTCGATCCACGGCTTCGCCGCGGTGCCCGATCTGGGGATGGGCCGGTTCGACGGCTCCCGGGTGGCCGCGCAGATCGTCTCGGGCATCGGCTTCATCGGCGGTGGCCTGATCTTCGTCCGCCGGGACGCCGTACGCGGCCTGACGACGGCCGCCACGATCTGGCTGACCTGCGCCGTCGGCATGGCCTGCGGCGGTGGGCTGCCCCTGCTGGGCGGCATGGCGGCCGCCGTGCACTTCCTGGTGGTGCGCGGCTTCCCGGTGGTGACCCGCCGGCTGGCCGCGACGCCCGCGCTGGAGCACGTCGAGCTGAGCCTGTCCTACCGCACCCGCAAGGGGCTGCTGGGCCGGGTGCTGGAGCTGTGCACCCGGAGCGGCTTCCGGGTCACGGACGTCCAGGTCCACGCCCGGGCGGAGCCGGAGGAGGGCGCGGAACGGCCCAGGGGCAAGGTCAGGGAGGCGGGTGTGGTGCTGAGCCTGGAGGGCAAGGGATCGGCGCATCCGCTGATGGAGGAGCTCACCGACTGGGAGGGCATCCTCGACATCGATCTCCACGCCCATCGCGAGAGCACCGAGTGACGGGCGGGTGACCGGCGGGGCGATTCTCCCGGCACGTCCACGCGCGGGTGAACTCGCTTATGAGAAGCGCTCGTTCATCGGATAACGTGCGGGGCGGAAGGCGGCACGGGCCGGTCGAGGCCACCCGTGCCCGTCTTCGGCCACGGCCCGGGCGTCATCGCGCGGGCGCGGACGGCACCGGGTGCCCGGGGCGAGGGTACGGGCCCCGGTGCCGGCGAGTTCCGCGCCGGGCGCGCCGGTGGCGGACCGGGCCGTGCGTACTGTGCGGCGCCCTACGCGGCGGGCGGCTCGGCGGCGGTGATGGTGCGGTAGGCGAGGGCCGCGAGTTCACCCTGCCCCTGCTTGCTGGGGTGGAACCAGTCCCACTTGCTGAGCGCCTGGCCGGTGAAGTCGTAGCCGTGGACCGAGGCGTCGAAGCGGCACAGCCCGTCGCGCGCGCACACGTTCTTGAGCACGGTGTTGTACTCGAGGACCCGCTGCTCCACCCGTACGCGGCGGGCCTCGGCCACCGCGTCGTCGGAGGCGGCGTCGGCCAGCATCGACGGGCAGACCGAGCCCAGCTTCCAGATCTCCGGGCCGATCAGGCTCTTGCGCCCCTCCGCCCACAGCCGCCGCAGGTCCGGCACCCCGGCCACGTACACCTGGGACTTGGGCAGGGCGGTGCGCAGCTCCTTCAGGGACTTCTCGAAGTCGGCGCGGAAGTCGTCCACGGTGGTCATGTCGTCCACGTTCTTGCGGCAGGCGTCGTTGGCGCCCACGAGCACGGTGACGAGCTGCGGCTTCTCGGCGACGGCCGCGCGCATCTGCTCCGGCAGGTCGGCCATCCGGGCGCCGGTGCGGGCGTGGTTCCAGCTGCTGGTCCCGGGCGAGGCCAGCAGCCGGCGGGCGAGGCTGTCGACGGAGGTGCCGGTGGCCCAGGACGCCTCGGGGCAGTCCTTGAGCATGGAACAGGCGTCGAAGCCACGGGTGATGGAGTCGCCGAGGGAGGCGATGGAGGCGGGGCGCGGGTTCCAGGCCGGGCGGACGGGCTTGGGCTTGGCCGGGGCGGCGGCCCGCTGCTCGCCGCCGCCGGCACCGGCGGCCGCACCGCTCTCGCAGCCCGAGGCCAGCAGGGTGGCGCAGACCGCCGCCACGGCCGCTGTGACGACCGCCCCTCGCCTCTTCCCCCGTGCGACGTTCATGCTCGTGTTCCCCTCCGGCCGGGTGATATCTGTCCGGGACCGACGGTACGTCACGCCCGCGACACGCCCGCACGGTAGCTTTTCTTCCCGGGTGATCGAGTCGGTCCGGCATCTTTCGCTCCGCCTTTCGGTCCACGGCGGCACCAAATCACAACACGTCACATCCTGTCCCTTTTCAGGAGAATTGCTCCCGATGGTGTTTACTGTTGGTAACCTCGCGGGCTGGTGCGGGAGTGGCCATTGGGGCAGAATGTCTGCTGCTGTCCCGGGCGGGACCGGTTCGGCTGCGAGGCCGCTGGGGAAGGCCACCCTCGAACCGCACTGGAGGACCCGGTGACGACACGTGGAGTTCTGTATGTGCACTCCGCGCCCCGAGCGCTCTGCCCGCACGTCGAATGGGCCGTGGGCGGCGTGCTCGGCACGCGCGTCACCCTCGACTGGATCCGGCAGCCCGTCTCCCCCGGCACCTGGCGCTCCGAGCTCTCCTGGCAGGGCCAGGTGGGCACCGCCTCCAGACTCGCCTCCGCGCTGCGCGGCTGGCACCTCCTGCGCTTCGAGGTGACGGCCGAACCGTGCGCCACCGCCGAGGGCGAGCGCTACAGCTCCACCCCCGACCTCGGCATCTTCCACGCCGTCACCGGTATCCACGGCGACATCCTGATCCCCGAGGACCGCCTCCGCGCCGCGCTCTCGCGCGCCGACCGGGACGGGACGGACCTCCAGGCGGAGGTCGAGAAGCTGCTCGGCAAGCCGTGGGACGACGAACTGGAACCCTTCCGTCACGCGGGCGAGGGCGCGCCGGTCCGCTGGCTGCACCAGGTGGTCTGACAACGGCGGGGTCTTGCCTTCGAGCCCGCTCCAGGCCCTAGCGTCGACGCATGACCTCACCCATCACCGTCACCGTCCTCGGCACCGGCATCATGGGCTTCGCCATGGCCCGCAATCTCGCCCGCGCCGGGCTCTCCGTCCGGGCCTGGAACCGCAGTCACGCCAAGGCCGAGCCGCTGGCCGCGCACGGTGTCACCGTCGTGGGGACGCCCGCCGAGGCGGTCACCGGCGCCGATGTGGTCGTCACCATGCTGTACGACGGCCCGGCCGCCCTCGACGTGATGCGCTCCGCCGCCCCCGCCCTGCGCCCGGGGACGGTCTGGGCGCAGTCCACCACCGCCGGGCTCGACGGCACGGCCGTGCTCGCGGACTTCGCCCGCGAGCACGGGCTCGTCCTGGTCGACGCCCCCGTCCTGGGCACCCGGCGGCCCGCCGAGGAGGGCACGCTCACGGTGCTGGCCGCGGGTCCCGAGGAGATCCGCGACACCCTGGCGCCCGTCTTCGACGCCATCGGTTCCCGGACCGTCTGGATCGGCGACGACGCGGCGGGCGGCGCCGCGACCCGGCTCAAGCTCGTCATCAACAGCTGGGTGCTGGCCGTCACCCACGGCACCGCCGAGGCCCTGGCGCTGGCCGACGGGCTGGGCGTGGACCCGGACCGTTTCCTGGACGCGGTCGCGGGCGGCCCGCTCGACATGGGCTATCTGCGGGCCAAGGCCGGGCTGCTGAGGGACGACGCCCTCACCCCGCCGTCCTTCGCGACCACCACGGCCGAGAAGGACGCGCGGCTGATCGTCGCGGCCGGGGAGGCCGTCGGGGTGCGCCTGGACGTCGCGGCGGCGGGCGCCGAGCGCTTCCGCCGGGCGATCGAAGCGGGCCACGGCGACGAGGACATGGCGGCCTCGTACTTCGCCAGCTTCACGAAGTGACCGGGATCACGAAGCGATAAGCGCGGAAGGGCCCGCCCCTGACCGGGGCGGGCCCTTCCGTGCAGAGCGTCAGACCGTGCGCAGCGCCAGCACCACGTTGTGGCCGCCGAAGCCGAACGAGTTGTTGATCGCCGCGATGGTGCCCTGCGGCAGCGGGCGGGGCTCGCCGCGGACGATGTCCGCGTCGATGTCCTCGTCCAGCTCGTCGACGTTGATGGTCGGCGGGGCCATGCGGTGGTACAGGGCGAGGACGGTCGCGACCGTCTCGATGCCGCCGGCGCCGCCGAGCAGGTGGCCCGTCATCGACTTGGTCGCGGAGACCGCGACGTGGTCGAGGTCGTCGCCCAGGACCTTGCGCAGCGCCTTGATCTCGGCGGCGTCGCCCTGCGGCGTGGAGGTGGCGTGCGCGTTGAGGTGCACGACCTCCGCCGGCTTCAGGTCGCTGCTGTCGAGCAGGTTCTGCAGGGCGGCGGCGATGCCGCGGCCCGTCGGCTCCGGCTGCGCGATGTGGTGGCTGTCGGCGGACAGGCCCTGGCCCAGCACCTCGCAGTAGACGCGGGCGCCGCGCTTCGCGGCGTGCTCGGCCGACTCCAGGACGACGATGCCGGCGCCCTCGCCGAGCACGAAGCCGTCACGGTCCTTGTCGTACGGGCGGGAGGCCTTGGCGGGCTCGTCGTTGTTCTTCGACATCGCCATCATGCTGGCGAACGCCGCGACGGGCAGCGGGTGGATGGCCGCCTCGGTGCCGCCGGCGACGACGACGTCGGCACGGCCGGAGCGGATCATCTCGTAGGCGTAGCCGATGGCCTCGGCGCCCGACGCGCAGGCGCTGACCGGGGTGTGGACGCCCGCCCGGGCGTTCACCTCCAGGCCGACGTTGGCGGAGGGGCTGTTGGGCATCAGCATCGGCACGGTGTGCGGGGAGACGCGGCGGGCGCCCTTCTCCCGGAGCACGTCGTACTGGTCGAGCAGGGTGGTCACGCCGCCGATGCCGGAGGCGACGACCGCACCCAGCCGCTCGGGGGTGACGCCGGCGTCGTCGCCGGCCTTGTCGGTGAAGCCCGCGTCGGCCCAGGCCTCGCGCGCCGCGATCAGCGCGAACTGCGCCGAGCGGTCCAGCTTGCGGAGCATGGGGCGGGGCAGGACGTCGGCGGGGTCGACCGCCACGGGGGCGGCGATGCGGACCGGGAGGTCGGCGAAGCGCTCGTTCTCCAGAGGCTTGACGCCGGAGCGGCCGGCGAGCAGCCCCTCCCAGGTCGAAGCGCTGTCGCCACCCAGCGGTGTGGTTGCGCCGATACCGGTGACGACCACGGTGCGATTGGTCGAGTTCATCGGGATTCTGTCTCCACGTGTAGAGGTGCTGGAACCGCCACCGCCGGGGTGGCGACGAACGCTACGGTCAGGCCTGGTGCTTCAGGATGTAGCCGGCGGCGTCGCCGACGGTCTTCAGGCCCTTGACGTCCTCGTCGGGGATCTTGACGTCGAAGCGCTCCTCGGCGGCGACGACGACCTCGACCATGGACAGCGAGTCGACGTCCAGGTCGTCGGTGAAGGACTTGTCCAGCTGGACGTCCTCGACCGGGATGCCGGCGATCTCGTTGACGATCTCGGCGAGGCCCTTGAGGATCTCTTCCTGGGTGGCGGCCATGTGCGCGCTCCTTCTATGTATTGCGATGTGCTGCTGATTAAGGGAACTGCTGGTGCGGCGAGGTCCGGGGAACTCGCCTAGGGGAGGGTAACGACCGTGGCGGCGTACACGAGACCCGCCCCGAAGCCGATGAGGAGCGCGGTGTCCCCGCTCTTCGCCGCGCCGGTGGCCAGGAGCCGCTCCATCGCGAGCGGAATGGAGGCCGCGGAGGTGTTGCCCGTGGTCTCCACGTCACGGGCGACCGTGACGCTCTCCGGCAGCTTGAGGGTCTTCACCATCGAATCGATGATCCGCATGTTGGCCTGGTGCGGAATGAAGACGTCCAGGTCCTCGGGGCTGATGCCCGCCTCGTCCAGCGCCTGCTGGGCGATCTTCGCCATTTCGAAGACGGCCCAGCGGAACACCGCCTGACCCTCCTGGGTGATGGCGGGGAAGCGGACGTCCGTCTCCTCGCGGTAGACGTCCCAGGCGACGGTCTGCTTGATCGTCTCGGCCTTGTCGCCCTCGGAGCCCCAGACGACCGGGCCGATGGCGGGCTCGGCGGACGGGCCGACGACCACGGCGCCGGCGCCGTCGCCGAACAGGAAGGCCGTCGCGCGGTCCTCCAGGTCGGTGAGGTCCGAGAGCCGCTCGACGCCGATGACCAGGACGTGCTCGGCGGAGCCGCCGGTCACCATGTCCCGGGCCATGGCCAGGCCGTAGCCGAAGCCCGCGCAGCCGGCCGAGATGTCGAAGGCGGCGGGCTTGCCCGCGCCCACCTTGTGGGCGATCTCGGTCGCGACGGCCGGGGTCTGCTTGAAGTGCGACACCGTCGAGACGATGACGGCACCGATCTGGTCGGCGGTGATGCCCGCGTCGGCGATCGCCTTGCCGGCGGCCTCCAGGGACATCGCGCTGACGGTCTCCTCCGGGCCGGCCCAGTGCCGGGTGGCGATGCCCGAGCGCGAGCGGATCCACTCGTCCGAGGAGTCGATGTGCTTGAGGATCTCCTCGTTCGGCACCACGCGCACGGGACGGTAGCCGCCCACGCCCATGATGCGCGCGTACGCGGCGCCCCTCGCGGGCTTGATCTTCGCGGTCATGCTTCTCGGGCTCCTTGTTCGGCCGGGGCGGCCTCGAGGCCGGCGTGCTCGGCGATGAGCGCGCGGGCGGCGTCGAGGTCCTCCGGGGTCTTGAGCGCGAGCGTAGTGACACCCGGCAGGGCGCGCTTCGCCAGCCCCACGAGGGTGCCACCGGGCGCCGCCTCGATCATGGCCGTGACGCCCAGCTCCTTGAAGGTCTCCATGCACAGGTCCCAGCGGACCGGGTTGGCCACCTGGCCGACCAGCCGCGCGACGACCTCGGGGCCGCCGGCCACGACGGCGCCGTCCTTGTTGGAGACGTAACGGGTGTGGGGGGCGGCGGGGGTCAGCTCGGCGACCGCCGACTCCAGGGCCGAGACGGCCGGTGCCATGTGGTGGGTGTGGAAGGCGCCCGCCACCTTGAGCGGCACCACGCGCCGGGTGCCCTCGGGCTTGTCCTCGGCCAGCGCCGCCAGCTGCTCCGCCGTGCCGGCGGCCACGATCTGGCCCGCGCCGTTGACGTTCGCCGGGGTCAGGCCCAGCTTCTCCAGGTGCGGCAGGACGACGTCCGCCTCGCCGCCCAGCAGGGCGGCCATCCCGGTCTCGGTGACCGCGGCGGCCTCGGCCATGGCCAGCCCGCGCTTGCGCACCAGCCGCATGGCCTCCTCCTCGGACAGCACCCCGGTGAGCGCGGCGGCGGCGAGCTCGCCCACGCTGTGCCCGGCGACGGCGCCGACCCGCGCGGCGAGCTCGGCGCCGGACGGGAAGAGCTGCCCGGCCGAGAGCAGCGCGGAGGCCACCAGCAGCGGCTGTGCCACGGCGGTGTCACGGATCTCGTCGGCGTCGGCGTTCGTGCCGTAGTGGACAAGGTCCAGGTCGATGGCGTCCGACCACGCACGGAGGCGGTCGGCGACACCGGGGAGGTCGAGCCAGGGGGTCAGGAAGCCGGGCGTCTGAGCGCCCTGGCCGGGAGCGACGAGTACGAGCACCCTCACACTCTCTCTCGTGGACGGCTCCGCCCACCCGTGAGGACAGGGACCAAGAACCGTCAGGGGAATTGTTGGCGTTCAACAAAAGCGTAAGTGTGTCACTCCGCGTCGGCCAACCGCCCCAGGATCAGCGCGATGCGCAGCGTGAAGGCGGAACGGACATCGGAGGGTGACCATCCGGTGACGTCCGTCACACGTCGCAGCCGGTACCGCACGGTGTTGGGATGGACGAACAGCATCCGCGCCGCGCCCTCCAGGCTGCTGGCCTGCTCCAGATAGACGCTCAGCGTCTCCAGCAGCGCCGAGCCCGCCTCTTCGAGCGGTCTGTAGATCTCCTCCACCAGCTGCTCACGGGCGGCCGGGTCACCGGCCATCGCCCGCTCCGGCAGGAGGTCGTCGGCCAGCACCGGGCGCGGGGCGTCCGGCCAGGCCGCGCACGCCTTGAGGCCGGCCGCGGCGGCCTGCGCGGACCTGGTCGCCGCCAGCAGGTCGGGCACCACCGGCCCGGCCACCACCGGGCCCGCCGCGAACGGGCCGATCAGCGCCTTCGCCGCCTGCAGCGGATTGTCCGAGCCGCCCGCGATCACCACCAGCCGGTCGCCCAGCACGCCGGTGAGCACCTGCAGCTTGGCGTGGCGCGCGGCCCGGCGGATGGCCTCGACGGTCAGCTCGCTGTCCCCGTTGGGCGCCGTGCCCAGCACCACCGCGACATGCGTCGGCGCGTTCCAGCCCAGCGCGGCCGCGCGCGAGAGGGCGCCCTCGTCGGCCTCGCCCGAGAGCACCGCGTTGACGACCAGCGACTCCAGCCGGGCGTCCCAGGCGCCGCGCGCCTCGGCGGCCTGGGCGTACACCTGGGCCGTGGCGAAGGCGATCTCCCGGGCGTAGACCAGCAGCGCCTCGCGCAGCGCGTTCTCGTCGCCGGGGGCGGCCACCTCGTCGATGGCCGACTCCATGACCTCGATGGTCGTCCGGACCATCTCCACGGTCTGCCGCAGCGTGATCGCCCGGGTCAGCTCGCGCGGGGCCGTGCCGAACACGTCCGTGCTGATGGCCTGCGGGGTCTCCGGATGCCGGAACCACTCGGTGAACGCCGCGATGCCGGCCTGGGCGACCAGGCCGATCCACGACCGGTTCTCCGGGGGCATCGCCCGGTACCACGACAGCTGGGCGTCCATGCGGGCGATGGCCGCGGCGGCCAGCGTCCCGGAGGACTGTTCCAGGTTGCGGAGGGTGGCGCGGTGGGGGTGCGTGGGGTGAGCGGCTGGTTCGGGCACGGGGACAAGCCTGCCTTATTCGGGTGCGATACGGAGCCGCCGGGACCCCTCCGGGGCTCCCGGCGGGGCTACGGTGGGCCGATGACGTACGTGCAGCGGGCCGCCGATCGCTTCCGCGGCGGCGATCCGGCGGCCGGGATCGAGACCTGGCACGCCTTCTCCTTCTCGGGCTTCTACGACCCCGACAATGTACGGTTCGGCCCGCTCGCGGCCTGCAACGAGGAGCGGCTGGCGGGCGGCGCGGGCTTCGCCGAGCATCCGCACCGGGACGTCGAGATCGTCACCTGGGTGATCGAGGGCGAGCTCACCCACGAGGACTCCACGGGGCGGGTCGTCACCGTCCGCCCCGGCGACCTCCAGCGGCTGAGCGCCGGCTCCGGCGTCCGCCACACCGAGCGCAACACGGGGTCCGTTCCGTTGCGTTTCGTCCAGATGTGGCTGACGCCGTCCGAATTCGGGGGCGAACCGTCGTACGAGGTGGTGCGAGGGATCGCCGACGGGACGCCGTACGCCTTGCGGCGGGCGGAGGCGGTGTTGCACGTCCGGCGCCTGCGGAGTGGTGAGTGCGCGGGGCTGCCGGACGCGCCCTGGTTGTACGTGCACGTCGTGCGGGGAGCCGTTCGCCTTGACAGCGAGGTGCTGCGGGACGGGGATGCGGCTCGGATTCTCGACGCCTCTGGCGTGCGGGTCGAGGCCATCGGCTCCGCCGTCGAGGTGCTTGCCTGGGAGATGCACGCCGAGCCGCACTTCGGGTAGCCCGGCCACCCGCCCGATTGCCCGGAAGGTTATCGCTGACGGAGTTCGTTGATCACCGCGTTCGTCAGCAGCGGCCACGCCTCGATGGCCCAGGAGCCGAAGGCGCGGTCCGCGAGGGCGACGCAGGCCGCTCCCAGGTCCGGGTCGACCCACAGGAACGTGCCGGACTGCCCGAAGTGGCCGAAGGTCCGCGGCGAGGACGACGTGCCCGTCCAGTGCGGGGACTTCCCGTCGCGGATCTCGAAGCCGAGGCCCCAGTCGTTGGGCCGCTGGTGCCCGTAGCCGGGCAGGACGCCCGTGACGCCCGGGAAGACCACCGTCGTGGCCTCGTCCAGCGTGGAGCGCGACAGCAGGCGCGGCGCCTGGAGCTCGGCGGCGAACCGGGCCAGGTCGTCCACCGTCGAGACGCCGTCCTTGGCGGGCGAGCCGGGGAGGTCGGTGGAGGTCATGCCGAGGGGCTCCAGCACGGCCTGCCGCAGGTACTCGGCGAAGGGGATGTCCGTGGCCTTGGCGATGTGGTCGCCGAGGGCGTCGAAGCCGGCGTTGGAGTACAGCCGCCGGGTGCCCGGCTCCGCCATGGAGCGGTCCTCGTCGAAGGCCAGGCCCGAGGTGTGGGCGAGGAGATGACGCACCGTGGCACCGGGCGGGCCGGCCGGCTCGTCGAGCTCGATCGCGCCTTCCTCGACGGCGATCAGCGCGGCGTACGCGGCCAGCGGTTTGGTGACGGAGGCCAGCGGGAAACGGTGCCGGGTCGGGCCGTGCGCACCCGCGAGGGTGCCGTCGGCGCGCACGACGGCCGCCGCCGCGGTCTTGACGGGCCAGTTCTCGATCATCCGCAGGCTTTCCATGGCAAGGAGCCTAACGCGGCGGGGGATCGGGCCGGATCACGTCGGAATCCCGCTTGCTTCGAGTGCACTCCAAGTCTCTAGCGTTGGGGACGCACCGCACGGGGCGAGCGAGGGGGAAGCGGCAATGACATTGATGGAAACCGAGAGCGCGCCGGCCGGAGCCGTGGACGACCTCTGCTCCCCGCTCGCCCTGGAGCGCCAGCGCCGCCCGGAGGGCCGGGACCGCTACACGATCAGCGAAGTGGCCGAGTACGCGGGGCTGTCCGCGCACACCCTCCGCTGGTACGAGCGGATCGGGCTGATGCCGCACGTCGACCGCTCCCACACGGGGCAGCGCCGCTACACCGACCGCGACCTCGACTGGCTGGACCTGGTGAGCCGGCTGCGGCTGACCGGGATGCCGGTGGCGGACATGGTCCGCTACGCGGAGCTGGTCCGCGAGGGCGAGCACACCTTTCCCGAGCGCGAACGGCTGCTGAGCGCGCACCGCGACGACGTGCGGATGCGCATCGCGGAGCTGCGCAGCACGCTGGAAGTACTGGACTACAAGATCAACATCTATGCCGACGCCCGCCGGGCGTCCGAAGGGGCCTGACGGAAGATGAGCAACGACAAGATCGCACGCGTGACCCTCGGCGACGGCGGCCCGGAGGTCGGCGTCCAGGGCCTGGGCTGCATGGGCATGAGCTTCGCCTACGGCCCGACGACGGACGAGGCGGAGGCCCGGGCGACGCTGGAGCGGGCGCTGGAGCTGGGCGTCACCCTCTACGACACCGCCGACATGTACGGGTTCGGGGAGAACGAGAAGTTCATCGCCCCGTTCATCCGGGCCAACCGGGAACACGTGGTGCTGGCGACGAAGTTCGCCATCGACGCCGACCCCGAGAACCCCGCCGACCGCGTCATCCGCAACGACCCGCCCTACATCCGCAAGGCCGTCGAGGGCAGCCTGCGGCGGCTGGGCGTCGAGCAGATCGACCTGTACTACATGCACCGCCGCAACCCCGACGTGCCGCTGGCGGAGTCGGTGGGCACGATGGCCGAGCTGGTGGCGGAGGGCAAGGTCAAGCACCTGGGCCTGAGCGAGGTCACGGGCAGCGAGCTGCGCGAGGCGCACGCCGTGCACCCGATCGCGGCCGTGCAGTCGGAGTGGTCGCTCTTCAGCCGGGACATCGAGGAGAACGTCGTCCCGGCGGCCCGTGAGCTGGGCGTCGCCCTCGTGCCGTACTCGCCGCTCGGCCGCGGCTTCCTGACGGGTGCTTTCGCCAACGCCGACAAGGACCTGTCGGCCGACGACTGGCGTCGTACGCAGCCGCGCTTCACGGGTGACAACGCGTCGGCGAACGTCGCCCTGCTGGAGCCCCTGCGGCGGATCGCCGAGGCGCGGGGCGTCACGCTCGCCCAGGTCGCGCTGGCGTGGGTGCAGCTCCGGGCGCGGGTGGAGGACCTGACGGTCGTTCCGATCCCCGGCACCCGCAAGCGCTCCCGCCTGGAGGAGAACGTGGGCGCCACCCGCCTCGACCTGACGGCGGACGAGCTCACGGCCCTGGAGCCCATCGCGTCCAAGGTCTCCGGCGACCGCTACCCGGACATGTCCTCCACGTCGGCGGGCCGGGAGTAGTCACCACTCGGACGCCGGAGGGGCCGACACGACGTCGGCCCCTCCGGCGTCCGGCTCGCCGTCCTCCCCCGTCTCCCCCATCAGGTCCCGCGCCAGCAGCGTCGCCCCCGCCACGGCCCCCGGCATCACGAACACCGCGACGAGCGGCAGCAGGAAGAGCAGGGTCAGCGGCACTCCGAAGCCCAGCACCAGCAGCTTGCGCGAGCGCAGCAGTTCCAGCCGCTCCTTCAGCGCGACCCTTCGCCGCTGAAGGGCGACAGCCGTGAGTTCCTCTGTCAGGAAGAAGCCGGAGACGCAGAAGCCGATCGCCGGCACCACCGTCTGGCCGACGAAGGGCACGAAGCCCAGGGCGAAGAAGAGGACGCCCCACAGTGCCGCCCGGACGAGCACGGCGAGGCTCTCCCGGGCCGAGATCCACAGCTCGCGCCAGAGCGGCAGCCCGGACGACGGCGCGCTGCCGCCCTCCGTCAGGTCGACCCGCTCGGACAGCGCCTCGTAGAAGGGCTGTCCGACGAGCAGCGTCACCGCCGTGAAGGAGAGCAGCGCCAGCAGCAGGCAGCCGCCGAAGAAGAGCGCCGTCAGCGCGCCGCGGAACAGGCCGAGCCAGGGCGAGCCCCAGCCGTCGGCGAAGGGCGTCGCCCAGTCGACGACGTCGTCGGCCCGGAGGACGAGCACGGTCAGCGCCGCCGCGTACCCGATCAGGGTGATCAGCCCGGGCAGCAGCCCGAAACCCCACCGCCGGCGGTTGCGCCCCACCCAGCGCTGGCCCTTGACCAGGTACGACATGCCCGTCACAAGATCTCGCATGGCGGCACATCGTAGCCGCCGTGGTGGGGCGGCCCGTGCCGTCAGAGGGTGACGATCATCTTGCCGGTGTTCTCGCCGCGCAGCAGGCCGAGGAACGCGTCGGCGGTGTTCTCGATGCCCTCGACGACGGTCTCGCGGACCTTGAGCTCGCCGGAGCGGATCCAGCCGCCGACCTCCTCGACGAACCGCGGGCGCAGCGCGTCGTGGTCCGAGACGATCATGCCCTGGACGCGCAGCCGCTTGGCCAGGATGTTGACCATGTTGCGCGGGCCGGGCACGGACTCGGTGGCGTTGTACTGGGCGATCATGCCGCAGATGGTGACGCGGCCGTGGAGGTTGAGCGCGCTCAGCGCCGCCTCCAGGTGCTCGCCGCCGACGTTGTCGAAGTAGACGTCGATGCCGTCGGGGGCCGCCTCCTTCAGCTGGTCGACGACCGGGCCGTTCTTGTAGTTGAACGCGGCGTCGTAGCCGTACTCCTCGCGCAGCACCCGGACCTTCTCGTCCGAGCCCGCGCTGCCGATGACGCGCGCGGCGCCCTTGAGCCGGGCGATCTGGCCGACGAGGCTGCCGACGGCGCCGGCGGCGCCGGAGACGAAGACGGTGTCGCCCTCCTTGAAGGAGGCGACCTCCAGCAGGCCCGCGTAGGCGGTCATGCCGGGCATGCCCAGCACACCGAGGTAGGCGGAGAGCGGGGCGACCTTCGGGTCGACCTTGGCGGTGCGGGCGGCGTCGACGACCGCGTACTCGCGCCAGCCGAGGCCGTGGAGGACGTGGTCGCCCACCTCGTAGCCCTCGGCCCGGGAGGCCAGGACCTCGCCGACCGCGCCGCCGTCCATCGGCCGGTCGAGCTGGTACGGCGGGATGTAGGACTCGCGCTCGTCCATGCGGCCGCGCATGTACGGGTCCACCGACAGGTGGATGTTGCGGACGAGGATCTGGCCCTCGCCGACCTCGGGGACGGCGGCCTCGCGCAGGGCGAAGTCCTCCGGCTTCGGCCAGCCCACGGGGCGGGCCACCAGGTGCCATTCGCGGCTGGTCTCGGGGATGCGGGCGGCTGTGGCGGTCATGGGAACCGAACCCTCCAATTACTTAAGAACCTCAACCAATCATGTGCCTCGATATTTCATGATGTCAAGCAATGGAGTATTCTGCTCTTCATGACACCCCCTCCGCGGCCCGCCGACGACGCTCTCACCCTTGAGGTGGTCGACCTCATCGCCACCGTCGTGGCGCGCTACCACGAGGAGTACGAGGAGGCGGCCGCCCGGCACTCGCTCACCGGCGCCCAGGCGCGGGTGCTGGCCCTGCTGGCCAGGGAGCCGCTGCCGATGCGGCGGATCGCCCTGAAGCTGAAGTGCGAGCCGTCGAACATCACGGGGATCGTCGACCGGCTGGAGGCCCGGGACCTGGTCGAGCGCCGCCCGGACCCGGACGACCGCCGGGTCAAGCTCGCGGCGGCCACGGAGGAGGGCCGGCTGACGGCGGCCCGGCTGCGGGAGTCGCTGCGCTTCGCGCGCGAGCCGCTGGCCGGGCTGTCCGAGGAGGAGCGCGCCGCGCTGCGGGACCTGCTGAAGCGGATGCTGGGCGAGGAACCGCCGGCGCCCCGCACGGCCGGCTGACGCGCGGCGGCGCCCCCGGGTGGGTGCGGCCCGGGCGACGGCACCGGCCGCCCCGGCCCGCCCGGCGAGGAGGGCTACGCGGACAGCCGCAGCTCCGCCGCCGTGACGACCGTCCCCAGCCGCGGCATGTCCAGCGCCACCGACGCCCGGTGCTCCTCGGCCGTCAGCGCGCTCATCGCGTCCTCGACGAAGACGAGCTCGTAGCCGTGGTCGGCGGCCGCCCGGCCGGTCGACTCCACCCCGAGGTTGGTGGCGATCCCCGCGAGCACCAGCGTCCGCACGCCGCGCTCGCGCAGCCGGTCGTCGAGCCCGGTGCCGTGGAACGCGCCCACGGTCCGCTTGACGATCTCGATGTCGCCCGCCTCCGCGACCCCCGCGAGCAGCCCGCTGCCGGGCGGCTGCTCGGCGAGGCCGGGCCGCTCCACCCGGACGACCACCACCGGCGCCCCCGCCTTGCGGAAGGAACGCGCCAACTCGGTCGCGTTCCGAGCCACTTCATCGCCGGCGTGGGGCGCGAGGGGCAACGCCACGAGGCGTTCCATGAGGTCGACGAGGACGAGTGCGGTGCGCTGGGGGTCGAGTTCCGTCATGGCCTCAGACCGTACCGGCCGCGACCTCGGCGTGGGCGGCCTCCGGGCCGTCTCACGGCTGCCGGGAGGTAAAGGTTCCGCGAAAAGGGGACTTCGGCACCGCGGCCGGGCCCGCGGCCGGCAACTCGCCGAGGTTTTCCGATGCGTTGCCGAAGGGCGGGGCTGGTGCGCCACGATGGCACGCATGAGACCGTCTTCCGACCCCGCCCCCGGGTCCGTCGCCGCCTTCGGGCCCCTGGAGTTCCAGCTCGTGCTGCTGCGCCGGATGGCCGACCACCAGCCCGGACTGGTCGAGGACGCGCTGCGCGAACTGGGCGTCGGGCGCGCCGAGATGCGCGAGGCCAACCGCCGCTGGCAGGCCATGACGCGCTCCCCGCGCGGCCGGGGCGCGGGGCCCCGCTACCGCTCCGTCCTGGGCCCGCCGGAGAGCACCGGGGAGCGCCGCGTCGGCGATCTGACCTTCGAGGCGACGACCTGGCGGGTGCCGCTCTGGCCCACGCTGCGCTTCGAGGTGCTGAGCGCCCCCGGCGGCGCGGTGTGGAACGAGTGGCTGGTCCGCGCCCCCGGGGCGCGGGGTCCGCAGCCGCGTACGGTCGAGGAGCTGCGGCCCTGGTCCTGCACGGTGGACGAGGTCGCCCGCGCCTTCCCGCCCGCCCGCCCCATGGAGGGCACGGCCCCGACGCGCTGGCGGCTGGCCTTCACAGCCCCGGACGCGGCCGGGGTGCGCGGGGAGTATGTGGCGGAGTTCACATGGGGGCTGTTGCAGCGGTTGTCGCCGTAGCGCCGGCCCGGCGGGCCAGCGGCCCGAAGGGGCGCGGGGAACTGCGCGATCGGCCACCGACGGCCCGCAGCCGACGCACCACCACGAGAGCCCGGGCGCAGCACGGCACTCCATCCGCGGGCGCGTCGTGGCTTGTCGCGCAGTTCCCCGCGCCCCTTACGGGGCCCGGACCCCGCACGTGGCGGGCCCGGAATGGCCGTTCGGCCGAGGCGGGGGCGTCGGAGCGGCGCCTAGGTTGGGGCGCATGCCCATGTCCACGCCCCGTTCCCTGACGGCCCTGCTGCTGGTGGTGGCCGCCGTGGTGCTCGGCGCCTGCGCGCCCGGCGGTGGGACCGGCAAGGTGATCGGCGGCCCGGCGCGGGCCGAGGAGCCGTCCCGGGTCGCCATCCCGTCCCTCGGCGTGGACAGCCCGCTGATACGGCTCGGCCGCAACGGCGACGACACCGTGCAGGGGCCTCCGCCGGAGAAGGGCATGACCGCCGGCTGGTACCGGGACAGCGCCAGGCCCGGCACCCCGGGCGCCGCCGTGATCATCGGCCATGACGCCGCCCCCAAGGGCAAGGCCGTCTTCCGCGACCTGCACAGGATCGCGGAGGGCGACGCGATCGACGTCGAGCGCGGCGACGGCGAGGTGCTCCACTTCACGGTCACCGGCACCGAGAAGGTCGCCGGAGGCGCCTTCCCCACACGAAAGGTCTACGCGGAAACCCGGGAGAAGGCGCTCCGCCTGGTCACGTGCGCGGGCGACCTGATCGTCCACGCCAGGATGGCGCCATAGCCGAGCCGGCGTCAGGCGAGCTCGGCGTCCAGCGTGATCGTCGTCCCGGTGAGCGCCTGGCTGACCGGGCAGTTCTTCTTGGCGTCCTCGGCCGCCGCGACGAAGCCCTCCTCGTCCAGGCCGGGCACCTCGCCGCGGACGGAGAGGTGGATGCCGGTGATGCCCTCGCCGGGCTGGAAGGTCACCTCGGCCTTGGTCTCCAGGCGGGTCGGCGGGGTGCCCGCGCCGGTCAGGGCGTGGGAGAGGGCCATGGAGAAGCAGCTGGAGTGGGCGGCCGCGATCAGCTCCTCCGGGCTGGTCTTCCCGTTGGCCTCCTCGGCGCGGGAGGCCCAGGTGACCGGGTACGTCCCGATGCCGGACGACTCGAGGGTGGTCTCGCCGTTGCCCTTGATCAGCTCACCGTGCCAGACGGTGGTGGCGATGCGGTTGGTGGCCACGCTGTCTCCTCCATGAAGTAAGGGTCATATATCAAGCCCCGGGGCGATCGCCCCGATCATCCTGCGGCCGGCGGCGGCTTCAGGCTCCGACACGCCCGTTCCAGGCGACCAGCGCCGGGCGGCCGTGCTCGGTGCCGATGCGGCTGACCGTGCCGGTGTCCAGCCGGAACAGCGCGCCGGCCGACGGCGGCAGTCCGAGCCTACGAGCCGTCAGCACCCGCAGGAAGTGCCCGTGCGCGACCAGCACGACGTCACCGGCGACACCGTCCGCGAGGCGGGAGGCGATCCGGGCCAGCACCCGGTCGGCGCGGGCGCCGACCTCCTCCGGCGACTCGCCGGGGTGCTCGGGCGGGCCGGGCGCGACCCCGTCGTCGAAGAGGAACCAGCCGGGCCGGTCCCGCTGGATGTCGGCCGTGGTGACGCCCTCGTAGCCGCCGTAGTCCCACTCCCGCAGATCCGGCTCGGTCTCCGCGCCCTTCAGCCCCGCCAGCTCGGCCGTGCGCACGGCCCTGACCAGCGGGCTGGTGAGCACCAGGGCGATGTCGCGCCCCTCCAGCGCCGGCCGCAGCGCCTCGGCCTGCCGCTCGCCGCGCTCGGTCAGCGGGACGTCCGTCCAGCCGGTGTGCCGGCCGTCCCGGCTCCAGGCCGTCTCGCCGTGCCGGATCAGCAGCAGCTCACCCATCGGTGCCGGGAGCCGCCGCCTCGGCCCGGGCCTGCTCCACCGAGGCCCGCACCTCGTCCATGTCCAGGGCCCGCGCCTGCTTGATGATGTCCTCCAGCGCGGCCTCCGGGAGCGCGCCGGGCTGGGCGTACACGGCGATGTTGTCGCGCACGATCATCAGCGTGGGGATCGACCGGATCTCGAACGTCGCCGCGAGCTCGGGCTGGGCCTCGGTGTCCACCTTCGCGAACACCAGGTCCTGGTGGCGCCCGGCCGCCCGCTCGAAGACGGGCGCGAAGTTGCGGCAGGGACCGCACCACTCGGCCCAGAAGTCGATGAGCACGAATCCGTTGCCGGAGACGACCTCGTCGAAGTTGTCCTTGGTGAGCTCCACGGTGCTGCTGCTCATGAGCGCCTACCCGCTTCCGGTTGTCGCGTGCGTCGGGGCCAGGGGCCAGTGTCCGGGCCAGTGTGGCCCACGCACGGCAACAGGAGAGGACGGCGGCCTATTCCGGCGCCGACCCGGCCGTAGCAACCCCGGACAGCACGCCGCCCCGCCCGGGAGATCCCGGTCGGGGCGTCGAAACGGCAGGCGAGATCGTTTCTGCACCTGAACCGCGCGTGTGGGGCGGGTGGGACTCGAACCCACGGCCGACGGATTATGAGTCCGCCCATTACAGTCCTGGCCTTTCCCGGAACAACCCCTCAATCCCCTGTTTTCGCAGGTCAGAGGCGGTTCGGCCTACCGGCCTTGCCTTACCCTTCCCGAGCCTTACTCACCCTTCCGGCCTCACCGTGGCCCCACTGAGGCCCCACAGCGAGACGCAGCACGCCTCCGAAGAGACGAGCAGTGCGCCGACCTGCCCATCCGAGGGGGACCGGACAAAGGCGCAGCGGATTCACTTACCCACGTTCGACGGGGTGGCTCTCCGTGGCCCACCCTCAACGGCAGTGGACCTTGATCAAGTATCCCAGCTCAGCAGGCCCGGAGGAAGCCCTACCGGCCAGCGCCAGACTTCGAGGTGGTCAGCCAGGCAAGACCAGGGGCGACGGCTGGGGCGGCAGCCTTGCGGGCCTTGCAGCACTCGGGACGCTGCGCGAGGTCGCACGGCGCTACGGAGCGATGTTTTTCAGTCGTTTCCATGACGCCACGATGACCCTTTGATGGCGATTTCGGATGTACGACCTTTCTGGACCGCTTGGCTAGGGTTTCCCGTTGTCGAGGTCTTGCGGGTCGTGGATCGGTCCGGGCGGGACCAAGTGCGCCACCCCGCCGGCCGGTGTGGCACACATCCGGCCGGGAGTGCGGCCTTGCGAACAAGGCGCGTCACCTTGCCGACCCCGACTCGGCACGAGCCGTCGGCGGCGCGCACATGCAGAGAGTGACGGGGTTCCGCCTGCCGGCCGGGCGTCACTGCGCCGCTTGACCATTGGTTGGCTACATATTTCTGGTGGACAGTGGAGCCGTTTCATGAGGTGGGATGCGGAACAGACCACCCCATTCCGACGTGAGGTACGCCACTCGGGCAGTGAGTCGCGATGCCTTGACCTGCACCTTTCATCCATGTCAGGGCGGGATGTCTTGCGGCTGGACGGGGTTCGGCGTTCACGCATATACATTTACCTATTAGGGAGCTAAGTGGTTGCTAAGGCGAAGGCGACCAGCTCGACTGAGATGGAGATGTGATGGCGCGCCGCCTATACGGCTTCTCGGCCTCCGGGGAGCCTGTGCAGGTTGAGGTAGATGCTCTGCGTCTAGCCACGTCCCGTCTCCTCGCGCAGGAGAAGAAGGCGCACACCACTCGATGGTTCAACGCCGAGGGGCACCGTACGACGGCAGGGAATTTGTGGTCCCCCGAGGTCCTGATGCGGACCCTGCTCAATCCCCGCATGGCGGGGCTCGACGCTGACGGCAACCCGGTCGAGGGTGCGCCGTGGGTGATAACTCCCGAGGAGCGCGCTGAGCTGCTGGCGCTGTCGACAACCCGCGAGTCGGCGGAGGACCGGGAGTATCTGCTGACCAGTGGCAATGGCCTGTGTGGTCTGTGCATGTCGGCGCTCACGTCATCGTGGGCCGGCGCGAATGCGGTCTACCGGTGCCCCACTGCGTCGCCGGGCGAAGCCCGCGGCACCACGGGGGCCGACAAGGCTGAGGCGAAGGCGGCGCCATGCGGGAAGATCAGCATGAACGCTGAGCTGCTGGAGACCGCTGTGGGCGAGCAGGTGCTGGCGGAGTTGCTGCGGCCCGGCGCTCGGGAGCATCTTGAGGCGCTGCTGAAGGATGTGGAGGACGAGGTCGGCCGACTGCGTCCGCACCTGGTTAAGGTCGAGCGGAGCCTGGCGAAGATCACCTCGATGCTCCGGGGGCAGGTCCCCGAGTCTGCCCGCGGCTCCATGGAAGAGGCGCAGGCGGCGACCCGGCAGGATGCGCGGGATACCCGGGCGCGCCTTCGGTACCTCGAACAGATCGTCTCGGGAGTTCCGAAGGGGAGTGTGTTGGACTACGTGCAGTGGTGGAAGGGCGCGCCGGTTGCTTCACGGCGCGCCCTGGTGGCGCTGGAGACCCGCGCGGTCCTGGTGTTGCCTGGGAGGCGCGGTCGTGGGGCGGATCCGCATGACCGCATCGACATCCGCTGGCGGTAGGTCCGGCGGCCCGCCGCCCAGGCCGTTGCCGACGAGCCGCACCCCTGCTGGGGGTGCGGCTCGTCGGTATTAGAGGGGTCGGGTCAGGGAGAGCTGTCTAGCGGCTGTGATGGTGTCCTGGACTGGTCGGCTGAATAGCCGGGGGTGTCGGTCGGCGGGAAGACGTACGAGGACCGAGCCCGAGATGACGCCGCTGCGCATGACGGGCGCAGCCACCGTGTCCCAGCCTTCGACTCCCTCTTCGCGCCCGATGGCGAAGCCGCGTTCACGGATGCCCTTGAGGGACGCCTCCAGCTCGTCCTGGGGCAGGACGCCGTAGGCGTTTCCTTCAAATGCTGGCTCGGCGAGGACCGTGCCCTGGATGAACGGGGGCATGTGCGCGAGGATGACCCGACCTGATGCGCAGGTGCGCAGGGAGGCGGCGACGGGCAGCATCTCAAGCCAGTCGAGGTTTAGTTGGTTGTTGCCTGTGACACGGTGGGCGCAGACTCGCATGTCTCCTACGGCTGCGTAGAAGCTGGCGATGCCCCCAGTGGAGGCGTTGAGTTCCACGAGGGCCGTGTGGATCTCTGAGGCAGGCGGTGTGTGTGAGGCAAGAAAGCGCATGGCCAGGAGGGCGGAGCCGCCTCCGGGGCCGTAGCGGCCGTGGGCGAAGCGTTCGATGGTTCCTTCTTCGCAGCTAGCCTTGAGTGCCCTCTTGGTTGACTGCTTGTCGAGTCCGGCGGCCGTCGCGATTTCGGCAAGGGTGTGAGAGTAACCAGGCAGCTTCTGAAATGCCCCGAGAACGCGGAGTAGCTTTTGCTGCGCTGTGCTCTTCTCGCTGTCCTTCTCACTGCCCTTCTGGGTGTCCGGGGATTGAGCCGGATCGCTTGTGGGGTTGCTCAATGTGGTCCTTGGACGTCCGCTCCGTCCCCCCTAAAGGCAGAGCGTGTTGTGACTTAAAAGTTCATCCGCCTTCTTTCAGGCGCGCCCGCTAGGTTACTACTTGGTTGGAATGATCGTTTCACCCGCCATAGAAGTATCCGACTGGCATGCGGTGGATGGCGTCGACGTCGAGCATCACCTTGCCGGACTGGCCTTCCTCCAAGGCCGCGTGGGCGCGTTGCGCGTGTTCGAGCATGTACCGGCGGGGCTCCGGCGTCTTAAGAGCGTCGACCATGACGGCTCCGAACAGCGTCTGCATGGTCTTTTCCACGGCGTAAAGATTGTCCAGGAAGCTGGGGAGCCAGAATCCGCTGACCGTCTTGGAGCCGAAGACTGCGTCGGTCTGGGCAACGCACTGACGCTTCCGGGAAGAGAAGGCGTCGACGACCATGCGGCCGCGGAAACCCAGGGCGGCCAGGGTTTTGGCGAACATGGGGCCGCCCTCGACTTCCAGGGCAACGTCCACCGGGCCGTGTGCCACCTCGCGGATGCGGTCGGGCAGCCCGTCGAGGTCGGAGCAATCCACGACGGCGTCCGCGCCCAGGTCGCGGGCTGCCTGGAGCTTGTCTTCGCCGCGGTCCATGGCGACCACAAGGGAGCCGTGCGACTTGGCGATCTGAAGGGCGAGGCTCCCCAGGGAACTGGAGGCTGCGGGGATGAGGACCTTCTCGTAGCGTTCGACGCGAAGGGCCGTGTGAAGCATGTGCCACGCCGACAGGCCATCGACGGCCAGTGTGAGTGCTTGCTCGTCGGTCACACCCTCGGGAATCTCCCAGCACAGGCCCTTGTAGACCTGGGCCTGCTCGGCGTAGGCGCCGTCGCTGGTGATGCCGACGACCCTGCGGCCGTCCTGCGTGCGTCCTACGAGTTCCTTTCCAGGAACATAGGGGAACTTGAGCGGAGAGACGTACTGGTCTTCACGCATGAGGATGTCGGCGGCGTTGACGCCGGCGAGCTTCACGTTCACGAGCTCGTGATCTTCCAAGGGCTCGGGGCCCAAGTAGTCGTGGGGCGTGAGAACCTCCGGGCCGCCCGGCTTCCTCACCATGATCGCTCGCAACTTCACTTCACCTCTCGTGCTGACTGCACAAGAACACTAAACGGTGTACAGACGCGCTCCGACCAAATGTCGCATTGCGTCATTTGATCGCGGCCCACCGGTTCCAAATAACGCCATGCGACATTTGAGAACGAGCCCTCACGGCATGGCGTATACATAGATCGCGACGCCGGTCGAATGAGAGGCGCCGCCCATGCTTGACGCAGCAAGCACTAGGATTCCGGCGCCACTTGGCGTGCGCACCGGCTTGGGGACAAGGGGGCAACCGTGATCGACCCGCAGCGCATCATTGCGCTAGCGCAGGAACCCCGGCGCCGCGAGCAGAGTGGTCGCCACTCCGTAGATCGCGCGCTCACCCTGAATGGCCTGCACGGGTGCAGCGATCCGTTGGCGCGGCCGGTCGCCTGGAGTGCGGCGTTGTGCACAGGCCGGCGGGACGACGCAGGGAAGAGGGCTTCGAAGATGGAGGCCGCCCGCCTGTGTGCCGTGTGCCCGATTTCAGAGGACTGCCGCAACGCCCTCCTCGCGGGTGCGCCTGTGGCGGTGCGGCGCTGGCGGCAGCGCGTGGAGGAAGGTCGGCCGCTCGCGGGGTGAGCTGTGCGCGGGGCAGGGGCGTGGAGGCGACTCGGCGGCCCCTGGGCTGGCGCTGGGAACACAGGTCGGCACGTCGCCGCATCCCGCGAGGCGCGCGCCCCCTGACCTGCGGATTTGTGTTGCGCAGCTCACGTTCGGGGAGTTGGAGCCCACCCATAGAGGTACTAGAATATAACCATAAGGAAGGGGGAAGGGCCCCTCCCGAAATCACCTCTTGGAGTCCCCGTGGCCACCATTCGCGTCCTCAAGATGAAGCAGGTCCACCCCAACCCGGACCAGCCGCGCAAGCACTTCGACCCGGTGGCCCTGGAGGAGCTGAAAAACTCCATCCTGAAGCACGGCCTGATCCAGGACATCGCGGTGCGGCCGGACAACAAGCGCGGCGGTTACGAGATCGTCGCCGGTGAGCGGCGCTACCGAGCCCACGAGCTCGCCGGCAAGAAGACGATCCGCGCGAAGATCATCACCGTGGCAGGCGAGCTGGACCAGTTCAAAGCCTCCATGAGCGAGAACATCAACCGCGAGGACATGACGCCCTTCGAAGAGGCCCGCGGGTTCCAGAGGATTCTGGACGAAGAAGAGGACGCGACCATCGAAAGCGTCGCCGCCGACTTCAGCAAGACCGCCCTCTACGTCACCATGCGCCTCGCGCTCCTCGACCTGCACACCGACGTCGTCCAGGTCGTAGAGAAGGGCCACATCGGCATCCTCGCCGCAGTGAAGATCGCCGCCCTCACCCACGCAAACCAGAGCGTGATCCTTGGCAAGTACGCCCGCGGCGAGTTCAAGGCCGACAACGAGATCATCCACTTCGCCTACGCCATGAAGCAGCAGCAGGACCAGCCCGCCCTCCTCCAGGTCGAGGAAATGACCGAGGAGCAGCGCACGGAGCGCGCCGCCACGCAGAAGCGCACCCGAGGAGCCCTCGACCGCGTGGAGCAGGTCCGCGCCCTCCTGGACGAGATCGCGCGCACCGAGCCGATGAAGCTCGCCGAGGCCCTGGCCGGCCAGGTCGGCGCCCGCCTGGACCAGCTCGACCGCGTGGCTGACTCCCTGTCGAAGGCACGCTTCCAGCTGCGCCAGGCGCGGGCGCACGCCGAAGCCGCCGAGGCCATCGCGATCAACCCGGCCGCCGAGATCACCACCGAGTGCGCAGAGGCCCACGAGGACACGCGCGAGCTCGTAGCCGCCTGACGGCGCGCGGCGGCCCTGACACGCGGGGCCGCCCCATCCCGCCACGAGAGGGACACCGTGAATATCTCCACCCCCAGCGGCCTCATCACCGGCCCAGCCGGCGGCTGCAGCAGCTCCTTCTGCTGCAACGCAGCGACACGAGTGCTGGTACACCTGGCCGCCCCGGCCTCCCCCCGCGACGAAGACGTGACCCTGGGCGCCTTCTGCGCCCCCTGCACGGACCGGCACATAAACGCCCGCGTCGCACCGCGGGAGGTCTATCAAGCCGCTGCACTGTCCGGCGAGATCGGCCCCGGCCCGCCACTGCCGCACGACACATGGGCCGTACGAAAGTTCACGCCCGGCGAGGCCGCGGAGATGAGCGCGATCCACCGTGGCGAGCTGCTGTACGGCCGTATCGCGCCGGGCACGTTCGGATGGCGGACGCGGCCATGAGCGGCCAGCCGGACGAGACCGTCGGCGCCTGCGACTTCGGCAGGGCCTGGACGGCCATGAACCATGCCGACTTCGACCTCGCCGCCCCCAACGAACTGAACGTCCCGGCCGCTGCACGCATCACCGCCGTACCCGACCGGTTCGGGACCGCCCCGCTCTTCGGCGAGGAGCCACCCCCTCCCCGCCCCGCCCGGCCCCCGCGCACCGCCGGCGGCGGCACCGAAGGCCAGGACGCCCTCTTCTGACCGCAACCCGGCCGGGGGCCGATGCGGCCCCCGCCCCCCCTTTGAAGGACGAGCTACACCACATGCCGCACACAATGAACACGGCCGGCTGCGCGGAGAACGACACGCTCGAGAAGGAACGGCTGCAGGACCCAACCCCCGTGGAGCCGCTGCCTCTGCTGGGAGAGGTTGTCGAGTACTTCGGTTTCGAGTACGACGTCTTCGGATGGAGCGTCGGTACGCGGTTCGAGTCCTGGGGAGCCAAGCGCCTGCCGAGGCGCCACGACGGGATCGCCACGGACACTCACAGGGGGAAGGGAGTACGTTCTCGCGAGGCAGCCGTGGCCTGGTGCCTGAGGGAGGCGTGGGAACGGCACATCGCCAAGACTGTGCACGCCCGGCATCCGGCACTCTACGGCCCGCACCGCTTCTCGGCCGAGCCCGTGGTGGAGCAGTTGGAGCCGGACTACGAGCGCGTTATCTGGATGGGCCAGGAATGGCGTCTTCACGCCCCGGTGCCCGGCGTCGAGAAGGTTTGGGTTAGCGGCGCCCTTCAGCCGACGACAGGCATTCCCGCCCCTCAACCGAGGGCCCGGCAGATGCACGTCATGCGCAGAGAGTCCCTGGAGGCTGTCCTCACGCCCGACATCATCCGGATTCTGGGCACTGCTCCCCAGGACGTCGCCTGCGTCATGTGCGAGCCCGGCGTCCGGATCAGGTACAGGCAGCGCAAGATCCGCGTCGGTCTCGCAGGGCGCCCTGAGGTGAACGAGGTGGCGTGTCTCGCTCACATCTTCCGGTTCTTCGTGCACTCGGAGGAGGAGAACCTCCTGCACGACCTGGGCGAGGGCTGGTGGCTGGGTCGCGACGAGTTGTGGGACTGGGTCTACGAGGACGCGGAAGCCGCCGAGGACGGTCGGGAGGTACCAGGGGTGCGTCGTCGCTGGCTGGCGCACCTCGCCGATGCTCGTAACGCGACGGCGGCGAAGGCAGACGGCGCAGCTGCGGACTCGTCGGCAAGCCCCTTGTGACCCATAGCACTTTGCCGGAGTGGACACCCCCCACAGAGGTACTAGAATATAACCATAGAGCGAGAGGGAACCGCACAGGGGACCCGGACAGCGAGAGGAAGTCGCCGCACATGATCAGCGCCCCGGCCATCATGGAAGCCTACGAAGCCCTCGGCCTCCAGGCCCCCGACTGCACGGAGTGCGAGGACGGCATCCTGCACTACTGCGACGGCCCCTATGCGATGACCCGTGAGTGCGAGAACTGCCACGGAACCGGCCGGTTCATGGAGTGCCCCCACTGCGTCGAGGGGCTCGCCGGCGATGCCGACTGCCTCACCTGCGACGGCGTGGGCACTCTCCACTGACTTCAAATATGTAGCTGCGTTTAGAAAGGAATCATTAATGAGCCTTGGGAACAGCCTGGCCATGAGTGCCGTCACCAACGGCACCCGCACCGACATCCAGACCACGGCCACCGGCGCGATACGACTCGCCGTCCACCTGCCGGAGGGAGGCGTGCAGCACTTCGAGCGCCCCCAGGTCGGCGGCCCGAAGGACTGGCGGGCCACTGACTTCGAAAGCCCCGGCGGCGGCTGCGCCTTCGACGAGCCGGTCACCACGTGGGGGCCCGCCCTCGAAGTGCTCGTCCTGCCGCCCCGCACCGCCTAACCCCCCGCGGCGCACCGTCGCCCCGTTCAAGGAGCCCCGATGGCCACCCGCCTCCGCGCCCTGCCTGCCTCCGCTCGCGCCGCGCTGATCCTTCTTGCGCTCGCGCTCGCTGCCCTCCCCTTTACCACCGTCTACCGCGGCCTGAACGCCGGGATCACCGTCGGCCAGCCCGGATACAGCGTCGGCTTCGAGTGGCGCGGCAATGTCGGCCCCTTTGCCGACTTCGACGGCGCCGACGACAGCCAGCCGCGCCCCTGACCCCTCCCCGCCTCACCCGGGCCCGGCCAACGCGCCGGGCCCGCTCCGGATCGACAACGAAAGAACCACACGTGAACGACACCCAGGACATGCGCGCAGAGCGCATCGCCCGCCTGACCCTCGCCGAGACCCTCCAGTCGAAGTACATCGCCCAGCTCACCCCAGCCGTGCCGGCGGCTCTCACCCTGAAGGCCATAGAGGCGAGCGCCGACGAACGGCCGCTTCCCAAGCACCTCGCCAAGGTCCTCGCCTACGACGGCCAGCGCGCCCTTGCCGAGGGCGAGGAGGCCGGAGCCCGGTACGTCATCCCCACAGACCCGGAGTGGCCGCAGGCACTCAACGGCCTCGGCGACCAAGGCCCGCTGGGCCTGTGGGTGATCGGCGCCCCCTCGCTCGCCAAGACGGTAAAGAAGTCCATCGCGATCGTCGGAAGCATGGCGGCCAGCGACTACGGCAGGCACTGCGCGGCCTACCTGGCCGACGGCCTCGCCTCCTTCGGGTACAACACCGTCGCGGCAGCCGGCGTCGGCAGCGGCATCGGCCCCTCCGCCCTGGCCGGCTGCGCGGCACGCAACGGGACCCCCGTCGGAGTCCTCTCCGGCGGCATCACCGGGCCCGCCACGCAGGAGATCACCAGAACGCGGCACAGCATCATCCACGCCGGGGGGCTCCTGGTGAGCAAGCACGGCCCTCGCTACCGCACGAGCCTTTCCACGGTTGTCGAGCGCGAGTCCCTGATCGCCGGACTCTCCCGGGCCGTCACCCTCGTGGAGGGCGTATCAGCGAAGTACGAGCTCGCCGGCCGGACCGCCGAGCGCATGGACCGGCCCCTGCTCGCCGTGCCCGGCCCCATCACCTCCGGGCTCTCGGACCTACCCAACGAACTGATCCGGCAGGGACGCGCCAAGGCCGTCACCAGCGCCACGAACATCATCGCCCGCACCAAGAACCTCACCTGATCTCAGGGGGAACGAGACATGCAGACCAATGACAGCCAGCACGGATTCGCCAAAGGCGACGCCGTCCACCTCGCCTCACCCGAGGGTGAGGAGAAGAAGCTCCTGCGCGGTCGGGTCACAGCCTTCGGGCAGGACTGGCTCGACGGCGCGCCCCTGGTGATGGTCCTGTGGGCCGGGGCAGGCCGGGCGGCGGGCTACCACCCCTGCGAGCTGGAGCACTCCCGCGCCCTTCTTCCCGACCTTAAATAGGTACCTACGTTTGGTCGTGCTAGGTTTTACGACGTCACCGGCCCTGGCACGGCCCCTGACACCAACCGACCTCCGGACGGGCTAAGCGACCCCCCGCGCCCAGCCTGCCCGGACCGGCCCGTCCGATACGGGCCACCCCTCCGGCCGGGACCCGCACCCCCACGCGGGTCCCGGCCCACCCATGGAGAGACACATGCCAAGCACCACGCACGACGCCGAGTACGAGGCCCTGATCGCCGAGCGGTACGGGCGCCCCCTCTCGGCCATTGTCGAAGAGCTCAACCCGGCCCGGCCCTTGACCGACCTCCTCAAGGAGCGCCACCGCCGGCTCCCGCCACCCCCGGCCTCCCACCCGGGCATGCCGGCCGCACGAGACCCTCGCTGGGCCGAGCACCAGGCGGTACTCGAAGCCGCGATCCGGCCGCCCCGGGCGAAGCAGTGACCGAGGAGCAGTTCCGCCGCCAGGTCCGGAAGATCGCCGAGATGCGCGGCTGGAGCCTCGCCTACCACACGCACAACTCGCAACGCTCCGACGCCGGATGGCCCGACGAGGTGTTCGGCCACCCGCACACCCGGCGCGTCCTGTTCGTCGAGCTGAAGACGGACACCGGCCGCATACGGCCCGCCCAGCGCGAATGGCTCCAGCACCTGGCCGCCAGCGGCCTCGAAGCCACCCTGTGGCGGCCCCGCGACATGAAGCTCATCGTCGACACCCTCGCCCCCAACGGGCCCCGCGCCCAACTCCCCGAAGACCTCCGACCGAAGGCCCGACCGTGACCGCCCCCGACGACACCACCGACCGCGCGCCCAAGCCGGAGCCCAAGCCCGAGCAGCCGTGGTGCAAGGCGTGCGACAGCTACTTCAACCTCCTCACCAACACCTGCCGCTGCAACTACCGATAGCCCCCTGACGGAGACCACCGTGACCGGCTCTGCCCGCGACGCCGCCAACCGCACCACGCCAAACCCGCCGGCGCCCAGGCAGAGTCTCCCGGGCCTCACCACCGACGAAGCCCTCGCCGAGATCGCACGCCTGGCGGACTTCCTCTGTGAACACCTCGCCGACCAGCCGTGGCGCACCGCCGCCCGTATCCGTGCACTCGCCGAGAACCTGACCGCCGACAAGCCGAGGACCACCTGATGTACGTCCGATTCGAGCCCGTGCCGCCCCCACGCCGAAGCCACCAGGCATACGAGGTAGCCGAAGAACTCCGCGGTCACAGGGGCGAATGGGCGCGCATCGCCGACTACGACAGCCCCAACCACGCCAGCAACTACTGCCACCGCATCCGCAACGGCGTAGCCGCCGCCTTCCGGCCCGCCGGCGCCTTCGAGTCCCAGGCCCGCACCGGAGACGACGGCCGGGGCTACGTATGGGCCCGGTACGTCGGCAGCCCGGTCCAGTAACGGCACCTCCCCACCGGGCCGCACCGCCTCGGCGCCCCTCCCCCGGCCCTCGCGATGCCCGAGGGAAGCTGGCCCGCTGCCGCGTTCCACCAGGGCCCCGCCGCCATACCCAGCAACACCAGCACGATCACGGAGCACGCCATCAACACCAAGCGCAAGGCCCTGGCCGCCATCAGCTGCACCGCCCTCATAGCCGCAGCCTCCACCGCCTGCCTGCCGTCCCGCCACGACAGCGCCGCCACCAAGGTCAAGAAGGCGTTCGCCGCGCTCGGCTCCCAGCACGCCATGTCCGCGGAGATCCGCCTCGACGCCACCGCAGACCAGATCTACGCGGCCATGCGCGACCAGAAGGACTTCAAGCGCGCCGACGCCGACACGCTCGCCGACCTGCGCCTGTCCTATGCCCTGAGCTACGACATGCCCCTCAAGGACGCCCGGAACGACGACTCCGGCACCGGCTCCTTCGCCCTGTCTCGCGCGGGACACAAGCCGATGCTGGAGATGCGGTCCGCCGGCAAGACCCTCTACGCCCGAGCCGACCTCAAGGACCTCTCCCAGCTCGGACGCAGCCACGGCGACGACGACCAGAACGACACGGACGTGGCCGGCCTCGACCAGCTGGTGAAGAAGGCCGACACGCTGCCCCCCTCCATGGACAGCGTCAAAACCGCCCTCAAGGGAGGCTGGGTCTACCTCGACCCCACGGCCTACCAGGACGAACCGGCCGAGGACGACCAGCTGGACGCGAAGACGCAGAAGCAGGTCCTCGAGACCCTTGAGAAGGCCCTGGACGGCAACGTCTCCTTCAAGAACACGGGCAAGGTCAACGGCGCCGATCACGTGAAGGTGACCCTGCCCGCGAAGAAGACCGCCAAGGACATCACGGACGGCCTCAAGCCGTTGACGGACAAGCTCGGCGGCCGCGTCGACCGGATGACCGATGACCTGGACGACATCCCCGACAAGGACATCAGCGTCGACGTGGCGCTCCGCGACGGCAAGGTCTCCTCCCTCACCCTCGACCTCGCGCAGCTCGACCGCAAGGTCAAGGACAAGCTGCCCCTGACCATCGCCATCAAGGGCGGCGCAACCAAGATCGATATCCCCACCGACGCCAAGCCGCTCACCCCCGGGGACGTCATGGCCGCCGCCATGCTCACCCACCGCAGCGACGAGACGAAGGCACTCAGCCGCATGCAGGCCTGACCTCACAGGAGCGGATCACCATGAACAACGACACCAGCACTGTGACAACCGGGCCGATGCCTTCCAAAAGGTGTCCCGAACTCGGGCTTCTGATGGCCGAGGCAGCCGACAGCCTCCACCGCGGCGCCTCCCTGTTCGACACCCTCCTGGAACTCGCTGAAAGCGCGTGGGCGGCCGGCCATATCCAAGGCGAAGACCACTGCACCGGGTGCACGGAACGCGGAGCAGGCGGCCACAACTGGCCAGCAAGGCAGGATGCCGTCCTCGGTCTCTTCCCAAATGCGCGCGCCTTCACCTACCGCAGCATCTGGGGCAGAGCAAAGCACGACGGGGCTCTGCTGCCGCATTGTGGCAAGCCGGACTGCCCCGGCTCCGCGCTCTCGAACCGCCGAGACCGCCCGAGCCAGACCGCTCGCCGAACCTCACGCACACACGACTGAGCCAAGAGGCCAGGAGCCGCGCCACCAGGTGCCGCCCCTGGCCTCACCCACACCCTCGACGAAGGAGAAGCGCGTGATCGTCCGCCTCGACACCCGTTGGGAAGTCGACCCCGACACCTGGGCAGAGGCAGCCGGCATGGACCCGTCCCGGTGCATCCCGGAGTTCCCCTGGTACCTCTCGGACGCGGCCAGCTTCATACCGATGCTCGACGCCACGGACGCCCGCCTGCGCGACCCCGGCGTGGACAGATACCTCCCGGACGAGCTCGACGGGCAGGTCCGGTTCACGATCAGCTGGACCATCCACGTCGACGCCGACACCTGGATACGGACGCGGGCGGAGGGCTCCGGGCACCGGCCCAACGCCGAGGACTGCGGGTACACCCCGCCAGTACCCGCGCCGTACGGCCGGGCCCACAACGACTGCGCCAGGCACTTCACCGACGAGCTGTACAACCAGACGTTGGTCATCGAGTCCAAAGCGATCATGAGCGTGCTCGCACCCTTCGAACACACGTATACGCCCGAGGGGCGACGGGCCATGGGGCGGTGACGCGCAGCGGATCCGTCACATCCTCCGGTAAGTGCCCGAGCGAGTCGCGGCCGTCAGTCTGCCCGACCGCCTGCGGCGTAGGAGACCGGTGCTTCAGGGGGAACTGATGCCTCGTCGTTTGCCAGGGCCTCCGCTGGAAGTTCAATGGGCTCGCCGTGAAGGGTGACGTTCACGAGGTAGGCGAGCCGGTAGGCGAGGACGACGTACTGCAACGCGACCTCGGTAGACGGCGCCGCGTACGGCGGAATACGCAAGCCCACATGGACCACGTTCAGGTGCGCGGCGACCGCACCCGCTCCACCGGGAAGATGTCCGTCGTCCTCGGCCCGGCGGAAGGTGGCCACGATGTTCGAGGTCCAGCGGCCGGGAAGGTCCTGGTAGAGAGAGCCGGCCAGCTGTACCGCGGAGAGCCGGGTCACCTCCCAGCCGTCATCGATGGCGGCGTAGGGCTGCGTGGTGGCTAGCTCGGCCGCCTTGGCCAGCCCCTTGCCTGTGCGCAGCTTGGGGACGCGGGAGCGGGATTCAATCAGCCATCCGGGGATCGGTGTCGCGCTGGTCGAACCACCGCCGGCTGCTGCCCACCGCTGCCGTGCCTCCTCGCGATCAGCTTGCAGCGCCCGCACGAGTGCCTCTGTAACGGGCCACGTGGGCAGGCGGCGCCCTTGAAAGGCGTCGCCGATCACGGTCTTGCTGTAGCCGGTGTGCGTCTCCAGCTCCCGGTACGTCGGCTTGCCCGCGTTCAGGCGCAGGGCCTTGAGGTACTGGGCGAATGGCTTGGTGTCCAACGGCTCCCCCGTGTGCAATCACAGCTGGCCCGAGGGTAGTGGGCTGCGTACCGACGTGTCCGGGTGTCCGGACAAGTACCGGTGATCGTCTACCGGGCTATCCGGACAGGGCTGTTGCGCGTTCTGCTGGTGCCTCGACTTTGGGACTTCGGAGGAGTTGTTGGACATGCCTTTGGAACCGCTGGTGCTCTGCGCCGTGGCCCACAGCATTGCCGCCGTCACCGGTCATGCCGCTCGAACCGGAACCTTCTGGCTCGCGCTGCGCGGCGTGCCGCCCGAGCACAGAGCGACGATTCTGATCGCTTTGAGCTCGAGGCCGGCCGTGTCTCTGCCGCGCAGGCAACGGCTTTGGTCGCGACCGCGGTTCTAGCGCCGTTTGTTGGGCGTGCACGGATTCCCCCTCAGATCCGTCCGGCCCGTTGCCCCCTTCTTCTTGTGATCGCTTGCACGCCGGAGGTGCATGTAGCCGCTGGGGTGGGCGGCCACCGTGGAGACCTGTTGTCTCAGGGTGGCCGCTCACCTCAGCGAGCTACCGCCTTGATCGCGGAGGTCGGCCTCCGCTCCAGGGGAACCACTCCGCCAGCGCGCGGATCACTGCGGGGAGGTCAGGGCGGTCTGCACGGCAAACTGCTACGAGAGCGGAGGCGAAGAGAACAAGGGCACCCAGCAGGAGGACAGTTACCGCAGGAGACAGGCTCAACCCGAGCACTTCAGCTATTGCGTGCGGTGACGACGTCAAAGCTTCCAAATCCGGCTCCTCTCAAGAGGTGGCCGGATGGCTAACAGCACGCTCAGTCCGGCCACCGGTTCGATAGGTGGTGAGGACCGAGTACGTGCCGCCGCAAGACTCAGACAGTATTCGCTTGTCCTGCGCCGACCCCAACGGGCCGGGTATCTGGTGCATATGTTCACAGTCCCACGTTCACTGTCCCGTGGAATGCGTGCCGCAGGTCTCGCCCGGCGGGGCGCGTCCCACGACGTGCTGCCTCACTTCGGCAGCCGCGACTGTCGCGATCAGCGTTGTCTAACCCACTGACCGCCACCAACCGTACACGCGCGCAGGCCAGCTGGAGGGCGATCACGGAACTTGAGCTGTGGCCCGCAGCGTGACCTACGGCTCATGCGCCTAGGCTCGTGGTGGGCGTGGGGCTGGAGTCTCCGTGTCGTCCTCTGCAACCCGCATCCCTGCCTCCCTGGCGGACCTTGCCGCCTCGATCGCCGACCTGGCTCCCTATCACCGCAACCCTCGCACCGGCGATGTCGCGGCGATCTCGGAGTCGCTGTCCGTGAACGGCCAGTACCGGCCGATCGTCGTCAACAAGGGCAGCCTGACGGGCCGACCGAACGAGATCCTGGCAGGCAACCACACCTTCAAGGCCGCGAAGGAGCTGGGCTGGGACGAGATCGCGGTCACGTGGCTCGACGTGGACGACGAGACCGCGGCGAAGATCGTCATCGTCGACAACCGCAGCTCCGACCTGGCCGGCTACGACAGTGTCCTCCTCGCCGACATCCTCGACGAACTGCCCGACCTCGACGGCACGGGCTACGACCAGGACGCCCTGGACGAACTGCTGGACCGAGTGGAACTGCCGTCCGCACTGCCGACGGAGACCCAGGAGTCGGAGGGCGCTTCGACGCAGGCCGACTACCTCCAGTGGGGGTACATGCAGTGGGGCGTCACCCGCGTGCAGGTCACCAGCGAGGAGATCGACCGGCTGACGGCCGCGCACAAGGCGTACGTCGAGGCGCACGGTACCGATGGAGGATTCGGGCACTTCGTGATGGACGGCAGCGCCCGGACGGTGGCCGCGGGTGCCTGAGTTCATCGAGTCGATGCCGCTGTCCAACCTGCGGCCGGCCGACTACAACCCGCGCAGGCTGTCCGAGGAGTCGTTCGCGCGGCTCCAGCGGTCGCTGGAGCTGTTCGGGTGTGTGAAGCCGGTGATCGTCAACCGCGGCGGCACCTTGGTCGCGGGGCACCAGCGGACGAAGAGCCTGGCGGCGATCGGCGTGGACCGGGTGCCGGCGATCGTGCTGGACGACCAGGTCGGCATCCACGACGAAATCCGGTTCAACCTGCTGCACAACTCGGTGGAGACGGACGGGTCCACGGTGCGGCTGCCCGCGTGCTCGGAGGACGAGCACGGCTGGTCATGGCTGGAGCCGGAGGACATCTTCGTTCGGGCGCGCGCGAACGCTGTGGTGCAGTCGGAGATCCGGCGGCTGGTCTCGGGGTACGGGACGTGGGGTTCGGTGGTGGCCGACCATCGGGGCCGGGTGATCCTCAACCAGGACTACGCGGTGGTGTGTAAGGACCTGCGGAAGCCGCTGCTGGTGTACCGGGTGTCGGTGCAGGAGGCCGACGAGTTGATCCAGTGGCTGGACGGCGACTACGGCGTCTACGACTACAGCGGGGTGGAGATCAAGGCGTACAACCAGCACAAGTGCCAGATGCACCGCCTTGCCGGGGATGAGGGGATCTCGAACCGGTCGACGACCTACGAGCGGTACGTGCTGCCTCTGATCGAGAAGGGCGGGAAGGAGCAGCGGATCGCGGACTTCGGCGCCGGCGAGGCGGCGTATATCCGGAGGCTGCGGGGGCAGGGCTTCGATGCGCACTGGTACGAACCGCATGTTCGGACAGATGGCACGGCCGGCAGCCTTGATGTGGCGGCCAGCGTTGCGCAGATCCGGGACCTTCAGCGTGATGTGGCGAAGAGCGGCCTGTACGACATTGTGGTGCTGGACTCGGTCCTGAACTCGGTGACGTCGTTGGAGTTCGAGGAGCATGTGCTGATCGCCTGCAATTCGCTCGTCGCGGATGGGGGCACATTCATCACAGGGACGCGCAACCTGGGCAATCTTCAGAAGAAGTGGGCTGCGAAGAAGAAGACGTCGAAGAAGTACCGGTGCGGCTTGGACTTCCTGGACGAGAACAACTTCTCCGCCACGTTCCGGTCCGGGGTGTGGACGATGCAGCGGTACCACACGCGGGAGACGCTGCGGGAGACGCTTGGCCGCTACTTCGGGGAGGTGGAGGTCATGGGTGCGGCGACGGGCAGCAACATCTACGCCGTGTGCCGGAAGCCGCTGGGCGTCGGCGCGGAGCGGCGCCGCCTCGCCCTGGAGACAGAATTCAACATGGAATACCCGGGGAATTACCGACACAATCGCCATAAGCCGCTCGTGAAATCATTGATGTCCGCATGCGAATCCCGGGATCAGAAAATTGCCACTTCCTGGGAATGTAAATAGAATGGAGGGTGAATTGTTTTCTCTTTAAGTGGGGGAAGGATGAGTGTGCCCACAATCGTGGTTCGCCGCGAAGGGTTCCATCAATTCGTGTGGCTGAAGTACGTCACCGGGGTGGACCTCACGAGGCACTGTGCCCGGTCCATGCACGGCGGCTACAGCCGTCACGTCCGCCCGGAGCTGGACCTGATGCAGGTCCAGCTGGACGAGTTCGAACCGCCGATCGCCTGGTACCTGTGCGGGGTCACCCGGCGGTGGCAGAACAACGCCCACCTCGCGTTCGAGGCGGCGCCGGGCGAGCGGCACGAGCTCCAGGTCCAGGGCCTGCACGTGACCCTCACGGGCGGCAGACCAATCCCCTTCGACGCGGACGCCGTGCCTGCCGACGACCCGCACGCGGACGATCCGAAGTACGCGACGTGCCGGAACTGGCAGTTCGCCCATCACCTGTCCGCCGCCCGCGGGCTGCCCAGCATTCCGAACCCGACGTCGCGCAGCCGGCCGACGAGCTGGGTCCGCGGGCAGATGCGGCTGCTGTAGGCACGGCCTCGGCTCACCCGCCCGGTGGGTGGCGAGGTCGGGCAGCTTTGAGGGGACCGCTCCCGCCCGCCGGGTCCGGTCCCCTCACACGCTGAGCCTCACGTCGGTCCGACGATCCCCTTTGATGCGGGCGGGGCACGGCAGCACGGGCAAAGCGGGAGTACCCACAGTGATCAGGACTGTTGCACTCCAACCGTCACGCTACGACAGCGAACGGGACTTCCCGCCCGCAAGGGCTGGATCCCTCTCCGTTACGAGATCATTGATGGAGGGCGCGGGGGTCCAGGGAGTCTGTTCATGGGCCGCCCCAACCGCGCTACCCGGGCCGCCATCACCCAGCGGCGTTCCGATGCGATCGACCTGAAGATCGCCGGTGTCGACTGGCTGACCATCGGCAGGAAGCTCGCCGCCGACCCCTCCATCAACAGCGATGGTGTCGCGTACCCGCAGGGGTACGGCATCGAGAAGTACAAGAGGGGCCTGGAGCCGCCTACGGACAAGCGGCTGATCGAGCTGGCGTGCAAGGACGTCTCGAAGGCGCTTGCGGAGCGGGCTGCCGTGCTGGACGAGAGCACGGATGAGCTCCGGCGGCTGATGCTGGCGCGGCTGGAGAAGCTGTTCTTCCCCATGTACCGGGCGGCCGTTCGGTCCGGGGACTACCAGGCCACCGACCGGGCGGTGCGCATCATCGAGCGCGAGTCCCATCTCCTGGGTCTGAACAGGCCCGCGCGGACGGAGGTCTCTGGACCGGACGGGCTCCCGGTGCAGGTGCAGTCGGCCAGCATGGAGGAGCTGGAGCGGCTGATCGGCCTGGCCGGCGGTGCGCCGGGCGACAGTGACGCGGGCTGACGAGGAGGCGGCTCTCAGCGTTTATCGGACGCTTCCCGCGCAGCGTCGCCGTGAGATCGCCGCCGCCTCCTCTCCTGAGTTGCGGGCCCGTCTCGTTGCCATCGAGCGGGAGATGGCGATGGACCGCTCCCCGGGGGCGATGGCCGCGGTCCTCACCGAGGGCCGCGAGATGCAGGCCGCACATCTGGCGCAGATCGACGCCGCGTTCGAACGGGTGGCGGCGGGGCAGCCGACGCGGCTGCTGCTGACCATGCCGCCCCGGCACGGCAAGAGCAGGCGGGCCGCCCGGTGGGCGCCGCTGTGGTATCTGCGCCGTCGCCCGGACCACCGGGTGATGATCGCCTCGTATTCGTCGGACTTGGCCGACGACCACGGCCGGTGGATCAGGGACGCGATCCTCGCGTACGGGCCGCAGATCGGCGTCGCCCTGCGCCCGGGGTCATCCGCGGCGAACCGGTTCGACCTCGACGGCTCCGAGGGCGGCTTCGTCGCTGCGGGCGTGGGCGGCGGCCTGACCGGTAAAGGTGCCCATCTGGCGGTCGTTGACGACCCGATCAAGGACGCCGCCGAGGCCGCGTCGCCCACGATGCGCCGTCGCCTGTGGGAGTGGTGGCAGGCGGTTCTGCTGACCCGTATCGAGCCGGGCGGGTCGGTGATCGTCATCCAGACCCGGTGGGACGAGGACGATCTTGCGGGCCGGATCTTGGCCGAGGAGGCCGAGCGGTGGACGCACATCGACCTGCCCGCCCTCGCCCTCAGCGAGAACGACGCCCTCGGCAGGCACGTCGGGAAGGCGCTGTGGCCTGAGCGGTACGACGAGCCCGCGCTGGAGGAGATCCGGCGCAGCGTCGGCGAACGGGTGTGGTGGTCGCTGTACATGCAGCAGCCCCGCCCGATGGAAGGCGGCGTGTGGCAGTGGGACTGGATCACCAACCATCGCATCAGCGCGGCCCAGCTGCGCGGCATCGACCTGGCGCGGATCGTCGTCGCGGTCGACCCGGCCGGCGGCGAGTCCGCGGTCGGGGACGAGTGCGGCATCGTCGCGGCGGCCCGCGACCGAGACGGGCGCCTATACGTCCTGGACGACCGCTCCGGGAATCTCGGCGCGGAGACATGGGGTGCAGAAACGTGCCTGCTGGCGATCGAGCTGCGCGCGGACGCCATCGTCATCGAGTCGAACTTCGGCGGCGACATGAGCCGACAGATCGTCCAGCAGGCGTGGCAGGAGCTCCAGCGGGAGAACCGCACGGAGGGCATGCTGATGCCCGCGATCTTGTCGGTCACCGCCAAGCAGGGCAAACGCTTGAGGGCAGAGCCGATTGCCCAGCTGTACGAGCAGGGCCGCGTGCACCACGTCGGCCAGTGGCCGACGCTCGAGCAACAGATGGTGAGGTGGGTGGCCGGCATGGACTCCCCGGACCGTATGGACGCGGCCGTGCACGCACTGACCCAGCTCGCCGACCCGATGCACAGCGGTACAGGCTCCGTGCCCTACCAGGACGGGAGGCTGTCGGGCCGCCGGTGAATCAGTCACCGGGTGGCCGGAACAGTGCTTCTGCGCCGGGAAAACTGGTTCGCCCCCACCTGGCCGATGCCGTACTGTTCACCGTACCGACGCGGGGTGGAGCAGCTCGGTAGCTCGCTGGGCTCATAACCCAGAGGTCGCAGGTTCAAATCCTGTCCCCGCTACTCATACGTGAAGGCCCGGCACTTGCCGGGCCTTTGCTGTCTCCCGGCCATGTTCAGCGGGTCCGGTCATTCGATGTCTCCGGCGTATACAGCCGGGATGTTCCCGGTGACGGCCTGGGCGGCCAGCTCTGGGAGACGTGCTTGCAGGAACGGCGGGATCATCCGCAGGTCGCACACCTTGTCGAGGGGCGCCCATTCGACGCCGGTCTGCGCGTCGTCGTGAAGGGTCCCGCCGAGGGTGCTGGGGGCATCGAGGATGTTGCACCAGAAGACGGCCTCGACTCGGTGATGACCCGTGTCGATGGGGACGTTGCTGCCGCGGTGGTTGCCTGCGATGTGCTCGCGCAGGACGAGCAGCGGACCGGCTTTGACCCGAACCCCAGTCTCCTCAAGAACTTCGCGCTCCGCGCAGGCCGCCAGGGTCTCACCCGGCTGTTGCCCACCACCAGGAAGCCAATAGTTCTCGATGCCGGGGTCGGGCCAGGTCCCGCGGACCAGGAGAACCTGTCCGTCACGGACGACGAGGCCGGAGGCGGCGTTGCGGAGGTACATACGGCCGGAGGGGTGCTGTGGCGTGGTCACTCGGCGGAGACTATTCATACCGCCCGTGGGCCGTGCCGTGTTCGTCAACATCACGCTCTAAGGGGTCAGAGAAACGGCCGTCGCGGTTCGGGCACTGTCGATACCGTCTCAGTAGGCCATGCGTCGAAGGAGGCAGTATGGGTACGTCGCACGTGAGTGAGAGTTGCGACGGTCGCCGCCAGTTTCAGGGGCTTGTGCTGGACTTCGCCGGGGTGCTGACCGAAGATGTCAGTCCAGTTCACCGCGCCTGGTGCGAGAGCGAAGGGCTCGATCCCGATGCATGGGGTTACGCCCTCGGCGACGATCCGGCTGGCCGCCGCCTGTACGAGCAGCTTGAGATCGGGGCGATTGCCCAGGAGGAGTGGAACCGGGAGACGGCGCGGCTGCTCGGGCTCGAACGGCACGAGAACTTGATGGGCCGAGCCTGGTCCGGTGTCGCGCCGGCGGCCGACATGGTGGCCCTGGCCCGTGCGGCGCGTGAGGCTGGGTACAAGATCGGGATGCTCTCGAACTCCTTCGGCCTGCACCCTTACAACCCGTATGAGGCTCTGGGGGTGTGGGACCTGTTCGACGTAACGGTGGTCTCCGAACGGGAGCAGATGGCCAAGCCGGACCCTGCGATCTACCGGACGGTACTGGAGCGCATGGGCCTGCCGGGCGAGGCGTGCGTGTTCGTCGACGACTACGAGTGGAACCTGCCGCCTGCCCTCGAGGCCGGGATGACCACGGTGCTCGCCAGGCCGGGCACCGGGGCCGCGGCGCACCTGGAGACGCTGCTGGGCATTGACGCCGGATGTACCACTTGACGTCGCCATCCGGCTCGCACCGCAGGTAAGGCCCGGCTTTGGCTCGGACTCCGTAGGCAGGCCACAGGCTGTTCGTCGACGTCGCGGCACTCTCCCCGACGGCCTGCATACTGCCTAAACTGCTCAGGTCGCGACGCAAGTGTGCCCTCTCCCCACTCACCCTGGGGAGAGGGCACGTTGCTGTTCTGGGTCGGTCAGATGTTCACGCCCCGGAGTGGATCTGGTCGACGAACGCCGACCAGGCCGTGGCCGGCACGACGATGACGGGTCCATTGGGACGCTTGCTGTCGCGAACCGGGACGGCGCCGGGGAACTGATCGGCGACCTCAACACAGTCCGTGCCGTTGCCGCTGTGCGTGGACTTGCGCCAGATGGCGCGCGTCAGGTCAATGGTGCTCGCAGTGCGCATGATGCTCCTCACGGGCCTTGCGGATCAGGTCAGTTGTTGCTTGCGGGGTCAACACGTCGAGATCCAACTGATCGTAGAAGGACCTGTATACCTCCACTTCCTTCGGTGTCTCCAAGAAAGCGCCGTTGAGGCCGCTCTCCCAGTAGACTGCCTCGTTTTTCCCCGGCCGCGAGACCAGGAGCATCGCCCCGATCGAGGTCACGCCACCCGGGATCTCCCGGTCGAAGGGCAGGACTCGGAAGCAGATCCGCGGTCTCTTGGCGAGTTCGAGCAGGTGGGCCAGCTGGCGGCACATCACCTGATGGCTGCCGACGACGCGGTAGAGCGCGGCTTCGTCCAGGATGCTCCAGAACCACGGCGGGGTCTCTCCTTGGAGGAGGGCCTGCCGCTCCATGCGGGCCTCGACCTTCTCTTCGACGTCTCCGCCGAAGAGGGTGACGCCGGAGCCGATGAGGGCTCGTGCGTAGTCTTCGCTCTGCACGAGTCCTGGGATCACGTTCGCGAAGTGCTGGATGCGGGTGGATTCGGCTTCAGCAGCCAGGTAGGCGTAGGACCAAGCGGGGTAGGTGGCCCGCTGCTGAAGGTCTTTGCGAACGTGGTGCCACATGGCAGCCAGCTCGCCGCCTCCGTCCACGGCCTCGTCGATGAGCTGTGCGGTCTCCGCGCTGGGGATCTCCTGGCCGAGCTCGATCCCGGCGACCATCGCCTGGGAGAGCGGGATCAGGCTCCCGAGCTGCGTCTGCGTCAGGTTTGCGAGGTTGCGACGGTTGCGCAGCATCTTCCCCGCGAGCGAGGCGAGGTTGCGTAACGGGTCAAGTTCCTTTGCTGCTGGCATCGTTGTCCCTGTCTGCGTATCGGCGCGTCAACTGATATGCGGGCCGAAACGTCGATACCCAGAGCATGGTGACCTCACGCACGCGGTCCGATACTGGGTTGCCTGAACCGGCCTCTCTTTCTCCGACCAGGGGGCGGTTCGACCAGTGCGGCGGCTCGCCGTCCCCCGAGGGCGATTTGCAGCGGCGGGCCGCCGCCACCACCCATTGCCCATTCGTGCAGGAGTCAGCCATGCCTGTGTGCCTGCGGACAGCCATGCCCGGAGCCGTCCGGCCTACCGTTCATCGACGGAGCGTCCCCGTGACGATCACCCCGAACCCCGTGCCCCTCCCACCGCAGGGCGCCTCCCGGACCGATGCGCCACCGCTGTCCGACGAGGCCAAAGCCTTCCTCGACGAGCACGGCGACCCGGGTGGGTGGCCGGCCCAGATGTGGAAGGACTTCGCGCAGCTCGGAGGTATCGCATGACGGCGGCCGCCAGGGAGCCCGAGGTCGAGCACCAGCGCGCCTCCGGCGCCCCGGCCCTCATGCCCGGACGGCACCTTGAACCCCAAGGGCCTCGCCGAGCTGGTCCAGCTTCGCGCGGAGAGGAAGCACCAGCAGCAGTGGGGCAAAACCGGCCTCAGGCTCGGCTACATCGGACGCCGCGCGGCCTACGACTCGCCCGACGCCTACTGCTATCCGGCCACGGCGCTCGTGTGGGCGCTGGAGTCCCGCTACATCTGCCAGATGCTTCTCGGGCTGTTCCTCGCCGACGCAAGCGCGGAGGAGCAGTACGCCGGGGTGGCGGAGGCGTGAGCACCCGTCACGGCCGTCGGCCTGTCCCCCGTCGAGAGATGGCTTCAGCTGTGGACCGCTCCCGTGCGCACCGCGAACTCTCGAAGTCCTGGAAGGCTGACGGGCGAGCACATCAGGTCTGTGGTGAGCGCCCGTACGGATGGCCGGCAGGTCTCCTCCGGCGCTTCGTGCTCGATCGCCCGCAGCTCGGCCCAGGTGCGGCGAGGGTCACCGAGCTGGTGCCACATCCGGGCGGCGTCCGTGTGGAAGCGTGCGCGCCGTTCAGCGGTCGGGAACACCGCGGGGCGGATGCGGCGCACCACGTCGACACCTTCGTCGGGGGTGCCGAGCTTGTTGAAGACGCTCATCCGGAAGCTGTCGCACTGCTCGGCCGTGGCCTGCACGGTGACCTGCTCCAGTCCGGGCCCGTACCGGATCTGCTGGCCGATCGTCTCTGCCTCGCACACCATGTCGAGTGCGGCCGTTCGGTCCCCGTAGTGCGCTGCCGTGTAGCCGCAGGTCAGAAGCATCGCGGCGCGTACGGCCTGAGCCTGCGGGGTGTGGTCGTCGGCCAGATCGCGGCTGGTGCGGGTGAGCAGGCCGACGGCTTGCTGGTGGCGGCCTGCGTGCCGCATGGCCACCGACAGGACGCGTGCGGCTTCCCCCAGCGGTGCGGGCTCCCCGGACGCTCGGGCAGCGGTCAGGGCGCGGTCGGCGGCCACCCACGATTCCTCGGAGCGCAGTTTGATCGCCAGCTCGCACGCCAGACTGTAAGCGCCGGCCATCATGGCGCAGGCGCGTTCCCGTTGGTGGCCGCGCAGGGCCTCGCGGGTCGCTTCCGCGGCCGCCAGGAGGACCGGCAGGTCGGATGCGAGGTGGGCGTAGCGAACCTGCCGGAAGTCCTCGCGCGCCTGGCGGAGCGCGGCGGCGAGCCGTCCGAGCGGCACCGGTCCCACGACCGGGGGCTGGAACAGTGCGGCCTCGAGCATGCCACGCGGGTCAGCCGAAGGTCCTCGCCCACGGGCGGCGACCGAGCCGCCGGCGGCCACGACCGTGCCAACGCCAATTGCCCCGGTAAGAAAGTGCCTGCGTCGCACCGCGTCCTCCTGGCCCTCGACATGCCCTTCCGTCACCGTAGCGGCCGTCATCACCATGGCACCGGTGCTTCCCGTATCCCGTGTCCCGCCTCGCTCCAGCGGGTGAGCGGCGGCGATCAGATCATCGGGGGGGATGTCCAGAATGGCGGCGATACGGGCCAGGGTCTGCCACGGAGGGACACGTTCGCCTTTCTCGACGCGGCAGACCCACGATTCCGAGTAGCCGACCAGCGCCCCCAGCTCTGCTTGCGTCATCCGGGGCTGGCGGCCGTTGCGGCTGCTGCGGATCAGCGCGCCGACGTCCGGGATCTGCTGGTGCCGATGCACGGTCGCGCCGTTGGAAGGCATCGATCCTCCTCGCCCCAGGACTCGTCCACGGTAGCCGCAACCCCTCTGCCAGGGCAGGGCCGCCGCGCAAGGAACTTGCGGACTACGCAAGGAACTTGCCGGTTCGCACAAGCCCCTGCCGGGGCGCGATTGCGCCCCCAATTCTGGGGCCATACGACAGCGCCCGAACCTGCAACCCACAGGCAAGGAGGACGAATGATCCTCGAACGAGCCATCGACTATGTGGACCTGATCTCTCTGGCTGTTAATGGTTTAGAGGCAGTCCGGTGACCGCCCGCCACGACGTCAAGGACAGCGACGGCATTACCGATCACCCGATCAGGGCGGCTGTCGCATTGCTGGCACTCGGACTCGTGGGCCCGGTCGTCGCCCTGCACCAGCAGGTCGGCCAGCTCCTCGACGCCGCCACCCCCCAGCCTCCGCTTGCGGTAGCGGCGCCCGACGTCACACCGGAGGAGTAGAAGGCACCTCCGGACCCGCTGCGGCCAGTACGCTGCGCTGCTCGAACTAGCGGAAGGGAAACGAACTTGGTACTCGCCCGATGCCCCGCCCCCGCATCAGTACCAGTGAGCGAATCCTGGGAAATCCTGGCGGATGGCCTGCACTGCCAGCGTGTCTACTTGTACCTTGATCAGTGGAGGAAAGCCGCCGGCCTCGATGCCGCTTCCTGCGGGCTCCCCGAAAGCCTGATCCCCCGCGAACTAGTGACACGCCCAGCCCCGGCGCCCGCACACGCCGTACCCGCGGCTGAGGACTCCGGCCTGACCAACTGGTTGTCGGTACCCCAGCAGCTCGGGCTCGACGGCGGCAGCAACGGAGCTCTTGCACTGGCCGCCCAGAACATCGCCCTCACTCTGACGGCAGGCACCAGCGACAAGATCACCCAGGATGCCGTGGAGGCCGTGTGCGCCGCTGCCGCCTGGTGGGTCGGCGTCCTGGCCGTCATCCGCCACAAGCAAGGAATCAACGCGGCTCCCGCACCGACCGGGGACGACGGGGCTCCCATCAGCGTAATTGAGGAAGCGGCGCGAGTTGTCGCACTGGGCGTGGCCACCCGGGTCCTGCAGGCCCGGCTCAGGACCGCTGGCACCTCGGACCCAAGCCTGCGGCTGGCGTACTGCCGGGCCATTACCGAGGGCGTCATCGTGGAGCCGAAGATGCCGGGCCTGCTGGCCGCGCTGGGCGACCTT
This sequence comes from Streptomyces sp. L500, assembly GCF_054551825.1. Taxonomy (NCBI): domain Bacteria; kingdom Bacillati; phylum Actinomycetota; class Actinomycetes; order Kitasatosporales; family Streptomycetaceae; genus Streptomyces; species Streptomyces sp. L500. The sequence goes on from NZ_JBTOLC010000001.1 coordinate 154,603, forward strand.
CGCCTCTTCGACCTGGTCAGCACCTCGCTTCCGTGGCGGGGGCGGTTCACCAAGTACGCGGGCGGCACCGGAGCGGGGCAGGTGGAATAAGTGAACGCGTTCCCCTTCATCGTGGTCGAGGGCCTGGACGGCAGCGGGAAGACGACCCTACGCAAGGGCCTGTTCCGCCTGTTCGAGAACCTCTACGGCATCACGCCGCTGGCCATGCTGACCACGAACTGGCTCGCTCCGCAGGTCGCCCCGGATCTGGTGGAAGGCAAGTACCGGCCGGCACCGGGCAACCGGGACCGGTACCTTGCCGCACTGCGTGCCGACAAGGAAGCGTCGGTGAGGCGCCTGATCGCGCCGTCCCTTTCGGCCCGGCCGGTGATCGCTGACCGGTGGCTGATCAGCGAGCTCGCGTTCTTCGCCGTCAAGCACGACCAGCCGCCGAAAGAGACGTACGCGCACCTCGCGGACGCGATCGACGTGACTCCCAGCCTGACGATCGTCCTGGAGACGGCGACCGAGCAGTCCATGGCCAGAGCAGCCGGGCGCACCGGTGGCGACGACGTGCGCAAGGACTGGGACGTGCTTGAGGTCCAGGCGCGGGTGCGGGAGACGATCGCGGAGATCCTTTCCTGCCCGTCCGCGTTCCCGAAGATCGGGCCGACGGTGCGCATCGATGCCTCGCAGGACCGGGCCGCGGTGCTGAGGGACGCCTGGGATGCCCTGGCTGGACACAACCTGACCCCTGCTCTGCCCATGGAGGATGTGTGACCACGGTGATAGGCCAGCGGCCGTCCGATCGCCTGCGCGGCGCCCTGGAGAAAGCAGCGGGGGCCGGGAAGCCGGTGCAGGCGATCGGGGCCGCGAACGCCATGGCGGCCCGTATCGCCGCCGACTCCCGCTTCGATGCCCTGTGGGTTTCCGGCCTGGAGGTGTCCACCGCGTTCGGCCTGCCCGACGAGAACGTCCTCGGCTCCCGCGACCTCGCCGACGTGGTGCTGTCCCTGCGCCGGGTGTGTGACCTGCCGGTGGTCGTGGACATCGACAACGCCGGCGGATCGGCCGCCACAGCCCGCCGCTACGCCTTCGAGCTTGCAGCGGCCGGCGCGGCGGCCGTCTGCCTGGAGGACAGCGCCTACCCGAAATGCAACTCGTTCTCCGAGCACCGTGCGCAGGGCCTGGCCGACGCTGACCTCGCCTGCGCGCAGATCAAGGAGATCAAGGCGGCGTCCGCTGGTGGCGTCCTGCTCATCGCCCGCACGGAGACGCTGATCTGCGGCGGGACGCTCGACGAAGCGGTCCTCAGGGCGGAGGCGTACCAGGCGGCCGGGGCGGACGCCATCCTGGTGCACTCCAAGGACACCACCGGCAGCCAGGCCATGGCGACCGCACAGCGGTGGAACGGGGTCCCGCTGGTCACGGTACCCACCGCCTTCGCGCACCTCAGCCAGGCCGTGCTCGGTCAGGCCGGGTTCGCCATGGCCATCTACGCCAACCAGCTCTCCCGCGCGGCCATGACGGCCATGCGCAGCGCGGCGGACTCCTTTCGCACCACGGGCATGTTCCGCCCCGATGCCCTCGCCGACGTGCAGGACCTTCTCCGCGTCTCTGACCCCGACGCCCGCGCCTGCCTGTAGACCCTTCGCTACCCGCGACCGCCAGGAGGACGAGCATGACCGCTCTGCCGAAGATCAGCGTGTCCGTGAAAGCCGCGATCGTGCACGAGGGGAAGATCCTGCTGCTGTCGTACGACGACAGCAGCAGCGGCGGGTCCTTCCACTACAACCTGCCGGGCGGTAAGGCCCGGGAAGGGGAGTCGCTGCGGGACGCCGTGGTCCGCAAGGTCCGCGAGGAGACCGGGCTGGAGGTCCGCACCGTGCGCGAGATGTTCGTCGTGGAGTACGTGCCCGGCCAGTACGGCCGCAACCTGGGCCCGCAGCACAAGACTCAGCACAACTTCCTCGCCGAGATCACCGACGGCCGCAGTGAACCCCGCATGTCCGAGCCGGCCGATCCCATCCAGGTGGGATTCGAATGGGTTCCGCTGGAGGAGATCACCACCCGGCACATCCTCCCCCGGGTCGGGCAGCACATCCTCGACGCCCTCAAGGACGACCGCGACATTCTGGTGGACCGATGGTGACCAGCACCGTACTCGTCGCCCGAGGAGCCGCCGACACAGTCCAGCTCGCCCGCGCTCTCCCCGCGCACAGTGTGCGCGAGTTCACTGCGCTTCGCGAGGTGCCAGCCGACGACGCCAAGCGAGCCGAGGTGATCGTGCTGCGCTCCGGTGTCCGGCTCGAACGGGCCGAGCTCGGCACCCTGCCGTCGCTGCGCCACGTCATCCGTGCCGGGTCGGGGCTGGACGGGATCGACGCGGGCCTCCTCGCCGAGCGCGGGATTAGCATGCACCGAAACCCTGGGGCCTCTGCCCCGGCCGTCGGCGAATGGTGCCTTGCGGCGCTGCTGTCCCTGGCCCGCCGCATCCCGCTCGGCGCGCAAGGGATCGCCCGCGGCGAACACCTCAAAGCCGCCTGCATGTCCGTGCCCGTTTCGGCGATAAACGTTGCCCTCTGGGGCGCCGGCCCCGTCGGCAGAGCCTGCGCCGACGCCCTCGCGCCTCACGTCGCGCACACGCTCTTCGCAGCCCGGCCGAGCATCGGCCCGGAGCTCGTACAAGCGCCCGCCGGGGACCTTCCGGCCTGGGGGGACGCCCATGTCGTGGCCGTTCCCCACACCGCTGCGAACACGGCGATGTTCGGCGCGGACTTCCTTCGCGCCTCGGCGGCCCGGAAACCTCTGCTGATCGTCGTGGGCAGGCTCGCCACCGTGGACATCGCGGCCTGCCTGCACGCACTCGACGCCGGTCTCCTGTCCGGCCTCGCCGTGGACCCCGTCGAAGCATTCGAGACCCGCCGGTTCCCCAGCGGCCCCAAGCCGGTGAATCTCCTGGTGACCCCCCACATCGGCGCGCAGCGCAGCGACGTACGGGAGCGGCTCGACGCCTGGGTCACCGAAACGGTCCGGACCCTGCTCACTGAGGAGGGGCCAGGATGACCATCTGGTACGAGCAGCGGATGCGCGCCGCCCGCGCTGTGGCCGGTCAGCTTCGCCAGGAGTACCCCGGCGCGCAGGTCTGGCTCGAAGGTCCGGTCGCCCACGGCATCGCCCACGCGCGCAGCGACATCGATCTGCGCATCGTCGTCCCCACCGGGCCCGCCCCGGTGGTCCGGTCCCGGATGGCCGACGGGGTACGTGTCGATCTGGCCTCGTCCACGGCCGCCGACATGGACGCCCTCCGCGCCCTGCTGGGCACCTTCCACGTCCTGGCCACCGACATGGAGCAGTTCCGTTCCATCAGGCGGCAGCTTCCCGCGCTGACATCGCTGCGGACCGCCCGGGCCCTGGACTGCCAGGAGAAGCCGGTCCTTACCGAGGCCGAACGGGACACCTATCGCAAGTGGGCCCTGGCGGACCGGGTACAGCGTGCGATCAGCCTCCTCGAGGACCTCGACGGGCTGACCTCCGCCGGCTTGTACGACAGCGCCGACCTGGTGCTGGGGCAGCTGTCGGTCACGGTCATGCAGGCCGAGAACACGGCGGCCGGCCTCCCGCTGCTCGGCGACAAGTGGACCCCCGTCCTCGCAGGGAAGAACACCCCACTGCCTTCGCCGGCATGGCAGAGCGCCGAGGGTTCGGATCCGTGTCCGGACTGGTTCCGCCAGGCCCGCGCCCGGCTGCTTAACGCCCTGCTCCTGGTGTGGCCCGCCGCCGGCAGCAAGGACGTCCCGGTGGACCCGGCTTGGGGGCGGTTCGGGTGGCTGCCCCAGAGGTACAGCGACGGCTGGTCCCTCCAGTACGCCGACGCCCGCACCCCCCTCACCACCAGCCAGCTCCTGGCCTGGGCCGACCAGGTGAGGCAGTGAGCACACCCGCGTAGAAGCCCCCGGTGGGGCCAGACGGGAGGAACAGTGAACGTCACCGCTGACCGGAGGAACCAGGTTTCCGACCTGTACCGGACCCTGGACGAGTCACCCGAGACCGACGCCGTGTCGGTGATCGTGAAGGTGCGCGGCGAGACCTGCGACATCGACTGCCTCCACTGCTACGAGAAGCGCAAGGAATCCCCGGGAGGAGCCCGGATCACCGCGGACCAGCTTCGCCTCCTTCCTGGCCTGTTCCCCGGGCGCCCCCTCGCTGTGGGGCTGCACGGCGGCGAACCCCTGACGGCGGGCAAGGAGCACATGGCCGGCCTGCTCCGGGAGCTCGCGGGCATGCCGCAGGTGGTCCGCGTATCGATGCAGACCAACGGCGTCAACCTGGACGGCGAATGGCTCGACCTGTTCGACGAGCTGTACCCCGAGCTGAAGATCGGGATCTCCCTGGACGGCGACGCGGAAGGCAACCGGTGGCGCGTCGGCTACGACGGACAGCCCACCTATCCCGCCGTGGTCGCGGCGCTCCACCTCCTGGCCGGCCGGGGCCGTCAGGCAGGGATCATCACCACCGTTACCCCCGCCGTCCTCGGACGTCCGGCCGAAGTCCTCGACCACCTGGCGGGCTTCACCGCCGTCCGCTCGGTCAGCTTCGTCCCCTGCTTCGACACCACCATCACCCGACCGACCGCGGCCAGCACCAAGCGCGTCACGCCCAGCCGCCTCATGCAGATACAGGCCCTGAACGCGGAGAACGGGCCCGCCTGGTCGATCACCCCGGACGAGTACGCCGAGTTCATCATCGGCACCACCGCACACTGGATACGCGCCGGCCACTTTCGGAAGATCAACCTCTCCCCGGCCGTCCCCACCATCCGCCGACTCCGCGGCCTGGACACCTCCTTCTGTCACTTCAGCGCCACGAAGTGCGACCACGTCTTCACCCTGTATCCCTCCGGCCGCATAGGCAGCTGCGACGAGCTGCCGTGGCCGCAAGCACAGCTCACGGTCTTGGACGAAAACACCACCGCCGCCCAGATCACCGCCGCCCAGCAGGGATCGAATCTCCTCGGCCAGGGCAAGGCGCTCATGAACAAGTGCTTCACCTGCGACTACCGGTCCACGTGCGGGGGTGGATGCATCGCCACCCGGTGGCGCATGAACATGGATGGCGACGACGCCTACTGCGCCTACCGCATGCGGATCATTGACGGCACCGCCGCGCTCCTCGCCGACCCAGGGCACCCGGAAGGCGCCTGGTGCCAGACCCTGCGGTGGCGGCCCCGCAGCCCCAACACCATGCGGGACGTTTCCGCATTCCTCGCTACCTGGGACGACCCGAACGCACCACGCCACCGGGCCGAGCTGCACACCAGCGCCTACGGCAACATCAACGCCAAGGGCCTCCCCGGGGTCCACGCCGCCGACGACCTGGACCCCGCGCACCCGCAATGGGCAGACGCCATCGAGCCCGGCGTCAAACCCCTGATCGACGTCATCACCCGGGGCTGGGGCCTGGTCACCTACGACAGCTGCGAAGGCCACCAGTACGACAACCCCACCGCGAAGAACACGCGGCAACGGTTCGGCATCCTCCCCCGCAACCCGGACGAGTACGCAGCAGCCGCCGGCGCCCTGTGCCGCACCGCCGCCCAGGTCACCCCGCGTCTTCCCCAGCCGGTGCGCCTCCTCATCGCCCGCAGCAACCTGACGTGCGAGACCACGAGGCTCGTCACACCGGTGCTCGACGCCAGTCTCGTCCCCGCCCCGGATGCCTCCTGGCCGTCCTACTTCGCGGCGCTGGATGTCGCCACCGCTCTGCTCCGGGACGCCCTTGCGGGCGAAGAACCGTCCGGAGCGTCTTGCCGCTGCCCGGTCCCGCCCGGCAGCGGCACCCCCGAACCGCCGGAGACGAAGAACACCTGACCTGTCCCCGGCTCACCGGGCGCCGCTCGACCAGCGTCCGGCCGATCACCATCACGGAAGGAAATAGGCAGTGAACACCACCACCACGTGGGCGGACGATTTCCTCGCCGCCGTGAAGAACCTCCACACCGATGGCGAAGAGGTCCGCTTCACCATCCACACCTCCGAGGAGGGCGCCGACCCCTGGCCGACCGAGCAGCCGAAGGCTCGTTCCTGACGCCCACTACCGCCCGTCGTGATCCGGCAGGGCAGCACCAAGGGACCGGGCCAGCTCTGGCCCGGTCCCACCTCCGCATTCCGCAAGGAGCCGGCGTGGACCTCACCGCACTCTTCCACCTGCCTTCAACGGAACAACTCCACCGCAACAAAGCCCACCGCATCTACACAGCTCTCAACGCCAGCGCAGCCCGCAGCACCCTCACAGCCGCACATCCTGCCGCCCGGTACGCCCTGGCCCACCACGCACTGGAAGGCGCAGAACGCGCGGCCCGCGATGGAGACGCCGACACCTTCAGCTGGTACGCACAACACCCGGACGGGAACGCCGCCGCGCTCACCTCGGGAACCGGCGCCTTCCCAGTAGTGCTTGACCCGCCGTCGCACCAGGTGCAGGAAACAGAGACTTCCCCGTTCTACGTCATCAGCCCCGGCACCACACCGGCCCCGGACCATCTTCGGCAGATGACTCGTACTGCCTACGATCTCGCTGACGAGACCGGATTCGGCAGGCTGCTCTCAGCCCACGCCATCGTGGCGTGCCTCCTATCCCACAAGCCCCTCACCGGAACCCTCCGGAGCTGGACCACGAGCCGACTGCCCGGAACGGTGTTCACCGACTACACCAGCCACCCAGCCGTGCTTGCCCGCGACCTCATCCACGAAGCCGGTCACAACTGGCTCAACGACGCCCTAGCCGCGACCGAAATCAAGATCAACGGCAAGGAGGAGTTCTTCTCCCCCTGGAAGAACACCCTCCGCCCCGTGTTCGGGTTCTTGCACGCGTGCTGGGCGTTTCCCCTGATGGTGATCTACTCCGCCCGCCTACTCGACAGCGGCCAGACCGAACCTGAAGTGCGCCGCTTCCTCGCCGCCTACGTCAGTCAGCAACGAGCCCGCCTCGTAGCCACGGGCGAAAGCCACGACCGAGCACTCCGTCTAGTCCCCGACACCGAACTGCGGTACCGGCTGCGGTCGGTGCACCAGGAAGCGTCCTCCCTCTGCGACGACCTCTACCGCGTAGCCGATGGGCCTGCTGCGCAGGCCCCTGAGGAGTGATTCCCGTCGGATCTCCGTCCGCATGAGCGTTGCTTCACTAGCCTCGGCCGGGTCCAGGAGCATGGCTCGCGCTTCGGCTGATCACAGGCCCACCGACTGAGCAAGGACGCACTCCATGACCGATATGACCTCCGACCACGAGCGCGCTGCGTGGCTGCGCGACAAGGTCGTTGACGAGCTCATCGAGGCGGGTGAGATCGTCTCGAAGGAAGTCGAAGCCGTGATGCGCAGGGTCGAGCGGCACAGGTTCGCTCCCGAGGCGAGCCTGGAGGACGCGTACCACGCCTACAACGCCGTGATCACCAAGAGGAACGAGCACGGGAGGGCCGTCAGCTCGGTCTCCGCGCCGCAGATCCAGGCGTTCATGCTGGAGCAGGCGGAGGCCGGCCCGGGGGCGCGGGTGCTGGAGATCGGCTCCGGCGGCCTCAACGCCGCGTACCTGGCGGAGCTGGTCGGCGAGGACGGCGAGGTCACGACGGTCGATATCGACCCGCAGGTCACGGACCGGACCGCCCGTCTGCTGGCAGAGACCGGTTACTCGAACGTGCGGGTCGTCCTCGCGGACGCCGCAGAGGGCGTTCCGGCTCACGCCCCCTACGACGTGATCATCGTGACCGTCGGAACGTGGGACATCCCGACCGCGTGGATCGAGCAGCTCGCCGAGGGCGGGCGGCTCGTTGCGCCGCTACGGATGCAAGGGCTCACGCGCTCGGTCGCCTTCCAGCACGTAGGCGACCACCTGGTCAGCACTTCGGCACGGATCTGCGGATTCGTGTCCATGCAGGGCGCTGGGGAGCGCGAGGCCCAGCTGCTGCTGATCAACGGCACCGAGGAGATCACCCTGCGGTTCGATGACGGGCTGCCCGCCGAGCCGGGCCTGCTGGCCAACGCGGTACGCAGCCCGCGGACGGAATCCTGGACGGGGGTGACCGTCAAGCGGGGAGTGCCCGTGGACACACTTCAGATGTACATGGCCACCGTGCTGCCGGGGTTCTGCACCATGGCGGTGGATCCGGACCTCGACACTGGTCTGGTCTCCCCGTACAACAAGCGGTTCTCGATGGCCAGCGTGGACGGTTCCAATTTCGCCTACATCACCCCGCGCATCACCGCTGATGAATCGTCTTTCGAATACGGGGTCCACGCCTTCGGCCCGGACGGTCCTGCCTTCGCCGCGCGGATCGCCGACCACGTGCGTACCTGGGGCCGGGAACACCGTGACGGGCCCGGCCCGCGCATCGCCGTCTACCCGGCCGGTACGCCGAATGACCAGATTCCCGAACTTCCCGGCGGACGGGTGATCGACAAGGTCCACTGCCGGGTCACGCTCTCCTGGCCCCCGGCGTGGCCATCCGGAGATCGTTCCGGTTAAGCACTGGGTGCCTTCAACCGGGCGCTCCTTACCAAGGGCTTCCCGGGCCGGAAGGAGACCCGAAGGAGCGGTGACGGATGAGAGGTCAGTCCATCAGCATCGCGTCGCGCACTGAGCTCCCCGGGCTCGTGGGCGGATCTAGATGCGCGACTTCCGCACCGAGTGCCATGCCGCCCCGGCCAGAGCCCGAGCCGACCGGAACACCGAGAGCTGCTCGTGCCGGCGGTAGAGGTTCCAGTTGTACGGGACGAGCGACAGCTTGTTCGACGAGAGCGACCCGGGGCGCTGCGCCCGGTACACCGCCAAGGGTTCCCGCAGAGCGCGGGCGGGGGTCCCGTCCCGCATGATCGACAACCAGAGCGCGTAGTCCTGCCTCTTCGGCATGTCCGGCATCAGCTTCGCCCCGACCACCCTGCGGTCGTACATGGCGGTCAGGGCGCCGATGTGGTCCTGGACCAGCATCGCGCTGTAGTCCACGCTCTCCGGCGCCCACACCACACGCCCGTTCGGGACGAAGTCGGCGGCCTCGCCCGCGTACAGGGCGTCGACCTTGTAGTAGGAGGTGAACGTGAGGGGTGTCCCGGCCGTCGCGGCGAAGGCGAGCTGCTTCTCCAGCTTCGTCGGGAGCCACATGTCGTCGCTGTCGAGAAAGGCGATGTAGTCACCCCGGGCCCGCGCGATGGCCAGGTTCCGGGCCCGGGCCGCACCCCCCTGCCGGGCTGCCGCCTCCGGCAGGACCCGCTCGTCCTGCCGGGCCAGCTCTTTCAGCAGATCCATCGAGTCGTCCGAGGACGCGTCGTCGGTGATCAGCAGTTCGAGATCGGTGTGGGTCTGCGCCAGCACCGACCGAACTGAGGGCCCGAGCGTGGCCGCCGAGTTGTGTACCGGCATCACCACGGAAACCAGGGGCACAGCCGCTCCTTACCCAGATTGGAGTCGTCGTCGACGTTGTCGTCGCCAGCCAGGCTACGTGCGACTGCCGCTCGCCGTGCGCGCCGGCGAGGTGGACCATCGCGTTGTCGGATACGACGTGCCCCCCCGCATCAAGCGGCTCACCGCCGGCGATTCGTACGTGGAGGACGTAGCCTCCTCGCGGCCGCGCGGTGCTGGTCACCGGGGTTGCTGGGCTGGGGATGGTTCTCTCCGGAGGAGGACGTCCGGCTGATGGATGCGACGAACGCCCCGTTGTTCATGGCCGCCGTCCGGGCGGCGACAGCGGGAGGACCGGGTACCTGGAGGACCTGATCGAGTGGCCTGCCACCGAAGACGGGTTTTCAGGCGTCGGTTAACCAGGCGTAGGTGGATCAGGGATTATTACTAATACCCAGACCTAACATCCATAGAGAAGAACCCCCTACCCCCAAGGGCAGGGATCCTGACGGCCTTGCGGATGCTTCGAAGCCGACGATCTTCGAAGGGCCTCAGCGGCCCTGTGCGGGCCTTGGAGGGGCGTCGACGTCAGTAGCTGTCGTTGATCCTTTTGGTGTTCTAAGACAGCGGTTCCAGGCCGTTCTCAGCCCGCCTCTGATCGACTCCGCCCGGCTCCCGGACCGGGAAGGGCTCCCACTGCCCGGTAGGCGACTTGTGGTGCTGAGTGCCGAACCACTGCCCGCGGGTGGCCCGGACGGAGATGGGGTCCTCCAGGAACGCCAGGTGCCTCGGCTCGGCATCGCCCGCTGTCACTGCCTCGGCCAGCAGATCGACCCATGCCTCCTGAAGGTGGGGCTGGCGGTCGGCGTGCTGGGCCAGCAGCCACGCCGCATCGGCAGCCTCGTCGCCGCACAGTGATCGTCCAGGCCAGCCGACGCGGTCGATGACCTGCCGCAGCCACTCGGTGTTGTCGTTGTCCATCGCCGCCCACTGCGCCGCCACCTCCTCCGTCCGGGCCACGGGCAGGTTCGCCCGGAACGCCTGGTCGATGTCGCGGCGGCGCAGGAGCTCGCGGCGCAGGTCCTCGTCCAGCGCCGGGCGTGAGCGGCCGGCGGCGGCCGTGGCCGGTATCAGCTCGAAGAGGGCGGTGGCGAGGATGCGGTTGTCCGCGGGCGCGTCCAGCCTCTCCAGCTCGTCGGCCGTGACCCAGCGGAACGGGTGCTCCGCCAGCCCTCGGGGCCCGTGCGGGCGGTCGACGACGCCTACGTGCACATGGTCGACATGAAGGTGGGGCTCGGGGTGCCGTCCGTCGGGACCGGCCGGGATGGCGACCACCCACCACAGCGCGCTGCCCAGGGACAGCTCCGCCAGCATGGCCTGCGGGTGCGGGTAGTCCGCGGGCAGCACGCTCCCGGCGGCCGGGAAGAGGCGCGGACGGTAGCCGGTCTCCTCGACGGCTTCCCGCACGGCCGTCTGCTCCGGGCTCTCCCCGGGCCTCATATGGCCGCCCGGGATCATCCACCCGCCGTGACGGGGGTGCTCGACACCCCGAGGCGCCACAGCGGGCCGAAGCGGGCGAAGAGGTACGCGCTGGCTGTCTCGTGCCGCACGTCCATCGCGGCAGCGTCCCACGCGCCCGGCCCCGCGGTACACACGGCCTGGTCGCCTACGCTGAGAGGCGGGCGCGGGGCCGACGAGGGATACCTGCTGGTGGGCCTGCCCCGATTCCTGATCGACGCCTGGTCGTGGCTGAACTACAAGCCCGTCATGGCCTCCACCCACGACGGCCGCCCCCACCGCGTCCTCGCACCCGAGATCCAGGCCACCTGGCTGCCGGACGAAGCGGTGCGCCGCCTGGCCGCCTACAAGTTGCTGTCCGCGTACGACTCGCTCCAGGCCGGCGAGCTGGCCACCTTCGCGGGGAACCCCGACGCAGCCGAGCGCCGCGAGTTCGGCGACCCCTCGGCGTTCGTCGACACCACCCTCGCCCACCTGCTCGGCAAATCGCAGCAGATCGTGGTGCCCGGCGCCGAGCACGCCAAGGACGACCAGGCCACCCCCGACGCGGTGGCCGCCGCAGCCGCACAGGAGCGCCTGCGGCAGTGGGCCGAGACCGAGCTGCTGCCGCTGCGCATGCAGGCCTGTGAACGCAAGGCCGTCCTCCTGGGCGACGGCCTGTACCTCCTCGCCTGGGACCCCGAGAAGGGACGGGTGCGGCTGCGGACCGTCGACCCGGGCTTCTACTTCCCCGTCCTCGAGGACGACGCCGACCCTGGCGACTACCCGACCCGCGTCCACCTCGCGTGGGAACTTCCTGAGGACCCAAAGCGCGGCATCAAGGCTCGTCTGCGGCGCATCACCTACGAACTGGCCCCCATCGCACCCTCACCCCGCGGCGACCAGGACGACCGGGAGCGGACTGCCGGCAACCCGTACGGCTCAACCAGCGGCAGCTCCCAGCGCGCCTACCCGTGGGCGCCCGGCAAGCTGTCCACGCTCACCTGCTACCTGACCGACGCCGAATGGACGCTCGACGACCTACGGCACGGCCAGGCCCTGGACGACCTGCCGCTGGAGAAGGCCACCTTCCGGACCCGGGCCGACGGCACGGTCCTGGACCACCTGGACCTGCACGTCGATTTCCTGCCCCTGGTCCACATCAGCAACACGATCGCCGATGGCGAGCACTTCGGGCAGTCCACGCTCGCCAAGATCATGCAAGCCCTGGACGAGCTGGCGGAGACCGACACCGACAACGCCCGCGCCTCGGCCACCACCGGCGCCCCCATCATCGGCCTCGCCGGCGTCCACACCGAGGTCGACCGCATCACCGGCCGCCCCAAGCCCCTGTCCGTCCAGCCCGGCACCGTCTTCCAGCTCGCCGACGGCGGACGAATGGACGTCCTCGACACCTCCAACCAGCTCGCCGAACTCCGCGCCCGCGTCGAGGAGATCCGCGACCGCGCCGCCGTCAACGCCCGGCTTCCCGCCGTCAGCCTCGGCACCGTCGACCCCTCCGACGTCCCCAGCGGCTACGCCCTCCAGCTCAGCCTCGGCCCCCTCGACTCCCTCGTCGACGCCATGCGCCTCGCACGCGCCCACAAGTACACGCTGCTTTTGCGGATGGTGCAGCGCCTGCACCAGGCCGGCCAGGCCGAAGGGTGGCCGATCGGCGAACAGTTCCCCGCCCGCCTCGTCTTCGGCCCGCACACGCCCACCGACCGGGCCGCCGTCCTCGACGAAGTCGTCAAGGGCGTCGGGGCCGGAGTGCTGTCCTTGGAGACGGCTATCCGGATGCTTCAGGACGCCGGGTATCCGATTGAAGATGCCCGCGAAGAGGTGGCACGTATCGACGGACGCCGCAAGGAGCAGACACCCGAGAGGCAGCGCACCGTGGAGGAGCCGACCGAGCTGGCTGAGGAGGTTCCTGAAGAGGAGGAGCGGGAAGGGGCCTCCGGCGAGGGGGCGAAGGCTGCCTAGTTCTCGTTGTCGTCCAGGATCTTCGCCGTCTTCAGCTTCTCGCGCTGCGCGTCCGCGGGACGGCGAAGGTCTTCCTCGGTGACCTTGGTGGTGTTGCCGCCCCCGACCTGGACTTGATAGCTGCCCTGACCGCCGGGGACTCCTTCAACGCGGGTGACGTCGAAGCAGTAGCCACCGAAGTTGCCGAAGGAAGCGGGCAGCCGTTCGCCGTCCCGGCTGGTGACGCCTTCGGCCAGCTTGCGCTTCCCCGTCTTGTCGTAAATCACGATGGTCTCGCCAGCCAGGTTCGGCGTGCACTTCTCGCCGCTCGTGGCCGATCCGGTGGAGGCCGAGCTGATGGTGGCGGTGAAGGTGGCGTCGTCCGCCCAGGGCTTCCAGAGGAACAGCCCGGCAGCTATGCCGGCGGCCCCGAGGGCGGCAGCCGTGCCCCAGGCGACCCGTCGCCGGTTCCTGGCTCTCAGGTTGCCCGCGAGAGGGGCCGTGCGGTTCGTATCGTCAGACATGGTGTGGATCATGCCAGTGAAGGCGTTGATCAGCCGTTTTAGGGTCTGCTGATCGGTTCGCGAGCGGCCCTGGTGCTGCCCGTCGGCCGGTTGCGCCGCTCGTTTCCGTAGACTCGGGCATGGCGCGGGGCCGTGTGGGAGCAGCACTCACTCATGACTTCCGGCACTCTGACCGATCCGCCGTCCGGAGCGAACGACCCGTCCACGGGCGTGGAGCTGACGATGAGCCAGGAGCGCCTGGCGACGCTCATGGCCCGGGAGAAGGACCAGGGGGCGCGCACTGCGGTCCGAGCCCTGGTCGACCGTCTCGGATTCCCGGACACCGCTGCCCTGGAGCAGTACGTCAATGTGGCTCGCAAGGCTCAGGCGGATGACCTGTCCGAGTCCCAGCGCCGCGACCTCCAGCTGGCCCAGCGGGAAGAGGCCGTCAACGCCCGCGAAGCCGCCGCCGTTGCCCGCGAGCGCGCCGCGGTCCGTCGCGCCCACCTTGCGCAGGCCGGCGCCACCGGCGCCGACCTCGATGACGCCCTGGCCCTGCTCCTGGTCGCCGACGAAGCCGACGACGAGCAGCTCGCCGAAGCCGTGCAGCAGCTCACCAGCCGCAGGCCGGAGCTGTTTGCGGCCAGCGCAGGCCCGCGGATGACGCCCGCGCCCGGCGGCGCCCCTGCCTCCGTGCCGCCGCCGCGCAGCCACACCCCCGCCCGCTCTCCCGGCTCCGCCGGTCTGGAGATGGCCCGCCGACGCGGCCTGCTTCCGCCGGCCAGCTGACCCGCGGGCCCGACACGGGCTCGTACACACGGGGACCACGCCCCGCCCCCTTCTTCGTGGACCGTTCCACCGCCCTGGTGAGTGCGCGCGAACTTCTCGATCACCAGGAGAAAGCGGCTTGAGTATCCAGCCGTACACCACCACCGTGCAGGTGACCGCTGACCGCGACTGGCTCGCGTCCCGACACGGCACCGACAGCACCGAGACCATCACCCTCGACCTCACCACCTTCACCAAGGGCATCCATTACGCGGAGCCCGAGCCCGGCCAGCCGCACGGCTTCGTGCGCTCCGGCGTCCCGGTCGGCCGCATCACCGCCTCCGGCCTCTACGGCCTCTACGATCCGGAAGCCAAGGACGGCCGCCAGGTGCTCGCCGGTCTCGTGTACGCCGAGGCCCTGTACACGCCCGGCGCCAAGAACATCCCGGCCGCGCTGTTCTGGCACGGCTCGGTAAAGGCCGATCGCATCCCCGGCGGCATCAACCCCGCGAAGGTCGCCCCGGCCCCTGGCAGTGCGCAGATCCGCTTCCTCGGTGAGGTGGCCGCGTGAGCGTCGCCGACCTGATCAAGGGCGTGTCCGTCGCCGACCTGACGGTCTACGCCCGCACTATCCCCAACCCGCAGGATTTCCTCCTGACCAGCACCGTCTTCGGCGAGGTGCAGGTCAAGGACGTCAAGTGGCGTATCCGGCAGAACAAGCGGCGCGTCAACGCGGCCTCCTACCGCGCCTACGACGCGAGCGTGCCCTTCGCGAAGCGGCAGGCGGAGAGCAAGCTCACCGAGGGACTGCTCCCCGCGCTCGGCCAGAAGCTGCTCGTGGGCGAAATGGAGCAGCTACTCCTGGACGCCCAGCGCGGCGCCGACGACGACCGCCTTGTGGAACTCCTCTACGACGACGTCGAACGGCACGTCGAGGCCATCCGCTCCCGTCTGGAGCTCGCGGCCGGTGACGTGCTCCTGGACGGCAAGTTCTCCCTCGTCGCCGAGAACGGGCTGACGGTCGAGGCCGACTACGGCGTGCCACAGGCCAACATGCCGACGGCCCCCAAGCCCTGGTCGGACCCGACCTCGGATCCGATCGCGGACGAGCTCCGGTGGATCGACTACCTCGACTCCATCGGCGCCCCCGCGCCGGAGATGGTGCTTACCTCTCGCAAGGCGTGGTCGCACCTCGCGGCCAACATGGCCTACCGGGCCGCCTACTACGGCACCCCGGCCGGCGGCCAGACCCCCACGGCTACCCTCAACCCCGAGCAGATCAACAGCGTCCGCGGAAACTACGGCCTGCCGCCGGTCACCCTCTACAAGGCGCAGGTGTGGCAGAACGACACCTCCCGGCGCGTTCTGCCGGAGGACCGGTGGATCATGCTGCCGCCGGACCGGGCGAAGTGGGGCCAGACCCAGTACGGCACCACCGCCGAGTCCCTGGCCCTCTCGCGCGGCAGCAACCCGCAGATCGAGCGCGAGGACGCACCCGGCATCGTGATCACCCGCGACGTCGAGGACGACCCCGTGCAGATCTGGACTAAGGGCTCCGCCGCCGCGATGCCCGTCCTGTACTCGCCGGACTGCCACATCACCGCGAAGGTCCTCTAGTGAGCGCCGCCGACCAGGGCAAGGTTCTCGGCACCCTGGCCGCGACCGTCCACGCCCTCGACCCCGTCGACCGCGTCCCGCTGATCCTCATAGCCAGCACCGAGATCACCGACCCGGCCATCGCCGAGCAGATCACCAACCCGGACTGCTGGGAGGGCGGCAAGCCCCCCGAGCCCAGCACCGGCAAGCCGTCCCGCAAGCCCGCCAAGGCAGCCGAGGACAGCTAAGTCACCTCCTCCACCGCGCGGCCGGGAGAAGCTACGGCACTTCTCCCGGCCGACCCATTTCCCCTCCCCGGAGTCCTTTGTGCACAGCGATGCCCTGAGCTGGATGCTCGCCCAGCTCGGCCCCGACACCGACCCCGCAGATCTTCAGACCCGATACGCCCGTCTCCGCTCCGCCCGCGCCGTCACCCTTGAGGTCCTGAGCGAACGCCTGGCCAAGCTGCTCGCTGAGCCGCTGAAAGTCAGCGTCAACGGCGTCGTCACCGTCGACCAGTCCGCCAACGCCGCTGCCCTGGAACGGCGGATCACCGCTGTGGCCGCCGAGACCGCGCCGGACGATGCCCCGTCGACGGGCCGTGAGCTGCTGACCACGGTGACGCTGTGCCCGCGCCGCCGCCGCTGAATCCGCCCGCTCGTCTCCGTTGCGGCTGCGTCAGAGTGGCAGTGGCTCGCCTTCGCCGGCGCGCAAGGGCGCTGGTGATCGGACCATGAGCAAGCCAGCGGAATCTGCACGCCTGACGCTGACGCCCGTCCGGTTCCGGGAGGCCGCGGAGTTCGTGCGGTTGTGGCACCGGCATCACAAACCACCGCCAGGCCAGGTATTCGCCGTTGGCGCTGCAGACCAAGACGGCGTACTCCGTGCCGTGGCCATTGTCGGCCGCCCGGTTGCCCGTCACCTTGACGATGGCCGCACCCTTGAGGTGACGCGGACAGCAAGCGATGGCGCCCGAAACGCCAATTCCATGCTTTACGGGGCATCTTGGCGCGCCGCGCAGGCCCTCGGATACACACGGCTGATCACCTACTCCCAGGACGGGGAGTCGGGCGCGAGCCTTCGCGGCGCTGGATGGCGGGTCCTTGCTGAACGACGACCCCGTCCGGGGTGGAATCACCCCTCGCGGCCACGACCCGTCACAGGAAACGAGAACATAGCTCGCACTCTCTGGTGCGCCCCCCTTCCTGACTAAGCAAGCCATTCCAGCGTCCCTTTTCTACCCGCATAGCGTTGCCTTAGCAACTACACATTGACCGCTCCCCGTAAAACTGCGAAACGGCTAGGTAAATACAGGGAATGAGGTACCTTCATCGCCGAACGGAAGGGAAATTAATGGCTAAGCGTGTAGAGACCTACCTTGTGGACGACCTCACCGGGGAGCGTGACGACAGCGTCAAGGAACGCCTGATCATGTTGGATAGTCGACGTATCGTCGTGGACCTTAGCGATGACAGCTATGCCCGCCTCGAAGAGAAACTGGCCCCGTACGTAGCAGCAAGCCGTGGGCGCCGAGGCACCGCCTCTAATCCGAGGAACCTCCGGACAGCAACCGGGGCGAAGGCGCTGGCGGAGCCGACCACCGCCGAGATCCGGGCTTGGGCGAAGCGCCGCCGGATCAAGGTTGCGGACCGGGGCCGCATTCCGGCGGACCTCCGTCAGCAATACCTCGCAACGTACGGCAAAGCAGCCTAGGGCAAGAGCCGAATAGTCCAGCAGGTTTCACCACTCACACACCTATGGTCAATTTCGTGAGCACCTACCCTGATACCCACCACGTTCGTGTCAGCGCACGCCCAGAGAAGCCGGTCGTCATTGAAATCGACGGTCACGATGTCGCCTCGGGCGTCGAGGCGTACCGCATCGCGCAGACGGTGGAAGGCGACCCCGAGGTCATGCTGTACGTCCAGCCCGGCTGGAAGGGAGTCGAGTTCGAGGGCATGGCTGAGGTGATGGCCCAACCCAGCGATCTCCGGCACGCGATCGTCGACTTCATCCGGTCCGTGGACTGGCGCCAGCTCCACGAAGCCGTTCTCGCTCGCGAGGACCTCGACGGGGAACCGGGCGAGCTGACGCGCGCCACCCTGGCGCAGCTGCGCGAGTTGGCCATCAGTGCTTGACGCGAAGGCGATAGCCGCGTTCGCGGAGAGGCACCTGATGCCGGACACGGTCCTGGTGACCCGCAGCACCGGCGAGGACGTATTCGACCCGGCCACGGGCGACCTCGCACCCGCCGACCCTCAGGTGATCCACTCGGGCCAAGCCGGTCTGTACCGAGGGCAGGAACGCATTCGTAGCCGTAGCGGGCACGACGGCGCGTGGGTCGAGGAGGTACGCGCCGGGTACCGGATGCTGCTGCCTCTGAGTGCGGCCGAGGTACGAGACGACGACACCGTCCGGGTCGTCCAGGCCAAGGACGAGCAGGGCGTTGGCCGTACTTACCGTGTCGCGGCGCTCGGCGAGGTCTCTTCGTTCCCCGTGGTGCGCACGGTGTGGCTGGAAGAGCACAACCGGGAGGACGAGAAGTGAGTGGTGGCTCCTTCACCAGCGCCGGGGCGCTCGCCGCGGCCTTGGAGCGCGGTGGCATCGCGGCCTTGGCAGCCATGCACACAGCCATGGGGCACAGCGCCCACGCCCTGAAGGCCCAGGTTCAGCAGAACGCATCCGGCCGGCCTGGCCCCCAGGTGATCACCGGCCAGTACAGGGCGTCGTGGCAAGCCCAGATCACCGGTGGCGGTTCGGTCGTGACGGCCGAAGTCGGCACTTCCGCGCCTCAGGCGCGTCGGCTGGAGTTCGGCTTTGCCGGAGCGGACAGCCTGGGCCGCGTCTATCGCCAGCCGCCCCGTCCGCACCTCGGACCTGCCGCTCAGGAGACAGGCCCGAAGCTGGTGCGCGAGCTCGGCACGGCCATCAGGACGGCCCTGTGAACTGGCTCTCCGAAGACCTAGAGGCGTCCCTGGCCGTGGTGATCGGTGAGGCCGAGCTGGGCATGCTTGCTCGCGCCGTCGTGGTGGCCGAAATCCTGGACGATGACGGCGAGCGCACCCTGACCGTCTTGACCACCCCCGGCCTCACCCACTGGGAAGCCCTGGGCATGTGCCGGTACGGCGCCGCCAGCATCGAGGCGTCCGCGGCCGCCGACTTCCTCACCGGAGGCGACGAGTGATCGACCACGCGCCCGTCACCGAGGCATTCCGCCTGATGCTCACCGAGGCCACCGGAAAGCCCTGCGGCACCGGCGCCCTCCCCCTGCTCGGCGGGAAGCCGGCGCCGCTCCCCTACCTGGTGCTCTACCCGCTCGGCGGCGCCTCCGACGGCGCGCCCCTGGCCGATCAGTCGGAGGACGCACACCTGGACTACCAGGTGACCGTGATCGCCGGCCGAACCGATCAGGCCGAGTGGCTGTCCGATCGGGTACGCCGCGCTGTGCTCGAACGCAGACCCACCGGCGAGTGGACCCGGCCGATCAAGGTACCGGCCGGGGACGTGTGGGCCCGCGAGTCGGCAGGGGATCAGGGTGCGGACGCCTCCGCGGCCGACAACGGCGTGGTGACCTGGGCCCAGAAGTACCGGCTCAGCATCAGCGGCTGACCCACGGGGGAAGAGAGCCGACGCGCTCTCGCCGTGGCCGACCACCACCCACCGGCTGACTTAAAATCGCCCATATGCCCGATGAACTCGACATCCCCGAATCCTTGATCAACCTTCAGCGCGCCTCCGTCGAGGAACGCGAGAAGCTCTCCGGGCTCACCGGCGAAGACTGGGATGCGCAGTGGAAGGCGTGGCGCGAGGCTGCCGAGCGCGCGGCTGAGGCGATCACCGAGCACGCCAAGGAATCCGAGCTGAACCGCTACGAGGTCGAGAAGATCGTGAAGCGGAAGGCGCTTCACCCCCACCTGGACAGCTAACGTTCGCCGCCCCCGCTGCGAACTGCCAGCGCGGGGCAGCTGGCCCGCACCCCTCACAGGTTCGAACTAGAATTCGAAGCGTGGATGACGAGACGCCCCAGGTGGCCTTTCCGTACGCCACGGTGTCCCTGCCCGGCGATCAAGGAGTCGTCGACGTCCGCGTGACTCGACGACGGCGCGACCGGTCCGGGATCTGGTGGTACGACTTGGTCCTCGAGGTTCCTGATCGGCTTGATACTCCGCGCGGGCCTGTGGCTCAGACGCGAGAGATCACCTTCAGCGCACCGTACCCCGTGGTGCAGCCCCTGCCTGATCAGGATTACCGGGTTCTCGACCCTCCGCCGCCTGAGGAGCGTAAGCGTTGGCGCGTGGAGGAGTCGATCCTGTCTCGGGGCCCTGACCTCGTCATTCACCGCGCGGACTGCGCGGCGGGCGCCCACTCGCAGCAGTTGGTGACCGACCGCGAGGCGCTACGTCTTCTGGCCGACCCAGAGGAAGCCGTCACCTGCTCGATCTGTAGACCAGAAGCTGTTCTCGCCCGCCTGTGGGAGGCGTAGGAGTAGCCGGGCGTCCCCCTACCGCGCGCGGCCTTGATCTGCCCGAAGCCGGAATGCCCGCTGGTGGCAGTATCGTGATCAGCGTGCGGTGACCGCCGCCAGCCGTCCTGGCTGACTTCGGTCCGCGCCCTCACCGCGGAGGCCCCGCGCGGACTCCCGGCCAAGTTCTTGGTACGGGCTGGTTCCCCGACGCAACGTCGAGGGACGGGGCCACCGCTTCACACCACCTCGCGCACGGCTGCCGTCCCTGGAATCGGACAGCAGTCTTGCAGGTAAAGAAGTACAGCCGCCGTGGCGTGACCCGGGTCCTGTGGCTCACCAAGGTCGCCTCCACCGGCCACATCCCGACCCGGCCGGAGCTGACGGCCGGCACCGACCTCACCAATGCGATCGCGGCGATCGACGGCTGGAGCCTGTCGAACAAGGCCATCGAGACGCCCGACCTTGGCAGCACCTTCGAGACGAAGATCCCCGGCACGGACGAGGCAGACGACAGCAGCCTCGGCTTCTACGAGGACAAGATCAGCGACGAGATCGAACAGCTGCTGTCGAAGGACGAGACCGGCTGGATCGTGTTCCTCCGCAAGGGCGACATCCCGGGCAACAGGTCCATGGATGTCTTCCCCGTGCGCATCGGCAGCCGATCGCCGAATTACTCGACGGACAACGAAGCCGCGAAGTTCACGGTGTCCTTCTCGATCACCGAGAAGCCGGTCCAGGACGCACCCGTGCCACCCGCCGCTGGTGAGCCGATTCCGCCGAAGACCGACAAGCCGTAGGCCCCGGCCCCCTCATCTGCCCGGCCGGGTGCCTGCCACGCATGGCGTGCTCCCCTCCCTTCCACTCAGGCGCGCCGCCGCACGCGCCCGGCCGGGTCTCCTCCCTCTCCGCCTTTTCTGTTCCTGGAGCTCGTGTGCCCATCCCCATCTCCTCCCCGCCCCCCGCTCAGGCCGTCGCCCGCGACGCCCACTGGGCCGCGAAGCTCGCGCGCCTTCGCGCCCGCGCCCTGCCCGAGCGGGTCATGACCATCTGCGACGACCAGAGCGCACGCCGCTGCCTGGACGACGCGAAGACCCACTTCGCCGCGTGCCGCCACGCCGACGCCGCTGCTGGCCGGTCCACGAGCGGCGAGACCCGCCGCGCGGAGGACGACCTGGCCGCTGCCCAGGCCCTCTACGACGAGGTGTCCATAGCCCTGCACTTCCGGGCTCTACCGCGACCGGCCATCGACGCCCTCATCAGGCGCTTCCCGCCCACCGAGACGCAGGCCGAAGAGGGCGACGCCTGGAACCCGGAGCTCTTCCCGGCCGCGCTGATCGCCGCCGCCCACGTCGAGCGGGACGGACAGGGCCAGGAGGTCGACGGCATGAGCGAGCAGGACGCGCAGGACCTCCTCGATGCCTGGCCGATCGCTGATGCCAACAGCCTTTTCCAGGCGGCGTGGCAGGTGCAGCAGGTGGCCAGCGCCAGCGTGGAGGAGGTGGGAAAAGACTGATCGCTGATCTCCGGCTCCGGGAGGAGCTGGAGCTGTGCGATAGGTACTGCATCCCCCACTCCTTCTTCCTCGGTGCCGGTGACGGCCGCTGGTCGGAGACGGACCGGGCCAAGGCTTTGGCCTATGCCGCCTACCGGCGGCAGTCCTGCGGCCAGTGCGGAACCCGGGCAGTGGAGTGGGACGAGTCGGCAGGAGGTGATCGCTACGCGTACGTGACGACCACGGTCCGCTGCGTCGGGTGTGAGCTGATCGCCCGGGAGCAGGACCAGGTGCCGGACGGCCCGGACAGTTACGGCGTGCGGATCGGCCTGGTGCCGCGGGAGGTGTGGGAACAGCAGGGGAGCTAGCTAGACCGGGCGCGGGGGAGAACGGGCTCCGGGCTCGGTGTCGAATTACACGCTCAGCGTGCAGATGCGCGCTGACGCGGCACAACTTCTCTCCGCTGTTCGTCAGGCCGCGCAGGCGATGCGGTCCCTGGACCGCTCGGTCCAGGCAACGAACCGCCGGCTCGCGCAGATCGGTTCGGGCGCCCGTACCGCATCCGCCGGCCTGCGGGATCTCGGCCGCCAGTCGGCCAACGCCGGAGCTGGCCTGCGCCGGGCAGGCGCAGACGGGCACGCCTCCATGTCGCGCCTGCGGCAGGGGGTCGGCTCGGCCCGGCAGGAGATGCACCACCTGCGCAGTCTCGTGGTCGGTGGCGGCATCGTTGCCGGCCTCGCGGAGATCGCTAAGGAAGGCAACGAGTACCAGAGGTCCATCAACAAATGGGGGGCGGTCACCGGGGCTTCCGGCTCCGAGATGATCCAGGCTGCTGCCAAGGCCCGGCAGCTCGGGGCGGATCTGACGATCCCCGGCACCTCCGCTGCGAAAGCGGCGGACGCGATGCTGGAATTGGCCAAGGCCGGCCAGACCTCCACATCGTCGATTTCTAACGCCAGAGCCGCGATGCAGTTGGCGGCGGCCGATAATCTCTCCGCTGCCGACGCCGCGAGGTTTCTCGGTGACGTGATGGATCAGTTCGGGCTCAGCTCGAACAACGCGGGCCGTGCCGCTGATGTCCTCGCCGCCGGGGCGAACGCCGCCTCGGGTGGACTTGAGGACATCTACACGGCGATGAGCTACACCGGCCCTGTTGCCGCGCAGCTCGGGGTTTCGCTGGAGGACACGGCAGCCGCCGTTGCGATGCTGGCCCGCTCGGGCATTTTGGGCTCCAAGGCGGGCACATCGCTGCGCGGAATGCTCACCAACTTGGCGAAGCCCACCGCGCAGATGCGCGAGGGCCTGCGGGAGATGGGCATCGAGGCGTGGGATGCCCAGGGCAACTTCAAGGGCCTCCGCACCGTCATCGAGGGGTTCGAGCAGGCCGAGCACCGGATGTCCCAGAAGGACTTCCTGGGCTCCCTGGCCAAGGTCGTCGGAAAGCCCGCCCTGGCGGGCGCCGCCGCCCTGGCCCACCAGGGCGCCAACGCGTTCGACCAGATGCGGTCCGCCGTCTCGCGCACCGGCGCAGCGGGCGAGATCGCCGCCTCCCAGACCAAGGGGTTGGCCGGCGCGCTCACTCAGCTCAAAACGCAGACGAAGAACACCGGCCAGACCCTTTATACGGCGGCCGCGCCTGGCCTGGAGAAGATCACCCGGCTCGCGACTACCGGCCTGGCGAAGGCGACGCCGTACCTGGCCTCCGCCCTCACCTACGGCCAGAACTTGGTCACCCTGCTCGGCCCGCGCACGTCCTCGTCGGTCTCGCGGGGCTGGGCTGAGGTGAAGAAGACCTTCAGCGGGCTCCGCGAGCCGCTCAAGGAGGGTGCGTTCAACGTGGCGGCCTCCGGCGTCAGTGTCCTGGTCAACGCGGGCCGCGCCGCGATGGAAGTCCTGCGCAACCTCGGGGCCGCCCTCTCCCCCATCGGCCATGCTCTGTCCGACCTGGCCAACGGGGGTGGCGGGGCGGCCAGCGCGCTCGGCGGCCTCACCACCGCCGTGAACCTGGCGCTGTCGGTCCTGGGTTCGATGTCCGCGGTGCTGCGCCCGATCGGCCAGGCCGTCGCGGGGATCGTGCATGCCTTCGCAGCTCTACCGGGCCCCGTGCAGACCGCGATCACGTCGCTGATGCTGATGGCCCGTCTCAACCCGATGCTGCTCGGTCTTGGAAGAAACGTTTCTGGACCGGTGACCGGGGCCTTCCGTTCCTTCGGCGACCAGATGCGGGTACAGGCGTCCCTGGCCGCTGCTTCGGGGCAGTCCATCGGCCGCGTCGGCCAGGCCCTCGCCGTCCTCGAAACCCGCGTGCCGGTCGTCGGGCAGATGGCCGCCGCATTCCGCTCCGCCTCCACGCCGGTCGCCGGCTTTGCGCGCGCCGTGGGAGCAGGCGTCGGCGGCGCTGCCCGCGGGCTCATGGGCGTACTGGGCGGTCCCTGGGGTGCTGCTTTGGCCGCGGCTGGCGTGGGCCTGTCGCTGTTTGCCGCCCATCAGCAGAGGGCCGCCCAGGCCGCTGCTGAGCATCAGTCCCGCATCAGCTCCCTCACTCAGGCCCTGCGTGAATCCAACGGCGCGACGACAGAAGGCGTCCGCGCCGCTGCGGTGCAAAACCTCATGGAGACGAAGGTCTTCGACGGGAAGAAGCGGCTCGTCGACGTGATGGGCAAAGCCGGCGTGAGCGTCCGCGAACTCACCGACGCCTACCTGTCGCAGGGCAACGGACTCGGCGACCTGCAGGCCCGGCTCAATGCCACCGCCAAGGACAACGAGCGGATGCTCGTTACTACGGCGGGCGCGGCGAAGGTCCACACCGACCAGGGTGTCGCGGCAGCCCGCGCGGCCACCGCGCTCGGGTCGGTCAAGGGCGAGATGGCCCAGGCACTTCAGGACTCGAAGAACATGGCCGACGCCATCGGGTCCAGCGGTAAGAGCGCCGCCAACGCGACAGGCCCCTTTGGCCAGTTCAGCGATGCGATGCGCCGCTTGTCGGACAACACCGCCGATGCCGACTCCCGCGCCCGAGCCCTCCACGACGCGCTGAACGTCCTGGCGGGCGGCAGCGTGAATTTCTCCGCAGCGGAGTCCCGGATGAACCGGGCCATCAGCGATGCGAAGGAGTCCTTCAAGGGCGGCGTGGACCAGGCTGAGGGCTACGGCAAGACCCTGCTGAACGTCGACGGGTCACTGTCCACGGTGACGCGAAACGGCCAGAAGCTGTACGACACCTTCCAGAGTCTCTCCACGACTTCGGCGGAAGCCTCACTGGCCGCGTACCAATACGCGCAGACGCAGGGCAAAACCGTCCCCGAGTCTCTGCAAGCAGCCCAGGACCAGATGGCGAAAGCCCGTGAGGCTGCGATCTCGACCGCCGAGGGTTACGGGCTGTCGGCTGAGCAGGCAACGAAGCTCGCGGACGCGGCAGGGCTCGTACCTAGTCAGGTGTCCATCCTGCTCCAGACCGCCGGCATGGAGCCGGTCATGGCCCAGCTCATGGCCGTCCAGCAACAGCTGAAGGCATACCCGGACCAAAAAACGATCACTCTCTCGGCGCTCGACAACGACGCGAGAGCCAAGCTCGAATCGCTCGGCTTCAAGATCAAGGACCTCAAGGACCGCCAGGTCGAGGTCACCGTTCCGACTGATACCGCCCGGTCGAACCTGGACGCCCTGATCGCCAAGATCTCGGCTACCCCCGGCGCCAAGCACGTCGCCGTGTCCGCCGGGACGCAGAGTGCCATCTCCTCGCTTGAGGAGCTGAAGGGCAAGCTGGCCAGCACGCACGGGAAGACGGTCACCGTGTCCGCCCCCACTCAGGAGGCGCGGGACCAGATCGAACAGCTCGGCTTCAAGATTGTCGAGCTTCACGGCAAGGAGGTCACGGTCTCCGTGCCTACGGGGTCGGCGACCGGCCAGGTAAGCACGATCCAGAGCGCCATCAACGGCCTTCAGGACAAGACCGTAACCATCAGCATTTTCCGAAACGAGTACCTCAACACGATTAAGGAGAACACCTGGGGCCCTTACGCTGACGGCTACCGGTACGGCAAGGCCGAAGCCGACGGCGGCGTCCTGGAGTTCTACGCCGACGGCGGCGTTCGCGAAAACCACGTCGCACAGATTGCCCCAGCCGGAACGTGGCGCGTTTGGGCGGAGGACGAGACCGGAGGCGAGGCTTACCTCCCTTTGGCGCCGAGTAAACGAACCCGCTCGAAGGCCATTCTGGGTGAGGTGGCCCGGCGCTTCGGCGGCGAAGTTGTCTACCACGCGAATGGCGGTCTTTCCGACTGGAGTTACAACCCCAGCTCCGGGGCCCAGCTGTTCACCGTCTCCGACATCGCTTCGAAATCAACGAAGAAGGACGGGGATAAGGAGACGTTCGACCTCGGCCTCTTCGAGAAGAACCTCAACAAGTCCGCGCGGACCGCCGAGGAATGGCGCAAGAACCTGGCGGCCATCTCTCGGCGGGCCGGTGCCGACGTGTCGGGCGCGCTGGAGCAGATGGGCGCGGACTCCGTCGACTTCGTCAAGAAGATGGCATCCGGCAGCGGAAAGTACGTCGACGAGATGGCCGAGAGCCTGCGGCGCCTCGCCGGCACGGCAAAGAGCGCCCTGACCGACTACAGCGACAAGCTGTCGAGCGCGGCCAAGGGCTCCGAGGAGTTCCAGCGCAACCTCGCCGAACTCGCGAACCAGGGCTTCGGGGAGCTCGCCTCCCGCCTCGCCGCACAGGGCGACGACAACGCCAAGACCGTCGCCGCCCAGGCCGCGCGAGACCGTGGCCAGGCTCAGCGCGCGAACGAGTCGGCTAAGGCCGCGGGCCGCGTGCTGGACAGCGAGCAGCTGACGGACCTCCTCAAGATCCTCGGGGCACTCAAGCCCGACCTCGGGATCCATGCGGTCGCTGATGCGACGGGCCTGGAGGAAGACCGGCTCATCGAGGTGGCCAACGCCGGCAAGGAGTACATCAAGGGCGCCAAGGCGAATCGATTCCTCAACGACCTGATCAAGGCCAACGCCGGCCGCGCTTACGAGAACGGCGGCCTGTGGGAACCGGGCATCTACAGCAGCCCGCCCGGCAGGGACGGACTGATCAAGTTCGCCGAGAAGAGCACGGGCGGCGAGGCGTACCTGCCGCTCGGCCCGGCAAAGCGGGGGCGGTCCACCGCCGTACTCGGGTCGGTGGCCGACCGGTTCGGCCTCGCGGTCGCCCCGAAGCGTCTCGTGGACGCGGCCGGCGGTCGCACTCAGGTCGTGGTGGTGCACCAGGCCCCCGCGATCGGCACGCAGACGATCAACGTCTCCCGGTCTTCGGCGACGCCCGAGGGGATCGCTTCGGCGGTCGCCTATCAGGTGCGGCGGGCCAAGCGGGGCGGGGTGCTCCGGTGACCGGCATCGACCTCCAGGACTGGCAGATCGACATCGGTGGCGTCCTCCTCGGCCACGGCACTTCGATCCCGATCGCCGAGATCGAAGGGCTCGGCCGCCCCGACGGGCGAGGAGAGTTCACCGACCAGCCCGGCGCGGATGGCGTGTGGCCAGCCCCGGACTGGTACGCGGAGCGGAAGATCCGGATCGACTGCGGCGTCAGGACGCCCGGTGATCCGGAGGCGGCGCGCGCTCTGGTGGCCCGCCTCCAGGCCGTGGCCGACGACCCGGCGGTGCGCACCGTCGGCGGCGCGGTCACTCCTCTACGCATCAAGTGGCCCGGCTCCCCGGTGAAGGTGCTGGTCGGTCGGCTACAGAAGGTTGATCCGGAGTGGTCGAAGGCCGCGCTCGGCTGGGTGCCGCTCGACATCGAGTTCGTGGCCACCGATCCGCGCTTCTACGCGGACACGGAGCAGCAGATACAGCTACGGCTGGGCTGGCTCTCCTCCGGCGGCTTCACTGCCCCCGTGCAGGCCCCGATCCGGGTCGCCAGCGGAGAGACGGGCGGGCAGCGGCGGCCCGGCTGGGTCACCAGCAGCGGCGACGTGCCCGCGTGGCCAGTGATCACCGTCCACGGACCGTGCGCGAACCCCCGGATCACCCAGGTGGCCACCGGGTGTTCCCTCCAGCTCAACGGGACGCTCGAGGAAGGCCAGTGGGCCCGCATCGACACCCGGCCAGGACAACGGCACGTCGAGCGCGAGAACGGCGGCGCCGTGCTCCTCACCACGGAATCCGACCTTGGCGCATTCGACCTTCCGCCAGGGCGCAGCGAGATCCGCTGGACGGCCATCGACCCGACCGCGTCATGCCGGCTGACCGTGACATGGCGCGACGCCTACCGGGCCCTGTAACCCGCTTCCCACTCCCCTTCTTCCCCTTCTTCATCTGGAGATTGATCGTGACGCTGGCCCAGGCGCCGCTGCTCACCACCGGCGCGTCCCATTCCGCCCAGACTTTCCGCATGATGCTCCGCTCCCTCGCGCAGGGAGGCGAGGGCATCAGTGAGGGCCCGGACCTGAAGGTGGCACCGCTGCCCACGCCGGGCGCCGGAGTCGTGGTCGGTGAAGGCGCGGCCATCATCCGGGGCCGCGCCGCTCTGTGGCAGGGCTCGTACAGCGCCTACAACATCGGCCAGGAGATCGTGGCCATCTCCCCGGCCGGAGCAACGCCGCGGTCTGACTTGATCGTGCTCCGCGTGGTCGATCCCGAGTACGAGGGCGGCCTGGACCCTGCGAAGGACAAGATCAACGTCTTCGAGGTCATTCCGAACGTGTCCTCGACGGCCACAGCCCCGCCGCCGGGCATCACCGGCATCGCCATCGCCCGCATCGACATCCCCGCGCGCACCGGGGCCATCACGGCCGGGATGATCACCGATGTCCGCAAGGTCGCGAACCCCCGCCGCGTACGCACCCTCCACACCGTCTACCCCGGTTCCCCGAACCAGCTGCGGCAGACCAACGACAAGTACGCGGACTGGCCCACCCCAGCACGGTGGATGGTGCCCGTGCCGGGGTGGGCCACGAAGGCGATCGTCCTGGTGACCCTCGCCGGCCTACGCATCGAGGGCAACCCGGCCTACGGCGCCTTCCAGACCGTTCTGGGCGCCCACGAGGGCCAGGACACCACCATCGATGACGACCAGACGGATGTCCGCCGCAACACCGTCGTCATCGCCGACACCATCACCATCCCGGCCGAGTACCGGGGAACGACGCAGCCCCTGTTCGTCCAGACGCAACTGACCCCGAAGTTCGGCGGTCACCTTCAGGTCGACGAGGGCACCAGCATCATCCTCGATCTGGAGTTCACCGAGGGCCCGGTGTGACGTGACCTACCGGTACCTCACCCAGGACGCCCTGACCGGCCAGTGGCGCACGCTCGACCTGCCGCTGACGACCGTGGAGTTCGGTCCGCAGCTCAGCGGCCCCGGGCACCTACGAGGAGAACTCTCGCCGCGCCTCGCGCACACGGCCATCGACCTCGTAGACCCCGGCACGACCTTGATCTACGTGGAGCGGGACGGGCTGCTGCGCTGGGGCGGGATCATCTGGCAGGCCGAGCCCGAAGGCGACACCCTCAAGATCGAGGCGTCCGGCTGGACCTCGTACCTTCACCGCCGGTACGACCTCGACGGGGAGCTCGGCGGGCGCGGCCCGTACGTCAGGGCGGACCCCTGCCAGATCGCCCGGGACATCGTGGCCTACACCCAGTCCATCCCCGACGGTGATCTCGGCATCGTGGTCGACGCCACCACGTCGAAAGCGCAGACCGGCACGCCCGCTGACCCGTGGCACTCCCGATGGTGGGAGACCCCGAACTTGGGCGACCAGTTCGACAACCTCTTCAAGGCCGCGGACTCGCCGGACTACACGTGCACCGTCCGTTGGGACGACGAGCACCGGCCCGTGCGCCGCATCGAACTCGGCTACCCCCGCCTCGGCGCCCGCCGCACCGACATCCACTTCTCCACCGACATCAACATCACCCGAAGCGTGCCCGTGACCTACAGCGCGGATGAGTACGCGCAAGTCGTCATCGCCACCGGCATCGGCGAAGGCCGCGCCAAGCAGCGATCAACGGATGCCGTCCGAAACGGCCGGCTACGCCTGGAGCGGACCCTCGACCTGCCCGAGGTCCGCGGGACCGACGTCCTCGCCGAGCGGGCCCGAGCCGAACGTGCCTGGCGGCAGGTCATGGGCACCGTCGACCAGATCACCGTCCGCGACCACCCGGCGGCCCCGATCGGCTCATGGCAGATCGGCGACGACGTCCGGGTCACCATCCGCGACCAGTGGACGAAATTCTCCGGCTGGTGCCGCATCACCGGCTGGACGATCCACCCCGATACCCCGGGCGGGGAGAGCGCCACGCTCACCCTCGACCCGGCCGAGTCCTACCACTACGGGCTCACCTCATAACCCTCCCCCCCCCCACCGAAAGAAGAACCACCCCGTGCCTGAAGACATAGGCAGCCGGCTCGCCCGCCTGGAGAAGCAGGTCAACTCCGCGATCCGGGCCCCCAAGCTCGCCAGCGCCTCCCTCGAAGACGCCACCCTCCACGTTCACGACGACCAGGGTTCCCTGCGCGCCCTCATCGGCCAGCAGCCGGACGGCACCAGCGGCGTCACCGTCGTCAACGGCCCCACCCCGCCGACACCGATCGCCCCGACGGTCGCGCCCGCCATGGCCTCCCTCGTCGTCACCTGGGACGGAAAGTTCGAGAATGGCGCGGTCTCCCCCCTGGACTTCGCCCGCGTCGAAGTCCACGTCAGCCCCACCGAGTCGTTCGAGCCCGACGCGTCAACCCTCCGCGGGACCATCGAGACCGCACAGGGCGGCCACGTCACCGTCCCTCTCGGATACCAGCAGTGGTGGGTACGCCTGCGCACGCGATCCCTGTCCGGCGCCGCCAGCCCCGCCACGGCCGCTGTTGCGGGTGAGCCGCGCCAGACCGGCACCGCCGACATTGCCGCCGGCTCCATCACCGCCGACAAACTCAGCGTCGGCTCCACCGGCAACCTTGTGCCCGACCCCGGTTTTGAGACCGGCGGTGTCGAGGCCCGCATCACCACCCTCGGACTGCCCTGGGCCCGCATCGAGACCGGCGGCCACGACTCGGGCCGCTGCCTGACGATCGACACCACGGCAGCCGAGCCGCGCTGGTTCCCCTACGAACCCTTCCCGGTCCTCGGAGGCGACCTGTACTGGCTCGGCGTGCACTACCGCTGCTCGACGAACTGGTCAGGCGCAAGCGTGTCGATCTCGCTGGTGTGGAAGGACGCCACCGGCAAGATCCTCGACAGCGGCACCATCGCGGCACCGCAGCCTCAAGGAGACGATGGCTGGCGGCGCATCACCGGCAAGGTCCGCGCCCCCGAAGGCGCCGTCCGCGCCGAGGCCCGCCTGGAGGCCGCGGGCACGGCCGGGCAGGTGTCGTTCGACAACGCCGAAGTCCGCTCGATCATGACCAGCGCGACCACAGGTGAGCGCGCTGAGATCGCCCCCGACGGCGTCCGGCTGTACGACGGACAGGGCGAGCAGGTCGTCTCCCTCGTCACCGGCGCACCGAACTACCTCAGCCTCACGTCGCACGACGGCACCGCCGTAGCCTCCATCAGCGACACCGGCAGCGCCGGCTTCCAGTCCCTCGCAGTGGCTGACCGCCTGACCTGGCGCGGAACCGACCTGCAGACCACTCTCGACCGGCTCCCGCGTGGCGTGATCGCCATCGGCAGGCAGACGAGCCGACTGAAGACCACCGGCACCGAGGTCGGCTGGTTCGAGATCGGCTTCGACGCCGACCCGGCCCGCGAGTACCGCATCGTCGTCGACGCTCACGTCGAGCCGTCCGTGGGCGGCGGCGAGCTGCGCCTGCGCCTCCGGGACGGCGGCGCTGACACCCCGACCCTGAAGTCTCCGCAAATCCAGAGCGCCGTGCACCAGCTTGTCCGGACCGGGGCGTGGCAGCGGGTCCGTCTGGAACTGCCCGTCTCCGGCGCTGCGCTCGGCGCGGGCAGGCACAGGCTCCTCGCCACCTTCGACGTGAAGGAAGGGCCGTCCGGGCAGTCCGTCACGCTCATTGGCGGTGACGGCTACCCGGCCGTCATGTACGTGGAGGACGTCGGCCCGAAGCTCACTGAATCCGGCGGCTTCAACACGGGCGGCTCCAGTTCTGGCGGATCTACCCCGGACCCGAAGCCCGTCCCGCAGCAGTACACCAAGACGTACACGGCCGCCTGGACCGGCTCCTACGACCGGCGTGCCGACTACAGCACGTTCTACGGCGACAAGCTGCTCCAGGGCTACTACTCGGAGACCCACGGCACCCTCGCCGCACTCGCCGGCTTCCCGGCCGAGGTGGCCAAGGACCTCGCCGGAGCGACCGTCCTGCGCGCGGAGGTCTACCTGTACTTCGATCACTGGTACAGCTCCAGCGGCGGAACGGCCGTGATCAAGACCCACGGGCACGGCTCCCGCCCGGCTTCCTTCTCCAGCTACAGCGCCTCGAAGTCGGTCGACTTCGGCCGCAACGAGGGGAAGTGGATCGACATCAGCAACCTCTTCGACCCGGCGAGGACGAAGGGCATTGCCCTGGACCCGAACTCCACCGCCGACACGTATTACGGTCGCGCGCACGGCGTGGGACAGGCCAACCCGCCGCAGCTGAGGATCACCTACACGCGGTAGGCACAGCAGTCTGCCCCACACGGCTGGTCTGGAGCGGTTTTCGCTCCGGACCAGCCGTTGCCTGATGGCCTAGCCGTACCGCCGGCTTCAGGTCCTCTGCCGGACTGTGGAGAGGATGTCCTCCGCCCCTTGAGTGAGGAGATCGTCGGCGACACGGCGGCCGAGCTCTTCAGGGTCGTGCACGGACCCGGTGCCGCAGGTGGCGACGTGTCGGCTTCCGTCGACGGCCGAGACCTGAGCAGAGAGTGTCAACGTGCCGTCGCGGTGAGCTTTGCTGTACGCGCCGATGGGGACGGAGCAGCCGCCGTGCAGTTCGGCGAGCAGCGTCCGCTCGGCCCTGACCTCCGTGTCCAGGATGGGGTTGCCGGTGTCGGCGAGGAGCCGGGCCGCCTCGCTGTCCTCGCGGACCTGGATGCCGAGGGCGCCCTGCCCTGGGGAGGGCAAGTAGGTGTCGAGAGGGAGATGCTCACTGATGGTGTGCCCAAGGCCCAGGCGGTTCAGGCCGGCCGCGGCGAGGACCACGGCGTCGAGGGCGTCCGTGCCCTGGAGCCTTCCGAGGCGCGGGGGGACGTTGCCTCGGATCGGGACCATGTTGAGGTCCGGCCGGAGGGCGAGGAGCTGGCCGATGCGGCGTGGTGCTCCGGTGCCCACGCGGGCGCCCTTGGGGAGGTCTGCGAGGGTGCTGCCGCAGAGGGCGTCACGCACGTCTTGCCGGCGGGCGGGGGTGGGCAGGAGGGTCAGGCCCGGGGCCTGGGAGGTCGGCAGGTCCTTGAGGGAGTGCACGATGACGTCGACCGCTCCCGCAAGGAGGGCAGCTTCTTGGTTGGTGGAGAAGGCACTGCCCCCGGTGGTCTTGGCGACGGCGGCGAGCGTGGCCGTCTCGCGGTCTTCGTCGCCGCCTTCCAGGATCACGCGCTGCTTGAACGTCACGTGTGGGAATCGCTCACGGAGCGGGCCCAGCCACTCCCGGACCTGAGCTCTGGCCAGGCGACTCGCCCGCGAGCCGACGATGAGCGTTTTCATGGCAGCAACCTCCCTGCTGTTAGGGGTCGTTGCGGGGATGCTACTGCCGTCACGAGGTTCCAGATTCCGACGATATGTCGGAGTGTTTTCCGACGACTTGTCGGTGTTTGAGACTGTGCCGGTCTAGCCGGCCACCGATGCCCGCATCGCCCCTCCGGCGCATCACGCTAGAGAGACGCTGGTGCTGCGCCTTCCGCACGGAGGTGCCCCAGCAGGCTCTCGACGGCACTTCGGAGCCTGCGCCCGTCCTCACTGTCTCGAACCTGCGGGATGGTCAGCGCGAGGGCAACGCTGACGAGGAGGAGGTGCAGCGGCCTGCCGCCATGGCGCTGAGGCAGCTTCGGCTGGAGCGCCTGGGTGAGGGAGCTGCCGAGGTCGTCTCCCTCCAGGTCGACGGAGGCGGCGACCGCGACGTCTTCCTGGTAAGGGCCCCTGTACCAGGGCTGGGTCTGCTTCTTCCGTTCCTGATCGTGGCACTCGGTGACGCGGTGTAGCAGGCGGCGGGCTTCGTAAGCGGGGTCTGCGGTGGTGAGGATGAGCCGCTTGAGGAGGTTACGGCCCCAGTCGTTGGCCGGCGAGTGGGTGTACTCAGTCGGGGTGGTCTGGTAGTCACCGCACGGGCAGTGGACGACGATCGGGTCGCCCCACGCCCCTCGGATGATCAGGCTCTCGGTGTTGCCGCAGCCCGGGCACGGCAGAAGCTCTAGCCCGGTTTCGTGCACGTAGGAGTCGACGCTGCCCCACAGGTCGTCGGCCACTTCCCGATTGTGGGCGGCAGCGTCCGCATCCCAGCGTTCGATGACGATCCGGTCGACGGTGATCTGCCACAGGTGATCGGCGGGATAGCCCTCGGGCGAGCCTTCAATCGGTTCAGGCTCGTGGTATCCCTGCTTGATCATCGGTAGCTCCACACGTCGTCGGTCTTCGCCTTGGCCAGGTCGAGCTTGGCCCAGATGCCGTTATGGTCGGAGCCGCCGGAGACGACGCCGTAGTCGATGATGCACGGCACCAGGGCGTAGCTGACGAGAATCCAGTCGATTCGATCATCGCTTCCGGTGCGCTGGAGTAGCTTCTCGTCGCCGGTCTGCTCGAACAGATGCCAGGCGACGTCGACGAAGCCCTTGGCTGCGATCCGCCGGGCCACGCGGCGATCGGGTTCGGGCAGGCCCGGGTTCGCCGGGTCGTCGGGGACCTTGAGCCGCGACCCGCGGTTGTACGGAAGCATCCGTTCGTATGCCGGATCGGGCCCGGCGATCGGCGGGTAGTTGAAGTCTCCTGCGAGGATGCCGTACCCGCCGCCGGGGCGCAGGACGCGGCTGCCGATGAACGAGACCTCGGTTTCGGCCCGGCCGATGTCGTAGGGGTTCAGGTGCACGCTTCCCGCGGCGAGGGTGGCCGGCAGGCAGGGCACGTTCCAGCCGACAGTCTCGAAGCCGTGGTGGGTTTCGTGCGCGGAGAAGTCGTGGTTGAGGTAGGTGCGGCGGCCTAGGGTCTCGCGGCGGTACATCGTGACGGGGCCGAGGCCGGAGGGGCTGGGGGCGAGGATGCCGTCCATGTCCAGGTCGCGTTCGGCGTGGGCAAGGCGGGCGTGCCCGTCTGCTGCCCATCCTTCGGCTTCCTGGCCGAGGAGGATGTCGGGGCGGATGCTGTTGATGTTGGCGGCGAGGTGTGGCCACCGGTCCTCGAGCGTTCCGTCCGTGTGCTTCCAGCCGCCTCGGCCGAGGTTTTGCGCCATGACCGTGATGTGCATCCGAGCCCCCTCTTCTCGGTCGTCTTCGCGTTGCTGCCACGGTATTCGCTCGAAGCCCTCTTCGAGAGAGGATGCCAGACGGAGCCGGTGACCATGGCCGGATGTGTACGGGGCTGGAGGTCCGGCGGGGCTGTCGAGGGTCCGGAAACCCAGCTGCCCCGCTCCATGGGGAACGGGGCAGTTGGCGAGCGCAGCCAGCACTTGGGTTGATGCCCTCACCGTACGTGCCCCCACTGACAATCCCGGTTCCAGACGGCTCGCAAGGCAGCGAACGAAGCCGGCTGGGACGCCGGAAACGGGCACATGAGGGTAGTGGCAAGAGTGAACGTCGGCATGCTCGGCGTTCAACGCCTTGACCACTGTCCACAAGGGGCGCCGGATTTCCACAAGTTGCCTGCGGATAACGGTCTTTGCCGTAGCATCGCGTGTGCTGTCGCGTAGCGATTTCTCACCAGGTGTGCTCCCGGGCCGCCTGCCCGGGGCAGGGCCTGTCCAGGCCCGGAGGGGAGAAGGGAGATCGTTGTGGGGCAGCGCGTGCAGGAGGGGCTTCGCAGGGTTCTCGATGGAATCGAGCGTCGTCACCGGGCTCTAGCTGTGATCGCCGCGTTTGTGGCACCGGTCTTAGCGGCCTGGTTGGCGAGGTGAACCGACCCCCGGTGCGTGAATCACCGGGGGTCGGTGGCTCTGAGGTCGCCTCTTCAACGGCCCGCTTCG
The DNA here is from genome assembly GCF_054551825.1 of Streptomyces sp. L500. Classification (NCBI taxonomy): domain Bacteria; kingdom Bacillati; phylum Actinomycetota; class Actinomycetes; order Kitasatosporales; family Streptomycetaceae; genus Streptomyces; species Streptomyces sp. L500. The sequence continues at coordinate 190,353 of NZ_JBTOLC010000001.1, forward strand.
ACGGCTACCCGGCCGTCGGGGCGGGCCCGCGCGAGCTGCTGCGGGGGACGGAGCCTTCCCGTGGCAGAGGCTCATTGCTCGTAGGTGTCAGTGTCACATCCCAACTTGACGGCCTGCCTGACACATAAAAGTTGACTCTGGACAGCCTTACACACCCGAAGAGGGGCGCGCACCCACTCCGGAAAACTGGAAAACTGTACAGGCGCACCGGGCTAGGCGTCGGGGCCACTTTGAAGTGACCAGGTGGACCCAGCCGACCTGTCCTCTACCGGCTCCTCGAACGCATGCACCCGTACCATCAGGGGTGAAGCGCGGGGTGCGGGAGTGATTGCGGTGTCTGTACCGCCGCCGGGCGCCGAGCCCACGCTGTGGGAGCTGCACCGTGCCGTGTCTCAGCTGCGCGAGGATCTGCGCGGCGACCTGGCGCAGCTCGCGGCTCGTTTGGATCAGGTGGTCACGGAGGACGTGTACCGGGCTGATCAGCGGGCGGTGGAGCAGCGTATCGGTCAGGTTGAGGCGGGGCTGTCGCATCTTCGTGGGGATCACGAACAGATGGTGGAGCGGGCGGCGCAGCAGCGCACGGAGGATCAGACGCAGGCCGCGGCGACGCGCCGGCTGGTACTGAGCTCGTTCGTGGCGCCGCTGCTGGTGATGGTGGTGCAGCTGTGGCTGGCGTCGAAGGGCACCGCGTCCTGATCCCCGGCACAGGATCCGCTGTGGGGGCGGAGTGAGAACACTGGTTTTGGGCGCGGGGAGTTTGAGAGCACCTGGTGGCGACACCACTGAATCCCGACCGTCTGGTCGCTGCCCTTCGTGAGGAGGGCGTCCGCGTTGTGGAGCGTCCGGGCTGGCGGACGCACAACCGCAATGGCAAGGGGCCGTGGGGCCCGGTGAACGGGATCATCGTGCATCACACGGTGACCACGGGCACGGATGCATCGATCAGCATCTGCGAGAACGGATACAGCGAGCTTCCGGGCCCGCTGTGCCACGGGGTGATCGACAAGGACGGCACGGTCTACCTGATCGGCAACGGCCGCGCGAACCACGCGGGGCGCGGCGACGGCGACGTGCTGCGCGCGGTGATCGCTGAGGAGTCCCTGCCGGACCCCGACGACACCGACACCGACGGCAACACCCACTTCTACGGCTTCGAGTGCATCAACCTGGGCGACGGCGAGGACCCGTGGCCGTCGGCGCAGCTGGATGCGATCGAGCGCGCGTCCGCGGCGATCTGCCGGGCCCACGAGTGGGGTGCGGGGAGCGTGATCGGCCACAAGGAGTGGACGGACACGAAGATCGACCCGGTGGGCTTCGAGATGGCCGACATGCGGCACCGGATCGAGCAGCGGCTGAAGGGCAAGCCGTCCGGCCCGGTCTCCGGCGGCGGTTCCACTGGCGGTTCGTCGGGGGGCTCGTCGTCGTACTCGCCGCCGCCGTTCCCCGCGGGCCTCGCCCCGAACAAGAGCACTCCGTCGGCGAAGGGCCTTCAGGAGGCGCTGAAGCGCACCGGCTGGCTCGACCCGTCGATCCCGTCCTCGGACAACTACGGTCCGGCCACCCAGCGCGCGGTGGCCGGCTTCAACGCCAAGCACGGCCTCTACACCACGGGCCAGCCGTACGACCCGGCCATCGGCCGCCGTGGCTGGGACCTGCTCCACAAGCTCGCCTACGGAAGCTGAGAGAAGATCATGGGTACCTTCATCCACGCGAACAGCACCCGTCTGTACGCCATCATCGCGGCGGGCATCGCGCTCGTCGCGCACTACGTCGATGACCTGCCACAGGCCCTGATCCTGGGCCTTGCAGCGGCCGTCCTGGGTACGGGCGAGGTCGTCCAGCGCGTCGAGGACGGCAAGACAAAGGCCGCGGCAGTACCGTCTGCTGCACCGCCGCTTACAGCGGTCGAGTAACCGGAAGGCCCCCTTGCCGTCACGCCCGGCGGAGGGGGCCTTCGTCATGCTGAGGCCAGCCTCACGGCTTCTTGAGGGCGCGCGTGAACGCGTCTGCGCAACGTGGGGTGTCGGGCCACAGTGCGGTTGGGGAAGTGCCAAAGCAGCCCTGCTCGTGCAGGAGCGTACGGAGTCGCCATGCCGCTGCGGCCGGGAGGTGGATGTGCCGTTGGCCGGTCGCGCCCGACGGTGAGGCTGAACGCGGACGGGGTGCCGTGGCCAGCAACTCTTCGACGTCGCCCCATGTGAGGTTCCGCAGGTCCTTCGCGGCGGGGTGCTCGCGGCCCGTAGCCCTCGTCCCGGGGAACGGGATGATCGTTGCCCCGTTGTTCTCCGGCTCTGTGTCCATGGTCCCCCGCCCCGTCCTTACGTGCAGTTGCCGCCCACGCTACCTGTGCGCGCCCGGAGCTGTAGCCGGGCCGGCATAACCGAATCTTCGACGGAGCCCGAACAGCCCCAAGCTGTTCGGGCTCCTTTCGTGTTCCCGAACATCGGAGGAGAACCGTGACCAGCGGATCCACGAACCACCAGGACGACAGTGGCCTCGACCGGGCCCTGAAGAGCGCCACCGAGGCGCTCGGCAAGACTGATACGAAAGCGGCGCTGCTCTTCGCTCTCGACGCGGGGCTGGCCGCGATGATCCGCACCGCCTTATCCGACGGCCCGAGCATCGCCCGCATCATCTCCGGCGTGGCGTCCGGGCTCGTCGGGGTGTCGATCGTGTTCATCGCACTCGCGGTTCTGCCCAGGCTCCACGACGACGGCCACAGCTCGTTCTTGCGCTGGGCGAAGCTGACGCCGGAGGAGATCCGGGAAGCCGTCCGCGAGGACGCTCGCTGCGAGGAGGTCGGGGTCCTGTCGCGGCTGGCGCTGATCAAATACCGGCGGCTCCAGGTGGCGTGCTTGGCCTCGGCTGGAGCCGCGCTTCTGCTTCTCGCGGCAGACCACCTCGCCGCCTTGCACTGATGACCGGCCCCGTGAAGCAGGGGTCAGTTCGAGCCAGTGAGGGTGTGATGCGGCGCGGCCAGCATGCCGCTGTCGTGCCGACCGCGCCGCCATCGGTCGAGCCGGCCGTGCCGGATCGCGTGCAGGGACATGCCAGTCAGAGTGCGGAAGGTCTCCGCTGTGGAAGTGCGGGTCAGGCGAGTCCCGTCCGGCTCGATGAACACGGGGCCGTGCTGCCGCGTACCGATGAGCTCGCCGAGTCCTGTCGCCGCTTCCTCCGTGACGCTGACGTCTTTGGGGCCCTCCTGAGAATCCACGATGTGGAGGGTCCGGTCGGCCAGCGCCACGACGGGTACCTCCATGGCGAGGAGTTCACCGATCCGGACATCGGACTCGTCGAGGAGGCGCCACAGCACCCGGTGGGCGAGGGGAACACTCGTGTCGGCCAGCCACATCGCCATCTCGTCCACGGTCGGCGTGCGGTCGATGTTCATGGTCCCCTCCATGGCCCAGGTCTTGTGCTCTTCAACCTACCTGGCGCAGCGGGGCCAGCTACGGGGCGAGGGCGCGGGCGGCGAGGAGGATGCCGAGCGCGCTTCCCGCCTCGGAGACGATGACCAGGGCCTCACAAACAGGGCCCCGAACGCAGCGCACACACCTATGGTGATCACCATGGGCAGCAGCGCATGGCAACGGCGGCAGAGCCGGACTCTCTACACAGGCGGCCCCCGCCAGACGACCCGTCTGACCGTGGACCAAGCCGTACGCCCGGACGGCCGTACCATCGACTACCCCTACGCCCAGGTGCCCGAGTCAGTGCGCGTCCTCGCTGTCCACGGCGGCCGGATACCACTCGTGCGGCAGCACATCTACCTCCACAGCATCCTCCTCCAGGACCTGCCCGGCGGGATGATCGAAACCGGCGAGGAACCACACGACGCCGCACGGCGAGAGCTCGCGGAGGAAACAGGACTTACCGCCGGCTTCCTCCATCCACTGGGCACCGTCGTCACCGCCAGGTCAGCCTGTACCGAGAAGGCACACCTCTACCTCGCTCACGACTGCACCCCCGGCCCACCGGCCACGCAACCCGGGGAAGCCCTCGAAACGGCATGGTGCACCTGGCACGAGCTCACCACGTCCGCAGGCGCCAACGGAGAACCAGCCGACGCCGCATCCCTCGCCGCCATCCTGCGCGCCAGCACGCTGCTGCACCGACTGGGCGGAGCCCTCCCCGACGGAGGAGACCTCGCCCGAGCCTCATGGGCCGCCCATACCGCCATCGCGACACGACCGCCGCAAACTGACGACCATCTCATGCTGTGCTGGCTCGACCTAGCCCTCGGCACCTACGCAGAAGGCAGCCGCATTGTTCAGGACGCCGACAGAAGCCGACGCAGTACCGGCTGGGACGCAGCCTGGCACCAGACCCTTGAACGACTCACCGGCCTCGTTCGGTAAAGGCGAACGTCAGTGAGCGTCAGGCCAAACTGTTCAGCGCCCGGCCTGCCCTGATCTAAGTACCACGCTCAGGTGAATTCGAGCCTCCGTCTCCCGGCGGCTCGTCCCCTCAGTTCCCGTCTCCCACTCCTCGACGTCACCCCAGGTGGAGTCAGCGAGCGGACGTACGGGCAGGGCGAGGAGCCCCAGCTTGCTCATGTCCCGGGTCTTCGGTCCCTCAGTGCTCATGGCCCCCCAATTCATCGGCCGTACGTCGCCCTTCAGGGCTCGAAGCGTACGTGCTCACGGTTGACCGGGGCCAGAAGCAACTGGAGCCCCGTCTCGCCGGCGTGCCCGACGCGGTAGGTGCTCGCGTCGGGGGTGTCCGGGTCGGGCTCGGGGTGTTCGTAGCTGAGCGCGCGCCAGCGCACCATAACCGGGTCGTCGGGGTCGTCCGTCCGGTGGCCCGCGGCCTCCAGCAGGTCGGTCCACCGCTTGCCCATCGGCGGCGTCGTGATCTGCGTGCCCTTGTAGGGCCAGGCGAGTTCTTCAACCTGCTGCCGGGTGATGGTAGGGACGGCGGCACCGCGCTCGCGCGCCAGCAGGTAGAAGGCGATGGCCAAGGCGGCGGCGCCGTCCACGTACTGTCCGCCGGAGCGGTACGGTCCTCCCACGCTGATCTCCTCGTGGCCGAGGCCGGGGCTGACGGCGGCGCGGGCCCGTTCCCAGGCATCGCGCCACAGCTCACTGCCCTCCCGGGCGGCCTGCTGGCAAAGCTCTTCCAGCCGCTCACCGACGGTGAGCATCGGCGCCGCGCACACGGGAAGAGACGCGAGGTGGTCCCAGGTGTAGTAGCCGCGCTCCACGTCCTGGTGCAGGTACACCGCGTCGACGCGCTGCACCGCGACCTCGACACGGTCGGGGCGGACCGAGCGGACGGACCGGTTGAAATCGGCGTCATGAACGTCGGGCGCCCGGTAGTACGCCGCCGTGCTGTGCGGCCAGAACCGCGCGCCCGCCTCCCGCAGCCGGATGCCGTCGACCTTCGACAGGGCAGTGCGCACCAAGGCGTTGAGACGGGCGAGCTGCTTCTCCGGGTACATCGCGACGGTCACCGCGCTCGGGCCCGGCCACACAGGGCCCATCTGGAGGGTCATGGGCGCAGCGTTCCAGGCCAGCTCGGCGCGGACGGCCTCCACCGCCTGCTCGACCTGGTCTCGGGTCAGGGTGTGGTGGATGCCCTGCACGGTCGAGTGCAGCCACTCGGCCGGCACGGCACCGAGCTTGTCGCCGTAGGAGGAGAGAAGGCCCCGGTGAGCGTCGACGTACGCCTGATAGCCCGGATCGTCGAGGGTGATCAGGAAGTGCAGGTACGGGCCATCCGGCCAAGTCCTCCGCGGAGAGAAGAAGCTCTCCATGCCGCAACCCCCTCCGTCTATGCGTGGTGCCCGCCCGGAGCGGGTGACTGCACGCTACCCGACCAGTCAGCGCCCCACAGGTGATCAGACAAGCAGCACCCCGTCCTCGTCGAGCCGGCGGGTCCTCAACGGTGCCGTGCGCCTTGTGCCGCCGCGGCGTCAGCGGCGAGCTCGGCGATGAGGCGCGCGGCTTCCTTCCGGGCGGGCTGCAGCCGTGGGTCCTGCGGGTGAGCGTGCGGGCCGATGACCTTCGCGCAGAAGAACAGCGCCATCAGCCGTCCCGTTCGGCTGTCCAGGTCCTGGCGGCGTTCGTTCCACACGCGCTGGGCCAGAGCTGGGACGGCGAGGGAGTTCCCCCACAGCGTCGCGGCGTCGAGCCCGCGGGGCGCCGTTCCCCAGTCTTCCCAGTCGATCATGCAGAACTCCGGCCCAGTCACGTTCGCCCACGTCAGATCGGCGTGCGCCGTTGACCACTCGTCCACGCTTGTGTTCGACAGGTCGGGGAAGGTCTCCCGGAGGGTGGCGGTCACCAGGTCCTGCGTCGCGGTCTCCGTGTCCGGAGTGGCGATGCGCGGTGTCCGCTGGCCAGCAAGGGCGTCCAGGGAGGCGTTCAGCGCCACCCACCACTCATCAGGCAGTCCAGGGTCTTCAGTCACGAGCGCGGCTTTCCCGACGGGCGCAGCCGGGGCCAGTTCGAACTCATCGGCCCGCCACATCACCGGCTCGTCCCCCTCGCGCCAGGCGAAGCCCGCGAACCAGCGCGGCATGGCGACGCCGGTGAGGACCGCGGCAGCCTCCGGGCCGTTCCACCCTTGGGCGCCGATCCGGTCGAAGCCGCGCCGCTCGACCCTCACCCACGTGTCACGGTCCGTCCGGGCCCCGACGGACCGGCGTTTGCGCACCAGCGTCCGCCGGTCGAGCCTGACCTGGAACGACAGCTCAACCCGGTCCAGGACCTCGTCCACCGGCTCACGGCGAAGATCCATAGCACGCGGCACAGACAGCGTCATGAGCCGGACCGTAGCAACGGTGCGGCCCTCCTCGCGGCGGATTCCGGAGCTGCATGGCCGATGCCTCGAGCGCGGGGGGCTCGGGTTCGATCAGGGCCAGCTGAGCCGACGCCGTCATCCGGGCGGTCAACGAGAAGAGTCTCCGGCAGTACCCAGAAGTGTGATGTGGGAATGGTGCGGCACACGCTCAGGATCGGATGGCCTGAAGGTCCTTGAAGCGTTCGTCCAGGTCCGCAATGCGCTCGGCGCGGCGGGCCATGAGGTAGATGCGGGCGTGGGTGCGCTGGACCTCGTGGAGGAGGTCAAAGCCCTGGCCTCGGTAGTAGTTGACGAGTTCGGGGAAGCGGCAGCCGCGCCGGACCCATGCCCTTCCCTCTGTGAACGCGCGGTCCACTGCCCATAGGGCAATGGTCGTTCCCGGCTTCTGGTGGCGGAATTCTGGGTCGGTGACGGTCGTGTAGAGGTAGTGGGCGGGCTCGGCCAGTTCCTCCTCCGTCCAACCCCACGGAGGGGTTTCGTCCTGCACGGTGGTGCAGCCGATCACCTTTCCGCTGTCGTCGGCGAGGACCCACACGTCACCGTTCGGGTTCTCTGCTTGCGCTGCGAGTTCGGCGGCGTCTGCGCGCCAGCTCGGCAGACCACGGTCTTCCAGCCATGCGGAGCGGGCGAAGATCATGGTCTCGATGGCGGGGATGTCGGCTGCGGTGGCCGGGCGCATCGCGTACAAGGTGCTCCTCCCGGGAGGCAGGGTGAGGGCAGGGTACCCGGGGTCGTGGGTGTCAGAGGAATGCGCAGGCGGCGAGGTGCAGGTCGAGGACTTCGAGGAGTTTCGCGTCGTCGTCCTCCCGGTACGGCCCTTCGGCGAGTCGTCGGGCGGCTTGGCGTAGACCATCGGGTTCCACGAGGTGGTCTTCGAAGAGGGGGGAGCCGTCGCGGAGCATGGTGGCGAGCAGGGGTTGGGCGTGGGTGGTCAGTGCGTGCTGAACGACTTCGGCGAACGATTCGCGGACCCGGGACTGGGTGACGTCCGGGCTCAGGCCGAGAGAGGCGAGCCGGCGGCGTTGGAGGTGCTTGAGTTCCCGCCAGTGCAGGGGGAGCCATTCTCCGAGCTGGACCATGCCCGGGTCGGCGAAGGGGTGCACGGGCCAGATACCGGCACGCAGCATCACGGGGGCCGTGGTTTCCAGGGACAGCAAGGTCATGCTGTTGACCGCTGCGGGTGGGGCGATGCCGTCGTCCGCGTACTCCAGTGCCGCCCGTGCTCGTGATCCCAGCCAGGGCAGGGCATCGCTGATCTCGCCCATGGACTGGTGTGGATACTCGTCCTGCGACAGAGCCACCATTTCGTCGCCGCCGAGCCCGGTCACGACCGCCCGGGCCCCGTGCTCGGCCAGTAGTTCGGTAAGCCGGGTGAACGGGTGGTGCAGTGGCTCCTCGTAGGGGCTGATCTTCTCGCCCCGAACGCGGGCACACGCGGGATCGAACGGGGCGTGTTCCATGGCATCGACGAGGTGGTCCGGCTTGGCGAAGGGCAGTGCCTTGAGGATCTCAGCCCGCCGTCTGACCTGGTGGTCCCGCCCGGGGCCGCCGATGATCAGGGCTGCTGTGGGGAAGCGGTCCGGGTGGCGTTCAGCGAGGCGGGTGCCCACGGTGCCGGAGTCGAAGCCGCCGGTGAGGTGGACCACCGTGGTCGGAGCGTCGAGGGGCCGGATGTCCAGAGCGTCGTCGATCGCGTTCACGAAGGCCGCCAGGACATCGGCGTCGGGCGCGAGGTTGCGTGGCCCGCTGTGCAGGACGGGCTCGGGGTAGTGCAGGTGGAGGTGTCCGCCGTAGATCGCGGCCGTGCGTTCGGTCACCCGGTGGATGCCCCGGAATACCGTTTCGGTGCTGTACCGGGGCCGGTAGATCAGCAGCCGGGCGACCTCTCGGGGGCTGAGGCCAGTGGCGTGCTGTTCCAGGTCGGCCATGTCCCATGAGCCGTAGAGGCTTTCCGCGTCGTGCGCGACGTACAGAGGGGTGGTCCGCGCAGGTCCGGCCGTGACACGGCAGGGAACGCCGGGCGCCGTCTCCACGAGGACGTAGTCCGCGGGCCATTGCTCGGCCATCGCACGGGACTTGTCGAACTCGCCTGAAGTGACCTCGTGCGGCCCGGGATGGGCGGGCCGTCGGTCTGCGACGCGTTCACGCACGGCCAGCAGCGTTCGGGCGCCGTCAGTGACGGCGGCCTGTTCCACCATCGGGTGGGCGAACGGCGCCACCACGCTCGTGCCGTCATCGGTGACGTAGCGGTGGCCGTCCCACTTCCATGTGGTGCTTGCGTACGGGGTCAGACGTAACTTGATCACGTGGTTTCCCTTCGGCTGGCCCGAGGGCCCCGCTGTCCGGGACCCTCGGGCGTGTGCACCGTGACGGATCAGACGGCGGTGGTGTCGTAGGTCTTCGCGCCGTCCGAGGATCCCGCCTTCTTCTTGTACTCGTGGGTCTCGGCCGGCGACTGGACCCTGCGGTTGGCCTTGGTTGCGAACAGCTTCTCGAAGGTACGGCCCCGCTTCGGCGGGGGTGCGAACTCGTTCATGAGCGTTCCTCCTGGTGCTGTGCCGATGCGGGGCCTTCCCCGCGTCGTCGTGCACTTGTGGCTGTGCCTCCTTGCGCGGGTCGGAGCAATGATGAAGGGACGGTATTGCGCGGCAAGGCGTTTGCAGCCGGTGTTTGCTCACAATGGCCGGAGGGCGACGACGAGCCCAGACCGGCGACAGTCCCCAGCGCATCAGCCCTGGCCAGATGGCCTCGTAGTGCCCCCCGTACTGCCGCCGGCCTGATCTGGCCTGATCTGATGGTTTGCAGGTCGCCGACCAGGTGGCGGGGGCCGATGCGCATCAGGGCCCAGATGCTGCTGATGTCGCAGGCGGTATCCCACACGCCGGTCGCGGGGACGGCGAACGGGGTGACGGTGATGCCGTTGGCGGCGAAGGGGGTCGCGTCGAGGTAGCTCATGCCGCCGGAGCCGCACAGATAGGTGTGGGCCCCGACAGCGGCAGCGAGGTCGGCGAGCCGCTGCGAGCGTCCCGGCCGGGCCGGGAGGCTGCTGCTGCGGAGGACGCGGCCCTGCCAGCCGAGAAGGTTCAGCAGGGCGCGTGCGGATGCTTCGGCGACCGCGGCGGTCCGGTCGCTGGTGGCGAAGGCGTCGAGAACGGCGGCCATGGCCTGCCGGAACGCGGGCCAGTGGGGGCTGGATCCGTAGTGCTGCTGGAGCGTTCGCGCGGTCCGTTGCCGGGACCGGACGGGTTCGGCCATGACGACCTCGCCGACTGTGGTGCGGCGGCCTTGGGGGAGATGAGACGGGATGGACAGCCACCAGCGGTGAGCGGGTTCGTCCAGGGCAGCGAGGCGGGTGCGGTGCTGGTAGTCGCGGCGGGTGAACTGGACGTCGTCAAGGACGATCCAGCAGTCCGCCGCGAACAGCTTGGCCAACGTCGAGAGCCGGGGGAAGAAGTTGGGCTGATGGATGGCACACAGCCCGCCCGGCGGCGGTTCAAGGGGTAAGCAGGCGGCTGTCGAAGCCGTCTTCGAGGAGAGATTGATAGGCAGCATGTACGTCCTCCGGGACGTCCTGCTCGATAGCGAAGTCGAGCTTCGGATACTCGATCACCCGCTGTAGATCACCCACGAGCTGATCGACGACGAGCTTCTCGTCACCGATCGTCTTCAAGTAGTCGTCGAACTCCAGTGGCGCCGAGGCGCAGATGATCTCCGCCTCGGGCCAGACCTTGCGGGCGGTGGCAAAGGCCCGTCGTTCCATATAGGGCATGGAGACCAGCAGCACGGTCTTCACGGCGATGCCGGCGGCGGCCAGGACGTCGCGGGAGAAGGTGATGTTCTGGCCGGTGTTGCGGGCTTTGGGCTCCAGCAGGACCGCGTCGTCGGGGACGCCCAGGGCGAGGGCATGCTCGCGGAAGTGGACGGCCTCGCCCCGGGGGAATCGGCCGGGGTGGGTGGGGTTGGGTCCGCCGGAGAAGACGAGGGTGGGGAAGAGTCCGGCCCGGTACAGCTCGGCGCAGAAGACGGGGACGCCCAGGTCGTGGCTGCCCAGGCCGATCGCGGCGTCCGCCGGCCGGAGTTCGTGGCCCATCTGGTGGTAGTCCCAGATCAGCTTGGCCCGCTTGCGCTGGTCGTCGGTGATGCCCCGCTGGATGTCCGTCGTCACTGGCGTCTCTCTCCTTGGTCACCGCCGCCGGTGCTGGTTGCCCCCGCGGTCTGCCGGATGCTCTCGATGCTGGCCAGCTGGTGGCTCATGCCGTACTGAGCGGCCAGCTTCGCGGCCTGATCGAGGGCCGTCAGGCCATCATCCCGGGTGGCGGGGTCGGACAGCAGGATGTGTCCGTGGGCGGTGTCCAGGCGCACACGCTGCATCGGCGAGTCGGTCGCTCCTGTCGCGCGGGCGACGCCGATGAAGTGCAGGGCTTTGCTCAGGTCGCCGGCGCCTCGGTGGGCGAGGGCAAGTTTCTGGTGGGCGACGGACCAGTCGTCCGGCTCGCCGAGTTCTTCGAAGTCACGGGTCGCGGCGAGCATGACGCGGGCCGCATAGTCGTGCTCGCCCTCCTTGCTCAGCGCGGTCCCGACCCACAAACGGGCCCGCGCGCGATCCCGGCGGGCGAGCCGGTCATCGACGGCCAAGTGCTCGTAGTGACGGGCGGCGATCTCCAGGCTGCCGGACATCTCGGCGACCACGGCCAGGGAGAGGTCGAGCTGGGCGACGCGTCGGGGAATGTCGAGCTGGGTGAAGATCGAGCGGGCCCCGGTATACGCGTGCTGGGCTGAGAGCGGTCCGACCACCGCCCCTTGATCGCGTTTGAGGTCGCCCATGAGGGCCGTGGAGCGGGCGAGGAGATACAGGCCCTTTTCGTCCAGCTCGTTGGGGCGGAAGCGGTTCAGCCACCGGCCCAGCAGGTTGTCGGCGAAGGCAAAGCTCTGGCGGCTCAAGCCAACGACGACCCGCTCCAGGTCGTCGGTCCACGATTCGTACTCCCAGGCCCGGGGGCCCGCGGAGGTGACGCGGGGGGTGGCCTGGGGCGGCCCGCCGGCTTCGGAGAGGAACGTCTCGAATCGCAGGTGCGCTGCCGCGTCCGCGCGGGCGAGGGCAGTGTCCAAGATCGCCTGCGTGTCCGGGCGGGGCACCGTCTCGGCCAGGTACTTGTCCCAGTTGGACACGGTCCTCACGGCAACACCGAGCTTCAGGGCGAACACGCGGACGCTCATCCGCAGGGCAAGCCGCAGGGCCCGCGCCTCCAGGCCGGTCCAGTGATGCACGGTCGCCACGCGTCGCTCCCTTCCGAGAGCTCATGCAAGCACGGCACACGCATGCGGGGGAACGGAAGTGCAACGCAAGTGCAACACCGCGTCATTTCCCCGCCGTCGACTACGGAGGACGCTTCAACAGGCAGGTCATAGCCGCTTATTCGCCGGGTGCCCTGCCGGTTTCGCCACCCCTTGACCTTCTGGACGGGATACCTCTATGGAACCCCTCACCGAGCACCGCCATGTCCGCGGCCCGGTCGTGTACGGCTTCCTGCGACTGGTCAATGTCCCCCCGGCCCGTGGGGCGGCCCTGGAACAGTCGTTGGTCGAGTACTGCCGCCGGCACGAGCTGACCTTGTCCGGGCTGTTCACCGAACGTGTCCACGAGGTCGACTCGGCTGCGTTCAACGGGCTGATGGGCGCACTGGGGTTGCCCGGCGCCTACGGAGTCGTGCTGCCCTCCGCCTCCCACCTGGGCCCGAGGAGCATAGCCACGGCGAGGGGCAAACGCATCGCGGCGGCCGGTGCCCGCCTGCTGATGGTCCGCAAGGACGCCCCGCACCAGCATCGTGAATACGGCCCCACACCGGCGCTAGAGGCCGAGTCATGACCCCCGGCATTCCCATGGCCGAACGGTGGCCTTCGCTCGGGTCGGCAGGCGCGGCGATGGGCCCCGTGAGCCTCCGGAACCCGCAGCCTCCGCGCTGGGCTCGGCTAGAGAGCCTCGCCGATCCTGCTGTTCGTCCACTCGTCGGTCAGGATGGCGTGGACGACGGAGTCCCGCCACCGACCGGCCTTGAGGACATGCCCGCGGATGCGGCCCTCCTCGACCATGCCCACCTTCTCCATGGCGCGCGCCGAGGCAACGTTCAACGGCGAGCGCGCCCCCCACACCCGGTGAAGGCCCAGGTCCTCGAAGGCCAGGGCGAGCAGGAGCCGGACGGTTTCGGCACCGTACCCGACACCCCATGCATCGGGGCGCAGGGCGAACCCAACGGTGGCAGCTTGCTGTTGGTGCGGGTCGGTGGCCAGCCGACCGTACCCGATCAGGTCGCTGGTGTCCCGTTCGACGACGGCAAGGCAGAACTCGGTGCGCGGTGCAGCCGTCGCAGAGGCGATCGAGCGGGCGACGATGTGCCCGACGTCCTGGCGGGAGCGCGGTGTGAAGGACAGGTGCTCGGTGGCCTCGGGGCTGCCGTAGATCGCGAGGACCGCGTCCACGTCGTCGATGGTGAGTTCGCGGAGCTCCAGGCGCTGGCTGTGGCGGCTGACCGGGTACATGCCAGCGGACTCTACCGGGGATCAGCTCGGCAGCGCCCGCCTGCTGGAGCCGTACGCCTCGATTTCGGCGCGCAGGTCCTGAGCGGTGACGGCGTCGCGAGCGGGGCTTCGGAGGAGGGCGGTGCTGACGCGGTCGGCGGAGACGATGATGCCGCGGTTGCGTTGGGCGGGGGTGAGGTCGAGGACGGGCCGGATGGCTTCGGCTACTCCGTCGACCTCGCCGCTGTGGAGGCGGGTGAGGGCGAGGTTGCACTGGGCGCCGGCCAGGTCGCCGAACGCCCAGTCCGGGGCGTCGGGGTCACTGAACCCGTGCACGGCCTGCTCGGCGAGGGCCGCTATCTGGGTGCTGCCGTTGCCGAGCAGGACCTCGGACTCGACGGTGTAGTACAAGTGCTTGGCCTCGGGGAAGGTGAGCAGCCCGCCGAGGTGGTCGAGGTCGTCGAACTCCACATGATCCCGGAGCTCGTGTGCGCGGCGCAGGGCGGTGCGGGCGGCCTGTTCGTCGCCCAAGAGGGCGGCGGCGCGTGCTTCGAGGCCGGCCAGCCACACGGCCACCGTGCCCCGGAGGCCAGGGCATTCGGCCGCGCCCTGGCGGGCGTAGTGCAGGGCCTCGGTGCCCTTGTTGGACCAGTAGGTGATCAGCGATTTGAGGCCGAAGGTCAGGGCGATCAGCCCAGCGTGCTCGGCCTGCTGGGCGCAGACGCCGGCGGTGCGGGCCTGGATCATGGCGTTCTGCGCGTCGCCCATGTCGTGGCAGCCCTTGGCCATGTGGAACGACAGCAGTGCCGCCATCATGTGGAGTTCGCGGGCCTGGGTGGGCCTGGCCCGGCCGCCTTCAATGAGGCGGAAGCAGTCGTCCTGGGCTTCGGCGATCTCGTCCCAGATCGCGGCCAGGGGGACCCGCGGGTACTGGAGGACGATCGTCTCCACGCGGTCCTTGAGGAATCCGAGGGTTTCCGGGCCGATGTGGCCTCGCTCCGCTCCCATGGCGAAGTCCCTCGCGCGCTTTGCGGCCATGTCCGCTGTCCTTCTCATCTCGTGCAGCACCGCACGGGTCTCCGTGCGGCCGGTGGTGGGAGTCGCGCCGAACAGGGGGACGGGGTCGGGCAGAGGGCCGTCCGAGGCGGTGCTCCACAGTTGCTCGATGCTGTAGCCGGTCATGTGGCTGAGCACCCGGCGGGCGTCCTTCTGCGGGAACCGGCCGTTGTAAAACCACGCCTCGAACGTCTTCAGCGCGGGCTCCAGGCTCCTCAAGCCCGCATCCCGCTCCATTCCTGCCAGCTCGACGGCAGCCTCTTTGAAGCGCGGCAGGAACACGCGGTAATCCTGCATCCCGGCCTCTTCGAGCAGCCGTCTGAACAAGGTGCGCATTACACCCCCTCGTCCCGTGTATCCGATGAATCCGTGCCCCTGACGGTAGAACGACTACCTCATCAACCTGCCCTGAGGACACGGCATTTATCGATTCCGAGGGAAGTCCGAGGGGATTCCGAGGCTGGCCCGCGGAATCCCGGACGAAGGCGAGGGCGGAACGGGGATGGAGACGGCCACCCGCCCCTACCAGGCTGTTCCTACTACTTCCGGAGATCGCACGTCCGGATCCATCTGCCAGATCAGGGAGTCCAAGTGACGCCGTCAGTCGTGGCACCCGGCACGAGACATCACACCGGCAGGCGGGCGGCTCCGGCTACGGCGTCGTCGCCGGAGCGACCGCCCCTCGCGCCCCGAAGCGGGCCCTCCGAGGCTCCTCGCCAGGCCCCGGCCCTGCGCAAACGCCCCCGTCTGCGCGCCAACCGTGCGGCGGCCATGGGCATCGCTCCTCGCCGTGAGGCCATCAGCCAGGCCCGCCACGCCGTCTCCAGGCTGCTCACCCACTGGGGCATCACCACCGACATCGTCGAGCGCGCCGAGCTGATCGTCAGCGAACTGCTGAGCAACGCCCTCCGGCACGCCGCGCCCGGTGAGATCGGCCTCCAAGTCGTTGAGGAGCACGGGGCCGTCCTGGTCGAGGTCGAGGACGGCGGCAGCAACAACTGCCGTCAGACCCCGTCGTTCGCCGCCTGGACAGGCGGCCGGACCGCGGATGGCGAAGCAGAGCACGGCCGGGGACTGCACCTCGTCGAGGAACTCGGACAAGGCTGGGGCTGGCGACGGCTTGGCAATGGGCATCACTCGGTGTGGGCCTACGTCGAGGCGGCGGAGAGCCGGGGTGCGCGGTGAGTCCTGCCCGCGCCGAAGCGCGCGTGGCCGTCAACGGTCAGCGCCGTAATGCGCGACTGTTCAAGGCCCATCTGGTCACCGGCTGGGACGACGATGCACGTCAGGTCATCGCCGATCGGCTTGAACGAACCGGTCTGGTGACCTTGACCGGGCTCGCGACGGCGCAGGACATCTCCGATGGCGCCGCTCAGGTGATGGACACCAGTCAGTACCAGGGGGAGGAGCCGTACGGGCTGCACGGGATATGCGACACGCGCGAGCACGCGCACCGTATCGACGGCGCGGTCCACACCCGTGGCCCGGTGGATCTGCACACGTGCGGGGCCGCGCTGCGCTGGCCGCCGCGCCTGATCCTGCTGGCCTGCGTTCAGAAGGGGCGGACGGGCGGGGAGGTGCTGCTGGCCGACGGCCGGGCCCTCTACGTTGATCTTCTGCGGTCGCGGCCGGACGCCGCGCATGCCTTGTCCCTGCCGAGGGCTGCGTACTTCGGTCTCGGGGCTGAGTCGTTCTACGCGCCGGTCTTCAAGCTCTTGGCCGGCCAGCTCGACGCCGTGCGCGTACGGCAGGACGGGGTCCTCCGGTGGCTGGAGCAGACGCAGCCGTACGTGCCGGTGCTGCGCTCCGTGCTGGCGCGGCATCAGCAGGCGATCTCCTTGCGCCCCGGCGAGGCCGTCCTGCTGGACAACGCTCGCTGGTTGCACGGCCGGACAGCGTTCACCGGAAACCGGCTCTTCTTGCGCGCCGAAGGACAGCCGCTTCCGCCTCCGGACAGCGAGACCTGGCCGGAGGTGAGCACGTGGTGAACCGCGAGCGCAGCGAAGTAGCCGCCCTGGGCTTCCGGCAGGCGCTGCGGGAGACGGAGCCCGTCTCCGCGGAGACCCTGGAGCGTCTGTGGGACGCCCTGCACCGGTGGGATCCCGGGCCGCCCGACGAGCCCACCCTCGAACTGCCCGCCTGGCATCCCCCTCCACCCCGGCTGCCCAGGCGTCATGCCCAGGCCCGGCACCGGCGCCCCCGGACGGGCAGACGGATGCTCCTGCTGTACGGCCTGCCGGCCGTATTCGGGATCGGCGTGCTGCTGTCCGCCCTCCACTAGCCCTCGCTGCATCGTCCGTCCGGAAGACCCAAGCTCCGCACGCGCTGGCGGGGCCCGAACCACCGGGCGGCTCACCACCCACGGCCAGTCCCGTCCCGGCCGTCTCAGCGCAGATCCCGTACCGACGAAGGACTACTTCATGCCCGCGCCTTCCCCGAGCACCCGGCACGACCTCTCCTGCGAACCTCCGCCGCCCGGCCGTGTACTCTCCCCGGTCCCGCCTCCGATCGTTCACCCCAGCACCAGCGCCCTGCCCGCCAAGCCGAGTCCGGTGCCGCCCGGTGAGGTGTCCGAGACGACCGCGCGGATCCTGACCTACAACACCCTCACCGGCGGGATTGACGCCGACGGGAGCGAGCACCGGCGCCGGGGGCAGACGAAGTTCCTGAAGGCGCGCAAGCCGGACGTGTTGGTGCTCCAGGAGCTGCGGCGGTGGGATGAGGGCGGCTGGTGGCGGCTGTGGGAGCTGGCCAACACTCTGCGCATGGTGGCGCTCCCACCCGTGCTCTCCCAGCACGGGCGGGGCAATCACCTCGCGGTGCTCTACCGGCCCGAGACCGTACGGGTGGCCTCCTACGACCCGGACGCCTGCCGGGGCCTCTTCTACCACGGGCTCGGGCGGGCCACCGTCTATCTGCGAGATGACCCGCGGCCGTGGGTCATCCTGGCCACCCACCTGTCATTTCTGGGTGGGGAGGAGCGGCTGGCCGAGGCGCGGTGGCTGACCGGCTACGCCGACTCCTACGAGGGCAACGGCCAGCGGGTGCTGCTCCCAGGCGATCTGAACACGATCGGTGTTCTTGATCTTGAACCGGAGTGGTCGCAGATCCCGGCCAATCTCCGCTCCCGTCACTGCCACCTCGACGCGGACGGGGGTTTCGGGGCGACGGACCGGCGGGCGATCCAGCTGCTGTCCGCCGCCGGGTTCGCCGACCCTTACCGCTTGCTCGGCTCCGCCCCGGCCCGCACGGCCGGCTACTGGCGGCAGGAAGAGCTCATCGATCACCGATCGGACTTCATCCTCGCCAACCGCCTCGCCGCCCCGAGTGTCCGAGCCGTCACCACCCACGACACCGCCGTCACCCGCAGCTTGTCGGATCACCTGCCCGTCGAGGTGTCCCTCGCCACGCCCGGGGGTGCGCGGTGATGGGCGGCGCGGTGAGTGTCGTGATCGTGGTGCGGGACCAGGTGCGGGACCTGCACCGGCTGCTGCACCAGCTTTCCCGCCAGGACTACCTCGGCCCCCTCGACGTGGTCATCGTCGACGCCAACACCCGTCCCACCCTGGCCCGCGCGCACTACATGGCCTATCCGATGCCCGTGACCTTGATCCACGAGACGCAGCCGAGCCTGGCCTGCGCCCACAACCGAGGGATCGACGCCGCCGCCGGGGAATGGATCTTGGTGGCCGCCCCGGAGGTCGTGCCCGGCCCGACCTGGGTCAGCACCATGGTGCGGGCCCTGGCCAACAGCGGGGCTGCGCTGGCGGGCGGGCAGGTTCTGCCCGATTACCCGACCGCCACCGGCCCTCGGCTCAGCAAGGGAGTGCTGTCGCTGTTCATGCCCACGCGGTGGCCGAGCGAGCCGACGGAGGTGTTCGGGCCGTGGCTGCTGGCCAGCTGCAACCTGGGCATGCCCCGCTCGGCGGTTCTGCGCTTCGACACCGACTTCAACGCCGGTGGCCGCTTCGTGCTGTGCGAGGACCTGCTGACCATGCTGCGCACCCAGGCGGCCGGCGAGTTCGCCCTGCTGGACCCGCGGGCGATGGTGCGCCGCGTCATCAACGACCGTGACCTGACGCTGCTCGCAGTCGCTCGGCGCGCCTGGTGGCAGGGGCTCGCTCTGGCCCGCGCCGCACACAGCGTGCCGTCGGCGAACCTCCCGCAGTACCCGCTGCGAGGAGCCGCCCCGCTGCGCGACGGCTTCTCGCGGACCTGGTTGTTGTCCGTGGTCGCCGGGACGGCCCGCGCCGTCGGACACCGCACGGGCGCCTGGAAGCTGCGGCGCAACGGCTCGCGGCAGGGGGTGCCTTGCCGTGTCTGACCGTTCTTTGCGGGTTGTGATGATCTGTGCGACGGACGGGTTCGTCCGCTCCTTGCCGCTGAACGCCGCCGCGAGCCGCGCGCTGGAGCTGAACCGGCACCTGGCCGAAGGCAAGCACCACGTCGAGGTGTCGATGCTGCTGTACGACATCAACCGCGACTCCACCCCCACCGACAGCTGGCCCTTCCCCGTCCACTACCTCACGCACGAGGACTACTACGACCCCAAGCACGGGCAGCTCAAGCGCCTGACGCGCAAGGCGCGGCCTGATGTGCTGGTGATCTCCGACAGCGCCCTCCTCGTGCGCAGCGGCCGGCAGCTGGCTGATGCGGCCGGCTGTGCGCTGGTGTACGAGATGCACGCCCAAGAACGCGTGCCCGCTCTGTCGAGCGTGGGCGCCGCCGGGGGGATGCACGACGGCGTGGTCCAGGGCGAGGCCCTGCGGCTGGCCGATGCGGTAGTGGCGTTCACCAGCGACGATGCCCAGTACGCCATCGACGCGGGGGCCGGGCAGGTGATGCACCTGCCCTGCGGCGCCGTGCCCCGGCGGGCGGCTGCGGGGGGTAATCCGAGAGGGCCTGTCGTGGTCGCCGCCGACTTCACCCGGGCGAGCAACGCCCAGGCCCTGGCCACCCTCAACAGTTGTCTTCCCGAGGACGTGCCGGTTTCGGTCTACGGCCGCTACCCGGCGCCGATGCGCACCCTGCTGCCCCGGCTGACGCTGCACGGGCCCGTGCCGAATCTGCCTGCCGCGCTCGCCCAGGGCTCGGTCGGCATCGCCGCGCACAGCGAACCCTCGGGGATGCGTGCACAGATCCTGGCCTACATGGCCGCGGGCCTGCCCGTCATCGCCACCCGGCAGGCGGCTACCGGCCTCGAGAACACCGGCGCCATGATCATCTCCGACGAGCCGGACCTGGCCGACCTCCCGGAACTTCTCGCCAGGCTGCGCAAGGACCCGGCACTGCGCCGGGCTCTGGGCCTCCACGGGCATCGCCGCATAGAACAGATGCTGTCCTGGGCTCGCATCGCCGAGCGGGCGGCCTCCGCCTACCGGTCCGTGCGGCCCGAGCGGGCCGGGCTCAAGGCCTCGGCGGGGGCCCGGATGCTGTCCGCACGCCCTCCGGGCTGGCTCGCCCTTCATCCCGGCCCGGGGCGTACTCGACCCGCCGACCACGTCGAGGCGGGGCCGGATGCGATGGGGGATGCTGCCGTCGACTGCGCCCGGATGGGCGCCTCCTGCCGCCTTGGAGTGCATTTCCCACCGCAGGTCAGCAGCTTCGAGGGCGGCCGGGTGACCTTCACGGTCCCTCGCGCCGTCCTGACCGTGTTCTTCCGGTGGCCACGCCAAACGGCGGAGCGGACCATCGCCGGGCTACGGACCGCGGCATCCTGCGGGCACATCACCGTTCCCCGCGTCACCGGCCAGGCGGCCTTCCCCGGCTCCGTGTCCTGGGTCAGCCTCACCCCGGTATCCGGCACGCCAATCAGGGAAGTTGAGGACAAGCCCGCGGGAGCGCGACTCCTGGGAAGCACCGCCGGCTACCTCCACCGCCTCCCGGAGGAGACGTGGGCGGGGGTGCCGCGCCTGAGCCGGTCCCGGATGTCGCTGGAGACCACTCGACGCCCCGACCGCCTGCGTCTGCTGAGCGTGCTGCGGCGCAGCGGTCATCACCGCAACGGGTGCGGGATGTCGTTCGTCCACGGCAACCTCCACGCCGCCACCGTGTTCCTCGGGCCGGATCCGGCGTCCCTTCCTGTGGTCACGGACTTCTCCGCGTGCGGGGTGGGGTGTCCGGATGAGGACCTGGCCGTCCTCTACGTCCACCATGCCGCCGACGGGCACTGGGGCGAGATCTGGTCCGCCTACCAGGAAGTCTGCGGCCGGGCGGTGGACCTCACTCATGTCGCCTGGCACGGCGCGCACTACGCCCGCTGGGCTCTGCAGGACGACCAGCCCGCTCACCTGGTGGAGAAGGCCACAGCGGCGCTGCCCGGCCTGCTCGGCTACCTCACCGACGACGCCACCCTCCTGGACCACACATGACCACGCCCCGGCCCCATCCCCTGGACAGCACCATTCCCGAACGCGAGGAGCAGCCCCCCATGACCACCCCCCAGGCCGAGCCCGGCCCCGGCGAATCGGCGCGCGCCCTGGTGGAGGCCGGGGTACCGGCCGAGGAGGCCAGGAACCGGGAACTGCTCCTGGCCCTGGCCGCCCCGCCTCCCCCGGGAACGGCCAACGAGCTGAGCCGGACCGTCGAGACGATCCGCACCTACATTGCCGACCCCGCGCGCCGCTCGGTGCCCGGCGAGCTGGTGCACCAGTGGCGGGTGGCGCTCGACCGCCACCACCGGCACCTGCCCACCTCGACCACACGGAGCCTGCGCCGGCCCGGCACGTGGCTCGACCACCAGATGCGCCTGGCCCACCTGCTCACCCACCTCGGCGCCGACTCCTACTGGGGCGAACAAGAAGTCATCCCCTTCTCCGAGATCAACACCGCAGTGCACCTGTGGGGGCACCGGTGACGACCACGATGAACACTTCCGCCCAGGCCGCCGCCGAGCTCCTCGTCCTCCTCGGCGGCCCCGCGAACATCGCCACCGACGCCGACTACTGCGCCACCCGCCTGCGCGTGGCCGTCCGTGACTTGTACGCCGTGCGGGGTCACGCCCTGCACGACCACCGCATCGTGCTCGGCATCATCAAACGGCCCGACAGCGAGATCGACATCGTCGTCGGCCACTACACCGCGGCCACCCTCTCCCTGCTGATCAACGTCGCCGTGGCGGAAGCCCTGGCGGAAGCGGAGCAGGAATGAGCACCGGCGCCGCCTCCCGGCTCGAGCATCCGGTGCACACCGACCCGTTCCTCGCCCTGAACTACCGCTTCCCCGACGGCGAGGAGCACGAACTGCAGGCGCTGCGGGCGGCCCCGCTGCTTGAGCCCCGGCAACGCGTGGCCCTCACCCTGCTCGCCCTCGGCAACCTCCACGCAGGCGTCGCCGAAGACATGGGCATCACACGGCAGGAAGTCCAGCGCGTGCTCCAGGCGGCATCACGCGTGCTGCGCGTCCCCGGACGTACCCCCGCCCTGATCCACGCCGCGTACCAGCACCCTGCCTTCCCGCTGCCCGCCCCTGCCCGTGGCGAGCGTCCCGAGCTGACGCCCGGGGAGCTGAACGTGCTCGCCTCCTACGCCGCCGCTCTCCCGCTGCGAACGCTGCATCAGCCGTACGTCGTCACCCGCAACCAGGTAGCACGCGACCAGAAGTACCTCATGGCCAAGCTCAACGCCCACACCCCAGGCCACGCCATCCGCCGTGCCTGGCAGCTGGGCGTCTACGCCCGTCCGAGGGGCCCGAAGAAGATCGAGCAAGGCATCAGGCGGGGTGCGGACGCGACAGCCCGTTGCCCCACAGCAGCCGGCCCGGCGCCAGCGACAGCAGTGCCGTGAGCGTCACCCGTCGACACGCAAATCCGTAACCACCGCCTGCCCGGGGATGGGCGGGCAGAGGCATCAGCCCTGCCGTTTCCATCAGCAACACAAGTCCCGAATCGGGTGAGCGGCCACGCCCGAGTGAATCGCACACCGACCGGCAGACCGCCCGCCCAGCGCCCAGGAGCCACTTGACGACTACTCGAATTCCTGAACGACAAACCGCCCCCGAGAGGCCGTGACCACACCCATCCGGGGGCCGTTTTCCGATCACTCGTCCGACCCGCCCGTCAACGAGGAGGCGTAGTGCATCACCACCAGGATCGGTTCACAAATGCCACAGGGGTGCGTTTGAGATTCGAACACGACCAGGCAACTGGTCGCCGCGCCGGGACGGCCACGGGGAGGCGAGCGTGACAAAACCGAAGCGGGCTCCGTTGTCGGAGAGCGAGATTCTGCTGTTCTCCGGCGCGCTGCGGCACGACAAGGCATGGGCGAAGTACTCCGACCCGTTGTTGCGCATGAGCTTTTGGGCCATGGCCCGCCAGTTCCCCAGCATGCTCGCGATGATCGGCCGCATCGCGTGGCGTGAAGATCCCCGCGCCCTGGTCGTGCTGGTGACCGCGCAACTGGCCTCCGGCGCGATGTCGGCGTTCCTGCTCGTGGCGACGAACCAGGTGCTGGTGCACCTCTTCGCCGATGGGCCCACCCCGGACAAGCTGCGCGAGGCCCTGCCCGCGCTCCTGCTCGGCGGTGCTTCCTCGGCCGGGTCAGTGCTCCTGGGATGTCTGATCGTCCAGGTCGAGGGGCGCCTGTATCCGAAGATCGAGCTGTCGTGCCGGACGGCGTACTACGGCATGATGACGCGGGTCGAAATGTCCGCGATGGAAGACAAGGACATCCACCGTCAGCTCGCGCTCGGCCAGTACGGCACCGACTCCGTACGGCGCATGCTGTCGAGCTCGGTATGGATCATCAGCGGTCTGATGAGCCTGGGGGCCGCCGGCATCGTCCTCGCCGCACTGCACCCCCTGCTGCTCGCCGCACTTCTGCTCATCGCGGCACCGCGCTGGTGGGGCGCGGTCGTCGTCATGCGCCGCGCCTACGCCTCTCAGCACGCCTGGATCGACCACCGCCGTGCCACCGACGTCCTGCTCTGGCCGATCACCCGGGCCGGCGCGACCCCGGAACTGCGGGTCCATGGTGCCGGGCGGTTGCTGATCCACGCGCAGGAAGACATGGGCCGCACCGCGGCGGCGGAGAAGGCCCGCCTGGCGCGCGCCGAGGCGAAGACAGAGGTCGTTACGGCCGCCATGTCCGGCACCGCCCGCATCGTCGCCTACGGACTGCTGTGGTGGCTGCTGGTCGTCGGCGGCATGCCACTCGCCGCGGCCGGGACAGCGGTGCTGGCGATCCGCAACGCCACCGGCTACCTCAACCAGATCGTCACCCAGCTCAACCACATGTGCGAGGAGTCGCTGTACCTGACCGACATGAACAACGCCATCCAGCTCGGCGCCCAGCACGCCATCCCCGACCACGGCGCCAGCGTCGAGGGCCAGGGCGTCGAAGTCGTCCTCCAGGACGTCACCTTCCGCTACCCCGGCGCCGAACGCGACGCGCTCCAAGAGGTGTCGCTCACCATCCCCAAGGGCAAGGTGGTCGCCCTGGTCGGCGAGAACGGCTCGGGCAAGACCACGCTCGCCGGCCTCATCGCCGGCCTCTACCTGCCCACCGCAGGGACCGTCTCCTACAACGGCGTCAACATTCTTCAGGCCAACCGCGAAAGCGTCTTCGACCGGGTCGCCCTGCTCCCGCAGGACGTCGACTGCTGGCCCATGACCGTCCGGGCCAACATCCACATCGGCGACGCCGGCCGGCCGCTGAACCAGGAAAAGATCGAAGCCGCAGCCGAACGGGCCGACATCCGCACCGTGGTCGAAGAACTGCCCCACGGGTGGGACTCCATCGCCGTCAAGGACTTCGAACGCGGCGTGCGGCTCTCGGGAGGCCAGTGGCAGCGCATCGGCGTCTCACGCGCCGTCTACCGCGAACGCGACCTGCTGATCGTCGACGAGCCGACCGCCGCGCTCGACCCGAAAGCCGAGATCGACATGTTCGAGTCACTGCGCTCCTTCACCGACGACGGCATCACCACCGTGCTGCTCATCACCCACCGGCTCGCCGCCACGGCCAACGCGGACGTGATCCACGTCCTCAACAAGGGACGGCTGCTCGAGTCCGGCTCGCACGCCGAGCTGACGGCCCTCACCGGCGGCCACTACCGGGAAATGTACGAACTCCAGGCCGCCCAGTACCGCAACGGGACCGTACCCGCTGCCAGGAAGGGCTCACCAGCAGACGCCTGATGTCGAGGGCCGGAGGGGGCCGCGCATTACAGGCGGGCGCACACCTCGGCCCTCGGCCTCGGCCCCGACACGATGCTCTACGAACTCGACCAGGAACGACAGGAGGGTGCACCTTGACCGTGATCGTCGGGCTCATCGAAGAAGACCGGGTCCACATCGGCGGGGACTCCGCCGGCATCTCCGGATGCAGACTCACCATCCGCAAAGACCCCAAGGTATTCCGCAACGGCCCCTATGTCCTGGGCTTTTGCGGCAGCTTCCGCATGGGCCAGCTCCTGCACCACGCCTTCAAGGCACCCAAACCCAAAGGCGACCTCGACAGCTTCATGACGACCCGGTTCGTCAACAAACTGCGCACCTGCCTGAAAGAAGCAGGCTGGGCACGTAAGGAATCCGAGCAGGAGAAGGCCGGCACGTTCCTCGTCGGAATTCACGGACGCCTCTTCATCGTCTACGCGGACTACCAGGTAGCCGAGCCCGCCGATGAATACGCGGCCGTCGGCTGCGGCAACGAATTCGCCCTCGGCGCCCTCCATGCCACAGCAACCGCGAACCTGGGGGCACGCGAACGCCTGACCGCCGCCCTCGCCGCAGCCAGCCATCACAGCACCGACGTCTGCGAACCGTTCACCTACGCCACCGCACCCTCCGTACGTGAGCTGTACGAGATGCAGGCCCGCCAGTACGACGCTGCGGTGCCCGGCCCGCGCAAGCCGGCCGACACTGAGGAGAGGAGCGACGCCCGGTGAGCAGCGCCCCGGCGGGAAGGAGCCTGTGGCGGCACGGGGACTTCGTCCGGTACTGGTCGGCGTCCGCGGTCGACATCGTGGGCAGCGGCGTCACCTCGGTCGCGCTGCCGCTGATCGCTATCGTCTCCCTGCACGCCAGTGTGTGGGAGGTGTCGTTGCTGTCGTTCGCCGAGCGGCTGCCGCCCCTGCTGGTCGCCCTTCCCGCCGGGGCGCTCGCCGACCGCCACCGCAAGCGCCCCCTGATGATCGGCGCGGTGCTCGTGTGCGGCGCAGGTTTCGCCGCCGTCCCCCTCGCGGATGCCGCTGGCTACCTGTCGCTGGAACTGCTGTACGCGGTGGCGCTGCTGACCTCGGCCGCCGGCCTCATTGGATCCACCCCAAGGATCAGCTACCTGCCGTCCTTGCTCCCCCGCGAGCAGTTGCTGGAGGCGAACGCCAAGGTCGGCGCCGTCTCCTCCTTGGCCGACAGCGCCGGGGCCCAGCTCGGCGGCGCAGTCGTCGCCATCCTGGGAGCCGCGCGCGCCGTCTACCTGGACGTCGCCTCCTACCTGGCCTGCGCGCTCCTCCTCGGCAGCATCCGCACCCCCGAACCCGCTCCGGACCGCTCGGAGCGGCACAGTTCGATGCGCACCGAGATCGCGGAGGGCGTGAAGTACGTGGTGCTGCACCCGGTGATCCGGCCGCTGCTGCTGACGGGCACCGCCTACACCGGCGCCTTCGCCTTCCTCACGACCTTGTGGGACGTGTACCTGCTGCGCGATCTGCACGGCACCGCGGCCGTCCTCGGGACGCTGCTGAGCGTGATGGCTCTTGGCGGGGTCGTCGGCGCGCTCGCCGTCCGATGGCTCGTCGACCGGTACGGGCCGGCCCGGGTCATGCTCACCGCCCTGGCCATCACCCCCTTCACCGAACTGCCCCTGCTGCTCGCCGAGCCCGGCCTCATCGGGCAGGCGGCCATCGCCGCAGGCCTGTTCGTCCAGATGGGGTGCGCCACCGCGCAGGGGTCCACCCAGCGCAGCATCCGCCAGGCCGTCTGCGCCCCCGGCATGCAGGGCCGGATGCTCGCCACCGGCCAGTGGATCACCTACGGCACCCGCCCCCTGGCCGCCCTGCTCGCCGGGGCCGCCGGCACGTGGCTCGGCCTGCGGAACACCCTCGTCCTCGGCACCCTGGCTCTCACGATTCCCTTCCTTGTCCTGGTCTCCTCCAGCATCCGCACCATGCACCAGGTGCCCGCGAGCCCCGCCACCGCGCAATGAACCACAAGCAGGCCCTGACCGTGGGCATCGGAAAAGAGGCATAGAGGTGACGATTCAAGAACCGGTCCCCTACTGGGACACCCTGTGGTCCGCCGGGCACCGGTACCGGCAGCTCGACGAAGCGGAGACTGCTCTCCTCGACCGGCACGCCGGGGCCGGCCGGGGCCGGTACGCGCTCGACATCGGCAGCGGCGACGGCGCCCTAGCCCGCCACCTTGCCCGGCTCGGCTACGACACAACGGCCCTCGACTGCGCACCCACCGCGATCGCGCTCGCAGCCGACGAGACGGACGAGGACAGGGTCACCTTCTGCTGTGGTGATATCGAAGCGCCACACCCGCCGCCCTTGCCGGAGCACGCCTACGCCCTGATCACCGCGCGGCTGGTCTACGCCTTCATCAAGGACAAGCCCGGCTTCCTCAACCAGGTCCGCAGCCTGCTTGTCCCCGGGGGACTGTTCTGGGTCGTCACACCCATGGCAGATCGGGTTCCCCCCGAGCGTGCATCGATCGGAATCACCGGTACCGAGGAGGAGTTGCTGATCAGCGGGTGGTCCGTCGCATCTGCCTCGGACTTGGACACCATGCGGTGCTTCGCTCTGAGACCGTGAACTCCGGCGTGAAGGAAGGGGAGTCTGCGATGGATGATGCGGCGCTGAACGAGCAGGCATGGATCATGTACGGGAAGCACCACCTTGAGCGTGGCACCTCCCTTTCGGAGCCTGAGCGGCTCGACTGGGGGTTTTGGGGCACCGGGCCCGGCGCCGAGGTCCTGGGCGACCTGGCCGGGAAGCGGGCGCTCGATATTGGCTCCGGCACGGGCCGCTACCCCGCGTACCTCGCCCGCGTCCACGAAGCGTTCGTCGACGCGGTAGAAGTCTCGCCCACCCAGTACCTGCGCGCTACGGCCCGCTACGGCGACGTCCCCGGCGTGGGCTTCGTCCAGGCCGATGCCGTGGAGTTCCTTCGGCAGGAGAGGTCGCCGGACTACGACGTCGCGTACTCGGTGCACGGCCTCGGATACATCGATCCGCACCCGTTCCTGGAAGCCCTGGCTCCCCGCGTGCGGGAAGGCGGGAGTCTCGTCTTCTCGGTGCTGCACACGAACAAGGACGGGGCCGGGCCGGAGGTCACAGTCGCCCCACGGGACGAGATCCTCCCCTTGACCGGCGGGGGCGAGCTGACCGTGCGCATGTGGGTGCTCAGCCCCTTGCTGTGGGAGGACCTGCTGGTCGAAGCAGGCTTCCTCGTGGAGCACATCTGGGTGCTGCGGGCGCCCGAGTCGAGCAATCCGGTTGCCTGCACCCTGATCGCCGCTCGCCGTCAGCACAGTTGAGCCGACACCGCCGGGCCCCGGGGCTGCCATGTTCAGCGGGGCTTCACGGGGACAGTGCTCGACCTGACGGGGTTGAACGAAACACGAAGGCCCCCGTGCGTCTCTGCGGCGGCCTCGGCGTACCTCTTGGAAGGTGACCCCAGCGTAACAGCGGCAACGGAATGTAACGGACGGAGGGCTCCGGCTCCTATCCCTATATTCTGGACCCTCTGATTTGAGTGGATGGAGTTGTCGTGGAAGGCCGTAAGCCCCTGCTGGTGGGGCGCAAGGAGTGGGCACGGCTGTACGGCGTGGCCGATAACGCGATCAATGCGCGATGGGTGCCGCGGGGTCTGGTGTCGTACGACGACGCGGTGATCGTGTCGGGGAAGTACGTGTGGCCGGGTGGCGTGGCCATCAGCTTCGCGTTGCCCGAGGGGGCCAACGGCCGTCAGCTGAACCAGTCCGTCCTGGCCGCCCTCAAGGAGGAGCAGGGGGCGAACTGGGAGCCGGCCTCGAAGGGCGAGCTCCCGCGACTGATGGGGGCGCACGAGTACGCGGAGCTGTACCGAGTGACCCACCCGCAGATCTCGACGTACGCGAAGCGGAATTCGCGCCTCGTCGCGCCTCCGGATTACAAGGTGTCGGGCTCCGCAGTGTGGTTTGTGGAGACGGTGCTGGGCTATGCCGAGGAGGCAGCCAAGGCGTCCCGGACGGGGGCGTGGAGCATACGTGAGGACGTGGCCGCTGCACTGCTCGACGGCACGTATACCGGCCCGGGTTCTGCCGCCTCTAGCCGTGGGATGCACGCGGAGAAGGCGGCTGACGCCGAAATGAGTTGATCACCCCCCATTCGGGTACTAGAATATAACTACAGGAGGGCGGTCGACGACCGCCCGATCCTGTAGCGCAAAATAGGTACCTACGTTTCACGGAGGGGACGACTATGGACTCGTTGCAGCTTGAGCTGCCCATCGCGCCACTGCGCTACCCCGCACCGGTCGGGAGCGAGGTGAGCATCCAGGAGCGGTTCGAGGCATTCCACGAGCTCAACCCCTGGATCTGCGACAAGCTGGAAGCCTTGACGGCCGACTGCCTCACCCACGGCAGCAAGCGGGTCGGGATCGGGATGCTCTTCGAGGTACTGCGCTGGCAGTACGGGCGCGCGACGGCAGGCAAGGAGCCCTGGCGGCTCAACAACGACTTTCGATCGCGCTACGTGAGGCTCCTGCTCCAGCGGCATCCCGAGTGGTCAGCGGTGTTCGAGACCCGGCGTCTCCACCGCCCCTGAAATATGTAGCTGCCTTTAACTTCGACCTCTTGGAGAAGGCATGAACCCGAACCCCGCCCCCAAGCTGCGGACACGCAAGCCGAGCGCCACTGTTCCCTGGCCGAGAGTGCTGTGGGACGCGGACGAGAAGGGCAGCCCCGCCCTCGGCGCCGCCGCGTTCACCGGCTCCTCGCGCGTCGGCACGGCGTACTGGCTGGAGCTCGGCGAGGACACGGCCGATGAGTACGGGGCCGTGGACGGCGCGGACTACGCGATCATCCAGCACAATGGCACGTTCCGGGACATCCTTGAGCAGCTGGAGGCGGTCCACGCGGAAGCCAAGCGGACCGCAGCGGCGGGCGAGAAGCCTGTCGTACTGATCATCGACTCGGTTTCTCAGCTGTGGCGGATGCTCGTTCACTGGACTCACCAGCGCGCCCGGCGCAGCAACGCGGGGCAGCACAAGCTGAGGTTCGACCCCGACGCCGAGCTCCGGCCTGCCATGAACTTGTGGGACGACACCACCGAGCGGTGGGAACGGGTCATGCACCTGGTGCGCACGATGCCCGCCATCGTGATCCTCATAGCCCGCAACAAAGAGATCCCCACCATCAACGAAGCCGGCAAGCCGGTCGACGGCACGAAGACTTGGCAGGTCGAAGGGCACAAGTCGCTGATCTTCGACGCCACACTGTGGGTCCGCACCCTCCGGGGAGATGACCACCTCTACGTGGTCAGCGCACGGTCGCTGACCTTCCAGGTTCCACGCGAGGGCAAGCCCAAAGACCTGAAGGGCGTCACGCTCGACACCCTGATCTTCGACTTGATGCAGTTCGAGCCGCACAACGACCTCCCACAGACGCCGCCGTTGGCCGGTGACCTCGCTCAGTCGTGGATCAGGAAGGTCGAGGAGATTGCCAATCGCGACGGTCTCGACGGGCTCACCGCTGTGTGGCAGGAAGCCGTCGCCGACAAGGACCTGACGCGCGACGAAGTCGGTGTGGTCCGCGTGGCGATCGAACGCGCCGCGGCGGAGCTGCGTAACCCGCCGCAGCTGCACGATCCCACGAGTGACGCGGCCAGGTTGCGGGCCGCCGCCGAGCAGGCGCGGGCCGAAGCGGACCCCTTCCACGGCGACCCCGACTGGTAGTCCGGCCTCTGACCTTCCCCACCTCTTTCCTGCCGGGGCCCGCCTGCGCGGGCGGGCCCCGGCATGCTTCTTGGAGACTTTCGTGACCGTGACAACCCTCGCCCCTGGCGAGATATCGATATGGACGGCCGCCACGGCCGTTGACGCGCGCAGACCCCGCTCGCGGCAGAAGCAGCTGGGCGCTTCGGACACCGTGTGCCAGCGCCGGGCCGGCTACGTCGTGCACCAGGTGCCGCACACAGACACCCCCGACATGCGGGCGGCGATCCTCGGCACCTACATCCACGCCGGGCTGCTGGAGTCCGCGCGCACGGAGTACGGGTGGCTCGTCGAGCGTTCCGTTGCCGACTCCCGGATCCGCGGGCACATCGACGTGGTGCAGCTGGACGAGGCCACAGCCGCCCGGCTCCCCAAGCGCCACCGGCCCGTGGCCCCGGCCGATGTGGTGACGGTGGAGGACGTGAAGACGAAGTCGACCCGCGTGTGGGAACGCGTCCTGCGCTACGGGCCGTCGGCGGCCGAGATGCGTCAGGTCTTGCTCTACGCCGATCTGCTGCGCACCGTGGGCTTCGCCGACGTCCCAGGACAGCGGTACCTGCATCGCATTGGCCCCCTGGACGTGCAGCGCATCCGCTTCCGCTTCGTGTGCCGCGACACCGGGGAAGAGCACATCAGCGAGTTCCCGTTTGACCCGTGGCTGGCGGATCAGGCCCGCTGGTGGGTCGACCAAGTCCTTGAGGCCGGCTCGCCGGAGGAGCTGTCCCGCGACCACGATGGGCCGGGGCTGCCGACGAAGAACCTGTGCGACTTCTGCCCGTGGGCGTCGGCCTGCTGGCCCGGTACCGCGCCCGGACGCCCTGTTCAGACGATGCTCGTGCATGACGATGACCACCGTGCCGAGGTTCTGACCGGCTACGTGCGCGACCGCGAGCGGATCAGCGCGGCCAAGAAGCGCCAGGAGAAGCGCCGCGCCATGATCGACGACTCCCCGGAAGGCGTGTACGGGGCGAACCGGCTCGGCTGGGGCGGCGGCCAGGAGAAGGAAGAGCCCGATATTCAGGCGCTCGTCGACCTCTTCGATGAGGCCGAGATCCTTGTGCCCTTGGTCCCGAACGTCGATCAGATGGTGAAGATCGCCCGTCGTGCCGGCTTGGTCATTCCGATGCGCAAGGCCGCCGGCAAGAAGACCCCTCGGACGATCAGCGTCACCCGCGCCCCCAACAAGGCCGCCTGACGCCCTCCTGACGGCCCCGCACCGAGGGTGCGGGGTCCTCGTCCGCATTCCCGCCTTTCCCCCCAGCACCGCCCCCGGAGGCATGTTCCGTGACCATTCTGCGCCGCCACCTGAGCACCGGCTTCGCAGTGCTGCCGACAGCGACGCTCGAGGACTCCCGCCTGTCCTTCCGCGCCCGGGGCATCCTCGCCTTTCTCATCGCGAAGCCGGATGACTGGATGGCCCGTACGGACGCCATAGCCCGGGAGGGCAAGGAGGGGCGGGACGCGGTCAGGAAGGCCGTGCAGGAGCTGAAGGAAATTGGCTACTACCGGGTGGTGGATGGCCGTGGGGCCGACGGGAAGGTATGCCGCTACACCGAGGTCTACGACACGGCGCAGGAGTGGGTTGCGACGGAGTACGGGGATAAGGAAGCGCGTCGGCTGGCTCGCAAGCTCGGTCGCAAGCTGGACCGTGAAATGACTGAGAGCGCGCCCACCGAAGACGGGTTTTCAGGCGTAGGTGAACCAGGCGTAGGTGAACCAGGCTTTATTACTAATACCCATACCGAATATCCAGAGGAGATCCCCCCTACCCCCGTGGCAGACGCAACGGAGGACCCTGCCGCCGATAAGGAGGGGGGCGTGAAGCCCTCGACAGCGAAGACCCAAGAGCCTGCCGAGACCTGGCCGCAGGAGGCCGGTGCGGAAGCAGCGGCTCGCACTCCCGACTCGACCGGTTCGCGGTGCCGCGCTCACGGTGATGCCCCTGGCAGATCATGTCGGGCGTGCGGCACAAGTCCGCGCGCAAAGGCGGAGCAGGAGCAGCAGGCACAGAAGGAGCGAGCCAGGCAGGCCGCGCGGGAAGCGGATGAACGCCTCTTCGAATCGGTCCGACACAGGCCCATGTCGGAGACGGCGAGAGCCGCGTGGGCCGAAGGCCGGGCTCGCGTCTCCGAGCGGGCAGCAGAAGCGCGGGAAGAGTGGCGGCCTCGCAACGGGCCGGGGGTCACCCACAGCTCCAAATAGGTAGCTGCCTATAGTGGTGCAAGTTTGCCCATCCAGAGCGTAGGTACTAAAATATAACCATGCCGGAGAGGGTCACCTCTCTTCGATTCCGAAGCTATCGACCTATCGGCGCCACGCGGCAATGAGGGCCGAAGCTCAAGCATCGACCTTAAATATGTAGCTGCGAATCACCTTGGAGAGGTTTTCGTGATGGTTGCCGCCGACGTCGAGAAGATCCGAGCCTGCTACGGGCCCGATGAACACCAAGCTGTCGAGCTGTACGGAGACGTGATCGACGCCTTCGAGACGGCCGGGCTCCCCGCATACGTGGAAACCCGCGGGGGCCTGGCCGTGTGCGCCACCGTCTCGGACGGCTCGCTGCTGATCGTCGCCAGCGACGACGCGCTGCCCTGGAACCGCGACGCCCTTACCGGCTGGCACCTCTCCCACACGGCCGAAGACGAGCCTGGGACACCTTGGCGGTGCACCGTCTACGACACGGTCTCCACCGGTCACTACCACAGCGCCACCCTGAACGTCGCCCCGATGGTCTCGGCCGGCATGGCCCACCTCGGCGCCTGCTCGAAGGCGGCTGCACTGTGACGGTCACGCTCAAGAACACCGCCGGGCTGCACGCCGTTTGGGAGATCACCTTCCACGAGGCCGCCGACCCCGCCACCAGCCCCGAGACCAGCGGCTCCTACTGGGTAACCACCTGCGAATCCCGCCCGGAAGCGCGTCAGCGTTCCCTCATCCACCAGATGTGGCTCTACCTGAACCAGACCCAGCCGGACTTGCCGGACCTCGACTACGGGAACGCGCACGTACGCCTGCTCGGCTACAGCAACGCCAAGACCGGTGAACGCGTTCATAGCGTGGCCTGCCAGGACTGCGGCAGCAGCCGGGTCACGTTCACGGTGCGCGACTGGGCGAACTGCGGCGCTTGCGGGCTGGGGCAGGAGCAAGGCGCCACCACCTACTGCTCTGATTTCTGCGAAGAGTGCGAAGCGGCGGCGCTGGCATGAATCAGCCCGGATCAGATTTCCTCTCCTCGGACTTCCTCATGGCGGTGCGGGACCTGTTCGACGACCCCACCGAATTGCTCGACTTCATCGACCTCGGCAACGCCGGCGAGCGCCTGCTCTGGGGAGCGGACAAGCTCAGGGAAGGCGACCGCCCCCTGTCGGCCCGCAGGTTGCCGGGCGAGCCAGATGCGGGCGCCCTGGCCACGTGGGCGCCGTCCCCGAACGGCTTCAGGTACTCAGTGGTCACCGACACCGGGCAGCGAAGCCTCGACGTGTCCTGGACCGAAGTCGCCGCGTACATCGCCGAGCGCGCCACGCCGGTGCGCTACGGCCGACTGCACGCCCGAGTGCACGCCATACGGGACCACGAGCGCACGTACCACCCCTCGCACACACCATTTCGCACATCAGAGATCTGGGCGCAAGTGTTCGCCGATCCGTGGACGCGGCGCCTTCACGACCTCCGTCTTGCCGCCGTCGGCGCCCGGGACGCGATCCTGCCCCCGCCAGCCATCTCCCCCACCCTCTTCTGACCCGCCCGCCGTCACGAAAGCCCCCCACCCCGTGATCACTTCCACCGCCTCGACCGCCTGGACCTCCAGCGCCCCCTGCGCAGGAGTCACCGAGTACGTGCTGCCCGACGAGAAGCTCCTGCGCGACCGGAAGCAGCTGGTCGCGCTAGCCGGCCCCCTGATGCGGGGCTGCGCCGAGCAATGCCCGTTCGTGGCCGCCTGCTACGAGCGGGTGCGGCCGAAGGAAGGCTTCGACGGCGTGTGCGCGGCCCGGCTGTGGGTCAACGGCCAGATCGTCGCCGCGGCCGAGTCCGCCCCCGAACTGTCCAAGCCGCCCTCGCTCGCGGGAATCTGCGGCGAGGGGACCGGTCGGCGCAAGCACCGCGAGTTGAAGGAGCCGCTGTGCGGGCTGTGCCGGGCATCGGAGATGCGCGCGCTCTCGCGTCGCGCCGGGCGAGCGAACATCCGCAATTTCAGCGGCCACGGCGGGGAACTCGCCGCCGCCTGAGCGCGGGGCGGAGGGCAGCCCTCTACCAGTCAATGACAAGGAAGGCAGCAATGCTCACGCTGAACAACTACGTGCCGGATCCCCACAAAGTGGCCGCCATCGCCCGGCTGCACGAGCTTCCTGAGCCGTTCGCCGTCGCCGCGGCCCGCCTGGAGATGGACGTGACAACCATCGCCTGGCGACTCTACGCCGCCCGTCACGAGAAGAACGGCGCGAGCAACGAGGAGATGCACCAGTGGATCTGCACCCTCAAGCCGCAAGACTTCCGCGACTTCGAAAAGGTGGCCGTCGGCCTGGTCAGCGGACGCGACAACGCCCAGGCGGGCCCCGTCCGAGGAGGCGAACGGAAGCGCCGCCGGTTGCCCCGTGTCCGGGCCACAGGCCGCCCCCGCCTAACCATCCTCTGAAGAACCATCTCCGCCGGCCCGCCCCCTGCAGGGCGGGCCGAGTCACGCCCACACGAACCGAAAGCAGGTGCGCCCATGGCGTGCTCCTTCTACGCCGAAGCCAGCGGCCCCGACCTCCAAACCGCCTTCAGCGCCGTCCGCGCGGCTGCGGAGGAACGCGGGCACGATCCCCACGCCGAGAGCCTCGCTCGGATAGTCGGGGCGATCCTCGTCGACTTCGAGGAACGGACTCCCGGGGAAGCCGCAGTCTTCGCACGTCAGTTGATCCGCGACAGCGACCAGCGCCTTGAAGGCATGACCGGGCTCGCCGGCGCCCTGCGCCTGACCGGCTCTGAACCTCGCTGGTTGTTCTTCGGCTTCACCCACTGCTGAGCCTCCGCCGCACGCCCCTCAGGAGCATGCGCCCCTCCAAGCCCGTAAGGATCCTCCGTGCTCGCCAAGCACTTGCTCCTCCTGGAAGCCGCGGACATCATCCGCGACCTCCGCCTCACCCCGCCCCAGGTCCGGCAGGCCACCAGCTCCGTTCTGCACGTCGTCTACCGCGCGTGGGCCCGCCGCGACCCCGCGCAGCAGCACCACTCCTTCGAAGAATTTGCCGACCGCATCCCCGCGTGGCAGTGGCCGACCATGTTCGAAGCGTGCGCGCTCGGTCATCTGGGTCGCCGCTGCGAGGCCCGCGCCCTCGTCACCGCCGCCCGCGCCGTCCACGAAGCGGTCAGGGACTACCCGCCGAGCAGCCGGCCGTCGAACCTGCCGCTGGCCGCCTGAGACCGAACCGTCTCATGCCACGAGGCCCACCCTTCCCCCCAGCTCCTCCCCGCGCAACCGTGATCAGCTCGACTTTGAAGAGGTCAACGTGACACCCGACATGAAGCTTCTCGCCCTCGACGAACTCCTCCGGCCTCACCCTTCCGCCACCGCATGGGACGACGGCGCTGCCGGGGCGGCAGCCGAGGCCCGAAGGCTCTTGGCCAGCACTCCAGTACACGGGGATCCGGCTGTTGATCTGAAGAGAATCGCCCCCGTCCTGCAAGCTTGGGTCGACGGGCCGTGCATCAGCAACGCTGGCCCATACGACCTCGGCTACCGCTTCATACGAAACGAGGTCCGCCGCGTCCTGGACGGCGACCTGGTGACGGCCACCGTCTACATCGAGGGAGTGCTAGACCGAGCCGCCCGCTGCCTGCGTCCGGTCCATGCGGTGGCGCCGCCACCCAGTCCGCGACTGGTGGCTGCCCTCTTGGACCCCGCCTCTGTCATCCCGTGGGAGGACGGCGAAACGGAAGCTCACTGGCTGGCCCGGGCCGCAATGGCCGTCGAAGGGCTGGAGGTGCTGGAGCTGCGGATGACCGTCGCGGAGCTGAAGAGCCGGCTCGTGGCCGCGGAGCACGTCGTCGGGCAGGCTGTCGACGAGGGCCTGGCCCTGGACCCGAACGAGATCCTTCGCGTGGTGCGGAACAGCCGGGACGCCGAGCGTCCGGGCATCGCCCGCTAGCCCCCTCCAGGGGCGTCAGCTTCGCACACCGCTGACGCAGCCCCCCCCTCTGACCTGCGGAGATGAAGTTGACGCCCCCCTCAAAGATACTAGAATATAGCTATAGGCGAGAGGGTCTCGCGAAAGGATTGAAGGAGTCCCGGTGAACACCGACACCCGCAGGCGAGGCGACACTCGGACCACCCAGGGGGCGTCGCCCGCGTCGAACACCGACGCCTTCGGCCTGCCGGCCCGTCCGGCAACGATCCAGGTACTGGTGGGCGCCACCGCCCGCGCCTTCCAGCAACTGGCCGAAGCCGGGCGCGCGTACACCGAACGCGGCAACGACGCCGAGCTCGCAGACCTTGCGCAGCGCATCGTGGAGGCCGGCGACGGGCGCATCCTCGGGGCGTACGTCGCCGAGCACCTGGTCGCCACAGGAGCCAGCATTCACATCCCCGACGGCTGCGCGAGGGCAGTGAAGAAGACCCTGGAAGCCCTGCGGCAAGGCCAGCTCGAACTCGTCGAGGGCATCATGCCGTTCCTGGAACGCGCGAACCCTCCGGCCATGATGGAGCTGATCGCGATGCTCGGGGCGAATGTCGCCCGGAACGACCCGTACGGCACCGGCGGGCCCCTGATTCTCGACACGACGAGCCCGCCGCGCCCGTCCAGCACGGAGGCGGAGTCGTGGGCGCCAGATCCGCGCCAAATCCCCGAGTGGCGGCGCAAGCTGGTGTCCGACTACCAGTCCGAGCACGCACCGTCATGGATGGGGCAGACTCTCGCCGACGGCCGGTACGTCCTCGCCCCGGCGCTGGAGGACGCGGACGCCGCCGGGGTCATCCTGTGCGCCCAGGAGGCTGAGCGCCTATCGAAGGCCAAGCTGTACTACGCGGACGCCCACACGTGTGCCGTGGCCTCCCGCAAGGCACTCCGCCCGCGCACCGCGCCGCTCGTCGAGCACCGCGTCCCCAGCACCTATGGGCTGATCGTGTTCGCCACGCCCCTCGCAGCGGGACCGGGAGAGAGGCCGGTCGTCGCCGCTTCATGGGGACGCTGGGACAGCGACCTACGACACGGACCGTGGGTCGCCCGTCGCCACGGCATCACCACACCCCTGTTCCTCGCCGACGGCAGTCGGTGGTGGGTCACCTTCTACACCGCCGCCACAGCACCCGTTGGTGCACCGCTGAGGTGGGACACGGAGGCGCTGATCGTTGAAGGGCAGACCTGGGAAGAGGGGTCCGGTGCACGCTCGGAGCCGAAGGACCGGGATGAGCTGGCCTTGCGCACGGTCATCGGCACCTGGGACCTCATCACGCAGGAGCGCGTCGCCAAGGCGGTCACCGAAACCGAGGAGATCGTCCGCAAGCCGGTGAAGGTCCGTTCCGACCGCCGCCGCGGCATCAAGGACGATGGCACCGTTCGCGTCGTATCTATCCGGGCGAGCCAACCCCGGGACGGCCGGCGTCCGGCGCGGCACTCGGGCGACGGCGCGCCGGGCCGCGTGTTTCGGAGTCAGTGGATGGTCTACGAACACAGCCGGAATCACTGCATGAACCCGCACCTGCACGCCGCAAAGGGCTGCACCCATGAGGACATCACGATCCTCGACTTCATCAAGGGACCCGAGGGCGCACCCTTTGTCGACAGGGTGAGTTCAGTCAAGACCTGACGGCCAACAGCGCCCTCCTGGCGCCCGCAGCCAACGGCGACCGGGACGAGCAGCCCCGGCTGCCGCTTGAGAAAGTCGCGGCAGCGCCGAGGTCCTCACGCCCGCAGGAGACGCGGCTTCTGAGGCTCGGCAGCACGGCCGAAGT
Source organism: Streptomyces sp. L500 (assembly GCF_054551825.1). NCBI lineage: Bacteria > Bacillati > Actinomycetota > Actinomycetes > Kitasatosporales > Streptomycetaceae > Streptomyces > Streptomyces sp. L500. Next base: position 228,575 of record NZ_JBTOLC010000001.1, read on the forward strand.
GCCCCCCACATGGGCCGTCACTACATCGCCACACCCCATCTGACCTGCACAAACGGAGTTGACGCCCCCCGCTAAGATACTAGAATATAGCTATCGAAGACGGAGCGACCGAACGGCGGAACCCATGTCCATCACCATCCCCACGCAGACCACCCGCGAGATCTTCGCCGCCGCCGTCGCCGCGCCGCTCACGCACTGGCGGCGCACGAATCTCGGCGATCAGGTCGAGGTATCGCTCGGCTCCTCCACCCGCTACACCGTCGAGATCGACAGCTCCCGCCGCTACCTGGCAACCGTGACGTGGGCGACCGACTTCGGCGGCTCGGACACCGTGACCGGCGCACACGCCACCCAGGACGAACACCGGCTGCTCTCGCCCCGAGCGGACGCCGCCCACAAGGCCCGCGATACCGCCCGCCGAGCCCGCTAAGGACCAGGGGTGCCGCCCGCAGCGGCGGCACCCCTCCACCGAACTACCCCTCCCGGAGAGACCATGCCCCAAAATCGCGCCACCCAGCGTGCCGCTACGCAACGCGCCAGCCTCAGACAGCACGTTGCCCACCAAAGCGTCACCCAGGCCCGCGCTGCCATCGACCGCATTGCGCTGAGGACAGGCACCCACCCCGTGCTGCTGCACAACTTCTGCCGCGGCACAGCGGCCAGCATGCTGCGCTCGCTCATCAACGGTCACGTGGTCCGAGCTGTAGGAAGCGGCATCCTGACGGTCACTGTCTCGGCCGACGGTTGTCCCGTACCGGCGCCGGCAAGGTTCAGCATCACCCCCGAAGGCGGGAGCGTCGAGTTCGACGCCGGCAACGCACCCGTGGTGCTGGAGGTTCTGGCTGCCGCCGTCGCTTCAGGCGCAGGTGGGGTCGTCACGCGTCACATCCAGGCAGGTGGAGCTGCCGTACGGGGCTGGCGCCTGGACTACGCCGATCTCATACCCCTGGACGAGGCCACCGTTTTCGCCGCGTTCTGCACCGATAGGACCACTGGCGGGCCCATCCCGCCCGAGCCTGGCGTGACCTACGAGGCAGGGTTCGACACGCGCCTCCACCAGCACGGTCATCAGGACGACGACGGCCAGGGCGGGCACCTGAGCTCGGCTCCGCTCCCCGAACGCTCGCCTTCACGCGAGCGGGCCATCGCATGGGTCACCCTCAGGAGCCTCGATGCGATCTCTCGGCTCGGCGGATGGCGAACACCCCGCGAGCGCGAGGAGCTAGACCGTGAGGAACTACGGCAGCTGCACCTGTCTTACCGCAGCCGGATCATCGGGTTCGGGCCTTCCCTCCCCGCGATCCTGCTGTCGCTCGAGGGCGGTCCGGCCGGCTGGGACCTGTCCTCGTACAGGCACCACGGCCGCATCTCGTGGCACAACGTGCACGCCGACATCGTGAAGGCCGGGCTCAGCGAGGTCTGGGAGACGCCGTACGGCGTGCTGTGGATCGACAACGGCTGACCGCAGGCCCATGACCGATCACCACCCGTGTCGCGACGACCGCGCCCCGGCCGTTCCCAGCGTCGGCGCCCCCTACGGCTTCGGCCTGTCCGAATCCTCCGGGTCCGTCGTTCACATACTCGCCGAACCGTGGCGCTCCACCTTCTGGCCGGGCTCCCCGAACTCTCTGTGGGCCGAGGACCGCGTGCCCCGTCACGGCATGAGCGCCTGGGCTCTGTGCGACCGCGGCGTCCAGTGGAAGACCGGGCCGCCCGGGAACGCGCGGCACTTCTGCCGCTGGTGCCTCATGCCCGCCCATCAGCGCACCTTGTACCTCACCGGGCTCCACTCCGTGCCGAACGAGAACACCGATGACCATCACCTCTGATGCCCTGCTCACTTCGAACCATTTGTTCGCCGGCGGGTGCGGCGACCTGCTCGGAGCCAAACGCGCCGGATTCCACCCTCTGTTCGCCGCCAACCACGATGCCGCCGCAGTCGCCACGGCCCGCGCCAACTTCTCCGGCCTACAAGCCATCCAGGAGAACATCAACGGCTTGGACATGCGGCGGCTGCCGCCGGCCCGAGTACTTATTGGATCGCCCATATGCTGGGAGGTCGCTCCTTCGGGGGGCCACACCGCCCCCAAGACGCAGCCCACTCTCGACGACGCCGCCGAAGAGGGAAAGCCTGCACAGGAAGAATGGGCCCACACCCGGGCCACCGCTTGGGACCTTCTTCGCGCTACCGAGGCCGCGCTTATCGCCGGACACCCGTACGACCTGGTCGCAGGAGAGAACGTGCCCGCATTCCGCACCCGCTGGCCGCTGTTTACCGCATGGGCGAGAGCCTTCGACGCCCTCGGCTATGCCCCAAAGCTCGCCTCGGTGGATGCAGCCCACATAGACGCAGCCGACCTTGGCAATGCTCCTCAGCACCGTCAGCGCATGCTGTTCGTGTTCGTCCGAAAGGGAGTGCGCGCCCCGGACCTGCGGCCCCGGCCGCTGTCCTCCTGCCCACGCTGCGGAATCGTGCGCGGCGTCCAGAAGTGGGGCAACAACAACCGCATCCGGGTGGGTACCTACGGGACGTCGTACCAGTACGTATGCCCTAGCCGAAGGTGTGGCCACCTGCAGGTCGAGCCAGCCACCCGCCCGATCCGGGACTCGATCGACTTCTCGCTGCCCACCCGCGCGGTCAGCGCCGGCAAGCCGGGCAAGAGGTTCCGCCCCTACGTCGACGAGACACTCCGCAAGATCGAGATCGGGCGCGCCAAGTACGGCGACAAGCCGTTCATCGCCATCATGCGCAACAACTGCACCACCCAGACCCTTGATGAGCCGGTCGGCACCATTACCGCAAAGGGCAACCATCACATGCTCGTCATCCCCGGCGACTCCCTCGGGTCCTGCCGGATACGCATGCTGGGCGCGCGGGAGAAGGCCCGCGCACAGCGGTTCCCCGACTCTCACTATTTCCAGGGAACGAGCACGCAGCAGAGCACCCTGATCGGCAACGCGGTGCCCGTCAACGTTGGCCAGTGGCTGGGCGAACGGCTCGCCGCCGCCCTGTCGTAGCCCCCTCCAGCAGGGCAGGCCACAAGCCCGAGAGTCGACAAATCACCAGCGGACAGCTGTCGGTCCACACGGAAGATTTCAGTACGCGGGCCTGTGACCTGGGCACTGAAATCTTTCGTGCGGCGCCCGGCGGGCCGTCTGCCGCAGCGAACACTTCAGCGCCGCGGGGCCACCGGGCCGGGTGCGGCGGTCGGGCTGTCGGACGACATCGAAATGCCAGCGGCTGGCGACATGGAATGTCAGTGGTCGGCGACATGGCGGGTCAGCAGGGAGCGACGTCGGCGGCGGGCCGAGCCGCCTGGGCGGTACGGACCGGTCCGCCCGCTACCCCGCGGCGGTGGTAGTTGCCGGGGTCAGGGAGTAGTCCATGTCACGTAGACGGCGCCGGGGCTTCCCTTCGCGCCCGGGCTGCCGGCGCTGCCTTGATGGCCTTCCAGCCCGAAGCCACCGCGGCTGTCACTGGCGCCGCCCTGGCCACCCGCGCCGGTCTCTTCTTTGTCGATGTAGCCGCCGCCGGTGCCGCCGTCGCCGCCCTTGCCGCCGGTACCGGGCGTCACCCCTGCGATCGTCAGGCCAGGGCCACCGGCTCCGCCGGTTCCACCACCGCCGCCTGTGCCCGCGTGTCCGCCGCTCACGAGGTTGTTGTTTCGGGCGCCTTCCCCACCGTCGATACCGGCGCCGCCGGCCTTGCCGGGCTCGCCACGCTGTCCGGCTGTGCCCACGTTGAGGGTTTTATTCGTGGCACCCTTGAAGTTGCAGCCGCCTTGCGCGGTGGGCTCCTTCAGGCTGCTCTGACCCGCGCCCTTGCCGCCGGTTCCGCCCGTGCCCTTGCCACCACTCCGGTAGGTGCCGTAGCCCCAGGCGAAACCACCGGCGCTCTTTTCGGCGCGTGGTGCGACATGGCCCAGGTACCCGCCAGTTCCACCAGTGACGAAGGCGCTGTAGGGAAAGGAACGCGCATCGCCAGTGGCGATGATGACCTTGCTCGGTTTGCCGGGCTCGCCGTTCTTGGCATTGGCGGTGGGGGACTCACCGTCCTTGCCGTTGTCGCCACTCGTCGCCTCCTGGCCCCCCTTGCCCCCGGCGCCGCCTTGGCCGCCGTTGCCGACCTTGCCTCCGGCGCCGCCTTCACCAATGCGGACCTTGAACTTCTGGCCTGCCTTGACGGGCACGGTGCACGTCACGTAGCCGCCGCTCGCACCGCCAAGACCTCCCCCGCCGCCTCCGCCCCCTCCACCGCCTCCCCCACCACCACCGCTGCCGAGGGCGCTGGTTCCGGCCCCTCCGCTGCCTCCGCTGCCGGTGTTACCGCCTCCGCCCCCTCCACCGCCACCGGAACCCGCACCGCCGCCCCCGCCACCGCCCCCGCCGCCACCGCCCCAGATGTGAAACGTGACCGACGTGACCCCTGCGGGAACCTCGAAGGACCCGTCCGAGGGGAACCACTGGCTGCCCTCCGCGGCGCCGGCCGACGACGGGAGCAGCAACTGCGCCGTGAACGCGCTCGCGGTCAGGACCAGAGCCGACGCCACGGCACCGGTCCGCCGGCTGACTCCCGCCCACAGGGGAGGTACACACTTCCGCTGCACCGTTACGTCTCTCTTCCCGTAGATAGTCAACTGCACTGCACTGCACATGCGTCAGGCACTGCCGTAGCCGCGCGGGCCAGTGCCTCGCCGGCCGCACCGGGGACTGCAACCGTCCGAGGTGGTGCCTCCATTCGGGTGACGCGTCCAGGCCGTGGGACTCCTCCACACAGCGGCTGACAACGCCCTCCGCCTCCCGGGAAATAAGGGGCGCAGGCATGCCAGTGTGGCCCGCTGACCAGCCATGCCAGTAGGGGGAAACCCGGGGCGCCAAGAGCACTCAAGGGGAGCAGCACCCACTGGTGCGCCCCGCGATGCTCCCCTGCTTCCCCTGCCGAGGCCCGCACCCTCTCGTCGAGGGCATCTACACGCTGCCCCGCTACCGCGACACCCAGACCCCGCCCGAGAACCCCGGCACCGGCACCAACGCGGCCCCCACCACTTCACCCTCACCCCGCGCATGGACGTTCTCACCGACCAGCGGATGAACTGGCTCCACCCCGCCAGGCACGACGACTGGTTTCGTGGACCGCACCGGCCACTGGAGCGCGACGTCCTCAGCGATCTCGACGCCGCCGTGCTGTCCCGCGCGCACTACGACGGGTGCGTCTCCCCGGAAGACCGTGAGTCCCTGGAGTGGGGCGCCGCCATCTCCAGGCTGATCGACGCTGGCCTCCTGGACTCATCGACGACGCCATCGCCGTCCTGGCCGACGACGTCCGGTACGGACTCCGCACACTCGACGCCAACGAGACCCCACGCACCTACTGACATACCTCATGCCGGAAGTACTGACATCAGCTGTCGGAACCCACTGACGTTCTCGCGTCGCCCGACACGGGCGCGCTGCCCAACTCACCCCCACCGGCCGGGGCCCCGCCCCTGACCAGCCGAGACGACCAACTGAGGGTTTCCTCACTGAAATCTCCCGTGCTGGTACTGAAGCACCTACTGAAATCTTTCGTGCGGTACTGAAATCTTCACTGCCGTCCTACAACAGCCCCCAGGTCGCCATGAGGGTGAAGTTGACACCCTCCCCAGGGGTACTAAAATATAACTATGGAGCGAAAGGGAGCCCCCCTCCCGCTCCACCCTGCGCCCCGCCGACCGGCGGGGTGCAGGCGACGCACACCCAACGCCGACCACGAAGAGTGACGCGACGATGACTCAACTCGACTTTTTTGCGGACCTCAACGCCGCCGCTCCCGAGCCCGCCCCGATACCGGCGACCTTCGCCAAGCCCACCGCTCCGACTACTGCCGCGCCCCCGGCCGCCCCTCGCATGCAGGCGCTGGTCCGCTCCCTGCGCCCCCGGCTGCCCGCCAACCCGCATGAACGCGCCCTGTCCATCGGCGAAGCCGTAGCCCGCACCTGGCACACGCAGCACGGCGGCACCGCCATCGAAGTGCCCATCGGCATCGTGGCCGCCCTGGCCCTCATGCATCCGAAGGATCCCAAGGGCCCCAACGCGCCCCATCAGATCCTCGCCCAGGACGACGTCCAGTTGATCCAGATGTACCGGGAGATCTGGGCACGGCACTGGATGCGGCGCCCTGACCTGATCGACCGGGCGCGGATTCTCCACGACTGGCTGAACGACAGCGACCACGACAAGCACCGGCTCGACGTCACCCGCGCCGTCACCAGGACCGCTCTGACTTCCGGGCTTCTCGACCTGACCGGCCACGAGGACCCGTTCTTCCGGACTGCCGCCGATGTCCTCTCGCCCACCATGACCGCACTGCGCTCATCCGGCGCGCAGCAGGGTCTCGGCGAGTACCACACCCCGCCGTCCGTGGCCGAGTGCATGGCCGAGATGATGCTGCAAGAGTTCACCGTCACCATGTTCGAAGACCAGCTCCACAAGCTCCAGCCCGGCCAACACATCCACGACCCTGCCTGCGGCAGCGGAGGCATGCTGCGCGCTGCCGCCCAGTCCCTACGCCAGCGCGGCAAGGAGCCGGCGTCCTTCCGCTGGTCGGGAGTCGACATCGATCAGATCGCCGCCGCATGCACGGCCGTCAACGCGATCATCTGGGACCTCGGCCCCCACGTCACCGTCGCCTGCGCCGACATCCTCACCACGCCCAACGCCGTCGAGGAAGCCGCGGCCGAAGCGCAAGCCGTCATCGAGCACCGCAACCGCCTCGTTGCTCAAGCCCACATGCTTGCCGGGATACGCAAGGTCGAGACCCTGCTGAACCAGGTGGTGCCCGCCGCATGATGGCCGTCAGCTACGGCGGCGGGGTCCAGTCGACCGCCCTCCTGGTCCTGGCCGCCCAGCGCGAGATCCCCTACCGCAACTTCATCTTCGCCAACGTTGGTGACGACAGCGAAGACCCCCGCACCCTGAACTACGTCCGCCACATCGCAGCCCCCTACGCCACCAAACGCGGCATCGACCTGCACATCCGCGAGCGCCGCACCCGCATCGGCGAACTGGAAACCCTGTGGGGCCGCATGATGCGCCGGGACTCCCGCTCCCTGCCCATCCCCGTACGCATGAGCAACGGCAAGCCCGGGACGCGCAGCTGCACAGGACTTCAAGGTCAAGGTCATCGGCAAGTGGCTGCGCTTCCACGGGGCCACCGCCGACAATCCCGCGACGGTCGGCATCGGCATCAGCCTGGACGAGATCAGCCGGGCCACCAACAGTCGCACCGAGCCGTACGAGCGCATCCACTACCCGCTGCTGGACCTCGGCCTGCGCCGCACCGACTGCATCCAGATCATCCGCGATGCCGGCCTCCTCGTCCCGAACAAGTCGGCCTGCTTCTTCTGCCCGCTGAAGTCCCGGGAGTCCTGGGCCAAGATGCACCGCGACCGCCCGGCACTCTTCGGCAAGGCATGCCACCTCGAAGAGATCCTGAACATCCGTCGCCGCCGTGAGCACAAGGACCCGGTGTTCCTCACTGGCGGCGGCCGCCCGCTCCGTGAGGCCATCACCCGCGCCCAGGACGAGCTCCCCATCGATGTCGGCTGCGACTCCGGCTGGTGCATGACCTAGCCGTCGCCTCGAACGACCACTCCCAACCTCCGTGATCTGAACAAGGACGGCTTCGCCATGCCCGAAAACACCGCGCTCCTCATCGAACCCAACGGCTCCATCACCGAACTCGACCTCGGTGACCAGCACAGTCAGGCCAAGGCCCTCGCCCGCAAGCTGCTCGACGCCCCCGCGGTCATCACCTACATCCACTCTCCCGCCGGCGGCTGGCTGGCAGTCATCGGCGGCAAGAACCGTGCCCAGCACCTGCCGAACCTCTTCGCGGGCCTCGCTATCGAGGAACTGGGCGGGCAGTTCCATGACACCTCCGGCGCGATCGTCTTCACCGGCTACCTGACCAGCGGCCACCTCACCGGGCTCCCGGCCGAAGCCGCCGCCCTCATCCGCGACATCTGCCCCACCTCCACCAGCTGACCCCGCCGGCGCCCGGGGCGGCAGCACCTGCCGCCCCAACTGACCGTCACGCCATCCCCTCATCTGAACAGGACACCCCACCCATGCCCGCAATCACCGCACTCGCCATCAACCACCACTGCCTCGTGACCGAACTCGACCTCGGCGACGACCCGGCCTTCCAGGCCAGGCTGCTGCGCCGCGCCCTGGAGGACCGGCCCGAGATCATCGCGCGCATCCACCGGCCCACCGGCTGCGTGACCGTCATCGCCGGGCTCAACCGCGAGCAGGGTCTTCAGGACCTGTCCGACGTCCAGGCACCCACCACCCTCCACGACATCACCAGGTTGTTCCTCGACGCGAAGGCCCCCGTCGTCTTCACGGGCCACCGCCACCCCGACCAGCTCACCGCGCTCTCCGGCAGCGCAGCCGACCTGATACGCGACACCTGCGCCTCACTCGAGGCTCGCAACCGGTGACGCGCCCGCGCCCGCTTGCGGCCACCCGGCAGGCGACGGCCCCGTTCACGGTCACCGTGCGCCTGCCCGACACCGTGCCCGCCAAGCGCCTCGAACCCGGCGACACCTTCGCCTTCCCCGAAGACGACACCCCGCGCACCGTCCTGTGCTCCGCGCCCGACCCCCACCACGACCGCTACCGCCTCTACGCGCTCGACGACGACCCGCTGCCCATGTGCATGCGCGAAGACGAGCCCATCCGGCCTGTACGCCTCCCTCGCACCTTCGACCTCCCCTGCCAGCTGTGCGGCCGAACCTCCCGCATCGCAGTCGACCTTGCCGTGCACGGCGAACCCCTGATCCGCATCTGCGACCAGCACTGACCACCAGGGAGCGGGCGCGCCCCGGCCGCCCGCTCCCGCCCATGCCTGGAGCCAAAGATCGCTACCTATTCAACGGAACGCAGCGTGACTACCAAGGGCTTCTCCTTCACCCTGCGCACCACCGACCGCAAGACCCTCGACATCACCGTGAAGGCCACGAGAGAGGTCATCGTGCGCGGCCCCCACGACACCACCGACGAGCAAGCCATCGCCCTCGTACGCCGCCGCCGCGCCTGGATCTATGGCCAGCTCCGGCACCTGGAGCAGAACGCTCCCGAAAACCCCGTGAAGGAACTCGTCAACGGCTCCGGATTCGTCGTCCTAGGCCGCGGGCACCGGCTACGCATCGTCCCCGACGACGCCCAGGACCAGCCCGTCGTCCAGCACCTGCACACCGGTTCGGGCTCCTGGCTCCACATGCGCCGCACCACCGCTGACAACGCCAGCACCGCCCGGCGGGCGCTCGTCGACTTCTACGCCCGCGCAGGTCAGGGATGGGTAGAGCGCAACGCGCCCTCCATCCTCACGCGCACCGCCACCCCCGAGATGGCCGTTCGGATGTCTACCCGCATGCGCACCACCTGGGCCTACCGGCACCCGACCCGTGGCCTGACCCTGCACTGGGCCACCGCCCAGCTCTCCAGCAACTTCCTGCACGAACTCGTCCACCGGGCCCTCGGGCTGCCGAGCGTCGCCCACAAGCAGCTCTACGAGCAGGCGTTTCGCTCTCTGTGGCTCGGCGATCTGGGCGGCCAGCCGCCCACTCTCAGGGCCTGACCGGCCGCCTGGCGCGGGCAGCCGTCCCGCGGCTGCCCGCACTCCCCGTCACCGGCCAGCCGGCCGCTCCACGCCCAGGAGGTCCCACAGGGACGCGGTCGACACCTTCGTCACGCCGCCCATGTTCAGTGTCCGGGCAGGGAACTGTCCGTCCTTCACCATGCGGTACGCCTTGTCCCGGCCGACTCCCAGCGCCCGCGCAGCCGTGACCACGTTCACCAGTGGCGGCAGCTCACGCAGCTCTTCCCACGACATCCCGGGCCGCTCATCAGCAGCCTCGGCACGCAACGCAACAGATGCACTCATAGGTGGTCATACCCATCTCCCCGCGCCACCTGACCGAAAGCATACGGCCACGGCCGAAAAATAACGCTCGATACCGAAAGATCAGGAGGGAGCCCACCAGGATCAGGACAAGTAGGTCAGCCATGCCCGAAATCAGCTATCGCCGGAGATGTGCCTGCAAGGGACCCAAGCTCGCCCCCGACGGCACGCCACTGGTCAAGGACGACGGCACCCCGCAGACGCGACAGCTCGGCGCCCAGTGCCCGGACCTCCAGAAGAAGAACCACGGCCGCTGGTACTTCCAGATCGAACTCGAACCCGACGCCGCCGGCGAACGCCAGCGCGTACGACGCGGCGGCTTCCGCACGAAGACCAAAGCCGAAGAGGAAGCCGAGAGAGTCTGGAAGGACGCCCAGCAAGGCGTCGACGTCCAGTCCGACGAAACGGTCGCCGAGTACCTGACCCGCTGGATTGAGAGCAAGCGGGCCCTGGCACGCACCACGGCCGAGGGCTACCAGGAGCACATCGACCTCTACCTCATCCCGCATCTGGGCCGCTACCGGTTGCGCGACCTGCGCGTCCACCACCTGGACGCGATGTACGACGCGATCAAGCGAGAGAACGCCGAACGGCTCCTGCACCACGCCCGCGTCGAGGAAGCCAAGCACACCGCCGCCACCACAAAACAGGTGTGGCAGAACTCGATGCTCAACACCCCACAGGGCTCACCGCTCCGCCGCGACCTCCGCCGTACATTCCTTGCGGCCAACGCGGCCCTCAAGGCCGTCCGTAAGGGCCTTCGGAAGATCACCGGAGCCGCCACCCAGCACCGGATCAACAACACGCTCAGCTCGGCCCTCAGCAGCGCCGTCGACCGGCAGTTGATCACCCGGAACTGGGCCGCGCTCGTCGAGCTGCCTCCCGCCAAGCGCCCGAAGGCCCTGGTGTGGACCGCCGAACGGGTAGAGCAGTGGCTCAAGACGGGTGAACGTCCCTCGCCCGTCATGGTGTGGACGCCCGAGCAGACCGGTCGCTTCTTGGACCTGACGGTCCCCGACCGCCTCTACCCGCTCTGGCACGTCTTTGTCTTCCTCGGCCTCCGACGCGGCGAAGCCTGCGCCCTGACCTGGTCCGAGATCAACCTGGACGCCGGCTGGCTCCGTATCTCCGCACAGATAGTCGAGGTGGCGTACGTCACCTACGCCGAAGAACCCAAAGCCGACAGCGTCCGGACCATCTTCCTCAGCGACGAGACGATCGCCGTCCTACGCGAGTGGAAGGAAGAGCAGGAGCGCGAGAGGGCCGCCCTAGAGGCTGAAGGCGCCTGGGTCGAGACAGGCCGCGTCTTCACCCAGGAGAACGGCGAGGCCTACCACCCGGACTGGTTCTCCCGCCGCTTCAAGCGCCTGGTCGAGGTCTACGAGCTCCCGACCATCCGCCTGCACGACCTCCGCCACGGATCCGCAACCCTCGCCCTCCTCGCCGGCACCGACATCAAGGTCGTCCAGGAGCGCCTGGGTCACTCCTCCCGCCAGATCACCTCGGATACGTACACGAGCGTCGTGCCCCAGCTGATGCGCGCGGAGGCCGAAGCCACCGTGTCCATCGTCCCGCGTGCCACCAAGCCCACACGTCCCATCCCGGCAGAGCCTGTCGAGGCGGCCGAGACCCCGGCCGCACCGGACTCACCCGCAGCACTGGAGGCTTTGCCGCCCGCACCGGTGCCCGCGCAGGTCCCTCAGCAGCGCCCGGCAGCAGCAGCTCGGGCCACACCGCCGGTCCCACAGGTGATGTTCCTGGCACCCGCCTAGTCTCTCGGCCCCACCTTGGCCCCACCAGCCGAGTTTGAAGAAGACCGAAGGGCCGCCGCATCGGAATGTGGCGGCCCTTCGGTCTACAAAGATGCAGGTCAGAACGTTTCTGCACCTATGCCGCGTGGTGGGGCGGGTGGGACTCGAACCCACGGCCGACGGATTATGAGTCCGCTGCTCTAACCGGCTGAGCTACCGCCCCGTTCACGGCGCGTCGCGCACAACTGTGCGCGCCGTCTGCCGCAGCATAGCCGCTCATACGATCTGCTGCCCCGGTGGGTCCGTATCGTGTGATCGGTCTGACCATGAGGACTTCGATCACGCACGTCCGGTTCCCGGTTCCGGGGTGTTCCGGCATGAAAAAAGGACCCCGAGGGGTCCTGATCTCATGGCTCCTCCAACTGGACTCGAACCAGTAACCTGCCGATTAACAGTCGGCTGCTCTGCCAATTGAGCTATAGAGGATCGCGCTCCCCCGACTGGACTCGAACCAGTAACCTGCCGGTTAACAGCCGGCTGCTCTGCCAATTGAGCTACAGGGGATTGTCGCGTTTGCCTCGAATGCTCGCCCGACCGGTCTCCCGGGCGGCGTGCGCTCGCTGCGAGACATACATTAGCGCAAGCAGGGGGGTGCTCCGCCAATCGGTATGCCCGCCGAGCCCGGGAGTGACCTTCGGTCCGGCCGGGTAGGCGGCTGGCGGCGGGATCCGCGGACCAACGGAAGGACGGGCGCGATGCGCTACCGGCTGACCTTCATCACCGGCGCGGCTGTCGGGTACGTGCTCGGCGCGCGCGCCGGGCGCGAGCGCTACGAGGAGCTGCGCAAGGGCGCGCGGCGGATCGCGCAGAACCCGGCGGTGCGCAACACCGCCGAGACCGCCGCGGTGAACGGCCGGGCGCTGGTCACCCGGACCTTCGACAAGGTGGGGGACCGGCTGCCCGGCTCCGTCGGGGAGCGGATCCGCTCCCTCCGCGAGCGGGGCCAGGGCGTCGACGACGACTGGGGCACGAGCAACACCTGACACACACCCCCGAATGGCCCGTCCGGATGCCGGCGGGGCCAAAAGGTTTGGCATCATCTCGGCATGGGCATAGTCGCGGGGTTGGGCAGTTCCTCCGAGGGCACGAGCGTCGTCGTCTGCGACGCGGAGTCGGGAGCGGTGCTACGGCAGGGCTACGCGCCCCATCCGGCGTCCGCTCCGGAGGGTGACCCGCAGGCGTGGCTGATCTCGCTGGGCGAGGCGGCCACCGGCGGAGTGCTGGAGGGCGTCCAGGCCATCGGCGTCGCCGCGCAGCAGCACGGGCTGCTGACGCTGGACGCGGGCGGCGTCCTCGTCCGCCCCGCCCTCCTCGGCAACGACAAGCGCGTCCAGTCCGCCGCCGCCGAGCTGACCGACGCCCTGGGCGGCCGGGCCGCGTGGGCGGAGGCCGTGGGCTCGGTGCCGCAGGCCGGGCAGCCCCTGGCGAAGCTGCGCTGGCTGGCCCGCAACGAGCCGGAGTCCGCGGCCCGGGTGGCCGCGGTCCTCCAGCCGCACGACTGGCTGGTCTGGCAGCTGCTGGGCCGCCCCCTGCGGCGTACGACGGACCGCGGCGACGCCTCCGGCACCGGCTTCTGGTCGGCGGCCACCGGCGAGTGGCGGCCCGATCTGGTGGAGCTGGCCCTGGGCCGCCAGGCGACGCTCCCGGACGTGCTGGGGCCCGCCGAGCCGGCCGGGCACACCCCCGAGGGCCTGCTGATCTCCGCCGGCACGGGCGAGACGATGGCGGCGGCCTTCGGGCTGGGCGTGGGGCCGGGCGACGCGGTGGTCTCGCTGGGCGCCTCGGGCTCCGTCTTCGCCGTCCACCACTCCGCGCTCGCGGACGGGACCGGCACCATCACGTCCTTCGCCGACGCGACCGGCATGCACCTGCCCGTCGTCCACACGCTCAACGCCGTGCGGGTCCTGCGCGGCACCGCCGAGATGCTCGGCACGGACCTGCCGGGCCTCTCCGAGCTCGCCCTGCGCTCCTCCGCCGGCTCCTACGGGCTGGTGCTGCTGCCGTACCTGGAGGGCGAGCGGACCCCGCACCTGCCCCACACGGCGGGCACGCTGGCCGGTCTGCGGCGCGAGAGCATGAAGCCCGAGCATCTGGCCCGGGCGGCCTTCGAGGGCATGCTGTGCGGCCTCACGGACGCCCTGGACGTGCTGCGCGGGCGCGGCGTCGAGGTGCGCCGGGTGTTCCTGCTGGGCGCGGCGGCCGAGCTGCCGGCCGTGCAGGCGATCGCACCGTCGCTGTTCGGGGCGCAGGTCGTCGTGCCGCAGCCGGCCGACTACGCGGCGCTGGGCGCGGCCCGGCAGGCGGCCTGGGCGCTGGGCGTCCAGCAGGGCGTGCTGTCCCCGCAGCAGCCCCCGCTGTGGCCCGCGGCGGCCAGTCAGGTCTTCGACATGGCGGGCGAGGACCTGGCGGTCGGGCAGGCGGTGCGCCAGCAGTACGCGACGGTGCGCGAACAGACCCACCCCGGGGCCTTCGACGCCGTCCAGTGACGGCTCAGTCGAGGTAGCCGCGCAACTGGTCCGCGAAGGCGTGGTCGCGCAGCTTGTTGAGGGTCTTGGACTCGATCTGCCGGATGCGCTCGCGCGTCACGCCGAAGATCCGGCCGATCTCCTCCAGGGTGCGCGGCCGGCCGTCGACGAGCCCGTAGCGGAGCTGGACGACCTTGCGCTCGCGTTCGCCGAGGGTGGAGAGCACGGCCTCCAGGTGCTCGCGCAGCAGCAGGAAGGCGGCCGACTCCACGGGCGAGGCGGCGTCGCCGTCCTCGATGAGGTCGCCGAGGGCGACGTCGTCCTCCTCGCCGACGGGCGCGTGCAGCGACACCGGTTCCTGGGCCAGCCGCAGGACCTCGCTGACGCGCTCCTCGGACAGGTCGAGGGTGACGGCCACCTCCTCGGCGGTGGGCTCGTAGCCGCGCTCCTGGAGCATGCGGCGCTGGACGCGCACCACCCGGTTGATCAGCTCGACGACGTGGACGGGGACGCGGATGGTGCGGGCCTGGTCGGCCAGCGCCCGGGACATCGCCTGGCGGATCCACCACGTCGCGTACGTCGAGAACTTGTAGCCGCGCGCGTAGTCGAACTTCTCAACGGCCCTGATGAGACCGAGGTTTCCCTCCTGGACGAGGTCGAGCATCGTCAGCCCGCGGCCGATGTAGCGCTTGGCGACGGAGACGACGAGGCGCAGATTCGCCTCGATGAGACGGCGTTTGGCCATCCTGCCGAGGACGACCAGCCGGTCGAGGTCGAGGGCGAGCTGGGTGTCGAGGTCGGGGGTGCTGCCGAGCTTCTCCTCGGCGAACAGGCCCGCCTCGACCCGGCGGGCGAGCTCCACCTCCTCGGCGGCGGAGAGCAGCGGGATCCGGCCGATCTCCCTCAGGTACTGGCGGAAGAGGTCGGAGGAGGGGCCGCTGGTGTCGGCCCGTGCGGCCCGTTCGGGGACCGGCTCCGGGGCGGGATCGTCGGGGAGGGCCAGGGTCTCGGACGCTGGTGGCTCGGCCTGCTGGGGCACCGCCTGTAGCGGGTGGGCCGGGGCCTTCAGGGTCGGGGTCCGGGTCTGCACGGGGGCGACCTCCAGGTGATCGCTGCTGAGGCGGCAGAACGAGCGGCTGGACGTGCGGCTGGGCGTACGGCGGAACGGTCGGGCGCGGCGGCGGCCGGGGAGCCGGCGCGGCGTCGGACATCGGGGGGATTCCGGTCCGGCACACCGGACCTGCCGCGCTCCGGGCCCCCTTGAGGCACCGCCCACCAGTGTGGGGCACGGAGCGTGCCCGCCACGAGGGGCGTGCGCTCACTTTCTGAGCGCGGATCGTGACGGGGTGCTTACGGTGACGGCCTGCGCCGCGCTTCCGGCGGAGCGCTAGAGCGCCGCCGCCCCGCGGTCCTTCAGGGCCCGCCCGTACTGCTCGAGCACCCACAGCTCGTTCTGGACGGCGGCGAGGTGCTCCGGGTCCGGGCGGTCGCCGAGGCGGACCAGACCCGCCTGGACGTCCTTGATGCGCCGCTCGACGGCCCGCAGCCGCACCTGTACGAGCTGGACCCCCGCGTACCCCTCGTCGACGGTCTTGGCGCGGATCGCCTCGACGGCGAGCTCGGTCACCAGGGCCCGGACGGTGTCGTCGGGCGCCGCGTCGCGCACCTTCGTGAGGTAGCCCGCGTCGGCGTGGGTGACGCCCCCGGCCGCCTCGACGGCGCGGCGCACGAGCACGTACGGCGCGGCGGTGAACTCGTCCTCGCCGTACGCGTCGAAGGCCGGGGCCACCAGGTGGGGGTGCTGGAGCGCGAGCTTGAGCAGCTCGCGCTCGGTGAGCGCGGCCGGGCTGCGCAGATTGAGCGCGGGCCCGCGCTGTGCCTGCGGCGCCGGCGCGTGCGCCTGCCGGCCTGCCGTGACGGACGACTGCGGCGCACCGGAGGCCCGCCCGGCGGGGGCACCCTGTGCCGTCCTGCCTGCGCCGCGCTCACGCGCCCAGCGGGCGAGCTGCCCCACCCGCATGACAACGAACTGCGTGTCGAGGATGCCCAGGAGACCGGCCAGCCGCACACCGTACTGGTGGCGGATGGAACTGTCCTTGATGTTGGCGACAATCGGGGCGGCCGCCTCCAGCGCAGCCGCCTGGCCCTCGGGCGTATGGACGTCGTGCCGGGCGACGGTGGAGCGGATGGCGAAGTCGAAGAGGGGTGTGCTCTCCTCGACGAGGCGCCGCACGGCCTCATCGCCCTGGTCGAGACGCAGCTCGCATGGGTCCATGCCCCCCGGGCTGACGGCGATATTCGTGCTCGCGGCGAACTTCTGGTCGTCCTCGAAGGCACGCAGGGCGGCCCGCTGTCCCGCAGCATCCCCATCGAACGTGAAGATCACCTTCGCGCCGGAGTTGTCCATCAACAGCCGGCGAAGAATTTTCACATGGTCGCCCGCGAAAGCGGTGCCGCAGGTGGCGATGGCGGTGGTGACGCCGGCCAGGTGGCAGGCCATGACGTCGGTGTAGCCCTCGACGACGACGGCGCGGTTGGTCTTCGCGATGTCCTTCTTGGCGAGGTCGATGCCGTAGAGGACGTGCGACTTCTTGTAGATCGCCGTCTCGGGGGTGTTGAGGTACTTCGGGCCGTTGTCGTCGTCGCGGAGCTTGCGGGCGCCGAAGCCGATGACCTCGCCGGTGATGTCGCGGATGGGCCACATCAGGCGGCCGCGGAAGCGGTCGATGGGCTTGCCGCTGCGGCTGTCCTGGGCGAGGCCGGAGAGCAGCAGCTCCTTGTCGGAGAAGCCCTTGCCGCGCAGGAAGCGGGTGAGGTGGTCCCAGCCGGCCGGGCTGTAGCCGACGCCGAAGTGCTCGGCGGCGGCCTGGTCGAAGCCGCGGCCCGCCAGGAACTTCCGGCCGATCTCGGCCTCGGGGCTCGCCAGCTGGTCCGCGTAGAACCGGGCGGCGATCTTGTGGGCCTCGACGAGGCGGATGCGCTCGCCCTGCTGGCGGCCCGGGGTGTAGCCGCCCTCCTCGTAGCGCAGGGTGATGCCGGCCTGGGAGGCCAGCCGCTCGATGGTCTCGGCGAAGGAGAGGTGGTCGATCTTCATGACGAAGTCGACGGTGTCCCCGCCCTCCTGACAGCCGAAGCAGTAGAAGAGCCCCTTGGCGGGGCTGACCTGGAAGGACGGGGACTTCTCGTCGTGGAAGGGGCAGAGGCCCTTGAGGTTGCCGCCGCCCGCGTTGCGCAACTGGAGGTACTCGGACACGACGGCGTCGATCGGGATCGCGTCCCGGACCGCCTTCACGTCGTCATCGTTGATCCTGCCTGCCACGCGGTGAATTCTACGGCCGGGCGACGGCGGCGCGGGCCCGCTCGGCTACGGAACGAAGGACCGCAGGGGCACGGAGGGGTCGGCGAGGGCGTCGGGGTCGGGGCGGGCACCGGCGCGGATGAGTTTCTGGATGTCCTCGGTGACGTCCCACACATTGACGTTCATCCCGGCGAGGACCCGGCCCTCGGCGAGCCAGAAGGCGATGAACTCGCGCTTTCCGACGTCGCCCCGGCAGACGACCTGGTCGTAGGAGCCCGGCGGGGCGTAGCCGGAGTACTCCATGCCGACGTCGTACTGGTCGGAGAAGAAGTAGGGCACCCGGTCGTAGGTGACCTCCCGGCCGAGCATGGCGCGGGCGGCGGCGGGGCCCTCGTTCAGGGCGTTGGCCCAGTGCTCGACGCGCAGCCGGGTGCCCAGCCAGGGGTGCTCGGCGGCGGCGACGTCGCCCGCGGCGTAGATGTCGGGGTCGGAGGTGCGCAGGGAGGCGTCGACGGCGATGCCGCCGCCGTCGGCGCGGTCGACGAGGGCGAGGCCGGCGGCCTCGGCGAGGGCGGTGCGGGGGGCGGCGCCGATGGCGGCGAGGACGTCGTGGGCGGGGTGCTCCTCGCCGTCGTCGGTGCGGGCGGCCAGGACCATGCCGTCGTGGCCGGCGATCTCGGCGAGGCGGGCGCCGAAGTGGAAGCGGACGCCGTGCTCGGCGTGGAGGTCGGTGAAGAGCTGGCCGAGCTCGGGGCCGAGGACGGTGTGGAGCGGGGTGGGCTCGGGCTCGACGACGGTGACCTCGGCGCCGTAGCCGCGGGCGGCGGCGGCGACCTCCAGGCCGATCCAGCCGGCTCCGGCGATCACGAGGTGGCCGTTGTCGCGGCCGAGGGAGGACAGCACGCCGCGCAGCCGCTCGGCGTGGGCGAGGCGGCGCAGGTGGTGGACGCCGGCGAGGCCGGTGCCGGGGATGTCGAGGCGGCGGGGCTCGGCGCCGGTGGCCAGCAGCAGCTTGTCGTAGTGGACGAGGGTGCCGTCGCCCAGGCGCACGGTTTTGGCCGCCCGGTCGAGGTGGACGGCGGGCTGGCCGAGATGGAGCTCGACGTCGGCTTTGGCGTACCAGTCGGGCTTGTGGACGAAGACGCTGTCCCGGGCGTCGCGGCCCGTGAGGTACCCCTTGGAGAGCGGCGGCCGCTCGTAGGGGTGCTCGCGTTCGTCGCAGATGAGGATCACCCGGCCGGTGAATCCCTCCTGCCGGAGGGTCTCCGCCGCCTTGGCGCCGGCCAGTCCCCCTCCGACGATGACGAACGTCTGGTTCGCGTCCACCACTTGCTGCCTCCTCGCTGCCGCCGTGCCACGCCGTGCGTGGTACGGCCATCGGGTCTCACGTCCGCGGGCCGTGCCTCCGGGCGGACCGCGCCACCGCGGAAGGCGCCACCGCCGAGCGTGCCGTACCCCGCGTGCCGCCGGTAGAGGGAGTACCCCGGACGGGGCGGCCCCCGCAAGGGGTCGGGCGGGTCACGACCCGGGCCGGCCGGCCCCGGCGCCGCCGACGAGCCGGGCGTGGAGGGAGCGGGCGGAGCTGTCGGTGAGGGCGGCGATCTGGTCGACGACCGCGCGCAGCCGCCCGGCGTCGTCCTTCGCCTCGGTCCACAGGGAGTGGAACTGCGGGTCGAGGCCGTCGGGGGCGCGGGCCACGAGCGCCTCGGCCAGTTCGGCGATGACGACGCGCTGTTCGGCGCGGAGCTTCTCCTGGTCCTCGCGCTGCATCACATAGCGGTCGGCGACGGCCTTGAGCACGGCGCACTCCAGCCGGGTGCCCCGGGGGACGACCAGCTCGGCCCGGTAGCGGGTGAGCCGACCGGGCCCGTGGGCGGCCCGGGTGGCCTCCTCCGCCGCCAGGCAGAAACGACCGATGAGCTGGCTCGTCGCGTCCTTCAGACGGGCCTGGGAGACGGCCGAGCCGTCGTAGCCGTGCGGCCACCACTCCTGCTCCAGGAGCCGGTCGAGGGCGTCGGAGAGCTCGTCGGGGGCGGCGCCCGGGGCGTAGCGGCCGGCGGCGACGGCGAAGATCTCCCGGCGTTCGGACTCGGCGTGGAGGACGTGGGGGTCGAGGTGGCCGGCGTGGAGGCCGTCCTCGACGTCGTGCACCGAGTAGGCGACGTCGTCCGCCCAGTCCATGACCTGGGCCTCGAAGCTGCGGCGGTGGCCGGGGGCGCCCTGGCGCAGCCAGGTGAAGACGGGGGTGTCGTCGGTGTAGACGCCGAACTTCGGGGAGCCCGGGTCGGTGGGGTGGGCGCCCTGCGGCCAGGGGTACTTGGTGGCGGCGTCCAGGGCGGCGCGCGTCAGGTTGAGGCCGACGCTGACGAGTTCGCCGGTGGTGGGGACGGTGACGAAGCGCTTGGGCTCCAGGCGGGTGAGCAGGCGCAGCGACTGGGCGTTGCCCTCGAAACCGCCGCAGGGACCGGCGACTTCGTTGAGCGCCTGCTCGCCGTTGTGGCCGAAGGGCGGGTGGCCGAGGTCGTGGGCGAGGCAGGCGACCTCGACCAGGTCGGGGTCGCAGCCGAGGGCGGCGCCCAGCTCCCGGCCGACCTGGGCGCACTCCAGGGAGTGCGTCAGCCGGGTGCGGGGGCTGGCGTCCCAGGCGCGGGCGCTGGTGCCGGGCGTGACCACCTGGGTCTTGCCGGCCAGTCGGCGCAGGGCCGCCGAGTGCAGCACCCTCGCCCGGTCGCGCTGGAAGGCGGTGCGGCCCGGCCGTTTGTCGGGCTCGGGCGCCCACCGCTCCAGGTCGGCCGGGTCGTAGCCGGCGATGCCGTTCTGCTCTGTCACGGGCCCTGCTGCGCTGCCGTTCATACCCCCGACGGTAGCCCCAGGGTGTGACAGCAGCGATGCGTCCCGCCGGCGGTGCGGGGGCGCCCCGGGAACCTTCGGCTCCACCGCGACGTTGGCGCTTCGCGATACGGGGGAGGTCCATATGGGTGTGACGAGCGGTACGGGGCTGCGCGCGGCGCGCTGGCGGCTGCCCACGACCGTCGCCGGCCGGCGACGGGTGGTGCGGGGTGTGATGGCGGCCTGTGTGCTGGCGCTCCTGCCCGTCACCTGGGTGCACGCGGCGGGCACGCCCCGGGTGCGGACCGCCCGTGACGTCCCTGATGCCCCGGTCGCCATGGTCTTCGGCGCGGGCCTGTGGGACGGCAAGCCCTCCCCGTACCTGGCCCACCGCCTCGACACGGCGGCGGGCCTGTACCGCGCGGGCAAGGTCCGGGTGCTGCTGGTGACGGGCGACAACAGCCGCGACGACTACGACGAACCGGACGCGATGCGCGCCTACCTGACGAAGCGCGGGGTGCCCGACGACCGGATCGTCAGCGACTTCGCCGGTTTCGACACCTGGGACTCGTGCGCCCGCGCCAAGCGGGTCTTCGGGGTGGACCGGGCGGTCCTCGTCAGCCAGGACTTCCACATACGGCGCGCGGTGGCGCTGTGCGGGGCGGCCGGCATCGACGCGTACGGGGTGGGGGCGGGCGAGAAGCACGACGTCACCTGGCTGGCGGGCGGGGCCCGCGAGGTCCTCGCCGCGGGCAAGGCCGCGCTGGACGCGGTCGTCCGGCCCAGCCCGGCCTTCCTGGGCCCGCACGAGCCGGGCGTCGAGCGGGCCCTGGAGACGGCGGGGCGGTAGGCCGTACGGCCTCCGGCCCGGTCAGTGGAGCTGGACCACCAGGTCCAGGGGCTTCCGGTCCGCGGTGTACATCCGCACCAGCAGCTGATCGCGGTCGTTGATCGCCTCGATGTCGGCCGGCATGCCGCCGTCGGGCACGTCCAGCAGTTCGTCGAGGCGGTGCGGGCCGCCGTGCGGGTCCCACACCACGGGCACGGTGCGGTAGTCGGTGGCCGACGTGTGGACGGTGCCGGTGATCCAGCCCCGGCTGTTGACCCCGGTGGCTTCTCCGCCGAACCCCAGGTCCGTCAGCTCCCGCGGCTCCGCGGGGCCGTCCCAGCGCGTCGGGGTGGCTCGTCCGTCGGAGCCCGGGCGCTGCTGCCCGCCCACGAGCACGTCCCGGTCGCTCACTCCCCTCGCCCAGGTCCGCGAGGTGTGTCCCGGGGTGGGCGCGTAGGTCTCGACGCTGCCGTCGGGGTGCCAGGCGGCGGCGGTGTTCCCGCTGCTGCCGACGATCAGGCCCGCGTCGTTCACGGCCATGGCGGTGGTGCCCTCGCCCGCCGCGCCCAGCAGCTGGAAGCCCCCGCCGGGGGTCCACCGGTAGGACATGTAGACGGGCTGGGGACGGCGGGGGTCGAGCCGGACGAGGTGGTACGCCGTGAGCAGCACGGTGCCGTCCTCGCCGATCCGGGGCGAGCCGTAGAGCACCGCCGCCTGGCCGGGGGGAATCCCGATCCTGGTCACGGAGCCGTCGGCGGCCCACAGGATCAGGCCGTCCGTGTGGTGCGCGCCCACGACCCGGCCGTCGTCCGTGAGGTCGGAGGGAGCGGCGTCCGGCACCTTCTGGAGCGCCCGGCGCTCCCCCGTCGTCGCGTTCCACACCATCTGGTCGCCCTGCTTGGTCGTGAACGCGACCTCGCCGTGTCTGTTGACGGCGGGGGCGGCGGACTCCCCCTCGAGCGTGCCGACCACCCGCGCGTGGACGCGCTTGCCCGCGTCGTCCTCCGCCCGGGCGGTGCCGGTCGGTATCAGCAGTCCCAGCAGCGCCGCCGTGACGACGGCGGCGGGTCTCCAGCTCCTCGACATGGTTGTCCCCCTGTCCGGCCTTTTCGGCTACGAAGAAGGACACCGTGCTCGAACACCGGCCCGGTCCGCCCCCGGAACGCCGTCACTGGCGGCTTCCCGTCATCCCTGGGTGCCCGTCACCTCCTGGGTTCGCGCCCGTTGATCGCGTCCAGGTAGAGGCGGAAGACCTCGTCGTCGTTGACGGGGCTGTAGGAGACGCGGTCGGCGTCCTCGCCGTCGGGCCCGCCGCCGTTGAGGCCGCCGAGGACGCCGACGAGGTCGCCCGTCCGGGTCTTCTCGCTGAAGCGGACGAGCCAGGGGCTGCCGGAGGTGCCCGAGGAGAAGCCGTCGCAGCGCATCCTCAGCTGGTTGTGGCCCGCCAGCCGGGCGGTCAGGGCCGCGCACCGGACGGCCTGGTCGGCGGGGTCGCTGTCGGCGCTCGGATAGCCGATGACGCTGATCAGGTTGGTGAAGCCGGGCGTGCGGATCAGCCGGTTGGCGCCCGTGACCCGTTCGATCTGGCGGCCCCGGCCGTCGGGTCTGACCGTCGCGAAGGCGAAGTCCAGGTCGGAGCCGTCGCCGTAGTCGTCGCGCCGGGGGTCGGTGAAGACGCGGTCCACGGTCCACACCCCGTACGGCTGGGAGCCCGCGCCCTGCTGGTAGTCCGGCACGAAGGAGGTGCCCTCGCCGAGGCCGCAGTGCCCGGCGGTGACGATGAGGTTGCCCTTGGGGCTGTGCACCACGCTGGCCGTGCAGTGGTGGTCCTTCATGTCCTCGCCGGCGTAGAAGAGCACGCCGACCGAGGGCACCCCGTCGAAGTGGCGCGCGCTGCCGGTGATCCGCCGGGCCCCGCTCGCGGCGGCGCCGTCCGCGCCGTCGGTGGAGTCGGCGGTGTCCGCCGTCCGGGTGGGCCCCCAGAAGCGGCGGGCCTCCTCGCTGGACCAGTTGCCGCCCCGGCCGTGCCCGCCGGCCCCCCTGGGCACGGCGGCCGCCAGCGCCACGACGTACAGGCCCGCGAGCACGGCCCGGACCCAAGGGACCCTGGACCACCGGAGGAAACGCACAGGCACCCCCACCACGTCAGGAAGGCTGTCGACAGGCTAACCGCAACCACCGGGATCGCAGCGCACCGAGCAGCTTTCCGGAAGGTCGGTAGTGCGAATGACCGATGAATTCCCTCCGGCGTCGCCCCGGCGCACGGGCCGTGGCGCGAGTACTGTCGGCGTCATGAGTGGCTGGAGCGCGAAGGACATCCCCGACCAGAACGGCCGCACCGCCGTGGTGACCGGCGCCAACAGCGGCATCGGCTATGTGACCGCGCGGGAACTGGCCCGGCGGGGCGCCAGGGTGGTGCTGGCCTGCCGGGACACCACCCGCGGCAAGGCCGCCGAGCAGCTGATGCGAGATCAGGTCCCCGGCGCGGACCTGCGGTTGGCGACGCTCGACCTCGCCGACCTGGCGTCGGTGCGGGCCTTCGAGAAGGAACTGCCGGAGGACCGCGTCGACCTGCTCGTGAACAACGCCGGGGTGATGGCGCTGCCGCACCGCCGGACGGTGGACGGCTTCGAGATGCAGTTCGGCACCAACCACCTCGGCCACTTCGCGCTGACGGGCCTGCTGCTGCCCCGGCTGCGCGCCGCCGGGCCCGGGGCGCGCGTGGTGACCGTCTCCAGCGGGCTCCACCTCTTCGGCACGGTCGACCCGCGCGATGTGCAGATGGACCACCGCTACCGGCGCTGGATCGCCTACGGCCGCTCGAAGAGCGCCAACCTGCTGTTCACACACGAGCTGTCGCGCCGGCTGACGGCCGAGGGCGGGTCCGTGCTGGCGGTGGCCGCGCATCCGGGGTACGCGTCGACCAATCTCCAGACGGCGGGCGCCCGCATGGAGGGCCGGGCCTGGATGGAGCGGGGCGCCGAGCTGCTGAACCGTCTCCTCGCGCAGAGCGCGGAGGACGGCGCGCTGCCGTCGCTCTACGCCGCCACGGCGGCGGGCGTGCGGCAGGACGACTTCATCGGCCCCCGGATCCAGCTGTGGCGCGGCGCGCCGGCCCGCTCGGTACGGGCGTGGTGGACGCGGGACGACCGGGCGAGCGCGGGCCTGTGGGCGGTGTCGGAACGGCTGACGGGCGTGACGTATCCCTGAGCGGGGCTTTCCGCGGACGGGACTTGCCCACCCGGGCGAGGGCCCCACGGGCGGGGGCCGGACGTTACTCCAGCCCCGCCGACCGCAGCAGCGTGCGCGCGCCCTCGCCGTCGATGCGGTCCGCCAGCGCGCCCAGCGGCATCGCGCCCTCGCGCAGCAGACCGCTCTCGCGGGCGCGGCGCGCGCCCGTGTCGAGGTGGTGCCAGAGCAGCGGGTTCGCGGTGAGGACCTTGGGGTCGAACTCCACACGGTTGCCGGCCACGTCCCGCAGCACCAGCCGCGGGGACATGCCGTCCGATCTGCGCACCCGGGTGAGCAGATCGGTCCGTACCCGGTGCTCGCGCAGCAGGCCCCGCACGGCCAGCCAGTTCGCGCCGGCCGTGACGCGCGGGGGCCACAGCACGGCGACGAGCGTCACGCCGATGACCGCCCAGCAGCCGCCGCGCGGCCAGGTGACGCTGCCCCGGGCGACGTCGGCGAGGAGCAGCGCGCCGCCGAGCGCCAGCCCGCACAGCCAGGCGGAGCGGGCCTCGCGCCGCCAGCCGAGGTCCCGGGCGAGTACGCGCCCCGGCGTCCCGGGCGCCCGCCGTACGTAGCCGCCGTGCCGCGCGCGTAACGTCTGTCGCCGTCCCATGCTCCTGACGCTAGAACCGCTCCCCGCGCGCGACACGGGGCGTTGACGGCGTACTGACGTGACCTCGGCCAATCCTTGCGCCGTCCTGACGCCTCGTCCGCCCCGCGCCGTCCCGCGCGTCAATAACCCGTATGGAAACCGCCAAAGCGCGCCAAGACGCCGCCAAGGCCGGTCGCGGCCCCCTTCGCGCGAGCGCAGTCTGAGCGCTCGGACACCACGGAGGTACGACAAAACATGTCCATGCTGGCCAATTCGGAGAACGCCACCGGCACCGGCGAGGAGCCGCCCGATACCGGCGCCGCGCGGTCCGCCGAGGACCGGCACCGGCTGACGGCCGTCCAGGGCCTGGCGGCCCTGTCGCTCGACGCGATGGCGTCGGTGGCGTACGGGCCCGAGTCGATCGTCCTCGTACTGGCGGCGGCCGGGGCGCACGGCCTCGGGTACACGCTGCCGGTCACGCTCGCGATCGCCGCCCTGCTGGCCGTGCTCGTCGCCTCCTACCGGCAGGTCATCGCGGCGTTCCCCGACGGCGGCGGCTCCTACGCGGTCGCCAAGCGGCACCTGGGCCGGCGCACCAGCCTGTTCACGGCGGCCTCCCTGGTCCTGGACTACGTGCTGAACGTGGCGGTGTCGGTCACCGCCGGCGTGGCCGCCCTCACCTCGGCCTTCCCCTCCCTCTACGCGGACCGGCTGTGGATCTGCCTGGCCGTGCTGGTCCTGGTCACCGGCGTCAATCTGCGCGGCATCGTGGACTCCGCGAAGGCGTTCATCGTGCCGACCGCCGTCTTCGTGGGCTCGATCCTCGCCGTGGTCGTCGTGGGGCTCTTCCGCTCCGCCCCCGCGAGCACCGAGGCCGCCGCCGGGCACGCCTCCGCACTGGCCGGGAACGCCACCGCCGTCGGCGCGCTCCTGCTGCTGAAGGCGTTCGCGGCGGGCTGCTCCGCGCTCACCGGCGTCGAGGCCGTCGCCAACGCCGTCCCGTCCTTCCGCGCCCCCGCCACCCGGCGGGCGCAGCGCACGGAGGTCGCCCTCGGGGCGCTGCTGGGCGTCATGCTGATCGGCCTGTCGGTGCTGATCGGCCGCTTCCACCTCCAGCCGGTGGAGGGGGTCACCGTCCTCGCGCAGCTCGCGGACGCCTCGCTGGGCCACAACTGGGCCTTCTACGTGGTGCAGTTCGCGACGGTGGTGCTGCTGGCGCTGGCCGCGAACACGTCCTTCGGCGGGCTCCCGGTCCTGATGGGCCTGCTGGCCCGCGACAACTACCTGCCGCACGTCTTCGGCCTCAAGGCCGACCGCCAGGTCCACCGGCACGGCGTGCTGGCGCTCGCCGCCGTCTCCGCGCTGCTGCTGGCCTTCTCCGGCGGCGACGTCAACACGCTCGTGCCGCTCTTCGCGATCGGCGTGTTCGTCGGCTTCACCATCTGCCAGGTCGGCATGGTGCGGCACTGGCGGGAGGAACGTTCCGCCGGCTGGCGGGGGAAGGCCGTCCTCAACGGCTTCGGCGCGCTGCTGACGGGCGTCTCGGCGGTCGTCGTCACGGCCACGAAGTTCGCGGAGGGCGCCTGGCTGATCGTGGTGGCGCTGCCGCTGCTGGTCCTGGCCTTCGAGGTGGTCCACCGGGCGTACGAGCGGATCGGCGAACGGCTGGAGCTGGGCCGAGTGCCGGAGGCGCCGCGGCGCTGCCACTCGGTGGTCGTCGTGCCGGTGTCGTCGCTCTCCCGCCTGACGAGCAAGGCGCTGACGGCGGCCGTGTCGCTGGGCGACGAGGTCGTGGCCGTCACCGTCACCCAGCCCGACATGGAGGGACGACGGGCGGCGGAGTCGCTGCGGCGCGACTGGGAACTGTGGCGGCCGGGCGTCGACCTGATCGAGCTGCCCGCGCCGACGCGCGCGCTGGGCCGGCCGATCGTCGACTACGTCCGCGCCCTCTCGGACCGCCACCCGGACACGCGGGTGACGGTCCTGATACCCGAGGTCGAGCCGGCCCGGCTCTGGCAGCGACTGCTGCAGAACCAGCGCGGCGCGGTGGTCGCCCACGCGGTGCGGCGGGACACGGACGCGGTGATCTGCCGACTGCGGTTCCGGATCGGGGCGGCGCAGGCGGGGTGACCGTGCGCGGGAAGGGCCGGGCCCCGTCGTACAAGGACGACGGGGCCCGGCCCTTCCGCCTATACGGGGAAGATGTGGTTCCCCCACGCGATGGTCACGCTCGCGGCGCCGGAGTGGTCCGCGCTCGCGGACATCAGCGTGGCCTTGCCGGAGTCGAAGAAGCTGTCGCCGCCGTGACCGCCGTCGCCGCCCTGGCCGCCGGCGCCACCTCCACCGCCGCCACCACCGCCACCACCGGCGTAGCTCGCCGCGAATCCCGTACCCGAGCCGCCTCCGCCACCGCCTCCACCGCCACAACCGGCGGCGCCGGAACCGCCGTCGGACGCACGGGTTCCGCCGCTGCCGTTCGCACCGCCCGCGCCTCCCGCCCCGCCGGAACCGCCGTCGCCGCCGCTGCCGCCATAGCCTCCGCGGTTGTTGTCGGCGCTGTCCCCGGTGTCGGGCGACCCTGACGAACCGCCCGACTTCCCCGAGCCGCTGCCGCCGCCACTCGCGTCACCACCACCGGATCCACCACCGGATCCGGCGCTGGAAGGGCTTCCCGCGCCGCCGCCACCACCGCCGCTGCCGGCGCTCTGCCCCCAGTAACCCCAGCCTTCCCCGCCACCGCTACCGTCGCCGCCGGCGGAGCCACGGCCTCCGCCCGACCCCGAGGCTCCGGCCGCCGTGCCGTCACCGGGCCGGAGCAGACCGGCGTCGCCCCCGGCGCCGCCCGCCCCTCCACCGCCGCCGTGGCCTCCGGAGCCCCCTGCCGACCGTTGCGCACCCGAGCCCTTGCCCGGGCCGCCCGTGCCGCCGTCGTCCCCGCCGTGGCCACCGCCGCCCGCCTCGCCGGCGTCTCCCCCACTGCCCGCGCCCGCGATCAGGTCGTTCCCGTGGAAGACCTTCGCCGAGGCGCCCGAAGCGCCGTCCCGGGCGATCCGGACGGTGACCGTGTCACCGGGGTTCACATACAGGAGCGCCTTGATGTCGGCGCCCTTGCCGCCGCTCGCGCCCCCGGCGTCCCGGCCCGCCGCGCCCTGCAGGTGCAGGTCGAGGATGGTGACGTCGTCCGGGACGGTGAAGTCCTGGCCCTCGTCGGTGCCCGTGTAGGCGAAGTCCCGGCTCCCCGAAGGATTGGTGATCTTGTAGTGGCCGCCGGTGGTGCCGATGTCGCCCGAGGCGGTGATGCGCCCCTTGACCACGAACTGTCCCGTCGTCACTGCCGTTCCCCTCGCAGCGGAGTGCCCTTGGGGTCGAGGAAGTGCTTCCGGGTCGTGATGTCCTCGGTGGCCTCGACGGTGCCGGTGACGTCCGCGTCGCCCTCGACCGTCAGCGTGCCCTTCACCGTGGCCGCACCGGTCACCGTCAGCCCGGTGAGCTGCGGGTCCGGCACCGTCACCGTCGTCGTCAGACAGTGCGTGGCCTGGTTGATGTCATACGTCAGGTAGAAGGTGGTGTCTCGGGTGATCGTCCCCTTCCATTCGAGGTCCTTCACCAGGACCCTCGTGTCGCCGTACACGACCGTGTAGTCCAGGCTCCTCGGCCCACGCCACGTGAGATGGACCTCGTCCCCCGCCTTCACCTCGCCCTTCTCGGCGTGGAAGTCGTAGACGTCCCGCGCCGTGGGCGCCGGCGCCGGGAACTTCGTCAGCGCGCACGTCGTGTAGCCCGCGCTCGTCGGCCAGTTGCCGAGATCCTTCGTGGCCGTCTCGCGGATCTCGATCCGCGCCGTGCCCGGCTCCTTGCTGATGCGCAGGTTCTTGAGGGTGATGGTGATGCCGGAGCGGTCCACCCCCGTCTTCTCGTCCTTGTGCGTGGCGCGGAAGTGCTCGTAGTCGCCCTCCGGGAGGGCGATGTCCAGGCCCGGCACGCCCGGGTCGATCTGCTCCACGGTCCAGCCGGTCGCGCTGCCGTCGCCGTCCTTGTCGCCGTCGACCAGGCTCTGGGCGAGGTCGCCGTGCGGGAGGGAGAAGATGATCTCCCGGCAGTAGACGGACTCGGCGCCGCCGTTGGAGACGACGATGTGGAGCGTCGTGGGCGGGGCGCCTTCGGTCGCCGCGTACAGCGGGAACGGCTCGGTGATGACGGCGTAGTCCAGCAGCGGCTGGCCGAGGGGGGCCGGGTCGGTCACGGGTGGGGTTCCTTTCGGGGAAGAGGTCACTGGGCGGCACCGCCGTCGAAGGGGTTGGTCAGGCGCAGGAAGCCGGTGCGGACGACCGGGCCGTCCTCGTCCAGGCGGGCGTTCTGGTCGGTCCGGACGATCGGCCGGTGCTCCCAGTGGGCGGTGGTCTCCCCGTCGGGGAGGTCCAGTTCCGCCCAGTCCCACGTGCCCTGCGGCGACGCGGGGAACGGCAGGGCCAGCGGCTCCGGCGTGCCCGCCGGCGCGGTGGCCGGCAGCTTGCGGGCGGTGGCCAGCACCGGGCTCAGCCGCAGGGCCGGCTTCAGCGCCGCCATCGCGTTGCGCGTGAAGCGGGCCGGCAGCCGCAGGTCGGTGACCGGCAACAGGTCGGTCGTCGCGTGGACGGCGGCCTGGGGGTCGAGCAGCAGCGTCAGGTGGGTGTGCTCCTTGGAGTCGGCCGCCAGGCGCGGCCAGTTCGCCTCGCCGATCTCGTTCACGTAGCCCGTGGGCGCGGCCGTGTCCGGCGTGGCCACCGCGTGGAAGGCCGAGTAGTCGGTCTCGGTGAAGTAGCCGATCAGGCCGTCGCCCTGCTGTCCGGCGTTGCCGAGCCGGACCGGCCACCGGTAGGCGACGTGCGCGATCTGGTCGGGTACGTCCTGCCCGGTCGTCCCGTGCGCGTCCCACTCCAGCGGGGTGCGCCAGTCGAGCGCGTACTGCCAGCCGGGGTCGGCGACCGGCGGCCCCTCCAGTTCGAAGCCGAGACGGGCCCGGACGAGGGCGAGCGGCCGGCCGAGCAGCGCGCCGAGCACCTCGTCGCCGTAGGGGTTGCCCGGGTCGATGCCGGTCAGCGCCCGGTCGACGGTGGAGAGCAGGTCGGCGAAGGCGTCGGGGCCCTTGGCGACGAGCTCCCGCAGGCACGCGTACAACTGCGGCCGCGCGGTGGCCAGGTCGTCGAGCGTCCGGACGGACGAGTCCGGCAGCGCGTCCCAGCCGAGGACGGTGCCCACGCCGTCGGGCGAGGACGCGTCCGCGCGCAGCTTCAGCCGCAGCTCGCCCAGCGGGGTGCCGTCGGGGGCGTAGCAGAGCAGCGAGCGGTCCACGTAGCTGGGGATGATCCAGGCGCACACCGGGGTGGTGCCGGCCTCCAGGTCGACGAGCTTGTCGTCCTGCCGCTCGTCGACGAAGTCGAAGCGCAGCCGGGCGGGCTGGAGGAGGCGCGGCGGCAGCTGGACGAAGCGGTCCGTCAGCACGTCCTCGGCGTGCTTGTCGCCGGGCAGCAGGCTGTCGCCCACAGCGGGGCGGAGGTAGTCGGCGTCGCCGGGCAGCAGGACGTCCAGGGCCTGCCCGAACTCGTCGACGACGCTCAGCGCGGCCATGGCGAACTGCCCGGCCCTGATCTGGGAGAACCCGGAGGGCTGCCAGTCCTCGAACGGCACGGGGAAAGGCCCCCTGTGCGCCAGGTGGTTACGGGCGTCGCCGACGAGGTCGCCGATCGCGCCGGGCGGGCTGAGGTTGGGGGCCTTGTCGCGGCCGGCGAACCGGTCGGTGAGGCCGTCCAGCTTCTGCGAGAGCAGGTCGAGGTCCCCGGCGTCCGCGGCGGCGTCGCCGGCGCCGTGGCGGTCGAGGCCGCCGCCGAGGGTCTGCTGGAGCAGGGGCACGAGGAAGCGCCGCCCGGTCACGTCGAGGGTGTGGTCCTTGTCGGCGTCGCCACGCTGCCACTGGTAGCGGGTGCCGTCGAACTCCCAGTTCCCGTAGGGGACGTTCCAGTGCCTGACCTGCCACTGGTACAGCAGCGGCTTCCACGGCTGCCGCCACTGCGGCAGCGCGTTCTTCCCGAGCTGGTCGAGGAACTCGCCCAGAAGTGCTGCCACAACGGGCGGCAAGCCGGCCGCCTTGAGGCCGGCGAAGGGGGCGGGCAACGCGCCGCCCACGGGAACGCCGCCCGTGATCCGGTCGGGCAGCCGGACCGGGAGGAGGGTGTCCTTGGCACCCGACAGCGCCGCGTGCGCCGCCGTGTGTCCCTTCGTCCCGGCCAGCACCACGGACGGGTCCGTCACCTGCCAGAACGGGGGCAGGGCCTCCCGGCGCAGCTCACAGCCGCCGGGCCGGCCGGCCGCGTACGCGGTGACGGCGCGCTCCGCCTCCGCCAGCTCCGTCCGCCGCCTGGCCACCTCGGCGGCGAGTCCCTGCGGGTTGGCCGGGTCGATCTCGGCGCGCAGCTGCTCGCGCGTGTACTGCCGCGGGATGACGGGCAGCCCGTGCGTGAACCACAGCGCGTACAGGCGCTGCTGGAGGTAGGCGAGTTCGCGTGCCTTCTTGTCGTGGTCGTCCTGGAGGGCGTTGAGCCCCGCCAGCCACCGCTCCTGCTCGGGAGCCGCCCCGGACCAGGTGACGGACTTCGGGTCGCCGGAGGCGTTGCCCTGGCCGGTCGTGTCGGCGAGCCGCCAGACGTAGCCGCCGGGCACCTGGCCGAACCAGCCCTTGTGCAGCTCCTGCGCGGTACGGATCTCGCCGTCCGGGCCGTCCAGGGTGTCGGTGAGACCGCTGCTCAGCGCGTGGAGCAGGGCGTGGTCGGTGGGTGCGAGGGCGGTACCGGAATCCTCGGGCAGGGCGGCGTGGGCCAGGGCCGTCATGGCCGTGTGGGCCTCGTCCGCGCTGCTGCCGACCGCGATCGTGACGCCGCTCTTGTCCGGGCGGTCCGACGCGGGGATCCCGCCGTCCCGGTCCCAGGCCACGCCGGCGACCCGGCCGCTGTAGGTCGTGCTGCCGGGCGTCCAGCCGTCGGGCAGGCCGCCGTCCACCGTCCAGCCGAGCCCGGCCAGCACGCCCGCCACCGTGGCGTCCTTCGGGGTGAGCAGGCGGCGCAGTTCCTCCTGCGCGGGGTCCGAGTACCAGCCGACGACCTGGTAGTCGACGGCGTCGGCCTTGTCGATGCCGGTGAGGGGGTCGTGGAGGGAGAAGACGTTCTCGTGGTACGGCTGGTAGGCGTGGAAGGTCATCAGGCCCGGGCCGACCGCCGTCAGGAACAGCTCCCTGCGGGACGCGTCGGAGCCGGCCGGCTCGCTCCACGCCGCGCCGTCCGGCCCCGGGCCGATGTCGAGCGCCCGGCCGGCCTTCGTCGTGATGACCGTGGAGCGGAACGGCGTGACCGACGGGTCCTGGACACCCGCCTTGAACGGGTGCACGAAGCGGGACGTGCCCTTCTCCGGGTCCAGGAAGTCGCTCTCCACCACCCAGGCCGCCAGCCGCTGCGGCTGGTCCTTGACGTACCGGACCACCAGCCAGCGGTTGGGGACGAGCGGGAACTCGGTGCGCCCGCCCGCCGTGCGGGCCGCGCCCCTGCGCAGCGCCTCGGGCAGCTCCCAGCGCACGTACACGCCGTCGTACTTCTTGTACTCCGTGTCGTCCTTCCCGTCGGCGCTCCACGGCACCTCGTTGGTGAAGGGGGCCGGCTCGGGGGTCTGGTTGTGGCGCAGCAGGTTGAAGTTGGGCTGCCAGCGGCGGAAGCCCCCGTCGGGTTGCTGGCGGAGCATCTGGTTGACCACCAGGGCGTCCACGGTCACCGGGACGATGAGCGTGTCGTCTCGGTCAGCCATTGCGGTGGTCTCCTGTCGTGACGGGTGCGGTGGTGAAGGTGCGGCGCTGGGCGGCGTTGATCATCTGGATGGCGAACCTGGCGGGGCTGAGGGGTGGTTGCAGGCCGAGCGCGCCGGCGAGCCCGTTCGCGAGCTTGCCGATGCGCAGCACGGTGTCGGGGTTCCCCTCGCCCGGCTTGCGTACGTAGTCGTGCAGTCCGCTGCCATCCGGCGGGAACGCGTTCCCGGTTTCCTGCCCGATGTGCACGGTCTTCGTCTCGACGACCGACCGGAGCCGGATGATGCCGTCGTCCAGGGGCGTGGTCGCACGGCCGTTGTCCGGTTCGTCGATGCCGAAGTGGACGCCCTGCTGCGGCTCGGCGATCTCGACCCGGCCCGGTACGCCCTCGAAGAGGACGAGCAGCACGTCCTCGGCGAGCGCCTCCCGGCGCAGGACGCGCAGCGGGGTCTCGCCCTCCGTCTCGTGCGGGGCCGCGAACGGGCGGACCTCCAGCGCCGGCCAGCCGCTGACCAGCTTGGACCGCAGCAGCAGGCCCGTGACGGGGGCGGTGGGCTCCGGCAGCGCGCCCTGGGGGCCGAAGACCAGGTCGTCGCCGGTGAAGTCGAAGCGGTGGGCGAGGCCGACGCTCAGGGCGCCCTCGACCAGGGTGGTCGTCCAGTCGGCGTCCACGTGGAAGAAGCGCAGGCTCTCGGCCGGGAGCATGCGGGCGTCGGGGACGAGGTGGGCGAAGGGGACGCCCGTGAGGTTCCGCAGCCGCAGCAGCCAGTCGCGTACGGCGGTGAAGTCCTCGTCCGGGCCGTCCTTCTTCCCGCTGCCGCCGGTGATGTCGCCGACGGCCGCGTCCAGCCGGCCGCGCAGGCCGGCGTCCGTGCGCAGCCGCTCGACGGTGATGTCGGCGAGGGCGGGCAGGGTGGTCGCCCCGGCCACCGGGGTGACCGCCGGGCGCGCCGCGTTCGCGGCGGCGGAGGCGAGGACAGGCTGCCGGTGGAGCTCGCGGAGGTGGCCGACGAGCCCGTTGGCGGCCAGGTGCTCGATCCGGGCGCGGGCGGCGACGGCCGGTGCGGGGTTCAGGGCCTGCTCGGCCGCCGTGCGCACCTTGCCGCGCAGCCGCAGCAGGGCCGCGGCGAACTGGTGGTCGGCGAGCGCCACGCCCCGGCCCGCCGTGAAGGCGGTGGCGAGGGAGACGTCGAAGACGCCGTACTGCTCCAGGTGGATCAGGGCCTCGGCCGCGCACCGCCGCCGGTCCCGCTCGGCCTGTTCCCTGACGGGCTCCGCGACGAACGGCCCCCGGTACCAGCCGAAGGTGGCGCGCCCCGACTCCGTGCGGCACGAGACGGGCAGGTACCCGTCGCGCAGCCGGTCGGCGACCGCCTGCTGTTCGGGGCCGGACAGCGGCAGGTCGCCCACGGGGACGCGCAGCAGCAGCTCGGTCCCGTCCTTGCCCTCGGTGTCGACGAAGTGCTCGGTGAGGGCGGCGAAGCCGGGGGCGTCGTCGGTGAGGGTCTCGAAGGACCAGGACCACAGGGAGACCAGCCGCAGCCGCTCGTCCGGGCCGGTGTACGTCTCGTTGCCCTCGCTCCCGTCGGGCAGCCGGTCCAGCCAGCCCTCCAGGGACACCAGGTGGGCGACGTAGCGGCCGCCGTCGGGGCTGGGCAGCCGGTTGCCGGTGACGACGGCGTAGTCACCGATCTGGATGGTGTCCTCGGTGAGGGTGACGCCCTGGTGCTGCTTGTTGACGTGCCGGACGTGGGTGAGGAGCGGCAGTTCGTCCTGGGCGGGCGCGACGGCGTGGAAGACGGCGCGGGGCACGAGGACGGTGCGGCACACGCGATTCAGCTCGTCGGCCGCGATCGGCTCGGTGGTCGTGTCGAAGGCGGGCAGGACGACGCCGTCCTCGTGGCCGGTGAGCTGGGCGACGGTGCGCTGGTCGTCCTGGCTCGGGCCCAGACAGTGCGGGTCGTCGGGCAGTTCGCCCTCGCCGAAGACGAGGAGGGCGAGCCACGGCAGGCGTTCGCCGCCGGTGCCGGTGTGCTCCTCCCGCTCCCAGGGGAGCGTGGGCCGGTCGAGCGTGATGTGCGGCAGCACGTCGTCGTACAGGCCGGTGGCGCCGGGCGGCGGGTAGGCGCCGTGCACCCACTCGGGCTCCACGGCGAAGCGGGGAGCCCGGACGTCGATGTGCCGGGTGACCGGCTTGTCGGCGGTCGGCAGGTAGTCGTCCGGGCCGCCGGTGAGGGTCTGGTACGCGGTGAGCGTGTACTCGCCCGCCGTGATCTGCGGGACGAGCGAGTCGCGGAACTCCACGTTCAGCGTGGGGTCGGGTCCGGGGGCGGAAAGGTGCTCGGGCCGGCTCACGCCGCACCGCCTTCCTTGGTTCGTGAGTTGTCGGCGGCCGGGACGGTGACGGCCAGCGCCAGCGGGTCGTCGGGGAGCGTGACCGTCTCGGGCAGCAGGACGGGCGGGTTGGCGGCCACGTCGACGACGCGGAGCTTCCGGTCCTTCGCCAGGGCGACGTGGAGGCGGTCACCGGCGGTGGACACGGCCAGCGCGACGGGCTTCGGGCCGACCCAGACGGGCTCGCCCGCCTCCACGGGCTTGCCGCCCGAGGCGGGCGAGGCGCCCGAGGTGTCGAAGACCGAGACCGTGCCGGCCGTGGCGCTCGCCACGTACAGCCGGGTGCCGTCCGGGGAGGCGACCAGCGCGCTGGGGTCGGTGCCGGTGCGCAGGGTCGTGACCACGGCGGCGGAGTCACCGGTGGCGGCGGTGACGTCGACGACCGTGACGGTGGACTTACCGGCGTTGAGGGCGTAGACCCAGCGGCCCTTGGGGTCGACGGCCAGCCGGGTCGGCGAGGGGCCGGCGGTCAGCCAGGCAAGCGGGGTGGGGTTGGCCACGCTGGAGACGTCGACCTTGACGACGGTTCCCTCGGTGGGCAGGGCGATGTACGCCAGTGGCTTCCCGCCCCCCGAGAGGGCGGCGGCCACGTCGGCGGGGATCGCCTGCTGCCAGTCCGGGGTGATCGTGCCGTACTCGTGAACCCTCTTCGGCACTTCTCCGCTCAGGTCGAGGATCGCCATCTGGTTCGGCTGCGGGTAGGTGGCGTAGGCCCACTTGCCGTCGGGCGAGTACGCCGCTCCGCGCGCGTTCTGCGCCAGGGCGAACGAACTCGAATCCAGGGCGACCGCCTTGTCGGGCCGGTCGGCCGAGGTGTCGAAGACGTCGATCCGCTCCGTGGCACCGACCGCGTACATCCGGCTGCCGTCCGGGCTGACGGCCAGGTGCGTGGGGTTCTCGTGCTGAAGGGCGAGGGGCGCGTACGGGGTCAGTCCCTGCGCGTCGACCGGGGTGACGGTCCTCCCGGCGCCCAGCACGTACAGCCGCTCGCTGACAGTCGGCTCGCCCGGGACCGTATCGGCGATCGGCGCGGTGACGTCGCCCGCCACCAGGGTGTCGTCGGCGGCGAGCCTGCCGTTGGTGCCCGGGCTGACGCCCAGGTAGCCCATCGCCGCGAACAGCCGGTCGCGGGACTGGTCGATCAGCGTGCCGGACATGGCGCCGGTGGCGGCGCCCATGTCCCGGAGGCCACGGACCGGTTCGGCGAACAGCTCGGCGGCGATGGTCTGCCGGACCGCCGCCGGCGCGTGCAACGGCAGCGTCCCGTCCGGCCTACGGTCGTCGTGCGCCAGCACGCCGGCCTTGATCGGGCCCGGGGTGTCGCCCTCGGTGGGCGGCGGGAGCCGCAGGTCGACGCCCATGAGCTGGTCGCCCACCCACTGCGCGCCGTCGGCCTTGAGGTCGCCCTGGTACTCGCCCCACAGGGCGGCGGGCAGGCTCGCCCGGTTCTCGGCGGCCGGACCGACGTACCAGGTGCCGAGGTCGGGCTGGTCGGGGCCGGTGTCCTTGGTCAGGGTGACGGTGAGGACCGAGTCGAGGCCCTTGCCGTCGTCGCGCCGGGGACGGATGTCGACCTTGCGGCCGGAGATCTCCTTGGCGCCCTTGTCCGGGCCGAGCCGCAGCTCGGAGACGGGCACGGCCGTGCGGACGGCGAAGGAGAACGCGCCGGGGCCCACGACCCACAGCTCCTCGCCCTGCGCGTCCTTGGCGCGCGTGGGCGACAGACCGGCGGTCGGCATCAGCCGGACGGCGTCCTGCGCGGCGGGCAGTTGCTTGAGCACCTCGTCCCAGGTGGCCGCGCGGCCGTCCTTGGCGCTGCCGTCGCCGAAGGAGATGGTGAAGGAGATGAACCACAGGTGGACGGTGACCTCACCGGCCGTCGGCGGCCCCCACAGCCGCAGCGACGCGCCGACCTCCACGCTGATCGTCTCGCGCACCAGCCACAGGTCGAGGGTGTAGCTGACCCCGATGCTGACCTCGATGCCGACGTCGAAGTGGAACGGGGCCCACTCGATGAGCATGTTGGCGCCGGCCTTCAGCCAGGCGTGGAGGTCGCCGGAGCGGAAGTTCACGTCCAGCGCGCCACCGGCCATGACGGCGCCCGGGGTGAGGGCGAAGTACGAGCCGCCGCTGATCGTCAGCTCGGAGGTGACGGGCCAGTTGAAGCCCAGCCTCGGCACCGTCGGGTAGTGGGCGGGGACGCGGAAGTCCGGGTGGTAGCCGCCGAGCGTGAGGACGAAGTCGCCCGCGTGGGCGTCGTCGAACCAGGTGTACAGCGCGAAGCCGCCGGTCAGGACGCACGCCTCGTCGATGAGGAACGAGCCCGGCGCGAGCTGCGCGGCGATCTTCAGGGTGCGTTCGCTCTGGCGGTACTTGGCGGAGATCCCGAGCCGGGCCCGCGCGTACGCCTTCAGGCCCACGTCCTTGGGGAAGCGCGCGTCCGCCGTGCCCAGGACGGCGACGGCGAAGTCGTCGCCGACCTCCAGGACGAGCAGGGCCTGCCCCTCCAGGAACTCGAAGACCTTGAAGCCCAGTCCGGCCGCGAACCACAGCTGTCCCGGCCGGGGCCGCACCCAGGCGTCGTCGCCGCTGCCCATGAGCGTCGCGAGGACGTCCATGGGGTCGGAGTCGGCGCTCGGCTCGGGGGCGGTCATGTCCTTGAGGAACGGGAACTGGAGGACCTCGTCGCCCTCGGGGAGCCGCAGATCGGTGTTGAAGCCGAATCCGGCCATGATCTCGGTGATCTGGACGGGCGGCGGGCCGCCGAACTCCCCGGTCACCTTGCCGAACAGGAACATGGACGGCTCGCCGTCCTTCCGCTCCCGTGCGTACGCGCCGAGGGCGGTGATCCCGAACTTCTCGGCGGAGACGGCCAGTACGCCCTCGACCAGCGGGTCGTAGCGCTCGTCGCTCCTGTACACCAGCCCGCCCGCGATCGCGAGGGGCGGGCGGGAGTAGGCGACGCTGATGCCGTCGAGCCGGACGTGCAGGCCGCCGTCCTTGAGCGATATGCCCACGCCGAGCCCCTCGACGCCGAGTTCGAGCCCGGCCATGCCGAGGGACGCGTCGAAGAGCACCCAGACGGTCTCGCCCGCGAGGCCGGCGCCGACCCGGCGCAGGCGCAGGGGGCCGACGGAGCGCTGGACGTCGGCCCAGGCGACGAGGGGAAGGCCGCCGGCGGCCGGGGCCGCCGCTGCCACGACAGGGCTGCCGTCCTCGCGGATCAGCCGGGGCGGCGAGGAGGGAGACTTGCCGCCCGTGCCGCCGCGCACGACGAGCGAGGTGGTCTCGGACCGTCCGGGCAGCTGGAGGTCGACGAGGAACGCCAGGCCCTCGACCAGCCCGTCGGCCGGCAGCATGGGCAGCGTGTCGTCGCCACTCGCCGACAGCGCCTTGTTGAGCTCGCCGATCCGCTCGGCGGTCAGGTCCTGGGAGGCGACGAGCACGCCCAGGCCGCGCAGGCCGGCGTCCTGCCCGTCGGGTATCTGCCCGTGCAGCAGCGGGACGTCCGAGAGCATGGCTTTGAGCGCCACCCCGACGCGGACGGCCCAGGCCCTCGGCTTGTCGACGTCCGGCCGGTCCGACACGACGACCAGCGAGCCCTGATCGCCTCCGGCGGCGAGCACGATGGCCTTGCGGGCGGCGGAGTAGCCGAAGACGAGCTTGTTGACGCTCCCGAGCCGGTCCAGGACATCGGCGGCCGCGGCGTCCTGCACGCCCAGCAGGGCGGCCAGGTCGGCGAGGGTGACGCCCTCGGTGTCCTCCCAGGTGGCGGAGAAGTCCGCGTGCTGCGCGTCCTCGACGGTGAAGCTCAGGACGCGGGGGTCCGTGCCCTCGGGAGCGGGCAGGGTCAGCGACAGGTGGGCGGCGTACTCCTGGTCGTAGCCGGCCTCGCCCTCGCCCGTCCGCCTGGTCAGCGTGGCCTGGACGCCGAAGTCCGCGGTGACGTCACCCAGCGGAACGGCGGCGTCGACCTCGACCCGGAACCCGGGGGTCGCGCCCCGGTCGTAGCCCAGCACGAGGCGTTCCAGCTCGACGCCCTTGAGCACGGGCGGCGGCGTGACGCCGAACAGGCCGAAGAACGCCTCGGCGATGTGGAGCTGCTTGCCTGCCTCGGGCTCGATGACGAAGTCGTAACTCGTGCGGTCGGCTTCGAAATCGACCGAGCAGGTGAGGGTGAGCGCGTCGCTTTCCGATAATTCGACGTCCGCCTGCGCGTAGAGCTTGCGAACGGCGGCGCCGTCGAGCATACGGATCTCGTAGACCAGCATGAGATCGTGCAGACCGATGTCGGCCAGCGCCCCGAGAAGGAGGTTTCCGCTCAGCGACAGGGCGATCTGGACGCCGATGACTTCGTCGCCGCCGGCGGGTTCGTCGCTTTCCGCGAAGAACCACAGCGATACCGTCGGGCCGTCCGTCGAGAACGTTCCGCTGAGCCGCAGGTTCGCCGGGTCCGTTTCGGTGACCGTGAGCTCGGCGCTCACCGTCAGCCACTTCTCCAGGGCCTCGGGATTGACCGCGTCCTTGAGGTCGCCCAACGCATCCGGGAGGCCACCCGGAAGGGTCACCCCCGATTTCGGGGAAAGACCGGTAAGCCATTCCTTGAGCTCGTCGACGGTCATCGCCACAACGCATTCCCTCCCGACCGTTCTGGCCGCGCTGGGCACGGGCCGTCATGGGTGTCGAAACACAAAATCCGGCGGGACGGTAGCAGTGCCGTGATCTTGGTCGGCGATGTTCGAGCCAGTCATGCTGTCGGCTGTTTTGTTGCGATGTACCGCACTTTGTGGCCACTCTCCGGCGAAAACCAGCCATAACCTGCCCTTCTCCATGGGCATGACAGTCCGAAAACGCTCCTGCGGCGGCCCGTCCGAAAAAAGCCGCCCGCCCGCCCGCGCGCGCGTAGCGTGCCACCCTGCCGGACCAGTCGACGACCCCAGGACGAGGCGCATGCCCGACACGAAACCCAAGAGGCCCAAGGCCCCGGACCTCATGAACAATCTCCTGCACGGCGGCAAGAAGGAGGCCACATGCCCGCGCTGCAAAAAAACGCGCCTCAAGGGCCATGGCGTACGGCAGCTCACGGAGAGCAATGAGTTGCAAGGCGTCCTCGGCAACATAGTCGCCGCGCTCAGGCAGGACACGTCGGTCACCACAAAGGCGTTTATGGTCGGGGTGCTTGAGGCGCGCATAAACAACAAGCAGTACCGCCTCGTCGCCTCCAGCGGGCGCCAGGAGACACCGTGGGTCACCAAGGCCCACATTCCCTCGGGCTGGAAGATCGTCGAACCTGCGCTGCCCAGCGACCGAAAAGGCTGGTGGAACATCAGGGGCGACAGGGTCGACTTCCCCGAGATGGCGGGTGTCACCCGTCCTTGCGCGGCCATGAAGCTCCTGCTCGGCCTTGCCAGGGAAATTCCCAAGTGGGGGGCCGTGCAGCATGTCTTCCTCGCCGAGGAGTACTTCAAGGGCAAGGCATATGTGCCGGACCCCCGGAATCCGGACCCCCGGCAGTGGCGTGGCGAGGGCACCGTGTGCTCGTACACGGCCGAGTCCTGCGACCAGTGCGAGGCCCGCATCCCCTACCTG
Organism: Streptomyces sp. L500; assembly: GCF_054551825.1. Lineage (NCBI taxonomy): Bacteria > Bacillati > Actinomycetota > Actinomycetes > Kitasatosporales > Streptomycetaceae > Streptomyces > Streptomyces sp. L500. Next base: position 269,384 of record NZ_JBTOLC010000001.1, read on the forward strand.
ATCTGCGACGTCCCCGCCAACGCCATCCCCGCCAACGCCATCCCCGACTGAGCCACCCCGGAGCCGTTCCCGGAGCCCCTCTCCGGAATGGCCGACATCCGACGTCCACCCCTCTGTTCGACATCGCCTTCCATCGCTGATCGTTGACCTCACGACGGAAGCGCGAGGGGAGAGCCCGGATGCCGATCAGCCGTAGACAGCTCCTGGCCGGCGGAGCCGGCCTGGGGCTGGCCGCCGCGGCGACCGCGTGCGGCTCCAACACCGGCCGCGGCGCCGAAGGTTCCCGCACGCGGCTGACGCAGTGGTATCACCAGTACGGCGAGGTGGGCACCCGGCAGGCCGTCGGCCGGTACGCGGCCGCGTATCCGGGCGCCGACGTCCACGTCGAGTGGCGGCCCGGCAACTACGACCAGCAGACCGCCGCCGCGCTGCTCACCGATTCCGGGCCCGACGTCTTCGAGACCACCGGGCCCACCCTGGACCAGATCCGCAGCGGCCAGGTCACCGACGTCACCGACCTCATCAGCGACGTCCGGGACGACTACCTCCCCGCCGTCCTCACGCCCCGCACCCACGGCGGCCGCCTCTGGGGCGTCCCCCAGGTCGTCGACACCCAGCTGCTCTACTACCGCAAGAGCCTCCTCTCCGCCGCCGGCGTGAGCCCGCCCCACACCCTCGACGAACTGATCGACGCCGCCGCGCGGCTCACCGACCGGAAGACGAGGACGAAGGGCCTCTTCCTCGGCAACGACGGCGGCGCGGGCGTCCTCGCCGGCACGCCCCTGTACGCCGCCGGGCTGTCCCTCGTCACCCCGGACGGCAAGGCCGGCTTCGACGACCCGGCCGCCGCCCGCACCCTCGGCAAACTCCACCGGCTGTACGCCGACAAATCGCTGCTGCTGGGCGCGCCCACCGACTGGTCCGACCCGTCCGCCTTCGTCCAGGGGCTCACGGCCATGCAGTGGTCCGGGCTGTGGGCACTGCCCCGGATCAAGAAGGAGCTCGGCGACGACTTCGGCGTCCTGCCCTTCCCCCCGGACGGCCCCGCCGGCCGGCCCGCCGTGCCCGTCGGCGCGTACGCGGCCGCCGTGAACGCCCGCAGCGGGCACCGGGACGCGGCCAAGGCGTTCGTGAAGTGGTTGTGGGTCGAACGGGCCGACCACCAGCTCGACTTCGCGCTCTCCTACGGCTTCCACATCCCCGCCCGCGCCTCCCTCGCCGCGAAGGCGGACCGGCTCGCGACCGGCCCGGCGGCGGAGGTGGTGCGGTTCACCAAGGACCACGGCTACGCACAGCCCCTGCTGTGGACGCCCGCGAGCCAGGTCGCCTACCAGGACGCGCTGCACCGCGTCATCCAGGAGGGCGCCGACCCGGCCGCCCAGCTGAGGGCGGCGGTCCGCAGGACCGAGGACGAGCTCACGCGCGTACGGAAGGGGAACTGACATGCCCGCCACCGGCGTACGGCGGCGGCACAGCCGCGCCCTCTGGTTCTGGGTGTTCGTCGGCCCGTTCGCGGCCGGGCTCGCGCTCTTCACCTACGTACCGCTGCTGTGGAGCGTCTGGCTGAGCTTCTTCGACGCCCACAACACCGTCTCCCCCACCGACTTCGTGGGCCTGGACAACTACGCGACGGTGCTGGGCGATCCGGCCTTCCGCTCGTCCCTCGTGACGTTCGCGGTCTTCACCGCCTTCATCGTCCCCGCCACCTACGCGCTCTCCCTCGGTCTGGCCCTGGCCGTGAACCGGCTGCGCGTCGCCCAGGCGTTCTTCCGCTCGGTGTTCTTCCTGCCCACCGCCTGCTCGTACGTCGTCGCCGCGCTGGTGTGGAAGCTGTCGGTGTTCAACGGCGTCCGCTTCGGGCTGGCCAACACCGTCCTCGGCTGGTTCGGCGCCGACCCCGTCGCCTGGCTGGCGACCCCCGACCCGCCCTGGTACTGGCTGGTCGTCGTCACCGTCCGGCTCTGGCTCCAGAGCGGCTTCTACATGGTGCTGTTCCTGGCCGGACTCCAGCGGATCCCGGTCCGGCTCTACGAGGCGGCCGCGCTCGACGGCGCCCGCCCCGGCTGGCAGACCTTCCGCCACATCACCTTCCCGGCGCTGCGCGCGACGTCCGTGGCCGTGGTCCTGCTGCTGGTCATCAACTCCTTCCAGGCGTTCGACGAGTTCTACAACCTGCTCTCCGACGCGCGCGGCTATCCGCCCTACGCCCGCCCTCCGCTGGTCCACCTCTACTACCTCGCCCTCGGCCAGGGTCAGGACCTGGGCCTGGGCAGCGCGGGAGCGGTGGTCCTGGCGCTCGTCATCGCCGTCGTCACGATCGTGCAGGCCCGCTGGGCGGGACTGGGCCGCACGGAGGAGGCGTAGCCGTGCCCGACTCCCACGACGCCCTCGCCCGCGCGGGGCGCACCCTGCGCCTGGCGCTGCTGAGCGCGCTCGCCGCGCTGTTCCTGCTGCCCTTCTATCTGCTCGTGCGGAACGGGCTGGCCTCCGAGGCGGAGATCACCGCGCCCGGCTGGACGCTGTTCCCGCGCGACCCGCGCTGGTCGAACGTGCGGGAGCTGTTCGCCGACCCGGACGTGCCGATGGCCCACGCCCTGCTGAACTCGGCGCTGATCGCGGTTGCGACGACGGTCGGCACCCTGCTGCTCGCCTCCCTCGCGGGCTACGGGCTGGCCAGGATCCCCTACCGCCACGCGAACGCCGTCCTCTACGCGATCCTGGGCACCCTGATGGTGCCGGCGGCGGTGACGTTCGTGCCGTCGTTCGTGCTGGTGTCCTCGCTCGGGTGGGTCTCCTCGCTGCGCGGGCTGATCGTGCCGACGCTCTTCAGCGCCTTCGCGTGCTTCGTCTTCCGCCAGTACTTCCTGGGCTTCCCCCGGGAGCTGGAGGACGCGGCGCAGGTCGACGGGCTGGGGCACTGGCGCACGTACTGGCGCGTCGTGGTGCCCAACTCCCGGCCGGTGTTCGCGGCGGTGGGCACCATCGTGTTCATCGGCGCGTGGAACTCCTTCCTGTGGCCGCTGGTCATCGGCCAGGGGCGGAGCTCGTGGACCGTCCAGGTGGCCCTGTCGACCTTCACGACCGCGCAGACCGTCACCGTCCACGAGCTGTTCGTGGCGGCCGCGGTCTCGATCCTGCCGCTGCTGCTGGTCTTCCTCTTCCTCCAGCGCTACATCGTCGCCGGGGTGGAGCGGTCGGGGATCGACGACTGACACGGTGCGCCACGGCCCGGCTGGGGGTCCGGGGGTTACCCCCCGGGAGACTGCAGCATCGTCGCCGGGGTGGAGCGGTCGGGGATCGACGACTGACACGGTGCGCCACGCCCCGGCTGGGGGTCCGGGGGTTACCCCCCGGGAGACTGCAGCATCGTCGCCGGGGTGGAGCGGTCGGGGATCGACGACTGACGCCGTGCGCCGTGGCCCGGGCCGCGGTGGCCGCCGCGCAGCAGCGCGGCGCCGAGCGGGGTGAGGGTGTGCATCACCGCGCTGCCGTGCCGCAGGGTCAGCACCAGCCCGGCCTCGCGCAGGACGCCCGCGTGCTGGCTGGCCGAGGCCGCCGACACGCCCACCCTGCGGGCCAGTTCGCTCGTCGTGCAGCCGCCCCCTATGGAGCCGAGCACCGCCGAACGCGTGTGGCCGACGAGCTTGCCCAGCGAGCGCGGCGCCTCGGGGACGACGGGCGCCGTCTCCGACATCGTCCGGGCCGGGTAGACCAGCACGGGCGTGAGCTCGGTGTTCTGGAGCGTCACCGGGGTGCGGCGGCAGAAGAACGAGGGCAGGAGCACCAGCCCGCGCCCGTTGAGGTACAGATCGCGGTCGACGGGGTAGTCGACCTCGAGTACGGGCGCCTGCCAGCGCATCGTCGGCGGCAGCGAGGACAGCAGCGCGTCGGCCCCGCCGTCGAGCAGCGCCCGGCCGCGCACGGCGCGGTCCGCCTCGATCTGGGCCTGGATGTGCGCCCAGTACGGGGCGATGGCCGCCTGGTGGTAGGCGTGGAGGGCGCCGATCAGCTTCCCGAACGCCCGGGAGTCCCCCTCGGCGAGCGATCGTATCCAAGCCGGCAGGGTGCGGACGGTGGACAGCCGGCCGAGTTCGTCGTGCACCCGGTCGGCGGGGGTGGCCCGCAGCGCTTCCATGCCGGACTCGAGTCCGAGTAACCCTTCGGGGGGTGTGAGGAAGTCCGGGAAATATCCCCGGGGCGGAACCAGCGGCGCCAGCAGCCGCGTTTCACCATTCAACCGAGCGCGGGTTTCCGAGCGCCAATCGCCAAAGATCGACTCGCCTTGTTTGTCCCGCAGCCGGTGCAGGCTCAATACGGTTTCCCAGAGCACGTCCGGGTCGCCGGCCAGGCGCAACCGGGCCAGATCGAGTCCAGTGAAATGGACACGCAGCACCAAACCCCCACATGAGACATCCGTCACCACCCCCCGCTCACTGAGTATGCACACCGATACGAGGTGTTACCACGCCCTTTTGGCCACAGTTGAAAGGACTCGCGGCGAACATCGCAGAAGCGAAATGCTATTCACGCACTCAGGGCCGCCCCGCTCGTTCCCGTGGGGGGTGGCGAGCGAAAAAGCGGTCGCTGAGTACGCGAGTTGCCGCCCGAGCCGATGCGGGCGGCAACAACTCCCGGTGGGGGAGTAAAGAGGGGCGGCGCTCCCGCACGGGCGCCGCCCCTTCGCCATGTCCCGGGCCTGACGGGCCCGTTACGGCGGGGTTACCGGCCCCGCCCCCGGCACGGCATGCCGGAGGGGCGGCCCCCCGCACGGGTGCCGCCCCTCCGTTGATCCGGAGCCGTCGAGGGTCTGAGGGTCGAGGTCATCCCAATGACGGCTCCGGGGCTTGTGCGGCCGGTCGCCAACCGGCCCGGCACTCAGCGGCTGTCGCTGCCGCCCTTGCCGTTCAGCGCCGCCGCGCGCCCGGCCTCCAGCCGCGCCACCGGCACCCGGAACGGGGAGCAGGAGACGTAGTCCAGGCCCACCTCGTGGAAGAAGTGCACCGACTCGGGGTCGCCGCCGTGCTCACCGCAGACGCCCAGCTTGAGGTCGGGGCGGGTGGCCCGGCCGGCCTTGGCGGCGGCGCGGACGAGGGAGCCCACGCCGTCCTTGTCGATGGTCTCGAAGGGGCTGACGCCGAAGATGCCCTTCTCCAGGTAGGCGGTGAAGAAGCTGGCCTCGACGTCGTCGCGGGAGAAGCCCCACACGGTCTGGGTGAGGTCGTTGGTGCCGAAGGAGAAGAACTCGGCGGCCTCGGCGATCTGATCGGCCGTCAGCGCGGCGCGCGGCAGCTCGATCATCGTGCCCAGCGGCAGCTTGAGACCGGTGCCGCTCGCGGCCTCGACCTCGGCGATGACGCGCTCGGCCTCCTCGCGGACGATCTCCAGCTCCTGGACGGTGCCCACCAGCGGGATCATGATCTCGGCTCGCGGGTCGCCCTTGGCGTTCCTGCGCTCGGCGGCGGCCTCGGCGATCGCCCGGACCTGCATGGCGAACAGACCGGGGATGACCAGGCCGAGACGGACGCCGCGCAGACCCAGCATCGGGTTCTGCTCGTGCAGCTTGTGCACGGCCTGGAGGAGGCGCAGGTCGTTCTCGTGCGCCTCGTGCCGCGCCTCGGCGAGGGCGACGCGCACCGACAGGTCGGTGATGTCGGGCAGGAACTCGTGCAGCGGCGGGTCGAGGAGGCGGACGGTGACCGGGAGCCCGTCCATGGCCTCGAAGAGCTCCACGAAGTCGGCCTTCTGCAGCGGGAGAAGGGCACTGAGTGCCTCCTCGCGCTCGGTGTCGGTGTCCGCCAGGATCAGCCGCTCGACCATCTCGCGCCGCTCGCCGAGGAACATGTGCTCGGTGCGGCACAGGCCGATGCCCTGGGCGCCGAAGCGGCGGGCGCGCAGCGCGTCCTCGGCGTTGTCGGCGTTGGCGCGGACGCGCAGCCGGCGCATGCGGTCGGCGTAGGCCATCATCCGGTGCACGGCCTGGACCAGCTCGTCGGCGTCGTCGGCGCCCGCGTGCATGCGGCCCTCGAAGTACTCGACGACCGGGGACGGGACGACCGGGACCTCGCCCAGGTAGACCTTGCCGCTGGAGCCGTCGATGGAGACGACGTCGCCCTCCTGGACGACCACGCCGCCGGGGGCGGTCATCTTGCGCTGCTTGGTGTCGACCTCCAGCTCCTCGGCGCCGCAGACACAGGTCTTGCCCATGCCGCGGGCGACGACGGCGGCGTGCGAGGTCTTGCCGCCGCGCGAGGTCAGGATGCCCTCGGAGGCGATCATGCCGTCGAGGTCGTCGGGGTTGGTCTCGCGGCGGATCAGGATGACCTTCTCGCCGGAGCGGGACCACTTGACGGCGGTGTACGAGTCGAAGACGGCCCGGCCCACGGCGGCGCCCGGCGAGGCGGCGATGCCCCGGCCCAGCAGCTCGGTCTTCGCCTTCTCGTCGAAGCGCGGGAACATCAGCTGCGCGAGCTGGGCACCCGTGACGCGCTGGAGCGCCTCGGCCTCGTCGATGAGGCCCTGGTCCACGAGCTGGGTGGCGATGCGGAAGGCGGCGCCGGCGGTGCGCTTGCCGACGCGGGTCTGGAGCATCCACAGCTTGCCGCGCTCGATGGTGAACTCGATGTCGCACAGGTCCTTGTAGTGCGTCTCGAGGGTCTCCATGATCTGCATGAGCTGGTCGTAGGAGGCCTTGTCGATGCGCTCCAGCTCGGCGAGCGGCATGGTGTTGCGGATGCCCGCGACGACGTCCTCGCCCTGGGCGTTCTGCAGGTAGTCGCCGTAGACGCCCTGGTGGCCGCTGGCGGGGTCGCGGGTGAAGGCGACGCCGGTGCCGGAGTCGGGGCCGAGGTTGCCGAAGACCATGGAGCAGATGTTGACGGCGGTGCCCAGGTCGCCGGGGATGCGCTCCTGGCGGCGGTAGAGCTTGGCGCGGTCGCCGTTCCAGGAGTCGAAGACCGCCCTTATGGCGAGGTCCATCTGCTCGCGGGGGGCCTGCGGGAAGTCCCGGCCGGTCTCCTTGGCGACGATGTCCTTGAACCGCGCGACCAGGGCCTTGAGGTCCTCGGCGGCGAGGTCGACGTCGGTGGTGACGCCCTTGGCCCGCTTGGCCTCCTCCAGCGCGTCCTCGAAGAGCTCGCCGTCGACGCCGAGGACGGTCTTGCCGAACATCTGGATGAGGCGGCGGTAGGAGTCCCAGGCGAAGCGCTCGTCGCCGGCCTGGACCGCGAGGCCGGCCACGGACTCGTCGGAGAGGCCGATGTTGAGGACCGTGTCCATCATGCCGGGCATGGAGAACTTGGCGCCCGAACGGACCGAGACCAGCAGCGGGTTGTCGGCCTGGCCGAGCTTCTTGCCCATCCGCTCCTCGAGGGCCTCCAGGTGGGCGGTGACCTCGTCGCGCATGGACGGGGGCTCCTCGCCGCCCTCCAGGTAGACCTTGCAGGCCTCGGTGGTGATGGTGAAGCCGGGCGGCACCGGCAGACCGAGGTTGGTCATCTCGGCGAGGTTGGCACCCTTCCCGCCGAGCAGGTCCTTGAGCTCCTTGTTGCCCTCGGTGAAGTCGTAGACGAACTTCTGGCGATCTTCGGTTACCGGCACGGGAATCGACTCCTCACTGGGGCCTCCCGGGACGCAAGGGGGTGGGCTGCCCTGACGGCGGGGAGCGTACCCAGATCGAAGGCGGTTTTGGAGGTCTACTCCGCCAACTTGGGGGCGCGACCACCCATCCGCCAGCAGATCGAAAGTTGAGCGCTCATTTGAGGTTTGACCCCACCTCCTTCGACTCCTGAAGAGATGATGACCGAAAATCATCGCTCCATCACACCCCGTCGAGGATTCCCGCCGTCTGGCGCTGAGTGCCATCAGGAGTTGAAGCCAAAAGGGGTGGCACGCAGTGCCACCCCTTGGAAAGGTGCACCCCTGATTTGGCCGCTCATCTGAGCGTGTCACCTATCAGAGGTGGCGAGAATCACGCCGCGTCCACCGGCCCGTCAGCCGCCGGAAGTGTCCAGTTCCGCTTCCGTACCCACGGTTGCGCCATCGAACGGGTCATCGAGCCAGCCGTCCGGAAGCACCACTCGGTCGCGCCCGGAGGTCCGCCCGCGCGGCCCGTCGGCACCCACCGGCCAGGGCTGATCCAGGTCGACCTCGCTCAAAAGAGCGCCCATTTCGTCCAGAGAAGAGGCGATTGCCAGCTTCTTCCGGAGCTCCGAGCCCACCGAGAAGCCCTTGGTGTACCAGGCGACGTGCTTGCGGAAGTCGATGACCCCGCGCCGCTCGTCCTCCAGCCACTCCCCCAGCAGCGCGGCGTGGCGCACCATCACCGCCGCCACGTCGCGGAGCGTGGGCCGCGCGTACGACGGCTCCCGGCCCTCCTCGGCCGCCTCGAAGGCCTCGACGAGGTCGCCGAAGAGCCAGGGCCGGCCCAGGCAGCCGCGGCCGACCACGACGCCGTCGCAGCCGGTCTCCCGCATCATCCGCACGGCGTCCTCGGCCGACCAGATGTCCCCGTTGCCCAGCACCGGGATCTCCGGCACGGCCTCCTTGAGGCGCGCGATGGCCTCCCAGTCGGCGGTGCCGCTGTAGTGCTGGGCGGCCGTGCGCCCGTGGAGGGCGATGGCGGTGACGCCCTCCTCGACGGCGATCCGCCCGGCGTCCAGGAAGGTGAGGTGGTCGTCGTCGATGCCCTTGCGCATCTTCATGGTCACCGGGAGGGCGCCGGCGTTGCCGACGGCCTCGCGGAGGATCGAGCGCAGCAGGTTCCGCTTGTACGGCAGGGCGGAGCCGCCGCCCTTGCGGGTGACCTTGGGGACGGGGCAGCCGAAGTTGAGGTCGATGTGGTCGGCCAGGTCCTCGTCCACGATCATGCGGACGGCCTTGCCGACGGTCACCGGGTCGACGCCGTAGAGCTGGATCGAGCGGGGCTTCTCGGTCCCGTCGAAGTGGATCAGCCGCATCGTCTTCGCGTCGCGCTCGACGAGCGCGCGCGTGGTGATCATTTCGCTGACGAAGAGCCCCTTCCCTCCCGAGAACTCGCGGCAGAGCGTGCGGAAGGGCGCGTTGGTGATCCCCGCCATGGGGGCCAGGACCACCGGCGGCTGCACGGAGTGCGGACCGATCTGGAGCGTCATGGAGGGAGCTTCCTCGAAGTGGTGCGGACGGTCGGGCTGACCGTCCATTGTCCCTCATTCGGCGCAGACGCCCCGTTCCCCGTCGAGGACGCCCCGTTCCCCGTCGAGCGCGAGGGCGTGGAGCCGGTGGAGCGCCGCGCGGGTGTCCTCGTCGGCGGGGGTGAAGGTGATCAGCCGGGTGCCGGGGTTGGGCCCGGTCCACAGGCTGGTGTGGTTCAGCCGCAGCAGACCCACCCGGCTGTGCTGGAGGATCGCCGCCTTGTGGTCGTCGACGGGCATGATCTCGTGCCGCGCCCAGAGCTCACGGAAGTCCGCGGAGGCTTCCAGCAGCCGCCTGAGCAGGCACTTCCAGGCCGGCTCGGCTATGTGCTCGGCCATGGCGCCGCGGAACTTGGCGGCCATGGCCCGCCGGGCCTCCTCCCCGTTGAGCGCGGAGGCGCGCCAGACGGGGTCGGTGAAGTGCAGCCACAGGCAGTTGCGGTTCTCCGGCGGCAGGGCGTCCAGGTCGCCCATCAGCCGGTTGTAGCAGCGGTTGTGGGCCAGGATGTCGTAGCGCGCGTTCTGCACACAGGCGGGCAGCGGTTCGAGCGCCTCCAGCATCTCGCGCAGCGCCGGGGTGATGCCGGCGCCGTCCGTGCCGGGCAGCGGGTCGACGGAGTTGGCCAGGGCGAACAGGTGGCCGCGCTCGCCCCGGTCGAGCAGCAGCGCCCGGGCGAGGGCGTCGAGCACCTGGCTGGAGACCTGGATGTCCCGGGCCTGCTCCAGCCACGTGTACCAGGTGACGCCCACGGCGGCGAGCTGGGCCACCTCCTCGCGGCGCAGGCCCGGCGTGCGGCGGCGCGGGCCGCGCGGCAGCCCCACCTGCTCGGGGGTGATGCGCTCCCTGCGGGAGCGGAGAAAGGCCGCCAGCTCCTGGCGGCGTACGTCATCCGCCGTAGGAACGATTACGGCGGAGCGCTCGAACGTCATCGTCGTCATTACCCCAGGGTGCGGGCCCGCGCAGGCAGTTTCCAGGTAGTGCCGGTACCAGGATAAGGACACTCTGGTACCAGGCTCCGGGCACCGCCATCGTCGTATCCGTGAGTGAACCGCGCATAGCCCCCGTCTCCGTCCCGACGACTCCCGACTCCCCCTCCGCCCGTGTGCCGTCCTCCTCGCCCGCGCTGAGTCCGCTGGGCCTGGCGACCGTCCTCCTGGGAGCGGCGCTGCCGTTCCTGGACTTCTTCATCGTCAACGTCGCCCTGCCGACGATCGACCACGACCTGGACGCCGGCCCGGCGCTGCTGGAGATGGTGGTCGGCGGCTACGGCGTCGCCTACGCGGTCCTGCTCGTGCTGGGCGGGCGGCTGGGCGACATGGCGGGCCGGCGCAGGCTCTTCCTGTGGGGCACGGCCGCCTTCGGCGTGACCTCCGTGGCGTGCGGCCTGGCCCCGGACGCCTGGACGCTGGTGGCGGCGCGGATCGCGCAGGGCGCGGCGGCGGCGCTGATGCTCCCGCAGGTGCTGGCGACCATTCAGGCCACGACGCACGGCGAACAGCGCACCCGGGCGCTGAGCTGGTACAGCGGCACGGCCGGTGTGGTGAGCGCGGTCGGGCAGGTGCTCGGCGGCGTGCTGGTGTCGTTCGACGTGCTGGGCACCGGCTGGCGGTCGATCTTCCTGATCAACGCGCCGATCGCGGCGGTGGCGCTGCTGCTCGCGGTCCGTTCGGTGCCGGAGACCCGCTCGGAGAACCCGACGCGGGTGGACGGGCGGGGCACGGTCCTGCTGTCGCTGACGCTGGTGTCGCTGCTGATCCCGCTGACGGAGGGCCGCTCGACGGGCTGGCCGCTGTGGTCGTGGCTGCTGCTGGCGACGTTCCCGGTCGCGGCGGTGGCGTTCGTGCTCGTGGAGCGGCGCGAGGAGCGCGCGGGGCGGACCCCGCTGGTGCCGCCGTCGCTGCTGCGGGTGCCCTCGGTGCGCGACGGCCTCGCGGTGATCGTGCCCTTCTCCATCGGCTGGGGCGGCTTCATGTTCGTCCTCGCGGTGGCGCTCCAGGAGGGGCTGCGGCTGGGCCCGCTGGCGGCCGGTGCGGCGCTGGTGCCGATGTGCGCGACCTTCCTGATCGGCTCGCTGGCGGGCCCCCGGCTGGCCTCGCGGTTCGGGCGGCGGCTGGTGACCGCGGGGGCGGTCGTCCAGGGGCTGGGGCTGCTCACGGTGGGCGCGACGTTCTGGTTCGGCTGGGACGGCCTGGGCGCGCTGGGCCTGGCGCCGGGGCTGGCCGTGCAGGGGCTGGGCCAGGGCCTGCTGATGCCGATCACGATGCGGCTGGTGCTCAGCGAGGTGCCGGTGGCGCAGGCGGGGGTGGGCGGCGGGGTGCTGGTCACCACGCAGCAGGCGTTCATGGCGCTGGGCGTGGCCACGCTCGGCTCGCTGTTCCTGTCGCTGGCGCCGGGCGTGGGGATGCGGGAGGGGCTGGAGATCACGCTGGGGGTGCAGCTGGTGCTGGTGGTGATCACGGCGGGGCTGAGCCTGCGATTGCCGCGCACGGTGGCGTGAGGAGGGGCGGGGGACGGCACATGGACTGACAGATATTGAAATCTGTCAGTCCATGTGTCACTGTGGTTGGCGTACCCCGCTCCGCCCTCCGCTTCGAAGGAGTCCCCGTGCTGCACCGCACCCTCGGCACCACCGGCCCCCAGGTCTCCGCCCTCGGCCTCGGCTGCATGGGCATGTCCGCCCTCTACGGCGACGCCGACCGCGCCGAATCGATCGCCACCATCCACGCCGCCCTCGACGCGGGCGTCACCCTGCTGGACACGGGTGACTTCTACGGCATGGGCCACAACGAGACGCTCATCGGCGAGGCCCTGCGCTCGGCGCCCGCCGCGCACCGCGAGAAGGCGCTGACCAGCGTGAAGTTCGGCGCCCTGCGCGACCCGGACGGCGGCTGGTCCGGCTACGACGGCCGTCCCGCCGCCGTGAAGAACTTCGCCGCCTACTCGCTCCAGCGGCTGGGCGTCGACCACATCGACGTCTACCGGATCGCCCGCGTCGACCCGGACGTCCCGATCGAGGAGACCGTCGGCGCCATCGCCGAGCTCGTCGAGGCCGGCCACGTCCGCCACATCGGCCTCTCCGAGGCCGGCGCGGACACCATCCGCCGGGCCGCCTCCGTCGCCCCGATCGCCGACCTCCAGATCGAGTACTCGCTGCTCTCGCGCGGCATCGAGGAGCGCATCCTGCCCACCTGCCGTGAGCTGGGCATCGGGATCACCGCGTACGGCGTGCTCTCGCGCGGCCTGATCAGCGGCCACTTCGGCCGCGACCGGCAGCTCGCCGCGAACGACTTCCGCGGCATGAGCCCGCGCTTCCAGGGCGAGAACCTCCAGCGCAACCTCGACCTCGTCGACGCGCTCCGCAAGGTCGCCGAGGGCCGGGGCGCGACGGTCGCGCAGACCGCCATCGCCTGGGTCCTCTCGCGCGGCGAGGACATCGTCCCGCTGGTGGGCGCCCGCCGCCGCGACCGCCTCCAGGAGGCCCTGGGCGCGCTGGACCTCACCCTGGACGCGGACGACCTCGCGGCCATCGAGGAAGCGATCCCCGCAGGCTCGGCCGCGGGCGCCCGCTACCCGGACTCCCAGATGACCCACCTGGACAGCGAGCACTGACGCACGGACCCGGTTGTGGGCAGGCGTTCCGCAGGGCTGGGGGCACCTCCCAGCGGTAGCTGGGGGAGGGTGGGCACAACCGACCACCGGCCTGCACCCGGGTACGGTCGGTCATACAAACAGCCGCACCCGTACCCCCGCCCCGAAGGGAACCCACACCGCGATGCCGCCGGAACCGCTGACGTCAGACCGCATCCTCGAAGCCACCGAGGACGTGCTGCGCCGCTACGGCCCCGCAAAGGCCACCGTGGTCGACGTGGCCCGCGCGCTGGGGGTCAGCCACGGCAGTGTCTACCGCCACTTCGGCAGCAAGGCCGCCCTGCGGGAGGCGGTCACCGACCGCTGGCTCGACCAGTCGCACGCCGAGTTGTCGGCGCTGGCCGACGCGGAGGGCCCGGCCGAGGGCCGGCTCCGCGACTGGCTGGCCGCCCTCTTCGCGGCCAAGCGCCGCAAGGCGGGCGGCGACCCGGAGCTGTTCGCCACGTACATGGTTCTCGTCGGCGAGAACAGCAGCACCGTGGAGCGCCACATCGCGACGATGATCGAGCAGCTCGCCCGGATCATCGAAGGCGGAGTGGGCGAGGGCGAGTTCAGGCCCGTCGAGCCCTCGACGGCGGCCCGCGCCGTCTGGGACGCGAGCAGCCGCTTCCACGACCCCGCCTACGCGGCGGAGTGGTCGAAGCCGGAGATCGACACCGCCTTCGAGGCGGTCTGCGACCTGGTCGTACGCGGCCTCCACGCATAGCCGCACCCACGCGGGAAGGGGGCGGCCGGAAAGGGGGCGGGGGTCACCCGACCCCGAGGAACCGCAGAACGGCGAGGACCCGCCGGTGGTCGGCCTCGGCCTTCGGCAGGTCCAGCTTCGCCAGGATGCTGTTGATGTGCTTGGCCACGGCGCTCTCGCTGACGACGAGCCGCTCGGCGATGCCCGCGTTGGAGCGGCCCTCGGCCATGGCGGTCAGGACCTCCCGCTCGCGCGCCGTCAGCCGGTCCAGCGGGTCGCTGTGACGTCGCGTCAGCAGCTGGGAGACCACCTGGGGGTCGAGCGCGGTGCCGCCCGCGGCCACGCGCCGCAGCGCGTCGATGAACTCCTCGACGTCGGCGACCCGTTGCTTGAGGAGGTAGCCGAACCCCGCCGTGTCGCCGATCAGCAGCTCGGTGGCGTAGCGCTCCTCCACGTACTGGGAGAGGAGCAGCACCGCCGTGCCGGGCCACCGTTCGCGCATCACCAGAGCGGCTCGTACGCCCTCGTCCGTGTAACCGGGCGGCATCCGCACGTCGAGGACGGCGAGGTCGGGACGGTGCAGTTCCACGGCGGCCAGCGCCGACTCGGCGTCGCCGGCTTCCGCGACCACCTCGAATCCGGCCGTTTCCAGGACCTTCACCAGGCCCACTCGGAGCAGGACGGAATCCTCGGCGATCACAGCGCGCACGGCAGCTCCACGGTCACGACGGTCGGGCCCCCGACGGGGCTGCTGAACGAGAACGTGCCGTCGACCGACGCGACGCGCTTGGCCAGCCCGGCCAGTCCCGTGCCGCCCGAGGGGTCGGCACCGCCCACGCCGTCGTCGGAGACGACGACGAGCAGTATGCCCCCGAAGCGTTCGACGGTGACATCCGCCCTCGACGCCTGGGCGTGCTTGACCACATTGGCGAGCGCCTCGGACACGACGAAGTAGGCGACGGCCTCGACCGCCGGGGCGGGCCGGGAGGCGAGGTCCACCTTCACCCGCACGGGCAGCGGCGCCCGCTCGGCGAGCCCGGAGAGCGCGGCGTCCAGCCCCCGGTCCTCCAGGACGGCGGGGTGGAGCCCGCGCACGAGGTCCTGGAGTTCGGCGATGGCCTCCTTGGCCTCGCGGTGCGCGTCGTCGATGACCCTGCGGGCGTCGTCGGGCAGATCGGGCATCGTCATCTTGGCCAGGCCCAGGTTGACGGCGAGGGACACCAGTCGCTGCTGGGCGCCGTCGTGGAGGTCCCGCTCGATGCGGCGGCGCTCGGCGTCGGCGGCGTCCACGACACCGGCGCGGGCCTCGGTGACCTCCTCCACCCGGCGCTCCAGCTGCTCGGCCCGGCTGGGCCCGAGGCGCTTCAGCGCCGCCCGGGTGTCGACGCGGGCGAGGGCGCCGGACAGCCACGCGGAGCAGTAGATCCCGGCGAGCCCGGCGGCGGTGAGGTAGGCGGCCTGCACGACGTAGCCCACCTCGGCCAGCCGGTACTCCGGCGGCACGGCCCACACCCACACATAGACGGTGGCGGCGACGAGGGAAGTCGCCCACAGCAGCAGGACGCACACCGCGCCCGCCGCGATCAGCGGCCCGAACACCAGGTGGTACCGCACCTGGCGCCAGGCCGACTCCGAACGCAGCCACCGCTTCACGCCCCCGGCCGCCGCCGGCGCGGGAATCTCCACCCCGAGTCGCGCCCGGAACCGCTTCCGCTGGGCGACGGTCAGCAGCGGCGACGCCGCCCCGACCACCGCGACCATCCCCGCCAGCGCCAGCAGACAACTCGACGCCCGCGTCGGCCCCCCGTCCAGCCACGGCACGGCGAGCGCGAACAGCGCCCCGCACTGGATCAGCGCCCCGACAGCGTGAAAGGCGGCGGAACGGGCCGACCCGACGAAGGGGCGGAGGAGCTGCTGGAGCGGCCGGGGAATTCGCATGCGTCACACGGTAAGCGCGCAGGTCAGACCGGTCGATGGCAGTGCTGCCCGAACCGGTGGTGAAGCCGGTGCCACCCCGGTCCGGCCCGAAAGGACCGGTCCCCCTGACAAGGCCGAGGCCCCGGCCCCCGCGAGCGCGGGGAACCGGGGCCTCGGCCGGAGGAAGGGGGTGTCAGCAGCCGATGAGGCGGCTGGCGAGGTAGCCCTCGATCTGGTCGAGCGAAACCCGCTCCTGCTTCATCGTGTCGCGCTCGCGCACCGTCACCGCGTTGTCCTCGAGCGTGTCGAAGTCGACCGTGACGCAGAACGGCGTACCGATCTCGTCCTGGCGACGGTAGCGGCGGCCGATGGCGCCCGCGTCGTCGAACTCGATGTTCCAGTTCTTGCGGAGGTCCGCCGCGAGGCCCTTGGCCTTCGGGGACAGCTCCGGGTTGCGGGAGAGCGGGAGGACCGCGACCTTCACCGGGGACAGGCGCGGGTCGAGGCGCAGCACGGTGCGCTTCTCCAGCTTGCCCTTGGCGTTGGGGGCCTCGTCCTCGATGTAGGCGTCGAGGAGGAAGGCGAGCATCGTGCGGCCGACACCGGCGGCGGGCTCGATGACGTAGGGGGTCCAGCGCTCGCCGGCCTCCTGGTCGAAGAAGGACAGGTCCTGGCCGGACGCCTTGGCGTGGGCGCCGAGGTCGTAGTCGGTGCGGTTGGCGACGCCCTCGAGCTCGCCCCACTCGCTGCCGCCGAACTGGAAGCGGTACTCGATGTCAGCGGTGCGCTTGGAGTAGTGGGAGAGCTTCTCCTTCGGGTGCTCGTACCACCGCATGTTCTCCTCGCGCAGGCCGAGACCGGTGTACCAGTTCCAGCGCTGCTGCATCCAGTACTCCTGCCACTGCTCGTCCTCGCCCGGCTTGACGAAGAACTCCATCTCCATCTGCTCGAACTCGCGCGTGCGGAAGATGAAGTTGCCCGGCGTGATCTCGTTGCGGAAGGACTTGCCCATCTGGGCGATGCCGAACGGGGGCTTCTTCCGGGAGGTCTGCTGGACCTGGGCGAAGTTGGTGAAGATGCCCTGGGCGGTCTCGGGGCGCAGGTAGGCGACCGAGCCGGAGTCCTGGGTGGGGCCGAGGTGGGTGGAGAGCAGGCCGGAGAACTGCTTGGGCTCGGTGAACTGGCCCTTGTTGCCGCAGTTCGGGCAGTTGATGTCGGCCAGGCCGTTCTCGGGCAGCTTGCCGTGCTTGGCCTCGTAGGCCTCCTCCAGGTGGTCCGCGCGGTAGCGCTTGTGGCAGGAGGTGCACTCGGTCAGCGGGTCGCTGAAGGTCGCGACGTGGCCGGAGGCGACCCAGACCTCGGAGGCAAGGATCACCGACGAGTCGATACCCACGACGTCCTCGCGCGAGGTGACCATGTAGCGCCACCACTGGCGCTTGATGTTCTCCTTGAGCTCCACGCCGAGCGGACCGTAGTCCCAGGCGGCGCGCTGGCCGCCGTAGATCTCACTGCACGGATAGACAAAGCCACGGCGCTTGCTCAGGCTGACGATGGTGTCGATCTTGTCGGCGGCCACGGTGCTCTCTTCATTGCGACGACGAACAGCGAATGATTCAGGTTACCGGCGCTCCACCCCCTCTCATCAAATCGGCTCTGGCCTTGGCTTGACCCAATCAGCCACAACCGGACGAGCCGGGCTGCCGACGCCCTGCTGTTGACAATCGTTTCCACTTTTGTTGAAAATGAGTGTCATGAACGTACGTCCGACCCGCCCCGTTCGCTCCCGCCGCCGAATAACCGGCGCCGCCGTGGCCATCGCCACGACGCTCGGCCTGGTCTCCCTCTCCGCCTGTTCGGCCATGAGCTCCGACGGCCGGACCGCGGATGGAAAGCTGCAGGTCATAGCGTCGTTCTACCCCCTGGAATTCCTGGCGAAGGAGATCGGCGGCGACCATGTGAAGGTCACCGGCCTGACCAAGCCCGGTGTCGAACCGCACGATCTCGAGCTCACCCCCAAGCAGACCGGCTCGCTGGCCGACGCGGGCGCGATCGTCTACCTCAAGGGCCTCCAGCCCGCCGTCGACGAGGCGATCAAGCAGTCCGGAAACAAGCACATCGCCGACGCGGCCTCCCTGACCTCGCTGGAGAAGCACGGCAACGAGGTCGACGGCCACCACCACACCACCGGCGACAACCACTCGGGCTCCTCCCCCGAGGAAGGCCACGAGGGCCACGCCCACGAGGACGGCAGCGACGACCCCCACATCTGGCTGGACCCGGTGAAGTACGCCGAGGTCGCCAAGGGCGTCGCCGCGACGCTCGGCAAGGCGGATCCGGACCACAAGGCGGACTATGAGAAGAACGCCGCCGCGCTCGGGACGAAGCTGGACGCGCTGAACAAGAAGTTCGCCGAGGGCCTGAAGAACCGGGCCTCGGACACCTTCATCACCACCCACGCCGCCTTCGGCTACCTCGCCGAGCGCTACGGCCTGACCGAGGAGGCGATCAGCGGCGTCGACCCGGAGTCCGAGCCCAGCGCCGCCCGGATGAAGGACCTCCACAAGCTCGCCGAGGACCACCACGTCAGCACGGTCTTCTTCGAGACGCTCGCCAACCCCGCCACGGCGAAGACCCTGGCGAAGGACCTGAAGCTGAAGACGGACGTGCTCGACCCGCTCGAGGGCATCACGGACGAGTCCAGGGGCCACGACTACTTCGAGGTCATGGAGTCCAACCTCGCCGCGCTGCAGAAGGCGCTGGGCACCAAGTGAACACGGACCGAGCGAGCACACAAAGCACAGTGAGCACAGCGACTCCCGAGGAGGCACCCATGGAGCGGCCTGTCATATCCCTGCGCGGGGCCACGGCCTCGCTGGGCTCGCGCCCCGTCCTGCGCGGCGTCGACCTGACCGTGGGCCGCGGCGAGGTCGTCGCCCTGCTCGGCGCCAACGGCTCCGGCAAGTCCACGGCCGTCCGGGCCGTCGTGGGCCAGGTGCCGCTGACCGGCGGCGAGCTGGAGCTCTTCGGCACCCCGCGCCGCCGCTTCCGCGACTGGGCCCGCGTCGGCTACGTCCCCCAGCGCACCACCGCCGCCGGCGGGGTGCCCGCGACCGTGCGCGAGGTCGTCTCCGCCGGCCGGCTGGCCCGTACCAGGCTCGGGCCGACCCGCAGGGCCGACCGCGAGGCCGTGGTCAAGGCGCTGGAGCTGGTCGGCATGGCCGACCGGATCAAGGACTCCGTGAACGCCCTCTCCGGCGGCCAGCACCAGCGGGTGCTGATCGCCCGCGCGCTGGCCGGCGAACCCGAACTGCTGATCATGGACGAGCCGATGGCCGGGGTGGACCTCGCCAGCCAGGAGGTGCTGGCGAACGCCCTGCGCGAGGAGGTCGGCCGCGGCGCCACGGTCCTGCTGGTCCTCCACGAGCTGGGCCCGCTGGAGCCGCTCATCGACCGCGCGGTGGTGCTCCGCGACGGCTGCGTCGTCCACGACGGCCCGCCCCCCAAGGCCGTGGGCCAGCACGCCCTCCCCGGCCACGACCATGTGCACCCGCACGCCGACCCGTCCGCGGAACCGATCAGAACGGGGCTGCTGAGCTGATGGACATTCTCGAACTCGCCTTCATGCAGCGGGCGCTGCTCGCCGCACTGCTGGTGGGCGTCACCGCGCCCGCCATCGGCGTCTACCTCGTCCAGCGCCGCCAGGCGCTGATGGGCGACGGCATCGGCCATGTCGCCCTCACCGGCGTGGGCCTGGGCTTCCTGCTCAACACCAGCCCGGTGTGGGTCGCGACGATCGTCTGCGTCGTCGGCGCCGTGATCATGGAGCTGATCCGCTCCTACGGCAAGGCGCGCGGCGACATCGCCCTCGCCCTGCTCTTCTACGGCGGCATGGCGGGCGGCGTGATGCTGATGAGCCTCGCCCCCGGCGGCTCCAACGCCAACCTCACCACCTACCTCTTCGGCTCGATCACCACCGTCTCGCAGCAGGACATCGTGGCGATCTGCGTCCTGGCCGCGTTCGTGATCGTCACGACGGTCGGGCTGCGCCGGCAGCTGTTCGCGATCTGCCAGGACGAGGAGTTCGCACGCGTCACCGGCCTGCCGGTGCGCGTGCTGAACCTGCTGATCGCGATCACCGCCGCGCTGACCGTCACCGTCGCCATGCGCGTCGTCGGCCTGCTGCTGGTCAGCGCGCTGATGGTGATCCCCGTGGCCGCCTCCCAGCAGCTCGCCCGCAGCTTCGCGACGACCTTCGCCATGGCCGTGGCCATCGGCGTCCTGGTCACCCTTTCGGGCACGGTCACCTCGTACTACGTGGACGTCCCCTCGGGCGCGACGATCGTCCTCATGGCCATCGGCGTCTTCCTCGCGCTCACCGCGCTCGCCACCCCCCTGGCGAGGAAACGCGCGGACCGGGCGGTCGCCGAGGAACGCTGCACCCTGGACGAGCCCACCCCGGGCCCGACCACCGACGACGTCCGGGTCTGATCCACGAGCCTGGCACAATTGTCGTGGCAACACCCCCGGTGGGAGTGTTGCCGCGAGTGTCACGAGTGTTCAGGCGAGCTTGAGGAGGCAACTGTGGCGACCGCCGGTCCCCCGGTACGCGGCCGAGCCACCAAGCAGCGGGCCGCCGTCGCGGCAGCGCTCGACGAGGTGGACGAGTTCCGCAGCGCGCAGGAGCTCCACGACATGCTCAGGCACCGCGGCGCCTCCGTCGGCCTGACCACGGTGTACCGCACCCTCCAGTCCCTCGCCGACGCCGGCGAGGTCGACGTCCTGCGCACCAGCGAGGGCGAGGCCGTCTACCGCCGCTGCTCCAGCGGACACCACCACCACCTCGTCTGCCGCGCCTGCGGCAAGGCGGTCGAGGTCGAGGGCCCGGCCGTCGAGAAGTGGGCCGACTCCATCGCCGAGGAACACGGCTTCGTGGACGTCGCCCACACCATAGAGATCTTCGGCACCTGCGGCGACTGCGCGGCGGCCGCGAAGAGCTGACCGCCCCCCTCAACGGCGAAACGCGTCGGGCGCCTCCGGAACACTTCCGGAGGCGCCCGCCGCGTATGTACGTCTTCCCGCCCTAGGCCCGCGACACCCGCGAGTCCAGCATGGCGCGCAGCATGTCGGTGTCGCCCGGCGCGGTGAGGGCGCGCTTGGGGAGGATGATCAGGCAGCCGCTCCGCTTGTCGGCGCTCATCAGGACGAAGACGTCGTCCCGCTCGACGTAGCGCCCGAAGAGCGACCAGGCCATGCGCTGGGACGAATGGGCGGACGCGCTGGACAGCCCGTCGGCCTCCACCGTCGTACGCGTGGGGCCCTGGAGCCGCGCCGTCTTGTGGAGGGCCCGGGCCTGGATCGTGGGCAGGAACAGCACCAGCGTCACCATGACCGTCATGACCGTCAGGGCGATCCAGTCCTTGCCCGCCACCGCGCCCGGGCCGTGCGGCGCTATGAAGCCGACCGCCATGAGCACGGTGCAGACCGGCAGCAGGATCCTCTGCCACCGCGCGCTGCGGACGGCCCGGTTGCGGCCGTGCAGCGCGGACCGGATGTCGGTGGCCGTCAGCTCGTACTCGAGCGTCAGCGAACCGGCGGCCGTCACCGTGTCACTCACCGGTCGACGACTCCTTGAGGAACTGCTGCTCGTTCGGGATCGCGCCGCCGAAGCGGCGGTCGCGCTGGGCGTACTCCAGGCAGGCGCGCCACAGGTCGCGGCGGTCGAAGTCGGGCCACAGGACGTCCTGGAAGACCATCTCGGCGTAGGCGCTCTGCCAGAGCAGGTAGTTGGAGGTGCGCTGCTCGCCGGACGGGCGCAGGAAGAGGTCGACGTCCGGCATGTCCGGGTAGTAGAGGTACTTGGCCAGCGTCTTCTCGTTGACCTTCGACGGGTCGAGGCGGCCCGCCTTCACGTCCTCCGCCAGGGCCTGCGCCGCGTCGGCGATCTCGGCGCGGCCGCCGTAATTCATGCAGAAGTACAGCGTGAGCTTGTCGTTCTTCTTGGTCTGCTCCTGCGCGATCTGGAGCTCCTTGGCCACCGAGCGCCACAGCCGGGGCATGCGGCCGACCCAGCGCACGCGGATGCCGAGTTCGTCGAGCTGGTCGCGGGTCTTGCGGATGAAGTCGCGGTTGAAGTTCATCAGGAAGCGGACCTCGTCCGGGGAGCGCTTCCAGTTCTCGGTCGAGAAGGCGTAGAGGGAGATGCTGCCCACGCCCATCTCGATCGCGCCCTGGAGGACGTCGAGGACGCGCTCGGCGCCGACCTTGTGGCCCTCGGTGCGCGGCAGGCCGCGCTCCTTGGCCCAGCGGCCGTTGCCGTCCATGACGATCGCCACGTGCTCGGGGACGAGCTCGCCGGGGATCTTCGGGGGGCGGGCGCCCGAAGGGTGCGGGTCGGGGGTGCGGTACTCGCGTCGGGGCCGGCCCAGAATCCCGCGTACAACCATGGGTGCCACTTCTCCTTGATCCCTTTGTCGCTTAGTTCTCGACATACCTGAGCGAGCGAAGCCCCCGCTCCAGATGCCATTGCAGATAGGCCGCCACGAGCCCGCTGCCCTCCCGGACGTGGCGCGCCTCGCAGGCGTCCGCCGTCGCCCAGTCACCCGTGAGCAGCGCGCCCAGGAGCTCGATCGACTCCGAGGAGGGTACGACGCATCCGGGCACCCGGCACTCCCCGCACACCACACCGCCGGCGGCCGCGGAGAAGAACCGGTTCGGCCCGGGCATGCCGCACTTCGCGCAGGCGCCGAAGCTGGGCGCGTAGCCGTTGACGGCGAGGGAGCGCAGCAGGAACGCGTCGAGCACCAGATGGGGGGCGTGGGCCCCGGAGGCGAGGGTGCGCAGCGCGCCGACGAGCAGCAGGTACTGCTGCACGGCGGGCTCGCCCTCGTGGTCGGTGAAGCGCTCGGCGGTCTCCAGCATGGCCGTGCCGGCGGTGTAGCGGGCGTAGTCGGTGACGATCGCGCCACCGTACGGAGCGATGGTCTCGCTCTGGGTGCACAGCGGCAGCCCGCGTCCCACGAGCTCGCTGCCGCGCGCGAAGAACTGGACGTCGACGTGGGAGAACGGCTCCAGCCGCGCCCCGAACTTCGATTTGGTGCGCCGCACCCCCCGGGCCACGGCCCGCACCCGGCCGTGGCCTCGGGTGAGGAGGGTGATGATGCGATCCGCTTCCCCCAGCTTCTGGGTACGAAGGACGATGCCGTCGTCGCGGAACAGACTCATGGAGCCATTCTCCCGTACGGGCGATGTGCCGGGTGCCATCGCCTCCGGAGCCCCAGGGGCATCCGTCCCCCGATCCGCAATACACACGATGTGGTGAAATCCCTCCCGTCTGCGACCGATATGTGCTCTCTTTGCAGGAGAAGCCACGACATTGTGGCCCGTCTCCGGGGAGAGACGAGGGGGTGCCGACGCGTGCGTGTGTTCATCGCGGGGATCGACGGATATCTCGGCTGGCCGCTCGCCCAGCACCTGGCCGCCCGGGGGCACACCGTCGCCGGTGCCGACGCGCTGCTGCGCCGGGCCTGGGTCGGTGAGCGGGGCTCGGTCAGCGCCGTGCCGATCGCCCCGGTGTACGAGCGGCTCGCCGCG
Source organism: Streptomyces sp. L500 (assembly GCF_054551825.1). Taxonomy (NCBI): domain Bacteria; kingdom Bacillati; phylum Actinomycetota; class Actinomycetes; order Kitasatosporales; family Streptomycetaceae; genus Streptomyces; species Streptomyces sp. L500. The sequence goes on from NZ_JBTOLC010000001.1 coordinate 292,392, forward strand.
TTCCGTGAGCTGAGCGGCGGGCCCCTGCCGTTCTCGCCCCTGGACCTGCGGGACCACCCCGCGCTGGGCCGGGCCCTGGCGGCCTTCGCCCCCGACGCCGTGGTGCACCTCGCGGAGTGCCCCTCCGCCCCGTACTCGATGATCGACTTCCGCCACGCCGACTTCGTCCAGAGCAACAACGTCTCCGGCACCCTCAGCCTGCTGTTCGCGATGCGCGAGCACTGCCCCGGCGCCCATCTGGTCAAGCTCGGCACCATGGGCGAGTACGGCACGCCCGACCTGGACATTCCCGAGGGCTTCTTCGACGTCGAGTTCCGCGGCCGGCGCGACCGGCTGCCGTTCCCCCGGCAGGCGGGGTCCTGGTACCACTGGAGCAAGGTCTTCGACTCGCAGAACGTCGGCTTCGCCTGCCGGCTGTGGGGGCTCGCGGCGACGGATGTGATGCAGGGGGTCGTCTACGGGAGCTGGTGCCCGCCCGCCGATCCCCGGCTCAACAGCCGCCTGGACTTCGACGAGGCGTTCGGCACCGCGATCAATCGTTTCTGTTGTCAGGCGGTCATCGGCCGGCCCATCACCCCGTACGGCAACGGCACCCAGAGCCGCGGCCTGCTGTCGCTGGCCGACTGCCTCCAGTGCCTCACGCTCGTCCTGGAGCATCCGCCCGCCCCCGGCGAGTACCGCGTCGTCAACCAGCTCCGCGACGTGCTGTCCGTCGGCCGGCTCGCCGAGCTGGTCCGGGACGCCGCGCGGGCGCTGGGGATCGACGCCCGGATCGCCGCCGTCGCCAATCCGCGCGACGAGGCGGAGACGCACCACTACAACCCCGACAGCGAGAAGCTGCGGAAGCTGGGCTTCAAGCCGTCGGCGCCCATCGGCGCGGAGCTGCGGCAGATGATCGGCGATCTGCTCCCGCACGCCGACCGCGTCCGCGCCCACGCCGACCGGCTCCCGCCCACCGTCCGCTGGCGGCGGCCCCAGATCTCTTCCGTCCCGAATCCAGCAGAGGAAGGAAACCGGAATGAGCCGGAAACTGCGGCAGATCATGACGACGGTGGCCGAGGACCCCACCGCCCTGCGTGAGCTGTGCGACGACACCCCCGCCCTCGCCGAGCGCTTCGGCCTGACCCCCGAGGAGCACGACCGGCTGGCCGGGGCCGACCGGCTGAGCCCCCGCACAGCGGATGGCCACGCGCTCTCGATGATCACCCTGCACACCATCACCATCACCGGCGGCATGAACCTGTGACGGCCGTCCCGCCCGTGATCAGCGTGGTGATGCCCGCGCGGAACGAGGGCGCCAGGGTCGGGGCGACCATCGCCTCGGCCCTGGACACCGCCGCCGGGCCGGACGACATCGAGTTCGTCGTCGTGGACGACTGCTCGGCGCCCGACCGGCGGCCGGAGGTCGGCGGCGCCGCGGCCCGGCGCCGTACGACGGTCATCCGCTCCGCCCGGCGCCTCGGCGTGGGTGCCGCCCGCAATCTGGCCGCCCGCCACGCCCGGGGCCGGGTGCTGTTCGTGACGGACGCGCACACGGGTTTTTCCGCCGGCTGGGACCGTACGGCCATCCGGCTGCTCGCCCCGGGGCGGATCCTGTCCGTCACCGTTCTGGACAGCACCTCGGCCTGGCGCGGCCACGGCTGCCGCCTCGTCGTCCCGTACATGGGCACGCGCTGGAACACCGCCGTCCCCGAGGGCCGGCTGGTCCAGGTCGCCTCCTCGGCCGGCACCGTCCTCGAACGCGCGCTCTTCGAGCGTATCGGCGGCTACGACGAAGGGATGGTCCACTACAGCGGTTTCGAGCCCGAGTTCAGCGTCCGGGCGTGGCGGACCGGAGCCGAGATCGTCCACACCACGGACATCGAGATCGCGCACCGCTTCAAGCCGAGGGAGGAGGTCACCGCTTTCCTGGGCGCGGCGCGCACCTCGATCGTCCACAACTGTCTGCGCTTCGGCACGGCCCATCTGCCGGAGTCGATGATCCTGGAGATGGTGCGGCTGCACGCCCTGGAGTTCCCGGAGCACATCCGCGCGGCGCTGGCCCTGCTGGAGGAGCGCGGCGCGTGGCGCCGCCGCGAGGAGCTGGCGGCGACGCTCCCGCACGACTTCGCGTGGTTCGTACGCCGCTTCGGCCTGCTCGATCAGATCGGCAGGCCGGTCCCCGAGAAGTAGACGCTCACGACGGCGTGCGCGCCGCCGCGAGGAGCCGGTCGGTGTCCTCGGGACAGATCAGCAGCGCCCGCCCGACCGTCGCCAGCACCTCCCGCTCCGCCGGCCGGTAGGGGCCGTCGGCCAGGGCGATCCGGGCCCCCTGGAGCAGGATCTGCTCACGGCCCGCCGGCGCCAGGTGGGGGGCCAGCGGCTCCAGGGCCTCGTGGAGCTCGATGGCCAGGGCCGTGCCGCAGGGGTCGAAGCCGTCGCGGCTCGCGTCGCCCGGCGGCGTCGCGTACCGGCCGGGCAGCCGTCCGGTGTCCGCGGCGAGCGCCTCGATCAGGGTGACGAGCTGCTCCTCGCTGCAGTCGGCGAAGCCGGCCGCCCGGACCGCGCCGACCGCCGCGCGACGGACCGTACGGGCCTCGGTGCCGCCCGCGGCCAGCACCGCGAGGGCCACCGTGTGCACGGCGTCGCGCAGCATCGCGGAGAAGCGGGTGGTGGTGGGGTGGTCGAGGACGTCCATGGCGTAGCGGCCGCGGCAGGCCGTGCACTCCACGATGGGCCCGACCGGGCCGCGCGGCAGCAGCGGCACCCCGAACGCGACAAGGCGGCGCCGGCCCGTGCGACGGTGGTAATTGCGGTCCCCGCCGCAACCGGGGCAGAAGAACTCGCCGTCTCCGACGGTGCGCCATACGGTGCGTACGCCCACCACACACCGGTCCGGGCTGTGTCGGCCTTGCGCGTGCATCACGGCGCACCTCCATAACGCCACGGCCTGGTCGCCGCGTTGACGTGATGTTAGCCACATCGTTGATGCCGCGTCAGTACCCCGGCGGCCGAGTTGGGGCGGGTACTGGCCGAAGGCGCCGGCGAGCCCACCGGATGCGGTGTTTTCACCGGCGCCAGGTTGACGGAGCGCGACGGGGGTTACGGACCGTCAGTGGCGGTACGCGCGGTTCACCGCCGAGACGACGGCCTTGATCGAGGCCCGGGTGGTGTTGCCGTCGATGCCGATGCCCCACAGCACCTTTCCGTCGATCACGCACTCGATGTACGAGGCGGCCTGGGCGCTCGCGCCCTCGCTCATCGTGTGCTCGGTGTAGTCGAGCAGCCGGGCGTCGACGCCGATGCCGGCCAGCGCGTCGAAGAAGGCCGAGATCGGGCCGTTGCCCGTGCCCGTGAGCACGGTCTCCGCTCCGTCGACGACGGCCTCGACGGTCAGCGCGTCGGTGCCGTCGCTGGTGGTGGAGGTCTGGGTGGAGCGCAGCGCGATCCGGCCCCAGGCGTGACCGTCCACCGGCAGGTACTCGTCCTGGAAGACGGCCCAGATCTCCTGCGGGGTGACCTCGCCGCCCTCGGCGTCGGTCTTCAGCTGGATGATCCTCGAGAACTCGATCTGCATCCGGCGCGGCAGGTCCAGCTTGTGGTCATGCTTGAGGACGTAGGCGATGCCGCCCTTGCCGGACTGGGAGTTGACGCGGATGACCGCCTCGTACGAACGGCCGACGTCCTTGGGGTCGATGGGCAGGTAGGGCACCGCCCACTCGATGTCGTCCACGGTCTTCCCGGCGGCGGCCGCGTCGGCCGCCATCGCCTCGAAGCCCTTCTTGATGGCGTCCTGGTGGGAGCCGGAGAAGGCGGTGTAGACCAGGTCGCCCGCGTAGGGGTGGCGCGGGTGGACCTCCATCTGGTTGCAGTACTCGGCGGTCCGGCGGACCTCGTCGATCTGCGAGAAGTCGATCTGCGGGTCGACGCCCTGGGAGAAGAGGTTCATGCCCAGGGTGACCAGGTCGACGTTGCCGGTGCGCTCGCCCTGGCCGAACAGGCAGCCCTCGATCCGGTCCGCCCCGGCCATGATCGCCAGTTCGGCGGCGGCGACGGCGGTGCCCCGGTCGTTGTGGGGGTGGACGGACAGGCAGATGTGCTCGCGGCGGGACAGGTGCCGGGACATCCACTCGAAGCGGTCGGCGTGGGTGGAGGGGGTGGAGCGCTCCACGGTCGCCGGCAGGTTCAGGATGATCTCGCGGCCCGCCTCGGGCTGCCAGACGTCCATGACGCCCTCGCAGACCTCCAGCGCGAAGTCCAGCTCGGTGTCGGTGAAGATCTCCGGGCTGTACTGGTAGCCGAAGACGGTGTCGGCGCCGAGGATCTTGTCGGCGTACTCCATCACCAGCCGGGTGCCGTCGACGGCGATCTGCTTGACCTGCTCGCGCGAGCCCCGGAAGACCACGCGGCGGAAGACGGGCGCGGTGGCGTTGTAGAGGTGGACGGTGGCGCGGTGGGCGCCGCGCAGGGACTCGACCGTCCGCTCGATCAGCTCCTCGCGGGCCTGGGTGAGGACGGAGATCGTCACGTCCTCGGGGATGGCGTCCTCCTCGATGATCGAGCGGACGAAGTCGAAGTCCGTGGCGCCGGAGGAGGGGAAGCCGACCTCGATCTCCTTGTAGCCCATGCGGACCAGCAGGTCGAACATCTCGCGCTTGCGGGCGGGCGACATGGGGTCGATCAGCGCCTGGTTGCCGTCGCGCAGATCGGTCGACAGCCAGCGGGGCGCCTTGGTGATCCGCCGGTCCGGCCAGGTGCGGCCGGGGATCTCCACGGCCTCGTACGGACGGTACTTGTGGACCGGCATCCCGGAGGGCCGCTGGGTGACGGTGGCGGCGGTGACGGGCGTGGGGCGGCCGACGGAAACGGAAGGCTGCTGGGACATGGTGCGGAAGGCTCCTCGGATTGTCCTTGCGGGACGGCCGACGGGGCTGCGGGCTGCTGATCGACGGGTGCGCAGCACCGGACTCCGCGGGGAGGGGGTCGGCCTTCGCTACAGACCCTCGCCGCGGCGGCTAAGAAGAAGCAGCACGTCACACATGGTGCACAGCAGGCTAGCCGAGACGCGCGGGGCGGGGCAGGGGCGTTTCAGCATGCGGGACGCGGGACCCCGGCCACGGAATCCGGCCACTCGTTTGTGTTAATCCATGCACCGGGCACTGACAAGGCGGGGACCCGGTGCCAGATTCGGCCCATGACTACCCAGAAACACGGGATCTTCTGCGGCATCGTCCCGCCGCACGTACTCGACCGTCTGGCCCAGTCCGAGGACCCCCGGCACCACGAGCCCGCGCGCCGCACCCTCGAGCACGACGGCAGCCTGCGCACCCGCCGCCGGCTCACCGCCGCGCGGACGACCGCGGGCTCCCCGGCGGGCGCCCTTTCCGACAAGCCGCAGCGGACGATCTTCGACGCCCGGCACGTGGAGACCCTGCCGGGCACGAAGGTGCACGCCGAGGCCGACGCGCCCAGCAAGGACGCCACGGTCAACCGGGCGCACGCGGGGCTCGGCGCCACGTTCGACCTCTATCTGAAGGTCTACGGCAGGCACTCCATCGACGGCGCCGGCCTGCCGCTGAACGCCACCGTCCACTACGGCGAGAAGTACGACAACGCCTTCTGGGACGGCGAGCAGATGGTCTTCGGCGACGGGGACGGCGATCTCTTCCTCGACTTCACCCTTCCCGTGGACGTCATCGGCCACGAGCTGACCCACGGGGTGACCCAGCACACCGCCAATCTGGAGTACTACGGCCAGTCCGGCGCGCTCAACGAGTCCGTCTCGGACGTCTTCGGCTCCCTGATCAAGCAGTACGCCCTCGGGCAGACCACCGACCAGGCCGACTGGCTGATCGGCGAGGGGCTCCTCGGCCCGGACGTCACCGGCAAGGCCCTGCGCTCGATGAAGGCGCCCGGCACCGCCTACGACGACGACAAGCTCGGCAGGGACCCGCAGCCCGCCACCATGGACCAGTTCGTGCGCACCAGCCGGGACAACGGCGGTGTGCACATCAACTCCGGCATCCCCAACCACGCGTTCTACCTGCTGGCCACCGCCCTCGGCGGGCAGGCATGGGAGCGCGCCGGGAGGATCTGGTACGCCACGCTGACGGGCGGGGAGCTGGCCGCCGACGCCGACTTCGCGGCCTTCGCCCGGCTGACGGCGGCCACGGCGAGGACGCTGTACGGCGAGGGGGACGCCGTCCAGGCCGTGCTCAAGGCGTGGAGCCAGGTCGGCGTTCCCGCGGCATAGGGCCGGTCGGCCCCCGATGCGGGCCGCGCGGATCAGGAATGTCCGCGAACCATGGGGTAGGGATGACGGTATGCGTATCGTCATCTGCCGTACCGGCGGTTTCGCCGGCATCGAGCGTCGGGCCGAGCTGGACACCTGCGGCCGGTCCGACGCCACGCACCTGGAGGCCCTGGCCCACCGCGCGCTGGCGCCGGGCCGGGACGCCCACGACCACGGCCGGGGCGTCCCGGACGGCTTCCACTACGAGATCAACGTGGACGGCCGCTCGGTCCACCTCGCGGACCCCCACCTCTCCGAGGACCAGCGCGAGCTGATCCAGACGGTGCTCAAGGAGGGGGCGTAGCGGTCCGGTATCTGCGGGCCGGTGGGGGCTGATCGCGCAGTTCCCCGCGCCCCTTACGGGGCCCTCCCCCTAGAAGCCCAGCTTGCGGAGCTGCTTCGGGTCCCGCTGCCAGTCCTTGGCGACCTTCACGTGGAGGTCCAGGAAGACCGGCGTGCCCAGCAGGGCCTCGATGTGCTTGCGGGACTTCATGCCGACCTCCTTCAGGCGGGCGCCCTTGGGGCCGATGATGATGCCCTTCTGGCTGGGCCGCTCGATGTAGACGTTGGCGTGGATGTCCAGCAGCGGCCTGTCCTTGGGCCGGTCCTCGCGCGGCAGCATCTCCTCGACCACGACGGCGATGGAGTGCGGCAGCTCGTCGCGGACGCCCTCCAGGGCGGCCTCGCGGATCAGCTCGGCGACCATGATCTGCTCGGGCTCGTCGGTGAGGTCGCCCTCGGGGTAGAGCGGCGGGCTCTCCGGCAGCATCGGCGCGATCAGGTCGGCCAGCAGGGAGACCTGCTTGTCGCCCACAGCCGAGACCGGGACGATCTGCGCCCACTGGATGCCCAGCTCCTCGCCCAGCTGCTGGATGGCGATCAGCTGCTCGGCGAGCTGCTTGGAGTCGACCAGGTCCGTCTTGGTGACGATCGCGATCTTCGGGGTCTTCTTGATCCCCGCGAGTTCCTTGGCGATGAACTTGTCACCCGGGCCGAGCTTCTGGTCGGCGGGCAGGCAGAAACCGATCACGTCGACCTCGGCCCAGGTGGTCCGGACCACGTCGTTGAGCCGCTCGCCCAGCAGGGTGCGCGGCTTGTGGAGGCCGGGCGTGTCCACCAGGACGAGCTGGGCGTCCGGGCGGTGCACGATGCCGCGCACGGTGTGGCGGGTGGTCTGCGGACGGTTGGAGGTGATCGCGACCTTCGTCCCCACCAGTGCGTTGGTCAGGGTCGACTTGCCCGCGTTGGGGCGGCCGACGAAGCACGCGAAGCCCGCGCGGTGGGGGGCCGGGGACGGGGAGGAAGCTCTATCCATGCCCCATATTCTCCCCGATCCCCCGACGGGCTCGAACCAGCGGGCGGGCGCGGCGCTCAGCCGGCCGTGACCACCGGCCCCGGCGTCCCGTCCGGGCCCGCCAGCAGCACGGGCGTCGCGGGCCCGCCGAGGTCGCGCACGGCGGCGCGGTCCTCGTCGCTGACGGCCTCCGCCGCGGAGACCACCGCGGCGGCCTCCAGGGACGTCGCCCCGCTGGCCACGGCCATGGCCACGGCCGTCCGGAGCGCGCTCAGCCGCAGCGAGTCCAGGGCGACCGTCCCGGCGACGTACGTACGGCCGGTCTCGTCACGGACGGCCGCGCCCTCGGGCACGGCGTTGCGGGCGCGGGTGGCGCGGGCGAGCGTGATCAGCTTGCGGTCCTCGGGGTCCAGGGCAGCATCCAGGGCATCCGTCATGCCTGGAGCATAGGGGCGGCCCCGGACGCGCTCCCGGGCGGCCTCGGCCGGCGACCGGCCACGCCTCAGCCGGCCACGGAGTACATCGCGCCGCGCCGGCCCTCGGGCGAGGTCAGCCACGCCACCCGCTCCGCCGTGCCGGTGCCGGCGACGGGGTTGTGCAGCACGATCGTCAGGTCCGGGCGGGCCGGTACGCGCAGCTGGGCGCTCTCGAAGAGGAGGTCGCCCACGAGCGGGTGGTGGAGGGCCTTGCGCACCAGGCCCGCCGGGGACACGTCACCGCGCGCCCACAGCTCCGTGAACTCCGGGCTCGCGGCGGAGACCTCGGCCAGCACCTCCTCGAAGCCCTCGTCGCCGGGGCGGTCCGAGCAGGCGGCGCGGTAGGAGGCGACGACGCGCGGGGCGTTCTCCTCCCAGTTCCCGGCGCGCGAGCGGTAGACGGGGTCGGTGAAGAAGTCGATGAGGCAGTTCTGCCGGTTCTCCGGGCGGAACCCGAGGATGACCCGGGCGGACTCGTTGTAGGCGACGAGGTTCCAGTAGGGGTCCATGATGTGCGCCGGGGAGGGCAGCCAGCCGTCGATCAGCCGGCGCAGCCCGTCGCACAGGTACTCCGCGTCGTATTCGGCCTCGGGCAGCGGCGGGTTCAGCCCCGCCAGGACGTACAGGTGCCGCCGCTCGGCGCCGCCCAGCCGCAGCACGCGGGCGACCGCGTCGAGGACCTGCGGCGAGACGGTGATGTCCCGGCCCTGTTCCAGCCACTGGTACCAGGAGGCGCCCACCCCGGCGAGGACGGCGACCTCCTCGCGGCGCAGCCCCGGCGTCCGGCGGCGGCCCCCGCCGTCGGGCAGCCCCGCCTCGGCCGGTGACACCCTGGCCCGACGGCTCATCAAGAACTCGCGCAGCTCCTGGCGGCGGCGCGGCTTCTCCTGCGTGGCGACGGTCAAACTCTCCCCCTTGCCTGGTGGTGCGGCCACCACCATAAGCGCGCACTCCCCAGCGTTGTTCCTCCCGGCGGAGGCTGATCGCATGGCGATCGACTCCCCTCCCCTGACGACCCCCGTCGCGGCGGCCCCGCGCATGACCACCCGCGACAAGCTGATCCTGATGGTGCTGTGCGCGGCGCAGTTCATCGTCGCCCTCGACTTCTCCATCCTGAACGTGGCGCTGCCCGTGCTCGGCGACGACCTGGGCATGGGCCAGGCCGACCTCCAGTGGGCGGTCACGGCGTTCGCCCTGCCGTCGGGCGGCTTCCTGCTCTTCTTCGGCCGGATCGCCGACCTCTACGGGCGCCGGAAGCTGTTCCTGGCCGGGCTCGTCCTCTTCACCGTCGCCTCCGCCCTGGCCACCGTCGCCTGGGACCCGGCGACCTTCCTGACCGGGCGGGCCCTCCAGGGGCTGGGCGCGGCCGTGATCGTGCCGACCGGGATGTCCCTGCTGACCACGACCTTCACCGAGGGCCCGCGGCGTGAGCGGGCGCTGGGCATCAGCGGCACCCTGATGTCCCTGGGCTTCACCATCGGCATGGTGCTCGGCGGTGTGATGACCGACTCGCTGGGCTGGCGCTCCACGATGGGGCTGCTGGCGGTGGCGGGCGTCGGCGTGCTCCTCGCCGCGCCGGGCCTGCTGACCGAGTCCAGGCGGGCGGACCGTCCCCGGCTGGACCTGCCGGGCGCGGTGACGGTGACGGGCGGGCTGCTCGCGCTGATCTACGCCCTGTCGACCGCCGCCCAGCGGGGCTTCGGCGGCGCGGACGTCATCGCGACGCTGGTCGCCGGCGCGGCCCTGCTGGTGGCGTTCGTCGTGGTCGAGTCGCGGGCGGCCGAGCCGCTGGTGTCCCTGCCGATGCTGCGGCGGCGGACGGTGGCCTGGGGGAACCTGGCCGGGTTGACCACGTTCGCGATGATGTCCTCGGTGATCTTCCTGCTCACCCTGTACCTCCAGGAGGTCCTGGAGCTGTCGGCCGTCCTCACCGGCCTGATCTTCGGTGTGACGGGCCTGGCGGCGGCGCTCGGCGGGGTGACCGCGCCCCGGATCATCGCCCGCTTCGGCGCGCGCGCCACGCTGGTGACCGGTCTGCTGGTGCAGGCCGTCTGCACGGCGGCCCTGCTGGGCCTGGGCGCCGGCCAGGCCGGCGCGTGGCTGGCCCTGGTGGGCACGTCGCTCGGCTGCGTCGGCCACCTGTGGGCGATCGTCGCCTACGGCGTGACGGCGACGTCGGGGCTGCCGGACGGGGAGCAGGGCCTGGCCACGGGCCTGGTCACCAGCTCACAGCAGGTGGGGCTGACCATCGGCATCCCGCTGCTGAGCGCGGTGGCGTCGGCGCGGGTGAGTGTGCTGCGGGACGCGGGCCACTCGTTCGCGTCGGCGACGCTCGGGGGCGTCCGGGTGGGTGTCGGCGTCGACGCGGCGGTGGTCGTGGCGGTGGCCGCGGCAACGTTCTTCGGCCTGCGCCGCGTGCCGCGCTGACGCGCGGTGTCCTCAAACGCCGGACGGGCTGATTTCAGCCCGTCCGGCGTTGGCATCCTCACCCACCGTCCGCGACGACGGCGAGCAGTCCCCCCAGAATCGAGACGTTCGCGAAGAACGCCACCCGGTGCTGCATCCGCTTCCCCGCGTCCTCCTCCCGCCAGTACGCGTGACCCGCCAGGGTCGTCGGGACGAGGCTGGCGGCGAGGGCCAGGGCGGAGAGCCTGGGGAGGATCCCCAGGGCGAGCAGCCCGCCCGCCCCCACGTGCACCGCCCCGTTCAGCCGCACGAGCGCCCGCGCGTCGCGCGGCAGGAGCGGGATCCAGTCCGCGATGGCGAGCGCGACGGGCGCCGCGACCGGCGCGAGGAGTTCCGGGCGGCGGACGGTCTGGACGCCGGCGCTGATGAACGCCGACGCCAGCAGCGGCCGCGCGAGAGTTCTGAGAACCGCCATTCCAGGACGGTTCCCGCCCCGCGGCGGGAGGATTCCCCCGAACGGGACGATTCCCCCGCTCAGTCCTCAGCCCTCAGTCCTCCTGGAAGAGGCCCCGCACCGGCTCCACCAACACCGTGACGATGCGGTTGCGCCGCCCCGCCGCGGCCTCCGCGGTGAGCCGGAGCGCGGTGAGCGTGGGGTCCTTGCCGTGCTCGGAGACGTGCTCGAAGAGCGGGACCTCCGCCGTCGCGCCGGCGATCGGCACCCGGCCCAGCGACTTGGCCAGCAGTCCGCCGACCGTCTCGACGTCCTCGTCGTCGAACTCGTCGAGGCCGTAGAGCTCGCCGAGGTCGCCGATGTCGAGGCGGGCCGTGACCCGGTAGCGGTCGTCGCCGAGCTCCTCGACGGGCGGCAGCTCCCGGTCGTACTCGTCGGTGATCTCGCCGACGATCTCCTCGAGGATGTCCTCGATGGTGACGATGCCGGCCGTGCCGCCGTACTCGTCGATGACGACCGCGCAGTGGTTGCGCTGCTGCTGCATCTCGCGCAGCAGGTCGCCCGCGTTCTTGGTGTCCGGGACGAAGACGGCCGGCCGCATCGCGGTGGAGACCAGCTCGCTCTCCGCGTCACGGCTGATGTGCGTCTTGCGGACGAGGTCCTTGAGGTAGACGATGCCCACCACGTCGTCCTCGTTCTCCCCCGTCACCGGGATCCGGGAGAAGCCGGAGCGCAGCGCGAGGGTGAGCGCCTGACGGATGGTCTTGCCGCGCTCTATGACGATCAGGTCCGTGCGCGGCACCATGACCTCGCGGACGAGGGTGTCGCCGAGTTCGAAGACGGAGTGCACCATGCGGCGCTCGTCGTCCTCGATGAGCGATTCCTGTTCCGCCAGGTCGACCATGGCCCGCAGCTCCGCCTCCGAGGCGAAGGGGCCCATGCGGAAGCCCTTGCCGGGGGTGAGGGCGTTGCCGATGAGGATCAGCAGCCGGGGCACGGGCCCCATGATCCGGGCGAGCGGCAGCAGCACGTACGCCGCGGCCGTGGCCGTGCCCAGCGGGTGCTGGCGGCCGATGGTGCGCGGGGAGACGCCGACGGCCACGTACGAGACGAGGACCATCACCGCGATGGCGACGGTCAGCGCCTCCCAGGTGGCGTCGAAGGACTTCAGGCAGACGTAGGTGACGAAGACGCCCGCCGCCATCTCGCAGGCGACGCGCACCAGCAGCGCGACGTTGAGATAGCGGGTGGGGTCGGCCGCGACGGCCATCAGCCGGGCGCTGCCCCGCCGCCCGGCCCGGGCGGCCTCCTCGGCCCGGAACCGGGTGGTCCGGGCGAGGCCGGCCTCCGCGCAGGCGGCGAGCCAGGCGACGACGAGCAGCAGGACCGCGGCGGCGATCAGCTGGCCGGTCACGTGAACGTGGGAGCCGGGGAGGGCCCTTCGATGCCGCGCTCGGCGCGCCAGCCGTCGACGATCGCCGCCTGGAGGCCGAACATCTCGGCCTTCTCGTCGGGCTCCTCGTGGTCGTAGCCGAGGAGGTGGAGCACTCCGTGGACGGTCAGGAGCTGGAGCTCCTCGTCCATGGAGTGCCCGGTCGGGGCCTCCTCGCCCTGCTTCTTCGCGACCTCCGGGCAGAGGACGATGTCGCCGAGGAGGCCCTGCGGCGGCTCGTCGTCGTCCTTGGCCGGCGGGCGCAGCTCGTCCATGGGGAAGGACATCACGTCGGTGGGGCCGGGGAGGTCCATCCACTGGATGTGGAGCTGCTCCATGGCATCGGCGTCGACAACGATGACCGAGAGTTCGGAGAGCGGGTGGATACGCATCCGGGTGAGGGCGTAGCGGGCGACGTCCAGGATCGCCTGCTCGTCGACCTCCGTGCCGGATTCGTTGTTGACGTCGATTGACATGCTGTTACCGGGTCTTACTTTCCGTTGCGGCTGTCGTACTGCTCGTACGCGTCGACAATACGGCCGACCAGCTTGTGCCGGACGACGTCCCTGCTGGTGAGGTACGAGAAATGGACGTCGGTGACGCCCTCCAGGATCTCCTGCACCTGGCGCAGACCGCTCTTGGTGCCGCCGGGCAGGTCGATCTGGGTGATGTCACCCGTGATCACGATCTTGGAGTCGAAGCCGAGCCGGGTGAGGAACATCTTCATCTGCTCGGGGTTCGTGTTCTGCGCCTCGTCGAGGATGATGAACGCGTCGTTGAGCGTCCGGCCCCGCATGTACGCCAGCGGCGCGACCTCGATCGTCCCGGCGGCCATCAGCCGCGGGATGGAGTCGGGGTCGAGCATGTCGTGGAGGGCGTCGTAGAGCGGCCGCAGATAGGGGTCGATCTTCTCGTAGAGCGTGCCGGGCAGGAAGCCCAGGCGCTCGCCCGCCTCGACGGCCGGCCGGGTCAGGATGATCCGGTTGACCTGCTTGGACTGCAGGGCCTGGACCGCCTTGGCCATGGCCAGATAGGTCTTTCCGGTACCGGCGGGGCCGATGCCGAAGACGACCGTGTGCTTGTCGATCGCGTCGACGTAGCGCTTCTGGTTGAGCGTCTTGGGACGGATGGTGCGGCCGCGGCTGGAGAGGATGTTCTGGGTGAGGACCTCGGATGGGGCCTCGATCCCCTTCTCCTCGTCCCTGAGCATGGCGATCGAACGTTCCACCGCGTCCTCCGTCATCGGCGCGCCCGTGCGGAGCACCAGCATCATCTCGGCGAAGAGACGCTGTACCAGGGCGACTTCCCGTTCGTCCCCGGTGGCACTGATCTCATTGCCCCGGACGTGGATGTCCGTGAGCGGGAAGGCTTTTTCGATCACGCGCAGGAGGGAGTCCTCCGAGCCCAGCACCGTCACCATGGGGTGCTTGGCCGGGATGGTGATGCTCGTCCTCGCCTGCGGTCGTGTGGGTGTCTGAGTCATGGGCCGGCACTGAAGGCCTGCTCATCACCTCTTCCTGCCGTTCTCATGTCGAACAACCTTGGAATACCAGGGTACGACGCGGGCCCCGGCAATCCCGAGGGCTTTTCCACAGCCATCCGGCCCTACGACGGCCTGCGGAAGCCCAGCGTCGGCAGCGCCCGGCGCAGCGGCCAGGGGCTGATGGCCTCGGGGAGGATCTCGTCGAGGAAGGCGTAGCGGCGCAGGGTGGCCGGGGACTGGTCGTCGAAGGAGCGGACGTGCTGCCACCACGCGGCGATCTCCACCCAGCCGGGCGCCGACAGCGAGCCGCCGAACTCCTGGACGGACAGGGCGGCCGTCAGCCCCGCGAAGGCCAGCCGGTCGGCGAGCGGCCACTCGGCGAGGGTGCCGGTGACGAAGCCGGCCACGAAGACGTCCCCCGCGCCGGTCGGGTCGAGCGCCTCGACGACGATCGCGGGCACCTCGGCGCTCTCGCCGGTGCGCCCGTCCACCGCGTACGCGCCCCGCTCCCCCATCGTGACCACGGCCAGCGGCACCTTGTCCGTGAGCGCGCGGGCGGCGGCGCGCGGGCAGTCGGTGCGGGTGTAGCGCATGGCCTCCTCGGCGTTGGGCAGGAACGCCTCGCAGTGCTCCAGGTCGGCGAGGTCCGCCGGGTCCCAGCGGCCCGTCTCGTCCCAGCCGACGTCGGCGAAGACCCGGCTGCCCTGGCGGGCCGCCGTCGCGATCCACTCCTCCTGCCGACCGGGCATCAGCAGCCCCACGCAGGCCCGCGCGGGCGGCGGGGTCTCGGGGGCGGGCTCCTCCGGCGGCGGCGCCTCGTGCCCGTGGGAGATCATCGTCCGCTCGCCCTCGTAGGCCATCGAGACGGTGACCGGGGAGTGCCAGCCGGGCACCGTGCGCGACAGGCTCAGGTCGATGCCCTCGCCCCGGGAGAGGGACTCCCAGCAGTACTCGCCGTACATGTCGTCGCCGAAGGCGGCGGCGAGCGAGGTGCGCAGGCCCAGCCGGGCCAGGGCGGTGGCCATGTTGGCGACGCCGCCGGGGCTGGAGCCCATCCCGCGCGCCCAGGACTCGGTGCCGCGCACGGGGGCGGAGTCCAGACCGGTGAAGATGATGTCGAGGAAGACGGTCCCGGTCAGATAGACGTCCGTGGGCGGGTCGCTCTCGGTGCGGAGCGCGGCGAGCGGGTCGAGGACCGGCGCCGTTCCCTCGAAGCGTTCTCCGCGGACACCTGTGTGGGTGGAAGAGGCCGTCATGCTCGCTCGTCGCTCCTCTCAGGGATGCACGAAATGCGGATCCGCACAGTGTGCCCGATGCTGCGGTACGTTCCGTTCCATGAGGCTCACCATTCTCGGCGGCGGTGGATTCCGGGTGCCTCTGGTGCACCGGGCCCTGCTGGACGACGCCCGGCGCGACGCCCCGGGCCGCTGCACGGAGCTCGTGCTCCACGACACCGACTCCGCGCGGATGAGGGTGATCGCCTCCGTGCTGGACGCCCAGGCCGCCGGGGTGCCCCGCGCCCCCTCCGTACGGCTCGCGGAGGACCTGGACGACGCGCTGCGCGGCGCCGACTTCGTCTTCTCCGCGATCCGGGTGGGCGGCACGGCCGGACGGGTCATGGACGAGCGGATCCCGCTCGCCGAGGGCGTCCTGGGCCAGGAGACCGTCGGCGCGGGCGGCGTCCTCTACGGGCTCCGCACGGTCCTGGTGGCCACGGACATCGCCGAACGGGTCGCGCGGATCGCCCCTGACGCGTGGGTCATCAACTTCACCAACCCCGCCGGGATGGTGACGGAGGCGATGTCCGCCGTGCTCGGCCCGCGCGTCATCGGCATCTGCGATTCACCCGTGGGGCTGGTCCGTCGCGCCGCGCGGGCGGTGGGCGCGGACCCGGAGTCGCTCACCTACGACTACGTGGGCCTCAACCACCTGGGCTGGCTGCGCTCGTTGGCCCGGGACGGCGAGGACCTGCTGCCGGGGCTGCTGCGCGACGAGGCGGCCCTGACCTCCTTCGAGGAGGGCAAGCTCTTCGGCGCCCGCTGGCTCCAGGCGCTCGGCGCCCTGCCCAACGAATACCTCCACTACTACTACTTCCGCCGCGAGACCCTGCGTTCGGTCATGGAGTCGGCCAAGACCCGCGGCGAGTTCCTCGACCAGCAGCAGGGCGACTTCTTCACCCGCGCGGCCGCCGCGCCCGAGCGCTCCTTCGAGCTGTGGGAGCACACCCGGCTGCGCCGCGAGGAGACGTACATGGCCGAGAGCCGCGCGGCGACCGGCGGCTGGCAGCGCGACACCTGCGACCTGGACGGCGGCGGCTACGACCAGGTGGCGCTCGCCCTGATGCGGGCGATCAGCGCGGACGAACGCACCCGGCTGATCCTCAATGTGCCGAACGGGCTGACGGTCCCCGCCCTGGACTCCACCGCCATCATCGAGACGGTGTGCGAGGTCGGCGCGAAGGGCGCCCGGCCGCTGCCGTGCGCCCCGCTGCGGGAGGACCAGCTGGGGCTGATGCTCCAGCTCAAGGCCGTCGAGCGGGCGGCGATCGAGGCGGCGGTCCACGAGGACCGCGACGCGGCGCTCCGCGCGCTGGCGCTCCACCCGCTGGTCGACTCCCCGTCGGTCGCCGCCCGCATCCTGAGCAGAGCGGGCCTCGGGTAGAGCTCCGGCTCTCGCGTGGCACCGCCGTGGCGCCACGCGGCGCCGGGTGGCACTACGCAACGCCATCCGGCGCCAGCGCCCACACCCACACCCTTGACGTTTCCGCAGCTCAGAGCCTTCTCCCGGAGGGCTGCGCCAGGTCCGGCACCACCCCTCTTGCGCATGGCGCCATCGTGATGCCATGATGGCGTCATGGACCTCACCCCATACGTCGACACTCTCCGCCGCGAACTCGCGGTGGCCGCCGAGGCCGGTGGCGACGAAGCCCGCGAGCTGGCCGAGAAGCTCACCGCCCCTCTGGAGGCGGCGGCCCGGCTGACCCTGCTCGACGCGCTCTCCGCCGCGATGGACGAGGTCACCCGCGAGCTCGCCCCGGGCTCGGTCGACGTACGGCTGCGCGGACTGGACCCCGACTTCGTGGTGACACCGCCGCCCGCCGAACCGTTCACGGCGCGGACACCACCGCCCGCCGACGGCGACGAGGACGGCACCACCGCCCGCGTCAATCTGCGCCTGCCGGCCCACCTCAAGGCCCGCGCCGAGGAGGCCGCGAACCGCGACGGCCTGTCGGTCAACGCGTGGCTGGTACGGGCCGTTTCGGCCGCGGCCGACACCGGAACCGCCACCGGCAACCGGCCGCGCACGACGGAACAGGGCTGGGCGCGCTAGCCCACCCCACTACTCCACCCACAGCTTTCGAAGACTCAAGAGGACGGGACACCCATGCCTTCTTTCGACACCCCCGCGCCCATCTCGGTCACCGCCCACGTGGAGGCCGGCTCCATCCGGTTCGTCGCGGGCGACCGCCCCGACACCCTCGTCGAGGTCCTGCCCCGCGACCCGAAGAAGGAACTGGACGCGCGGGCCGCCGACCAGACCGAGGTGACGTACGCGGGCGGCGTACTGACCCTGCGGACGCCCAAGTCGCGCTACCTCGTCGGGCGCACCGGTGTCGTCGACGTGACGGTCGAACTGCCCACGGGCTCCCGCGTCGACATGACCGGCGCCTGGGCCCAGGTGCTCGGCGAGGGCCGGCTCGGGGAGGTCCGGGTGAAGACCTCCTCCGGCGACGTCCGCCTCGACGCGACCGGCCCGCTGCACCTGAAGGCGTCGCACGGCTCGATCACCGTGGACCGGGCCGAGGGCACGGCCGAGATCACCACCAGCTCCGGCAGCCTGCGCGTCGGCCTCGTCGACGGCTCCGCCGTCCTGAAGAACTCCCACGGCACCACGACCGTCGGCACCGCGACCGGCGAGCTGCGGGTGAGCAACTCCACCGGCGACATCGACATCCGTCGCGCCGCGGGCTCGGTCACCGCCACCACCGCCCACGGCACCCTGCGCGTGGGTGAAGTGGCCCGCGGCACCGTCCGGTTGGAGACCTCCCACGGCTCCATCGAGGTCGGCGTCCGCGCCGGGACGGCCGCCTGGCTCGACGTCGACCCGGGCTCCGGCCAGGTGCGCAACGCGCTCACCGCGACGGAGGCCCCGGCGGCGACCGAGGACACCGTCGAGATCCACGCCCGCACCCGGCACGGCAACGTCGACATCCTCCGCGCCAAGGTCTGACCGGCCCTTTCCCCGGCTACTTCAAAGCCCCACCACTTCAAAGCCTCGACCTCTTCAAAGCCTCGAACGGGAGGGCCCATGCCTTCGTCTGTCATGCTCACATCATCCGTGGCCGTCTCCGCCACCGGTCTGCGCAAGTCCTACGGCGACAAGACCGTCCTCGACGGCATCGATCTGCGCATCCCGGCCGGGTCCGTGTTCGCGCTCCTCGGTCCCAACGGCGCCGGCAAGACCACCACCGTGCAGATCCTGTCCACGCTCATCACCGCCGACGGCGGACAGGCGCGGGTGGCGGGCCACGACGTCGCCGCCTCCCCGGACGGGGTGCGCGCCGCGATCGGCGTCACCGGGCAGTTCTCCGCCGTCGACGGACTGATCACCGGCGAGGAGAACATGCTCCTCATGGCGGACCTCCACCACCTGTCCAAGCGCGAGGGACGGCGGGTCGCCGCCGAGCTGCTGGAGCGGTTCGGCCTCACCGAGGCGGCGAAGAAGCCCGCCTCCACCTACTCGGGCGGCATGAAGCGCCGCCTCGACATCGCCATGACCCTCGTCGGCGACCCACGGATCATCTTCCTCGACGAGCCGACCACCGGCCTCGACCCGCGCTCCCGCCACAACATGTGGCAGATCATCCGCGAGCTCGTCTCCGGCGGCGTCACCGTCTTCCTCACCACCCAGTACCTGGACGAGGCCGACGAGCTCGCCGACCGCATCGCCGTGCTGAACGGCGGCAGGATCGCCGCCGAGGGCACCGCCGAGGAGCTCAAGCGGCTCGTCCCCGGCGGACACGTCCGGCTCCGCTTCGCCGACCCGGCCGCGTACCGGAACGCCGCCCTCGCGCTCCGCGAGGTCACCCGGGACGACGAGGCGCTGGCGCTGCAGATCCCCAGCGACGGCACCCAGCGCGAGCTGCGCTCCATCCTCGACTGGCTGGACTCCGCCGGCATCGAGGCGGACGAGCTGACCGTGCACACCCCCGACCTCGACGACGTGTTCTTCGCCCTGACCGGCAGCACCGACCAGCCGATGGAGGCTGTCCGATGAGCTCCCTCACCCACACCCTGCGCGACTCGTCCACGATGCTGCGCCGCAACCTCCTCCACGCGCGGCGCTACCCGTCGATGACGCTCAACCTGCTGCTGACGCCGATCATCCTGCTGCTGCTCTTCGTCTACATCTTCGGCGACGTGATGAGCGCGGGCATGGGCGGTGGCGCAGGCCGCTCCCAGTACATCGCCTACGTCGTGCCGGGCATCCTGATGATGACCATCGGAGGCACCGTGGTCGGCACCGCGGTCTCCGTCTCCAACGACATGACCGAGGGCATCATCGCCCGCTTCCGCACGATGCCGATCCACCGGGGTTCCGTGCTCATCGGGCACGTCATCGGCAGCGTGCTGCAGTCGGTCGCCAGCGTCGTCCTCGTGGGCGCCGTCGCCGTGGCCATCGGCTTCCGGGCCCCGAACGCCACGGCCCTGGAGTGGCTGGCCGCGTTCGGGCTGATGACGCTGGTCGCGCTGGCCCTCACCTGGATCGCGGTGGGGATGGGCATGGTCAGCCCGAACGCGGAGGCGGCCAGCAACAACGCGATGCCGCTGATCGTCCTGCCGCTCGTCTCCAGCGCCTTCGTCCCCGTCGACGCGATGCCGGGCTGGTTCCAGCCGGTCGCCCAGTACCAGCCGTTCACCCCGGCCATCGAGACCCTGCGCGGGCTGCTGCTCGGCACCGGGATCGGTGACAACGGATGGCTCGCGGTCGCCTGGTGCCTGGGCCTGACGGCACTCGGCTACTGCTGGTCGAAGCGGGCCTTCGACCGCGACCCGAAGTAGCCGGGACCCGAAGCAACCGGGACGGACGACCGTGCGGGCGGCGTACTCCGACATCACGTCGGCGCACGCCGCCCCGTCGGCGTTCCCCGACCAGGGGATCAGGGGATCAGAAGACGACCACCGACCGCAGCACGTCGCCCTCGTGCATGCGGGCGAACGCCTTCTCCACGTCGCCCAGCCCGATCGTCTCGGTGACGAACGCGCCGAGGTCCAGCCGGCCCTGCAGGTGGAGGTCCACCAGCATCGGGAAGTCCCGCGACGGCAGGCAGTCGCCGTACCAGGACGACTTCAGCGCGCCGCCCCGCCCGAAGACGTCCAGGAGCGGGAGCTCCAGCTTCATCTCCGGCGTCGGCACGCCGACGAGGACGACCGTGCCGGCGAGGTCACGGGCGTAGAAGGCCTGCTCGTAGGTCTCCGGGCGGCCGACGGCCTCGATGACGACGTCCGCGCCGTGGCCGCCGGTGAGCTCGCGGATCGCCTCGACGGGATCGGTGGAGCGGGAGTTCACCGTGTGGGTGGCGCCCATCTCGCGCGCCTTCGCGAGCTTGCGGTCGTCGATGTCCACGGCGATGATCCGGGCCGCGCCCGCCAGGCGGGAGCCCGCGATCGCCGCGTCGCCGACGCCGCCGCAGCCGATGACGGCGACGGAGTCGCCGCGGCCCACGCCGCCGGTGTTGATCGCGGCGCCGATGCCGGCCATCACGCCGCAGCCGAGCAGGCCCGCCACCTCCGGGGCGACCGCGGGGTCGACCTTGGTGCACTGACCCGCCGCGACCAGCGTCTTCTCGGCGAACGCGCCGATGCCGAGCGCGGGCGACAGCTCCGTGCCGTCCTTCAGGGTCATCTTCTGCTTGGCGTTGTGCGTGTTGAAGCAGTACTGGGGGCGGCCGCGCAGACAGGCCCGGCACTGGCCGCAGACGGCCCGCCAGTTGAGGATCACGAAGTCGCCCGGGGCCACCTCGGTGACGCCCTCGCCCACGGACTCGACGACGCCCGCCGCCTCGTGGCCGAGGAGGAAGGGGAAGTCGTCGTTGATGCCGCCCTGCTTGTAGTGGAGGTCGGTGTGGCACACACCGCACGCCTGGACCTTCACCACGGCCTCGCCCGGACCCGGGTCCGGTACCACGATCGTCTCCACCCGCACCGGCTCGTTCTTCCCCGGTGCGATGACTCCGCGTACTTCCTGCGCCATGATCTCGTGCCCCACCCTTCGTGTCGCTGGTCCGCACACCACGGTACGCCCAAACGATCTTTCTCCGCGCGTAGACATCACTCCGCCAGAACCTTGACCCCGTCCGGCTCAGGGCTTAGCTTCGCGCTGCACCGTCCTTGTTACCCAGGAGTCACCAGTGTCGCTCTCCCTGAAGTCCACGCGTGTGCGCGTCGCCGCCGCCACCGCCGCCCTCGCCGTCGGCGCCGGCCTGTACACCGCGGGCGCCGCCTCCGCCGACCACGCGGTGCCCCGCACGGACAAGGAGATCCCGAACCTCACCCAGGTCCAGGACAAGATCAAGGCCTTCTACGGCGACACCGTCGACGCCTCCGGCCAGCACTACGCCTCGGCGAACAGCAACTACGCCAAGCAGCTCGCCGACATCCAGAAGAAGGCCAAGGCCCAGCTGGAGAACGTCGCCCGCAACACCCAGCACGCCAAGAAGGGCGCGAAGAAGCCCGCCATCGTCCTGGACGTGGACGACACGACCCTCCTGACCTACAACTACGAGCTCCAGCAGGGCTTCCGCTTCACGCCGGAGTCGCAGGACGCCTACCTGAAGTCCACCGACATGACGGCCGTCTTCGGCATGCCCAAGCTCGTCAACTGGGCCCAGTCCAAGGGCATCGAGGTCTTCTTCGTCACCGGCCGCGACGAGCACCAGCGCGACTGGAGCGTCCGCAACCTCAAGAACGCCGGCTACAAGCCCGCCGCCGACGCCTCCCACTTCTTCCTGAAGAACAAGAAGACCCCGCCGGCCTACCTCGCCTGCGGCTCCAAGTGCACGACGGTCGAGTACAAGGCGGGCACCCGCAAGTACATCGAGTCCAAGGGCTTCGAGATCGTCGCCAACTTCGGCGACCAGTACAGCGACCTGCAGGGCGGCTACGCGAAGCACACCTACAAGCTGCCGAACCCGATGTACTTCCTGCCGTAAGGCTTTTGAGGATGGAAGGGGGCGGGGTCGCGCGGACCCCGCCCCCTTCCGTATCGCTCAGCGGCGCTTCGGCACCGGTACGCGCAGCAGGTCCCGGGCGACGGTGAGCTCGCCGGTGAAGCCCGCCTCGCGGGCCTGGCGCTCGAAGACCGACGGGTCGTCGTAGCGCTGCGAGAAGTGGGTGAGCACCAGGTGGCGCACGCCCGCCCGCGCGGCGACGCGCGCGGCCTGGCCCGCCGTCAGATGGCCGTGCTCGGTGGCCAGCGGCTCGTCCTCGTCGAGGAACGTCGACTCGATGACGAGCATGTCGCAGCCCTCGGCCAGCTCGTGGACGCCGTCGCACAGCCGGGTGTCCATCACGAAGGCGAAGCGCTGGCCGCGCCGCACCTCGCTGACCTCCTCCAGCGTCACCCCGCCGACCGCGCCCTCGCGCATCAGCCGGCCGACGTCCGGCCCGCCGATCCCGCGCTCGGCCAGCAGCTCGGGCAGCATCCGGCGCCCGTCGGGCTCGACCAGGCGGTAGCCGTAGGACTCGACGGGATGCGAGAGCCGGCGCGCCTGGAGGGTGTACGAGCCGGTGGCCGCCAGCACCGCGCCGGTGCCCGCGACCGGCTCCTGGACGAGCTTGACCGTCTCGCGGTAGGCCGTGGCGTACCGCAGCCGCTTGAAGAAGCGCTCGCCGCTCGCCGGGTAGTGCGCGGTGACCGGGTGCGGCACCCGGTCGAGGTTGATCCGCTGGATCACCCCGGCCAGGCCCAGCGAGTGGTCGCCGTGGAAGTGGGTGACGCAGATCCTGTTGAGGTCGTGCGCGGCCACCCCGGCGCGCAGCATCTGACGCTGCGTCCCCTCGCCGGGGTCGAAGAGGATGCCGTCCCCGTCCCAGAGCAGGACGTAGCCGTTGTGGTTGCGGTGCCGGGTGGGGACCTGGCTGGCCGTGCCGAGGACGACGAGTTCGCGAACGGACAAGGGTCTACCCGGGGGGCCAGTTGAAGCCACGGCCGCCGAGGACGTGGGCGTGGGCGTGGAAGACGGTCTGCCCGGCGCCGGCGCCGGTGTTGAAGACGATCCGGAAGCCTTTGTCCCCGTTCTCCTGGAGGGCGACCTCGCCCGCCTCGCGCAGCACGTCGGCGGCGATCTGCGGCTCGGCGGCGGCCAGCGAGGCGGCGTCCGGGTAGTGGACCTTGGGGATCACCAGGCAGTGCACGGGCGCCTGGGGGTTGATGTCGCGGAAGGCGACGGTCGTCTCCGTCTCCCTGACGACCGTCGCGGGCACCTCTCCCTTGACGATCTTGCAGAACAGGCAGTCCGCCTGCGGTTCTCCCGCCACCGGTGGGCTCCTCCCGGGTCGTCGGCTCGTACGGTCCGGATGTTACCGGTCCGTCCGTCCGCCCGCCGTGACCAGCCTCGTCACTTGCCCGGTGCGGGAGGTCTGTCGGTGCAGCTCGCCGAGGGGCCCGGATGCCCGCCGGGCTTCGGCGCGGAGCCCCCCGAGGCCGGGGGCTTGTCCGAGACGGGGGGCTTGTCCGAGGCCGGGGGCTTGCCGCTGCCGCCGCCCGTCCGGTCGCAGTCGCCCAGCACGGTCACCTGGAAGACGGTCCGCCCGTCGACCTTGGCGGTCAGCAGCCCCCGGACGCACCCCTGGCCGGACATGCCCGTGACGCTGCCGTAGACGATGATCCTCTTGCCGTTGTCCGTACGGCCCTCGCAGTCGACGCCGACGACGGTCACCGGCAGCGCGCTGCCCGTGCCGGGGTCCTTGCCGCCGTTCTCGGCCTTGCCCTTGCAGCTCAGCCAGGCGGCGTGGACGCCCTCCCGGTCGAGGGCACGGCCGGCCTCCCGCTGCGTGGTGGCGGCGACGGCCGTCGCATCGAGCCCGGGGCCCGTCGCGCAGCCGGACAGCGCCACGATGGCGGTACCGGTGAGGGCGGCGGCACCCAGTCCGTACCGTATGTGCCTTGACGCACCCATAGCGGGGAGTGTCCCACCGGCCCGCGTCCGGGGGGAAGGACGCCTCCGGCCACCGGATCGTTCGCCCGGCTCCCGTCTGGTCCAGGCCAACTTCTCACGATCTTCCAGGAGTTGGTTCGGAAACGCAGGATTTATCATTTCCGCACCCGAGTTTCACCTTCTCCCCTTACTCTCTCTGCCCTGGACACACACACGCGTGCTGGGGGGCCGCGTCCGGGGGTAGGGGGGACAACTTTTGCTGACGTCCATGGTGGTCTGCGCGGTATCGCTCGCGCTCTTCTGGATGGCCGCCTTCACGCTCTGGTGGCAGATGCACGCCTGGCGCACGCCCGAGACGCTCGCGGGCACCCGCTTCCAGCCGGCCGGGGACGAGGGCGCGCTCTCCTTCTCGCTCCTGGTGCCCGCCCGCCATGAACAGGCGGTCCTGGAACACACCGTCACCCGGCTGCTGGAATCCACCCACGGCCGCTTCGAGGTGCTGGTGATCGTCGGGCACGACGACCCGGAGACCGCCGAGGTCGCCGAGAAGGTCGCGGCCGCCGCCCCGGACCGGGTGCGGGTGATCGTCGACACCCACGAGAAGAAGAACAAGCCCAAGGCCCTCAACACCGCGCTCCCCCACTGCCTGGGCGAGGTCGTCGGCGTCTTCGACGCCGAGGACCAGGTCCACCCCGAGCTGCTCGCCCACGTCGACCACGCCTTCCGCGCGACGGGCGCGGACGTGGTGCAGGGCGGCGTGCAGCTGATCAACTTCCACTCCAGCTGGTACAGCCTGCGCAACTGCCTGGAGTACTTCTTCTGGTTCCGCAGCCGCCTCCACCTCCACGCGGAGAAAGGTTTCATCCCGCTGGGCGGCAACACCGTCTTCGTCCGCACCGACGTCCTCCGCGAGGCCGACGGCTGGGACCCCCAGTGCCTGGCCGAGGACTGCGACCTGGGCGTCCGGCTCTCCAGCACCGGCAAGCGCGTCGTCGTCGCCTACGACTCCGAGATGGTCACCCGCGAGGAGACCCCCGGCACCCTGATGAGCCTGCTCAAACAGCGCACCCGCTGGAACCAGGGCTTCCTCCAGGTCTACCGCAAGCGCGACTGGCGCCGACTGCCCACCCTCGCCCAGCGGATGCTCGCCCGCTACACCCTGATGACGCCCTTCTTCCAGGCGTTCAACGGCCTCGTCATCCCGCTGAACACGGCGATCGCCCTGCTGCTGGACGTCCCCGCCGGCGTCGCCGTGGTGACCTTCCTGCCCGCCGTGGCCATGCTGGTCACCTTCGTCTTCGAGGTCGTCGGCCTCCACGACTTCGGCGCGCAGTACGGCCTGCGCGTGCGCTTCGTCCACTACCTCAAGCTCATCCTCGGCGGCCCCTTCTACCAGATGCTCCTCGCGGGCGCGGCCGTCCGCGCCGTCTGGCGGGAGCAGCGGGGCCGCAGCGACTGGGAGCTCACCCGACACGTCGGCGCGCACCTCACCAGAGAGGACGTCACGCCGTGACCGCGACCATTCCGGCGGCTGTCGAGCCCCCGTTCGTCCTCGGCCCCACCCCGCCCACCCGGCTGCGCGCCTCCCGCCCCGACCTGCTGCTGTGCGGGGCGGTGCTGGTCGCGATCCTCGTCGTCCAGGGCTGGAACACCACCGGTTTCCCCGCCCTCAGCGACGACGAGGGCACCTACCTCGCCCAGGCGTGGGCAGTCCAGGAGGGCAAGGGCCTGGCCCACTACACGTACTGGTACGACCACCCGCCGCTGGGCTGGCTCCAACTGGCCCTCCTCACCTGGCTCCCCGCCGCCCTCTTCCCCGACGTCATGTCCGTCGCCCCGATGCGGGTGGCGATGCTGCTGGTGACGGCCGTCAGCGCGGTGCTGCTGTACGTCCTGGCCCGACGGCTGGGCCTGCGGCGGTGGGCGGCGGCCCTGGCGATGGCGCTGTTCGGGCTGTCGCCGCTGTCGGTGGTGCTCCAGCGGGAGATCTTCCTCGACAACATCGCCGTGCTGTGGATCCTGCTGGCCTTCTGCCTGGCCGCCTCGCCCCGCCGCCACCTGTGGCACCACTTCGGGGCGGGCCTGGCGGCGGCGGTGGCGGTGCTGTCCAAGGAGACGATGCTGGTCGTCCTGCCCGCGCTGCTGCTGACCATGTGGCGGCACACCCACCGCGACACCCGGAAGTTCGCGGTGACGGGCGCGATCACCGCGTGCGTCCTCACGGGCCTCGCCTATCCCCTGTTCGCGCTCCTCAACCACGAGCTGTTCCCGGGCGCCGGCCACGTCTCGCTGATCGACGGCATCAAGTACCAGATGAGCCGGGCGGGCTCGGGCTTCGTCCTGGACGACCGTTCGGGCGCGCACGCGGTGCTGCGGTCGTGGCTCTACTACGACCGGGTGCTGCCGATCGCGGGCCTGGCGGCGGCGGTGCTCCTGCTCGCCGCGGCCCGCTGGTCCCCCACGGGCCGCGCCCTGGCGGGCCCGGCGACGGCGGCGACGATCCTGGCCCTGGTGGCCCTGCGCCCGTCGGGGTACCTGCCGGCGATGTACGTGATCCAGATGCTGCCGTTCCTGGCTCTGGCACTGGCGGGCGCGGCGACGGCTGCGCCGCAGCCCCTCCGGCGCTTGAGGAGCGGGGGCCGCCGAAGACCCGCACTCATCCGCCGGACCGCGACCCTGGCGATATCCGTGACGGCAGCCGCCGTCGCCCTCCCCCACTGGTACGACGCCACCCGCACCGCCCTGACCACCGACACCAACGCCCCCTACCGCGCGGCAGCGCACTGGCTCCGCGACAAGGCCAACGTCCCCGACCCGTCCAGCACGCGCGTCCTCGCCGACGACGCGATCTGGCTCGACCTGGTCCACGCCGGATACCGCCCGGGGACGGGGGCCGTCTGGTTCTACAAGGCCGACCTGGACCCGGCCATCACCAAAACGCTGCCGCGCGGCTGGCGCGACGTGGACTACGTCGTCGCCTCCCCGACCGTCCGCCGCGACGCCCCCACGCTGCCGCTGGTGAAGGCAGCGCTGACGAACTCCGAGACAGTCGCTTCCTTCGGCGAGGGCGACGGCCGGATCGAGATCCGCAGGGTCAAGAGGGCGGAAGCTCGGTGACGGAGACGACCACGTCCAGGCGCTCGTCTACCTGCCTCGCAACAGCGGAAAACACCGTCGTGACGGCCGTCAGAGAAGGGATTTGTGATGGCATGACAGCACTGAGCAGAAAGCCGACCCGCACACGCGTCAGACGCGCCCTCCTTCGCCCCCGCGGCAAGCGATCCCGCACCGCCGCCGCCCTGCTCCTCGCCGCCGGCGCGTCCTTCGGCCTGCTGCTGGCCGCGCCCGCGCCGGCCACCGCCGGGTCGAACCTCGTCGTCAACCCCGGCCTCGAGTCCTTACGGGCCTCGGACGCCATGCCCACCTGCTGGGAGAAGGCCGGCTGGGGCGACAACGACTTCACCGTCACCACCACCGACCAGTCCCACAGCGGCGGCAAGGCGCTGACCCTGTCCGTCACCCGCCGGGTCAGCGGCGACCGCAAGGTGCTGATGGCCGAGGACAGCTCGTGCGCGCCGAGCGTGACGCCGTCCCACCAGTACGACCTGTCGCTCTGGTACAAGAGCACCACCCCCGACGCGTCCGTCACCGTCTTCCGCCATGACGTGAAGGCGGGCTGGCAGTACTGGACGGACCTCAAGACGCTGCCGGTCAGCGCCGGTTACACGCGCGCCACCGTCCGTACGCCCGTCGTGCCGCCCGGCACCGACCAGATCACCTGGGGCGTCTCCGTCTACGGCACGGGCACCGTCACCACCGACGACTACGACATGGAGGACGCCACCCAGCCCGCCGCCGGGGCCGTCTGCACGGCCGGGGACGCGTGCGTCAAGGGCAGCTGGGCCGTGATGCCCTTCAAGAACCCGGTCCGCAGCATGCACTCGGTCGTCCTTCACAACGGCAAGGTGCTGCTCGTCGCGGGCTCCGGCAACGACCCGGCGATGTTCAAGGCGGGCACCTTCACCTCCGCCGTATACGACCCGAAGACCGGCGCGATGAAGACGATCCCGACGCCCGTCGACATGTTCTGCGCCGGGCACGTCCAGCTGTCCGACGGCCGGGTGCTCATCATGAGCGGCAACAAGTCCTACCCGGCGGCCGACGGCAGCCACGGCTACGAGGGCTTCAAGGACAGCTACCTCTTCGACCCGTCGTCCGAGTCGTACGTGAAGACGAACGACATGAACGAGGGCCACTGGTATCCCTCCGCGACCCTCCTCGGCAACGGCGACGTCATCAGCTTCGGCGGCCTGAAGGAGGACTCCACCGGCAGCGTGACCGCCGAGAAGTTCTCCCAGGCGCAGCAGAAGTGGCTGCCGCGCACGGAGGTCAACCAGACCTGGTCGTACTGGGGCCTGTACCCGTCGATGATCCTGATGCAGGACGGGCGGCTCTTCTACTCCGGCAGCCATGTCTTCGGCAACGGCACCCCGGGCACCGGTGCGTCGGTCTACGACTACGACGCCAACAAGATCACGGACGTCCCGGGCCTGCAGGACAAGGACAATCGCGACCAGTCGATGAGCGTGCTGCTCCCGCCCGCGCAGGACCAGCGCGTCCTGACCATGGGCGGCGGCCAGGTCAACACCAACCCGGAGGCGAGCCGTCTCACGGACCTCATCGACCTCAAGGCCCCCAACCCCCGCTACACGCCCGGTCCCCTGCTCCCGCAGGGCACGGTCGACCAGGGCCAGGGGCCCAAGCCCGAGACGGGCGCGCAGGGCAAGATGTACGTCTCGGCCGTGCTGATGCCCGACGGCAAGGTGCTGGAGACGGGCGGCGGGCTCCACGACCGGGCGGACCCGGTGTTCGAGGCGTCGATGTTCAACCCGGCGACGAACACCTTCCAGCCGGGCCTGGCCACGGACCCGATCCCGCGCACGTACCACTCGTCGGCGTTCCTGCTGCCGGACGGCCGGGTGATGGCGGTCGGCGACAACCCGGGCAACGGGACGTTCGACGACCACGTGTCGATCTACACCCCGCCGTACCTCTACAAGGGCGCGCGGCCCCAGATCACCTCGGTGGCGAACAACCGCTGGCAGTACGCGAGTACGCAGCGGATGACGGTCGACCGCCCGGTGGTGAAGGCGGAGCTGATCCGTCCGGCGGCGGTGACGCATTCCTCCGACCCGAATCAGCGTTTCGTCGATCTGCCGATGACGGTGGGCGCTGACGGAACGACGATCGATCTGAACGTCACCAGCAACCCGAACCTGGCGCCGCCCGGCTGGTACATGCTCTTCGCCGTGGACGCGGACGGCGTCCCGTCGGTGGCCTCCTGGGTCCACCTCGGCGGCCCGGACGCGCTGGACACCCCGAAGGCATCGCCTATGGTGCACGACTTCGCGGGGAGGATGACGGAGAAGGCGAAAGCCCCGGAGCCGGCCCACACGTCCCACCCGGTCCCGGTGACGGTCTCGGGCTGCGACCGCCACTACGGCGCGGAGAACGTGTGCGTGCCGACGGCCTTCCCGAAGACGGTCCCGCCGACGACGGCGGGCCGCTGCGCGTGGCTGAAGGCGCACGACTACGGCGTCCTCAAGCTCAACGGCCGCGACGACCCGCTGAAGCTGGACCCGGACAGGAACGGGCGCGCCTGCGGCTGAGCTCCACGGCTCCGCTGCTCCACCGCCTGGGCACTGGGTACTGGGTGCTGGGGTTCGATACCGGTCATAGATCAACCTGTGCATCAGCTGTCACATGAGTGCAGCAAGATGACACCCCGTGATCGATCCCCAGCACCACCAGTACGCTCCGCAGCAGCCGTACCCACCTCAGCACCAGTACGCTCCACAGCACCCGTACCAGCAGCCCTACCAGCAGGCGCAGCCGTACCAGCAGCCCTACCACCAGCAGGCGCACCCGTACGCCCACCCCCAGCAGCCCGTCCAGCCGGCTCACCACGTCCCCCGGGAGGTCGGGGACCTGCGCCGCTACCTCTTCGCCTTCATCGACGGCATGATCACGTTCTTCGGCGGGTTCGGCATCGGCGTGCACTTCACGGCGGACAAGAGCACGGGCGCCTTCTGGATCTGCGTCGCCGTCGCCTTCTTCGGCCTGTCCTTCGTCCACCACGTGCTGGGCGCCGTGCTGTTCCGCACCACGGTGGGCAAGTTCCTGTGCATGACGCGTGTGGTGCGCGCGGACGACGCGGGGCGTCCGCGCTTCTGGCAGGCCGTCCAGCGCTGGCTCCTCGGCCTGACGTGGCTCCCGATGCAGCCGATCTGGTCCCTGTTCGGCGATGACGGCGACCCGTACGAGGACGGCTGCGGGCTGCGCTACGTCCACAGCGGGGACCTGCGCCGCTAGCGCGACGCGATGGCAGGATGACGGCATGGAGACGAACGAGCCGTGGGCGGCGATCCACGGTGACCTGCTGGCGGCGAAGGCGCGGGTGTACGACCCGAGCGATTTCGTCTGCTCGCCGCCGGTGCCCGAACCGGAGAGCGCCGAGTACGCGGCGTGCGCGTTCACACTGGACGGCCGCTCGGTGCGGTTCCGCGTGGGCAAGACCACCCCGACGAAGGTGGGCCAGTTCGTCACCGTCTGGCAGCGGTCCGAGGAGGGTCCGATCCGGCCGTTCGACGCCGCCGACGGGGTGGACCTCTTCGTCATCAGCAGTCGGGACGACGACGGCTTCGGGCAGTTCGTGTTCCCGCGTGAAGTGTTGTGCGAGCGCGGCGTCGTCTCCCGCGACGGCTCCGGCGGGAAGCGCGGATTCCGCGTCTATCCGCCCTGGGTGACCACGACCAGCCGGCAGGCCCGCGCCACCCAGTCATGGCAGGTCAACCACTTCCTCGACCTCGGCCGCCGGGACGGGACCGTCGACCTGACGCGCGCCCGGGCCCTGTACCACCCGTAAATCCGGAGGCATGGTCGCGGCGTGGTCATTACGCTCCGGATCATGAACACTCGCCGCGCAAACCCCACGTTCGTCCTGGTCCACGGCTCCGGCACCAGCTCGTTCATGTGGACGCCGGTCCAGCGCGAGCTGGCGCTGCTCGGGCACCGCAGCCTCGCTGTCGACCTGCCGGGCCACGGGTTCGACGCGCAGTACCCGGTGGCCTACCAGGCCCCCCAGGATCTCGACGCCTGGGCCGTCGAGCCCTCGACGCTGGCCGGGGTCACCCTGCGGGACAACGTGGACTCGGTGGTCGACGTCGTCCGCCGGGTGGCCCCGCACGGCCCCGTGGTGCTGGTGGGAGCGAGCCTCGGCGGGACCACCATCACCGGAGTGGGCAACACCGTGCCGGAGCTGGTGGACCGGCTCGTCTACATATCCGCCTGGTCGTGCGTCCAGCGGACCAGCCCCGTCGAGTACATGCGGGAACCGGAGTTCGCCGACAGCCTGCTGGCCCCGCTGGCCCCGCTGAACGTGGGCGACCCGGCCGCCCTCGGCGTCGGACGGGCCAACTACCGCACGGCCGACCCCGAGCTGCTCGCCGCCCTCAAGGCGGCCGTCATGGCCGATGCCACCGACGGGCAGTTCCGCGCCTTCCTCAACATCCTGCAGCCCGACGAGTCCCTCGCCGTGATGACGGCCGACGCCCGCGCACAGGCCGACACCTGGGGAACGATCGCCCGCACATACATCCGGCTCACCGACGACCGCACGCTTCCGGTCGCGATGCAGGACCGCCTGATCGCCGAGGCCGACGCGCTGACCCCGGACAACCCCTACGACGTCCACACCATGGACACCAGTCACACCGGCTTCCTCCTGCGCCCGGCGGAGGTGGCGGCAATCCTGGACCGGCTCGTCGTCTGACGCGGGCCGACACGGCTCCGGAATCCTTACCCCGGCCTAGTAGTGCGGGATGACGAAATTGAATCCCGCCGCGTTGTGCCCGCCTCCGGCCGGGCAGCGGCCCTTTTCCGGATAGCCCCAGAAGAACAGCGCGTAGCAGTTGGTGCAGAAGCGCCAGTACGCCTGGGCGTTCGGCGTCTCGACGACGTCGTGCGGCAGGACGAAGTTGTATCCGGCGGCACTGTGGGACCCGCCGACCGGGCACCAGCCGCCGCTCGGATACCCGAAGAAGAACATGCCGTAGCAGCGCGTGCAGAAGCGCCAGTTGGCCTGGGCATTGGCGTTCTCGGGAACGTCGTGGGGAATGTCGAAGTCGTAGCCCGCCATGCCGTGCGCGTCACCGGCCGCGCAGCGGCCGTTGTCCGGATAGCCGTAATAGAACATGACGTAGCACTTCGGGCAGAACCGCCAGTTGCGCTGACCGGTGGCACCACTGGCGCCCTTGGCGCCCGTACCGGCCGCGTGGGCCTCGGTCACCCCGGTGGTCGCCGCTATCGCCGCCAGCCCGGCAGTCGCGCCGAGCGCTCTCGTCAGGAAGATCCTCCGGTCCGGCTCAAACCCCATGCCCGTTCCCCCTCGATGTCATAAGGCGCACATGACACTAGAGCTGCCTGACTGCCCCGGATAGGCAAGAATTCGGACCCTCCACCCGCGATCGTTCGGAGGCACGATGAAGCACCTGGGAATCCTGGGACACAGCGCGGAAGGCGCGGCGCTGTGCCTCCGTTCGTTCTGCCGGAAGGGCTTCGCGGAGCTCGGTCCCCACGAGCACCCGGACGTCACCCTCGACCTCATCGCCATGGCCCGCAGCATGCCCGCCTGGGACGCGGGCGACCACGACACGGTCCGCACCCTCCTGTCGGCCAGTGCCGATCGCCTCGCCCGCGCGGGAGCGGAATTCTTCATCTGCCCCGACAACACCGCCCACATGGCCCTCGACCGCCACGGCCCCGACCTCGCCCTCCCCGGCCTCCACATCGCCGACGTCGTCGCCGACCGCGCCGCGCGCGACGGCCGGAAGCGGGTGGGCGTGCTGGGCACCCGCTACACCATGGACGGCTCCCTCTACGTCGAGGCGTTCGCCCGGCGCGGCATCGAGGCCGAGGTCCCGGACCCGGCCGACCGTCGTCTCGTCAACGACGTCATCTTCGACGAGCTCCTCAACGGCGTCCTCGACGAGCGCTCGCGCCGCGCGTACGTACGGATCATCGAGGCCCTGGCCGCCCGTGGCTGCGACGCGGTCGCCCTCGTCTGCACGGAGATCCCCCTCCTGATCACCCCCGACGTCTCCCCGCTCCCCACCCTCGACTCCACCCGCCTCCTCGCCCACGCCGCCTTCGAGACCGCCGCCGGCCGGGCACCCCTGCCCACGTGGCGCGGCGGGCCCGCCGACCGGTGATTGGCCCCTGACCTGCCCCTTGGTGTAGAACACTCCGCGATCAGACATGATCACGACAACTGTTCCGCACCACGGGGGAAACATCATGAAGGCAACCCGACGCCTCGTCGGCGCCCTCGCCGTCGTCGCCGCCCTCGGCGGCGGCCTCACCGCCTGCGACTCCGACACGAACACAGCGGGCGGTACGACCGGGGGCTCCGGCGCCTCGGCCAAGCCGGCCGACGGCGCCAAGGGCGGCAGCCCCAAGGGCGAGCCCGGCAGCGACTGCGGCACCCCGCCGCAGCTGCCCGCCGGCCACAAGATGGTGGAGATCGCCGTCCCGCCGTCAAAGGGCTCGATGTCCGCCAAGGACGCCAAGCCCACCTGCACGCCCAACGACTGGATCTACCACGGCCAGGGCGAGGCCAAGTACTACATCTTCGCCCCGGAGACGAAGGCCGAGATCGCCCTCGGCTCGGGCAAGACGAAGGACGTCCCCGTCGGCGAGCTCTGGATGCACGCGGGCGACTGCCTCACCAACCAGAGCGCGGTGAAGCAGCCGTACAGCTGCTCCGGCAACATCTACGACATCACGACGGACTCCGAGGGCAAGGTCACCAGCATCAAGGAGATCTGGCACCCCTGACGAGCCTCGCGGGGCGGACGGGACCGGGCGTGGCGGGGTGCGAACCCCGCCACGAGCGCCCGTCCGCTATGCGGCTGCGGTCACCGCGGAGTCACCATTGCGGCAGCAGATGTGTGTCCCGGAAGTGGCTGCGGATTGCGATTCCTGCGTCCTGAATCTCCTCCAGGGCCCTCTTCTCGGCCACGGCCCTCCGTCGCGCGCCTTCCAGCTCGACACAGTCCGTGCACCCTGCGGGCGAGATCCACCGCGGCGCGGTCTTCTTTCCGGGGTGCGCGATTTCGAACCACAGCGTCTTGCCGAACCGACGCCGGTCGTATGTATGGCTGCCCCAGTCGTCCGCCCACGCTTCCACGAAGCGGAGGCCGCGCCCTGCTTCCGCGTGCGCGGCGGGCTCCGGTGTCGCGCGGGCTCGACTGCGCCTGAACATGCCGGGTACGACTGGGCTCGTGTCCCACACGTTCACCCGGAGTCGGTCCCCTTCGCGGCAGTGCAGCCGCACGGAGCACGGGCCCTCCGTGTGGAGGTGGGCGTTCGTGACCAGCTCACTGGTCAAGAGCAGTGCCCTCTCGGCGATTTCGGACAGGGCGTGGCTGTCCAGGACCGCCTGGAGGGTCACACGCGCGATGCCGGGTGCGCGAGCATCGCGCGGCAGTTCGAGGAGGTAGGACCAGGGCTGAGGCGGCGATACGGTTGCCATGAAGTCTCCCGTAAGAGTGGCTGGTTGGCGTTACCGTAGCCGTGCTCGTATAAGCATCAACACGGCTTCGTCTAAAGCATGACCCCGACCACCCGCATGGGCGACGCGAGCGAACTTGTGCACGATTGAGGAAGTGCGGATGCCTGTCCGACCCCACGTAACAGCACGACAGCTCCGCCTGGGCGTTGAACTGCGCAAGCTGCGCGAGCGCGCAGGGCTGACGTCAACCGAGGCAGCTCGCATGCTCGGAACGAATCAGACGCAGATCAGCAACATCGAATCCGGCCGCGTAGGCGTGAGTGGCGAACGTGTGCGCACCATGGCCCGCAACTATGAGTGCTCGGACACGGCCTTGATCAACGCGCTCACCACGATGGTCGGCAGCCGGAAACGCGGCTGGTGGGAGGAATACCGTGAGACTCTCCCGGCCGGGTTGGTCGATCTCGCCGAGTTCGAGTATCACGCCACCGGTCTGCGGGCCGCCCAGGCCATTACGATCCCCGGACTACTGCAAACGCCGGAGCACGCTCGTGCTGTGTTCCGCGAAGCGGTTCCGAAGCTAATGCCACACGAGATCGAACACCGGGTCTCGCACCGCATCAAGCGACAGGAAGTCGTCTACCGCGATGGCGCGGCCCCGTTCAAGGCGATCATCCATGAGGCTGCGCTGAGGATGCAGTTCGGCGGAACTGAGACGGCCAAGGCCCAGCTTGTACATCTGACAGAGGTGAGCCATCGGGACAACGTCACCGTCGTGGTGATCCCGTTCGACGGCACCTCGTTTCCCATCTCCGGCCACGGCGTCGACTACATGCACGGGCCCGTGTCACAGCTCGACACCGTGGTCCTTGACGCCGCCTACGGCGGGTTGCAAATCGATGCTGTCGCCAAGCTGGAGAGGTATCGCTTGGTGCTGGACAGGATGGAGCAGGTCGCACTGCCTCCCGACGCATCACGTGACCTCATTCACCGCATCGCAAAGGCTCTCTGAGGCAAACCATGACTGTTTTCACCTGGCAGAAGTCCTCGTATAGCGGAGACGATTCTTCCTGCCTCTACCTGGCGAAATCGCCAGAATGGCAGAAGTCGACGTACAGCGATGCTGCGGCATCCTGTGTCTACCTGGCGCCCTCCCCCACCGGGACCATCCACCTCCGCGAGAGCGACGACCCCGACGTCATCCTCACCACAACCCCCGCAAGACTCCGCCCCCTCATAACCCACATAAAGGCGGGCGCCCTCCCCCCTACCCCCGATAGAGCGGATCCGTAAGATCCGCCCTTACCCCGCGTGCCAGCGCGGGCCGCGACAACCCCCGTACCCGACCAAAGATTTCGTCTGCCGGAACGGCGATCTGCGGCACCCCCCACCCCACAAGCTGCGCGACCGACGTCCCAAAGGCCACACCGCGCACCCCGCACCACACCAGCGCACCCGCGCACATCGGGCAGGGCTCGGCCGTAGCGACCACCACGTGCTCCGACAGCTCGAAGCCCCCCGCCACGGCCTCCCGCACAAGGTTCGTCTCGGCGTGGGCCGTCAGATCCCCACTCTCGCCCGTGTTGCCGGCGCCGGCGACAACCGCACCCGTCGCGGCGTCGACCAAAACGGCCCCGTAGGGCCACTTCGCCGCCGCACGGGCGTACTCCACGGCCGCGGGCATGGCCCGCAGAACAGCGTCCCGCAGCGGCGGGGGCCAGTCGCCGGACCATCCCGGATCGGGCGTGCGCGGGCGCGCGGACGGGGCGGCGCGCGTCAGGGAGAGCGGGGCGGCCGTGGCCGCCGTCAGAGACAGGACGCGCCGCCGCGAGAGGAAGGTCATCGCACCATGCTCGGCCTCATCACCCGCTCCGGGTGCGGATTCCCTCGGACGTCACCTGCTCGGACGGGAGGTCCGCGCTGCCATGGGGGCTGACTGCCCAGACAACGAGCGCACAGGCCGCGAACCCGGCGCCGAGAAGGCTGGAGCCAACCCAGCCGTGCGCGGCGAAGGCGGCGGTGGTCGCGGCGGCGCCGAGGGCGGAGCCGAGGGAGTAGAAGACCATGTAGCCGCCGATGACGGTGCTGAGCCGATCCGGATGCGCGGAAGTAAGAACGTGCTGATTGCTCACGTGTACGGCCTGGACGGCGAAGTCGAGGGCCACGATTCCGAGGACGAGGAGCCACAGGGCCCACGTGAGCTGCCCGATCGCCGCCCACGAGAGGATCAGCAGGAGCAGGGCGAAGCCACTGACCGGGGTCGCCCGGCCCGCGTCCGCCCACCGGCCCGCGCGGGACGCGCCGAGCGCGCCGGCGAGTCCGGCGACGCCGAAGAGTCCGATGTGGCTCTCGCTCAGGTGCCAGGGCGCGTCCGCCAGCGGGAGGGAAACGCCACTCCACAGGGTTCCGAACGACGCGAACAGGAAGAACGCGATCAGCCCGCGCGACAGGAAGAGGCGGTCCTTGAACAGTCCGCTGAGTAAGGAGACGGTCTGCTTGTAGCTGGGACCGGCCGGGCGGTCGTCCGGCGGCAGGGCGAGGAGGACGAGGGCCGCGAGGCCGAGTGACAGCGCCGCGAGCACGGCGTAGACGCTCCGCCAGCTCCATACGTCGGCGAGCGCGCCGGTGACGACCCGCGCGCCGAGGATGCCGATGACGACGCCGGAGGTGACGACGCCGATGTTCCGTCCGCGTTCGCCGGGCGGCGAGATCGACGCGGTGTAGGCCACCGTGGTCTGCACGACGACCGCGAACGCGCCGGCTGCCGCGAGCCCCGCGAACGCCATCCACGCGGCCGACGCGGAGGCCGTCAGGACCAGGCCCACCGCGGTGACGGCCAGGTGGACGGCGATGAGCCGACGCCTGTCGGCGACCACGTCGCCGAGCGGTACGAGCAGTAACAGCCCCGCGATATAGCCGAACTGGGCGGTCGAGACGATCCATCCGGAGAGGTCCGTGGACAGACCGAGATCGTGCCCCATCGGCTCCAGAACCGGCTGCGCCGCATAGACGCTCGCCACAGCCGTCCCGCACACCACCGCGAGCAGCGACCGCCGCCACACGTTCATCGCGCGTCCCCTCCCCAAAATCAGTAGCAGATCGCAACCGTTTTGACGCTACGGCAGAATGGTTTCAATCCGCAACCCAT
Organism: Streptomyces sp. L500; assembly: GCF_054551825.1. Taxonomy (NCBI): domain Bacteria; kingdom Bacillati; phylum Actinomycetota; class Actinomycetes; order Kitasatosporales; family Streptomycetaceae; genus Streptomyces; species Streptomyces sp. L500. The sequence continues at coordinate 330,085 of NZ_JBTOLC010000001.1, forward strand.
CTGGAGGTGTCATGCCGAGCCCCGACTGGACCGATCCCGGATGTCCCGTCGCCCGCGCGCTCGACCTCGTCGGCGACAGGTGGAGCCTTCTCGTCGTCCGCGACGCGATGGACGGGGCACGGGCGTTCACCGAGTTCCAGCGACGCACCGGCATCGCCCGGAACATCCTCACCGACCGCCTCCGCAAGCTCACCGCTCACGGACTCCTCGTCCAGCGCACCGCGCCGTCGGGGCGCCGCCAGGAGTACGTGCTCACCGACGCCGGGCGCGACCTCTTCGCGGTCATCCTCACGCTGCGGCAGTGGGGAGAGCGCCACGCGTTCGACCCGGGCGAGACCCACTCCACCCTTGTCGACCGGCACGGCGCCCCCGTACCGGACGTCACGCCGGCCGGAGCCGACGGCACGCTTCTCGACCCCGACACCACTCACGTGCGAAGGCCCCACTAGAACGGGTGGTTTGGAACCGGCTCTTCGTCCTACCGTCGAACTGCCCGCCAAGCTAACCCCGTTGTTACCGTCGGAATGACGTCCTGTCCGACGGGATCAAGGGGAGGGAAACATCGTGGGAACGAAGTGGTCCGCCGATCCATGGGGCACGGCGCTGGCCCTGGTCACCGTCATGGCCGCTACCGCGGCACCGGCGGCCGCCCACGGCCAGGCACCCGACCGGGCGAAGCCGGCCCAGCGCATCGTGCTCACGAACGCGGACACCGGCCGGTCCGTGACCGCGAGCCCGGGTGACGACATCGAAGTCCGGCTCACGGGCTACCGCGAGAACGGGCTCACCTGGACCTGGAGCATCCCGGCATCCAGCGACCCCGACGTTCTCCGGCGCACCGCCGGCCGTGCGGCACCGAACGGCGACGCGTCAGCCACCTTCAACGCGGAACACGGCGGCACCGCCACCATCACCGCGCAACGACGCTGCCGCCCCGACCCGGGCCATTTCTGTCCTTTGGTGATCACGCCGTGGAAGGTCACGGTCGAAGTGAAATGACCTCGTCAAGTGACCTGTTACCGCACGATCCCCGCGCGCTTCGCCGCCAGGACCGCCGAGACGCGATTGTTCGTGCCGAGCTTCCGGTAGACCTTCTCCAGGTGACGGTTGACCGTGTGCGGCGAGATCGTCAGACGGCGGCCGATGCCCGCCGCCGTCAGGCCCTCGGCCAGCAGCCCCAGCACCGTCAGCTCGCGCGGCGTCAGATCGTGCCGGGGCGGGGACGGGCCGCCGACCGGGGCGGCCGACAACCCGGACGGCGGCGTGGCCCCGGCGGCGTCGGCCACCGCGGCGCGGAGCCGGTGGAGTTCGCGGACGTGGCGGTCCACCCGGAGCAGGAGGGGCTGGACGCGCGCGGTGAAGGCGACTTCGTGTTCGGTGAAGTCGCCGCGCCGCCCGAGGCTGACGGCACGCAGCTCGCCGGGGACCCCGAGGAGGGGAACGCCGAGCTGGTGGGTGGTGCCGTAGTCGCGGCGGGCCTCGCTGTACCAGGAGGAGTTGCGCCAGGTGTCGCAGATCTGGGTGATGCTCACGGGGCTGGAGCCGGCGGCTTCCATGTACGCGATCAGCGGGTGCCGCTGCTGGACCCGGCGCCGGATGACCTCGCTGACGTCCGGTCCCATGGAGTGCGGCGCCCAGCCCTGAGCGTAGCCGTCCCGCTCGGCGACGCGGATGCCGGCGAAGATGACGGTGTCGCAGCCCAGCGCTTCCTGGAGGTGTCCGGCCATCAGGTGCCAGAGGGACTCGGGTTCGTCGTGCTCCAGGACGGCCATGACGAGGTCGAGCATGCGCTCGTAGTCGCGCGCGTGAAGTCCTGACATCGACGGGCCCGCTTCCTCTCGGCCCCCGCTCGCGGCATGCTACATGCGGTCGGCGAGCGCGGGTGAACGCCTCCTGTCAGGGGACGATGCCCGCGTGCTTGGCGGTCAGTACCGTCGAGACCCGGTTGTTGGTGCCGAGCTTCCGGTAGACCTTCTCCAGATGGCGGTTGACCGTGTGCGGGGAGATCGCCAGACGGCGCGCGATACCGCTCGCCGTCAGGCCCTCGGCCAGCAGCCCCAGGACCGTCAGCTCGCGCGGCGTGAGGTCGTGACGCGCCAGGAGCGGGCCTGCGACCGGTGCGGTGGGCGGCGCCGCCTCCCGTAGCCGGCGCAGCTCCCGTATGTGCCGGTCGGCGGCGGTCAGGAGCGGCTGGATCCGGGTCGCGAAGGCCAGGTCGTGCTCCGAGAAGTCGCCGGTCCGGCCCAGGACGAGGCCGCCCTGGGGGCCGTCCGCGCCCGGCAGGGGGATACCGAGCTGCTGGGTGGTGCCGAAGTCGCGGCGGGCCTCGCTGTACCAGGCGGATTCGCGCCAGCGGTCGGTGAGTTCGCGCACGATCACGGGGTGGTGGGCGCCGGAGGCCAGGTAGGGGACCAGCGGGTGGCGCTGGCGCACCCGGCGCTGGACCACCTCGTTCACGCCCTGCCCGAGCGACCGGGGCGCCCAGCCCCGGGCCTCGCCCCGGGCCCGGCGGAGGTCGATCGAGGCGAAGACGACCGTGTTGAGGCCGAGGGCGTCGACGAGGTGCGCGGAGACGAGGTGCCAGAGGGACTCGGGGTCGTCGTGCTCCAGGACGGCCATGGTGAGGTCGAGCATGAACTCGTAGTCCCGCGCCCGGAGTCCGAGCCCGTCCGGCTGTGGCATGGCGGGTCCGTCCCCTCTCGGGTCCCCGTCCGCCGCATGGTACCGGTTACGGAAAACGCCCCCAAGAGACCCGGGGGCCGCATGGGGGCGCGGAGGAGGCGGATCGCGCCGACGTCGAATCCCCCGTGGCCGGCGTCGGCGCGATCGCGCGTCCCTGTCAGGGTCGCACGCGGGCCTCCGGCCGCACGATGGGAAGAACTTCCCACTCAAGGGTGCGGGTGGCCCCACCCCCGGCCGGCCGGGTCGGGGTTGAGAGGTTCAGGGGACGATGCCCGCCTGCTGGGCCAGGAGCACGGTGGAGACACGGTTGTTGGTGCCGAGCTTCCGGTAGATCTTCTCCAGGTGGCGGTTGACCGTGTGCGGCGAGATCGACAGGCGGCGGGCGATGCCGCTCGCCGTCAGCCCCTCCGCCAGCAGCCCCAGCACGGTCAGTTCACGGGGCGTGAGGCCGTGGCCCGAGGGGTGGGCGGTGGTCAGGTCCGGCGCGGCGGTGCGCAGGCGGCGCAGCTCCTGGATGTGGTTGGCCGCGCCGATGAGCAGCGGCTGGAGGCGCGCGGCGAAGGCCACGTCCTGGGGGCCGAACCGGCCGTCGCGGCCCATGAGCACCAGGCGGGCCGTGCCGGGGGCGCCGGGGAGGGGCAGGCCCAGTTGCTCGGTGATGCCGAAGTCCCGGCGCGCCTCGCTGTACCACTGGGTGTGGCGCCAGCGGGCGCATAACTCGCCGACGGTCACCGGCTCGGACTCGCCGCCCACGGTGTAGGTCACCAGCGGGTGGTGCTGGCGCACCCGGCGCTGGACGAGGTCGCCGACGAACGGCGCGAGCCGCTGCGGGGCCCAGCCCTCCACCCTTCCGGTGCGCAGGGCCGAGTCGACGACGGAGAAGGTGACCGAGTCGCAGCCCACCGTCTCCAGGAGCTGCCCGGTGATCAGTTGCCAGGACGACTCGGGGTCGTCGCTCTCCAGAACGGCGACGGCGAGGTCGAGCATCCGCTCGTAGTCGCGCGTCTGGAGCTGCTGGGTCCGTGTCATCCCCGCCGTCCGCCCCCCGGCTCCACCGTGTCCGGCCCCCTAGCCCCAGCGCCCCGTGCGGCCCAGCAGCAGGGCCGCGGCCGCCGTGCCGGCGGTCGAGGTGCGCAGGACGCTCGGGCCGAGGCGGTAGGGGTGGGCGCCGGCCTCGGCGAAGGCGGCGAGCTCCTCGGGGGAGACGCCGCCCTCCGGGCCGACGACCAGGACGATGTCGCCCGTCTCCGGCAGGGGTGCCGTGGCGAGCGGGGTGCTGCCCTCCTCGTGGAGGACGGCCGCGAAGTCGGCGCCCGCCAGGAGCTCGGCGACCTGCCGGGTGCCGGCGAGGTCGGCGACGGTGGGGAAGCGCAGCCGGCGGGCCTGCTTGCCGGCCTCGCGGGCGGTCGCGCGCCACTTGCCCAGGGACTTCAGGCCGCGGTCGCCCTTCCACTGGGTGACGCAGCGGGAGGCGGACCAGGGCACGATCGCGTCGACGCCGGTCTCCGTCATGGTCTCGACGGCCACCTCGCCGCGGTCGCCCTTGGGCAGGGCCTGGACGACGGTGATCCGGGGCCGGGGCTCCGGCTCGGAGCGCACGGAGGTGACGGCGACGTCCAGGTGGTCCTTGCCCTCGACGGCGGCGACGGTGCCGTGGACGCCCGTGCCGGAGCCGTCGGTCAGGACGATCTCCTCGCCCACGCGCAGCCGGCGCACCGAGACCGCGTGGCGGCCCTCTGGCCCGTCCAGCGGGAAGACGGTGCCGGGGAAGACGCCCGTCAGGGCGTCCTCCTCGACCAGGAAGACCGGGGCTGTCATGAAGTACTCGCTCTCTCGCCGCGCCGATTCACACTCGTGTCCACCACTGCCTCCGGTCACGTCCGCGCGCTCAATGCCGTGCGGGCCGCGTCCAGTTCGGCCGCCAGGAGGCGTACCAGGTCGCCGGCGGGGAGCTCCCGCGCCAGGCGGTGGCCCTGGCCGGCCCACAGGTTCATGCCCTGGGGGTCGCCGGCGGCGGCCGCCGCCTTGCGCAGGCCGGAGGTCAGATAGTGGATCTGGGGGTAGGCGGCCGGGGCGTAGGGGCCGTGCTCCCGAAGGAAACGGTTCACCAGGCCGCGGGCGGGGCGGCCGGAGAAGGCCCGGGTGAGCTCGGTGCGGACGAACCGGGGATCGGTCAGGGCACGCTTGTGCAGCTCGTGGGCCCCGGACTCCGGGCAGGCGAGGAAGGCCGTGCCGAGCTGGGCGGCGCTCGCGCCCGCCGCGAGGACGGCCGCCACCTGGGCGCCGCGCATCAGGCCGCCGGCCGCGACGACGGGCAGCGGGACGGCCTCCCGGACCTCGGCCACGAGCGCCAGCAGGCCGACCCCGGCGCCCGCGCCGTCGGCGTGCGGGTCGTCGTGGTGGGTGCCCTGGTGGCCGCCGGCCTCTATGCCCTGGACGCACACCGCGTCGGCGCCCGCCTCGTGGGCGGCCAGCGCCTCGGCGGCGGAGGTCACGGTCACCACGGTCACGGTGCCGGCCTTGGCGAGGGCGTCCACGATCGTGCGGTCGGGACACCCGAAAGTGAAGGAGACGACGGGGACGGGGTCGTCGAGGAGGACGGCGAGCTTGGCCTCGTAGCCGTCGTCGGAGCCCTGGTCGGTCTCGCCCAGCGGGGTCCGGTACCAGGTGGACTCGCCGGCCAGCTGCTCGGCGTAGACCTCGATCGCCGCCGGGTCGGCGACGGGCGGCTGGGGCATGAACAGGTTCACGCCGAAGGGGCGGGACGTACGCGCGCGGAGCTGCTTGATCTCCTCGTACATCGCCGCGGGGGTCTTGTAGCCCGCGGCGAGGAAACCGAGGCCGCCGGCGTCGCCGACGGCGGCGGCGAGGGCCGGGGTGGAGGCACCGCCGGCCATGGGGGCCTGCACGATCGGGTGCTCGAACAGTCCGTTCAACGGGGCCATGAGCACATCGTGTCACAAGTGGGGTAACCGGGGGCTCAGCCCCCGATTACCCCGTGACCATCGGGCCTAACGGCCGTTGAACGCGTCCTTCAGCCGCGAGAACAGCCCCTGCTGCCCCGGCTTGAACTCGCCCGTCGGGCGTTCCTCGTTGCGCATCTTGGCGAGCTGGCGCAGCAGTTCCTCCTGCTGCGGGTCCAGCTTGGTCGGCGTGGTCACCTCGACGTGGACGACGAGGTCACCGCGGCCGCCGCCGCGCAGGTGGGTGACGCCCCGCTGGTGGAGCGGGATCGACTGGCCGGACTGGGTGCCCGGGCGGATGTCGATCTCCTCGACGCCGTCCAGGGTCTCCAGCGGCACCTTCGTGCCGAGCGCCGCCGCCGTCATCGGGATGGTGACCGTGCAGTGGAGGTCGTCGCCACGCCGCTGGAACATCGGGTGCGGCTTCTCGTGGATCTCCACGTAGAGGTCGCCGGCGGGGCCGCCGCCGGGGCCGACCTCGCCCTCGCCCGCGAGCTGGATCCGGGTGCCGTTGTCGACACCGGCGGGGATCTTCACCGTCAGGTTCCGCCGGGACCGGACGCGGCCGTCGCCGGCGCACTCCGGGCACGGGGTCGGCACGACCGTGCCGAAGCCCTGGCACTGGGGGCAGGGGCGGGACGTCATGACCTGGCCCAGGAAGGACCGGGTGACCTGGGAGACCTCGCCGCGGCCGCGGCACATGTCACAGGTCTGCGCGGACGTGCCCGGGGCCGCGCCCTCGCCGCTGCACGTGGTGCAGACGACGGCGGTGTCGACCTGGATGTCCTTGGTGGTGCCGAAGGCCGCCTCGGTCAGGGTGACCTCGAGACGGATCATGGCGTCCTGGCCGCGGCGCGTGCGCGAGCGCGGACCGCGCTGCGAGGCCTGGCCGAAGAAGGCGTCCATGATGTCGGAGAAGTTGCCGAAGCCCGCGCCGCCGAAGCCGCCGCCGGCACCCCCGCCGCCCGAGGAGGACAGCGGGTCGCCGCCGAGGTCGTAGACCTGCTTCTTCTGCGGGTCGGAGAGCACCTCGTAAGCGGCGTTGATCTCCTTGAACCGCTCCTGGGTCTTCGGGTCCGGATTGACGTCCGGGTGGAGCTCTCGCGCGAGACGGCGGAAGGCCTTCTTGATCTCGTCCGCGGAGGCGTCGCGGCGGACGCCCAGGATCGCGTAGTAATCCGTGGCCACTTACGACTCCGCCAGGATCTGTCCGACGTAACGTGCCACTGCGCGTACCGCTCCCATCGTTCCGGGGTAGTCCATGCGGGTCGGTCCGACCACGCCGAGTTTGGCGACGGCCTCGCCGCCCGAACCGTAGCCGACGGCGACGACGGATGTGGAGTTCAGCCCCTCGTGGGCGTTCTCGTGACCGATGCGCACGGTCATCTCCGAGTCCTTGGCCTCGCCGAGCAGCTTGAGCAGCACGACCTGCTCCTCCAGCGCCTCCAGCACGGGCCGGATCGTCAGCGGGAAGTCATGACCGAAACGAGTGAGATTGGCGGTGCCGCCGATCATCAGCCGCTCCTCGGTCTCCTCGACCAGCGTTTCCAGCAGGATCGAGAGGACTGTGGAAACGGTTCCGCGATCATCCTTCTCGAACGACTCGGGGAGGTCCTGCACCAGCTGCGGCACGTCCGCGAACCGGCGGCCCACGACGCGGCTGTTCAGCCGCGCGCGCAGATCCGCCAGCGCGTTCTCACCGACCGGCGCCGGGCAGTCGACCATGCGCTGCTCGACCCGCCCGGTGTCGGTGATCAGGACGAGCATCACCCGGGCCGGGGCCAGGGACAGCAGCTCCACATGACGCACCGTCGAACGGGTCAGCGAGGGGTACTGCACCACCGCGACCTGACGCGTCAGCTGCGCCAGCAGCCGGACGGTCCGGGCCACCACGTCGTCCAGGTCGACGGCGCCGTCCAGGAAGTTGTGGATGGCGCGCCGCTCCGGCGTCGACAGGGGCTTGACGCCCGCGAGCCTGTCGACGAAGAGGCGGTAGCCCTTGTCGGTCGGAATGCGGCCGGCGCTGGTGTGAGGCTGGGCGATGTAGCCCTCCTCCTCCAGCGCGGCCATGTCGTTGCGCACGGTGGCCGGGGAGACCCCCAGCCGGTGCCGCTCGGTGAGCGCCTTGGAGCCGACGGGCTCCTCGGTGCCGACGTAGTCCTGGACGATCGCGCGCAACACCTCGAGCCTTCGTTCGCTCAGCATTCGCGCGCACCTCCAGTCCAGTGGTCCAGCCGTCGTACGACCGTACGGGTCCTACGGTTTCTTACCGGGTCTCACAGGGTCTTCACCCCTGGCACTCAATGGTCACGAGTGCCAGATCCCTCCAGCCAGTGTACGGCCGGGCCCCACGGCCAGGGCAAGGGCCGTCCTCGCCGCGTGCCCGCGGCCGGGCCGCAGCAGGCAACCGTACCGCTCTGCCGCTAGCGTCGCGGTATGCAGACGCAAGGGGATGCCGGCACCGCGCACGCCGGTGGGGAGCACTGGGAACGGCTCGCGCCCGGGGTCGTCCGCCGCAGGTTGCCGGGCTGGGACGCGACCGTCGGGGCGATCGCGGGGGCGGACGGCGTGCTCGTCGTCGACACGGGCTCGTCGCTCCACGAAGGGGTGGAGATCCGTCGCGAGGTGCAGGAGCTCTTCGGGCTCCCCGTGACGCACATCGCACTCACCCACCCCCACTTCGACCACGTCCTGGGCACGGCCGCGTTCTCCGGCGTCCAGGTGTACGCGGCGGTGGGCACCGAGGAGCTGCTGGCGCGGGAGCGGGAGGAGCTGCGGCACGACGCGGTCCGGCACGGCATGGAGCCCGACACCGCCGCCGAGGCCGTGGACCTCCTCGTCCTCCCCCACCACGCGGTGTCCGGGGAGGTCACCGTCGACCTGGGCGGCGGTCGGCGGGTGCTGCTCGCCAACATCGGACCCGGGCACACGGCGCACGACCTGGCCGCGCTGGTGGCGGGGGAACGCGAGGTCGTCTTCTGCGGCGACGTCGTCGAGGAGTCCGGCGAGCCGCAGGCGGGCCCGGACGCCCTCCCCCACGCCTGGCCGGCGGCCCTGGACCGGCTGCTGTCCCTCGGCGGCGACGACGCGCTGTACGTGCCGGGGCACGGCGCGGTCGTGGACGCGGCGTTCGTACGGGCGCAGCGCGACGCGCTGGCGGAGCGCTTCGGCGTGTCGTGACGGCGGTGTGGATCTTGAACCACAATGGCCCGCATGTGGAGCAAGCGGTACAGCCCTGATCTCACTCCTCCGTGGAAGCGGTCCGCTCCCGTCCCGGAGATCCCGGCGGAGCCGGATCTCGTGGTCGAGGAGGTCACGACCGGTTTCTGCGGGGCGGTGATCCGCTGCGAGAAGACGGCCCAGGGGCCGACGGTGACGCTGGAGGACCGCTTCGGCAAGTGCCGGGTGTTCCCCATGGAGCCGCGCGGGTTCCTGCTGGACGGCCGGGTCGTCACCCTCGTCCGCCCGGCCCCCGCTCCCCCGGCGGCCCCCGCCCGCACCGCCTCCGGCTCCCTCGCCGTCCCCGGCGCCCGCGCCCGCGTCGCCCGCGCGGGCCGCATCTACGTCGAGGGCCGGCACGACGCGGAGCTCGTGGAACGGGTGTGGGGCGACGACCTGCGCGTCGAGGGCGTGGTCGTCGAGTACCTGGAGGGCGTCGACGACCTCCCGTCGATCGTCCGCGCCTTCGGCCCCGGTCCCGACGCGCGGCTGGGCGTCCTGGTCGACCACCTCGTGCCCGGCTCGAAGGAGTCGCGCATCGCGGCGGAGGTGACGGCGGAGTCCCCGCACGTGCTGGTCGTGGGTCACCCGTACGTGGACGTCTGGGAGGCCGTGAAGCCGGCGTCGGTGGGGATTCCGGGGTGGCCGACGGTGCCGCGGGGGCAGGACTGGAAGACGGGGGTGTGCCGGGGGCTGGGGTGGCCGGAGAACACGGGTGCGGCGTGGCAGCGGATCCTTTCCGCCGTGCGGTCCTATAAGGACCTGGAGCCGGCGCTCCTCGGGCGGGTCGAGGAGCTGATCGACTTCGTGACGTGCCCCTGACCCGCCCTTTCACCGTTTCCGAGCGGGGCTGTGCCCCCTCGCACCCCCGGACGGGCTGATTTCAGCCCCTCCGGCGTTTGAGGAGCGGGGTCTGGGGCGGAGCCCCAGGAAACGGTGAAAGGGCGGGGCTGGGGCTCAGTCCACCAGGTCGCGGACGACCGCGTCGGCCAGCAGACGACCCCGCAGGGTCAGCGCGGCCCGCCCGCGCTCGTACGCCTCCGGCCGCAGCAGGCCGTCCGCAAGCGCCCGGGCCGCCGCCTGGGAACCGGCCGGCTTCAGGAGCGACAACGGGCACCCCTCCTCCAGCCGCAGCTCCAGCAGAATCCGCTCCACCCGCCGGTCCTCCTCCGAGAGGAGCTCCCGGCCCGCCCCCGGCGACCGCCCCTCGGCCAGCGCCTGCGCATACGCCCCCGGATGCTTGACGTTCCACCACCGCACGCCCCCCACGTGGGAGTGCGCCCCCGGCCCCGCGCCCCACCAGTCCGCGCCGCGCCAGTAGAGCTCGTTGTGGCGGCAGCGGCCCGCCTCGTTCGTCGCCCAGTTCGAGACCTCGTACCAGGAGAAGCCGGCCGCCGAGAGCGCCTCCTCGGCGATCAGGTAGCGGTCCGCGTGGACGTCGTCGTCCGTCATCGGCACCTCGCCGCGCCGGATGCGCCGCGCGAGCTGCGTGCCCTCCTCGACGATCAGGGCGTACGCCGAGACGTGGTCGGGGCCCGCGCCGATGACCGCGTCCAGGGAGGCGCGCCAGTCGTCGTCGCTCTCCCCCGGCGTGCCGTAGATCAGGTCGAGGTTGACGTGCTCGAAGCCCGCCGCGCGCGCCTCCGCCACACACGCCTCCGGGCGGCCCGGGGTGTGGGTGCGGTCGAGGATCTTCAGGACGTGCTGGCGGGCGCTCTGCATGCCGAAGGAGACGCGGTTGAAGCCGGCGGCCCGCAGCTCCTCCAGGTAGCGGGGGTCGACGGACTCGGGGTTGGCCTCCGTGGTGACCTCGGCGCCGTCCGCCAGCCCGAACTCGTCGCGGATCGCGGCGAGCATCCGGCCCAGGTCGGCGGCGGGCAGCAGCGTGGGCGTGCCGCCGCCCACGAAGACCGTCTCGACCGGGCGGGGGTCGTCGCCGAGCACCTTGCGGGCGAGGCGGATCTCCTCGGCGACCGTCTCCGCGTAGTTCTCGCGGGAGGCGAGGGCGCCGCCGGAGCCGCGCAGCTCGTTCGCGGTGTAGGTGTTGAAGTCGCAGTAGCCGCAGCGGGTGGCGCAGTACGGGACGTGGAGGTAGAAGCCGAGGGGCCGCTGCCCGGAGCCGTCGAGGGCGTGGCGGGGCAGTGCCCCGTCCTCGGGCATGGGCTCACCATCGGGCAGTACGGAAGGCATACCGCCCATTGTCCGGCATGCCGCGGGTTACTCGGCCCGCAGCACCAGCAGCGCCAGGTCGTCGTCCGGTGGCGTCGGCGCGAAGCCGTGGACGGCGCGGCGGATGCGCCCGGCGACGCCTTCGGCCGTGAGGCCCGCGCAGCCCGCGAGGGCGGTGGCGAGGCCGTCGCCGTCGTCGAAGAGGCGGTTGCCGGCCTTGCGCTCGGTGACGCCGTCGGTGACGCACAGCAGGGTGTCGCCGTGCGCGAGGTCGAAGGACTGGCTGACGTAGGTGACGTCGTCGACGACGCCGAGGAGCATCTGCGGCGCCGCCACGCTGCGCACCGATCCGTCGGGGCGCAGGAGCAGCGGCAGCGGGTGCCCGGCGCTGGCGAGGGTGCAGCGGACGCCCTCGCGGTGGGGCACGAGCTCGCCGTAGAGGAGGGACAGGAAGCGCGGCCCGGCGCCGGTCTCCGCTTCGGCCGCCTCCTCGGCGAGCATCCGGTTGAGCCGGGTGAGGACGTCGCCGACGCCGTAGCCCTCCTTTCCCAGGAGCCGGAGCCAGGGGCGGACGAGGCCGGTGGTCACGGCGGCCTCGGGGCCGCTGCCGCAGACGTCGCCGAGGGCGAAGCACCAGCGGTCGGGCCCGGCGGCGAAGACGTCGTAGAAGTCGCCGCCGGCGGCCGTGTCGCCGCGGGGTTCGTAGACGACGGCCTTGTCGAGCCCGGGGATCTCGGCGACGCGGCGTGGGAGCAGCCCGCGCTGGAGGATGCGGCTGATGGTGGCCTGGCGGGTGTATTTGCGGGCGGAGGCGAGGGCCAGGGCGAGGCGGCGGGCGAAGTCCTCGGTGAGGGTGACGACGTCGCCGCTCATGGCGGTGGGCCCGGAGCGGCCCAGCAGGAGGGTGCCGACGCCCCGGCCGCCCGCGACCAGCCGGCAGGCCAGGGCCGAGCCGTGGGCCGGGCCCCCGGCGGTTCCGTCGGACGGGCCGTCGCACGGGCCGGCGGGGGCGTGGGGCCAGGGGACGGCGCGGCCGGCGGGGGCCAGGGCGGGCGGGGTGCTCTGGAGGGCGAGCCGGAGGGGCTCGACGCAGCTCTCGTGGGCGTGCCAGACGCGGGAGAGGCGCGGGGCGGGGCGGATGCCGCCGGGGGTGCTCTCGGCGTCGAGCCAGACGGCGCACCAGTCGGCGAGGCGGGGGACGGCGAGCTGGGTGGCGAGGGAGGCGACGGTGTCCTCGTCGAACTGGCCGGAGAGCAGTTCGGATGCCTCGGCGAGGAAGGACAGGGCGCGGTGGGGGCCGCTGTCGCCGAGATCGCGGGCGGGTGGTTCGCAGGGGGTGCCGGGGGCGAGGATCTCGGCGACGCGGAGGTCGCCGAGGAGGGTGTGGTCGACGGCGTACGAAGGGCCCGTGGGGTCCCTGGGGCTGGTGGGGAGGTGGAACCAGACGGTCTTGTCGGTGCGGCGGTAGGCGGTGCCCCAGGTCTCGGCCAGTTCGGCGACGAGGCGCAGGCCCTGGCCGCCGTGGGCGGGGCCGTCGGCGCGGTCCCCGCAGCCCTGGCGGGGGCGGGCGCGGAACTCCCGGGCGGGGTGGTGGTCGGTGACCTCGACGACGAGGCTGCCGCCGCGCGCCGGGTCGAGCCGGCATTCGAGGTCGACCGATGTCCCGGCGTGCACCACGGCGTTGGTCACCAGCTCGCTGACGAGCAGCGTGGCGTCGTCGGTGATCACGGCGTGGGCGTTCCACCCGGCGAGCACGCTGCGGACGAACCGCCGGGCGGCGGAGGGCGCGCGGGCATCGCCGGGCAGGCTGGTGCGGGCCGTGGGCGGTCCGGACGACGGCGGGTCGGGACTACGGGCGGGGTTGCGCGGAACCGGCCCGTCCGTACGGGGCTTCGGTGATGTCCTCACAGTGGCGCTCCTGACCGCATACGGCATAGTGCGGATTTCACCACCGACAGACTGACAGACTGTCGGTGCTCAGGTGCGCCGAGTTGAGTAAGTGACCGCTATGGGAGTACGCGGGCCGCACGGCCCCCCGACCGGGCCTTCCCGCCGCTCCCACCTGTCAGTCTTCCTTGGAGCCCGCGTACATCTCCTCGATGAGGTCCTTGTACGTACGCTCGACGACCGGCCGCTTGAGCTTGAGGCTGGGGGTCAGCTCGCCGTGCTCGATGTCGAGGTCGCGGGGCAGCAGCCGGAACTTCTTGATCGTCTGCCAGCGCTGGAGCCCCTCGTTCAGCTCCCGCACATAGCCCCCGATGAGCGCCTGGGTCTCCTCGGCGGCGACCACGTCCGCGTACGAACGGTCCTCCATGCCCTGCTCCTTGGCCCAGGTCAGCAGGGCCGGGCCGTCGAGGGCGATGAGGGCGGTGCAGTAATTGCGGTCGGCGCCGTGCACCAGGATGTTGGAGACGTAGGGGCACACGGCCTTGAAGCGGCCCTCGATCTCGGCGGGGGCGATGTACTTGCCGCCCGATGTCTTGATCAGGTCCTTCTTCCGGTCGGTGATCCGCAGATAGCCGTCCGGGGAGAGCTCGCCGATGTCGCCGGTGTGGAACCAGCCGTCGGGCTCCAGGACCTCGCCGGTCTTCTCGGGCTGGCCGTGGTAGCCCTCCATGACGCCGGGGCTGCGCAGCAGGATCTCGCCGTCGTCGGCGATGCGCACCTCCGTGCCGGGCAGGGGCTTGCCGACGGTGCCGGTGCGGTAGGCCTCGCCGGGGTTGACGAGGTTGGCGGCGCTGGTCTCGGTGAGGCCGTAGCCCTCCAGAATGTGGATGCCGGCGCCGGCGAAGAAGTAGCCGATGTCGGGGGCGAGGGCGGAGGCGCCGGAGACACAGGCGCGCAGCCGGCCGCCGAAGGCGTCGCGGATCTTGGCGTAGACGAGGGCGTCGGCGACGCGGTGTTTGGCGGCGAGCCCGAAGGGGACGGCCTTGCTGCCGGTGCGGCGGTAGTTGTCCTGGGAGACCTTGGCGTACTCGCGGGCGACCTCGGCGGCCCAGCGGAAGATCTTGTACTTGGCCGGGCCGCCCTCGCGGGCCTTGGCCGCTACCCCGTTGTAGACCTTCTCGAAGATCCGGGGGACGGCGGCCATATAGGTGGGGCGGACGATCGGCAGGTTCTCCACGATCTTGTCGACCCGGCCGTCCACGGCGGTGATGTGGCCGACGCTGATGTGCCCGGCGGTGAGCACCTTGCCGAAGACGTGGGCGAGCGGCAGCCACAGGTACTGCACGTCGTCGGGGCGGACGAGCTCGGTGGCCTGGATCGCGCGGGACATGTACGACCAGGCGTCGTGGCGCAGCCGTACGCCCTTGGGGCGGCCGGTGGTGCCGGAGGTGTAGATGAGGGTGGCGAGCTGCTCGGGGCGCAGGGCGGCGATGCGGTCCTTGACGGCCCGGGGGTGGCGCTCCAGGTGGGCGGTGCCGCGCTTCTCCAGGTCGGCGAGGGAGAGCACCCAGCCCTCCGGGTCGCCCTCGGCGGGGACGGCGTCGGCCGCGTCGATGACGACGACGTGGGCGAGGTGCGGGAGTTCGGCGCGGCGCAGCCGGGCCTTGGCGAGCTGGGCGGCGTCCTCTGCGATCAGGATCCGGCAGTCGGCGTCGGAGAGCATGAAGGCGGTCTCGTCGGCGTTGGTGCTCGGGTAGACGGGGGTGGTGGCGGTGCCCGCGCACATGATGCCGAGGTCGGCGAGGATCCAGTCCACCCGGGTGGAGGAGGCGAGGGCGACGCGCTCCTGGGGGAGGACGCCGAGGTCGATCAGGCCGGCGGCGATGGCGAAGACCCGGTCGGCGGCCTGCCGCCAGGTGAGCGAGGCCCAGGTGTCGGGGCCCTCGCCGGAGGGGGACGGCACGGGGTGGCGGTAGGCCTCCGCGTCCGGTGTGGCCTCGACCCGTTCGAGGAAGAGCGTCGCCACGGAGGGCGGCCTGTTCTCGATCAGAGCCTGTGTCTCGGTCACGGCATCCTCCGGGGTCCGGCTTCGTCGCTGGACTGCTTTCGTTGGCTTTCACCCTGGTGACCCGCGAGTAACCTCCGCGAGCAGTGATCAGACTAGAGCGGAAGGGCCTCTCGCGTAAGAGTGCGAGGGGGCACGGTTTGGCCGAGGGGTTTCCACAAACGGCGACGTGCCCCGACCGGGAACCGGTCGGGGCACGTCGCGCGCTGCGCCGCGGGCGCGTGAGGGCTACTTCTTGCCCTTCTCGCCGCTCTCGTCGCTGGACAGCACCGCGATGAAGGCCTCCTGGGGGACCTCCACGCTGCCGACCATCTTCATGCGCTTCTTGCCTTCCTTCTGCTTCTCCAGCAGCTTCCGCTTACGGGAGATGTCACCGCCGTAGCACTTGGCGAGGACGTCCTTGCGGATGGCGCGCACGGTCTCACGGGCGATGACCCGCGAGCCGATGGCGGCCTGGATCGGCACCTCGAAGTTCTGCCGGGGGATGAGCTCGCGCAGCTTGGCGACGAGACGGACGCCGTACGCGTACGCCTTGTCCTTGTGGGTGATCGCGGAGAACGCGTCGACCTTGTCGCCGTGCAGCAGGATGTCGACCTTGACCAGCTCGGCGGTCTGCTCGCCGGTGGGCTCGTAGTCGAGGGAGGCGTAGCCGCGGGTCTTGGACTTCAGCTGGTCGAAGAAGTCGAAGACGATCTCCGCGAGGGGCAGGGTGTAGCGCAGCTCGACCCGGTCCTCGGAGAGGTAGTCCATGCCGAGCATCGTGCCGCGGCGGGACTGGCAGAGCTCCATGATCGCGCCGACGAACTCGGTGGGCGCCAGCACGGTCGCCTTGACGACCGGCTCGTGGACCTCGGCGATCTTGCCCTCGGGGAACTCGCTCGGGTTGGTGACGACGTGCTCGGCGCCGTCCTCCATCCGCACGTTGTAGACCACGTTGGGGGCGGTGGCGATGAGGTCGAGGCCGAACTCGCGCTCCAGCCGCTCGCGGACCACGTCCAGGTGGAGCAGGCCGAGGAAGCCGACGCGGAAGCCGAAGCCGAGGGCGGCCGAGGTCTCCGGCTCGTAGACGAGCGCGGCGTCGTTGAGCTGGAGCTTGTCGAGGGCCTCGCGCAGCTCCGGGTAGTCCGAGCCGTCCAGCGGGTACAGGCCCGAGAACACCATCGGCTTGGGGTCCTTGTAGCCGCCCAGCGCCTCGGTGGCGCCGTTCTGCTGGGAGGTGATCGTGTCACCGACCTTGGACTGCCGCACGTCCTTCACACCCGTGATGATGTAGCCCACCTCGCCGACGCCGAGGCCGTCGGCGGGCGTCATCTCGGGCGAGGAGACACCGATCTCCAGCAGCTCGTGGGTGGCGCCGGTCGACATCATCTTGATGCGCTCGCGCTTCTTGAGCTCACCGTCGACGACACGGACGTAGGTGACCACGCCGCGGTACGAGTCGTAGACCGAGTCGAAGATCATGGCGCGGGCCGGGGCGTCCTTGACGCCGACCGGGGCCGGCACCTGGGCGACGACCTTGTTGAGCAGCTCGTCGACGCCGACACCGGTCTTCGCGGAGACCCGCAGCACGTCCTCGGGCTCGCAGCCGACCAGGTTGGCCAGCTCGGCGGCGAACTTCTCCGGCTGGGCGGCCGGCAGGTCGATCTTGTTGAGGACCGGGATGATCGTGAGGTCGTTCTCCATCGCCAGGTAGAGGTTGGCGAGGGTCTGGGCCTCGATGCCCTGGGCGGCGTCCACGAGGAGGATGCAGCCCTCGCACGCGGCCAGGGAGCGCGAGACCTCGTAGGTGAAGTCGACGTGCCCCGGCGTGTCGATCATGTTCAGGATGTGGGTCGAGCCCTCACCCTCGCCCTCGGTGGGCGCCCACGGCAGCCGGACCGCCTGGGACTTGATCGTGATGCCGCGCTCGCGCTCGATGTCCATCCGGTCGAGGTACTGCGCGCGCATCTGCCGCTGGTCGACCACGCCGGTCAGCTGGAGCATCCGGTCGGCGAGCGTCGACTTGCCGTGGTCGATGTGCGCGATGATGCAGAAGTTACGGATCAGAGCCGGGTCGGTACGGCTCGGCTCGGGCACGTTGGTAGGGGTGGCGGGCACGCAGGATCCATTCGGTGACTTCGGCGCGGACGCGCCAGTCTCGGCGGGAGTCGGGTATACGACCCCACCATGGTCCCACGAGCGGCGGGTACGGTCCGGTTTGGGACGGCCGAGTGGCTGCTGGTAGCCTGGTGCACCGTGCCTGTCGTGCCCTCTACACGACGGGATCCCATGGCCACCGGCCGTGTGATCACGCACTCATCGAAATCCAACGAACCTGAAAAGGCTCTTTTCGTGGCGAACATCAAGTCCCAGATCAAGCGGAACAAGACCAACGAGAAGGCGCGCCTGCGCAACAAGGCCGTCAAGTCCTCGGTCAAGACCGCCGTCCGCGCGGCCCGCGAGGCTCTCCTCGCCGGTGACGCCGAGAAGGCCGCCGCCCTCGTCGCCTTCGCCGGCAAGAAGCTCGACAAGGCCGCCAGCAAGGGTGTCCTGCACAAGAACGCCGCCGCCAACAAGAAGTCGGCGCTGGCCAAGCAGGTTGCCGGCCTCAAGGGCTGAAGAAGCCTTTCCGGGGCGTGAGCCCCGGAGCCTCGCCGGTACGGACAGAAGCGGCCCCTCTACCGCTCCGTTCCCGGCACCCCGCCGCGCTCGGTCGTTCGCCACGCGGGCGCGGCATGAGCCCTATGGGCTCGTCTGAACGTTCCTGGAGGCCCGCCTCCGCCCTTCCCCAGGGCGGAGGCGGGCCTCCAGGCGTTTCGGGACGCAGCCCCCCTTGGGCGACGGGTGCGGGCCGATTGGTCTACGCGCGGGCGCGGGCGGCTCGGGCCACTGCCACGACCGCCTTCTCCAGGGCGTACTCGGGGTCGTCGCCGCCGCCCTTGACGCCGGCGTCGGCCTCGGCGATCGCGGTGAGGGCGGCCGCCACCCCGTCCGCGGACCAGCCGCGCATCTGCTGGCGCACCCGGTCGATCTTCCACGGCGGCATGCCCAGCTCACGGGCGAGATCCCCGGGGCGGGCGCCGCGCGGCGCGGAGGCCAGCTTGCCGATCGAGCGGACACCCTGGGCCAGGGCGCTGGTGATCAGCACGGGCGCGACGCCCGTGGACATGGCCCAGCGCAGGGCCTCCAGGGCCTCGGCCGCCCGGCCCTCCACGGCACGGTCGGCGACGGTGAAGCTGGACGCCTCCGCGCGGCCCGTGTAGTAGCGGGCGACGACCGACTCGTCGATGACGCCCTCGATGTCCGCGACGAGCTGCGCGCAGGCGCTCGCCAGCTCGCGCAGATCGCTGCCGATGGCGTCGACCAGGGCCTGGCACGCCTCCGGCGTCGCCGAACGGCCGGTCGCGCGGAACTCGCCGCGCACGAACGCGAGCCGGTCCGCCGGCTTCGTCATCTTCGGGCAGGCCACCTCACGGGCCCCCGCCTTGCGGGCCGCGTCGAGCAGCCCCTTGCCCTTGGCGCCGCCCGCGTGGAGCAGCACCAGGGTGATCTCCTCGGCGGGCGCGCCGAGGTAGCCCTTCACGTCCTTGATCGTGTCCGCGGAGAGGTCCTGCGCATTGCGGACGATCACGACTTTGCGCTCGGCGAACAGGGACGGGCTGGTCAGCTCGGCCAGCGTGCCGGGCTGGAGCGCGTCGGGGGTGAGATCGCGGACGTCGGTGTCCGCGTCGGCCGCGCGGGCGGCCTTCACCACCTCCTGAACGGCGCGGTCGAGAAGGAGATCCTCCTGGCCCACGGCGATCGTCACGGGGGCGAGCAGGTCGTCGGTTGCAGTCTTCCTGGCCATCGTGACCAGCATCCCATGCGCCAGTGACAGACCCCGCCGAAAGCCGCCGGAGGCATACCGCACAATAAGCGGGTGACCAGCGCTTCTCCCTTCTCTTCCCAGTCTTCCGACCCCGTACGGCACCTGCTGGTGCTGCCCGACCGCGACGCCGCCGAGGAGGCGGCCGAGGAAGCGGGCCGGCGGTTCATTCTCGACGACGACCCCCAGGTGGTCCGCGAGGCGCTCGCCGGCGAGGACGACGCCGAGGACGCCCAGTGGCTGGTCGTCATCGACGACCCCGACGGCGAGCTCGACCGCGCCGCGCTGCGCGAACTCGCCGAGGAGTACGACGGCTGGACCGAGGTCGAGTAGACCCGGACCCTCGTGGGCCACGGCCGGGGCGGGTCAGCTCCCCTGGCCCGCGCCGCGCACCCCGGGGACCCGCGCCAGCTCCAGGCCGAAGTGCTCCCGGTAGGCGGCCGCCACCTCCCCTTCCGCCAGCGTCCGCTCCACGCGCCCGCCGGCGTCCGTCGTCACGAGCGTCGTCGTCACGAGCGTGCGGCCGCTGATGGTGACCCGGCCGCCGTCCTCGGTGAGCCGGGAGCAGAGCACCGACTGCCCGAACGGCGAGAGCGGCGAGGTCCGGTGCCACCAATTGCCGGCCTCGAAGTCGGCCAGCGCCCGGGGGCGCCGCTCCAGGCGGTACTGCACCGCACCGTCCTTGCTGACGTCCAGGTCCCCCTCCTCCGTCTCGGCGATCCGGAACACCCCTCCGGCGTCCAGCTGGTCGCCGCGCTCGGTGAAGCTCAGCGGATGGTGACTGTTCCGGCCGAAGCCGACGTCCACCAGCCACTCCTCCCCCTGCCCGCCTTCGGCCCCGACCAGCAGGGCCAAGTGGTCGAAGGGGATCCCGAACGTCCCGTCCGGCCCCATCACCCGCGCCGCCAGCAGCGTCACCCGATAGCCGAGCGCCGTCAGCAACTCCGCGAACGCGCCGTTGAGCTCGTAGCAGTAGCCTCCCCTCCGCCTGCGCACGACCTTGTCCACCAAGGCCCCGCCCTCCAGCACGATCTCCTCACCGAGGTGGATCGAGAGGTTCTCGAAGGGCACCGCCACCAGATGGCGGAACTGCAGGTCCCGCAGCGCCTCCAGGGTGGGGGCGGCCGGGCGGGTGGCGTCGATGTGACGGAGATAGGCGTCGATATCCGCTGCGTGCATGACTCCGTTATCCCCCACGCGGGGAGAGCACCGCATCGGTCCACGGACCTAGATCGTCTCGGCCTTTCCGCCGGGTGGCCTCGTCTCCTTCTCGTCCCTCTCGACCTTCGCGTCCTTCTCACCGTGACGGCCACCGGGCCGCCGGCCCCGTCCGTCCCGCCCGTGACGGCCACCGGTCCGTCGGTGTCGGTGCGCAGGACCGCCGCCCCCTGCTCCCGCAGCGCGCCGATCGTCCGGGCCGCCGGATGGCCGTAGGGGTTGCCGGCGCCCACGGAGATCACCGCCAGCCGGGGGTGGAGCCCACGTGTCAGCCGGGTGTCCTGGTAGGCGGAACCGTGGTGGGCGACCTTGAGGACGTCCACCTGTGGGAGGCCGGGGTGCGTCTCCCACAGCTCCTCCTGGGCGGGTGGTTCGAGGTCCCCGAGCAGCAGGAGGGTGAGCCCACCCGTGCGGACGAGGAGGACGACGCTGGCGTCGTTGGGCCCCTCCTCCGCCACGGCGGACGTCCCGGCGGGCGGCGGCCACAGCACCTCCCACGACAGCCCGCCCACGCTCCGCCGCTCCCCCGGCGCCGCCTCCACGACCGGCACACCCGCCCGGCGGGCCTCCCGCCGGACGAACGCCGCCTGGCCCTCCGGCAGCGCGTACGGGGTCGTCTCGATCGCCCCCACCGCGCGGCCGCGCAGCACCCCCGGCAGGCCGTCGACGTGATCGGCGTGGGAATGTTCTTCGCGCTCAGCGTGTCTCATGAGACATTCGCTCATGCTTTCAACGCTTGCAGTGAGCCCTGGCGAGTTTCGGCTCAAGGATGCGGTTGGGCTGAGACTGCCTGGTCGACAGTACCGGCGCCCCAGCAGAAGCCGGGCCGAGTGGACAGATCAGGCCCGGGGCGTCCTGAGATCAGGCTCTGCAGTTCCGCGCCGGCAGCCAGAACAACAGCGCTATGCCAGGCTGATCCGCAGCCTGGCATAGCCCAAAGCCAATCGATCACATTGTGTTGATATGCCACCACATCCAGTAGAACGCCGCACCTCCAGCGGCGCCGGCTGCGCCGCGGAGAAAGTACACCCACAGCAGGCGGCCATAGCGGTGGGTCAGACGCCTGGTACGACTCTGAGTGCCGAGAGGATTTCGGGCCCGCTTCGAGCTGTTGGGCTTCCGCGCTTCATGCCTACTCATTCCAACCTCCCAGGTTGACGGGATTCCGTCAGCTCAGCGTGGCAGGGAGACAGTTATCGTCGTGCCTCCGTCTAAGCCTCGTCTGCAACTTCTATGTCTCCGTCTGTCGCATCTAGGTCTCGTCGCAGGTAACGTTAGAAGTAGAGGCATCGAGACGTGTGGACAGATTATGCAAACGCAACTCAAATGCCTTCTCAAGCAGAGGCATTGGCAAGAATATGGAACCTTCTGCAGCGAATACGATAGGGCCGCCAGAGAGGTAGACGAAAAACTCTCCGGGCGGCACCCAAGTAGGGCACAATTTTACCGCTGGCTAAGTGGCGATCTTAAGGAATTGCCCTACCCTCACCACTGTCGGGTTCTAGAGAAAATGCTCCCAGACTGGAAGGCCGAGGAACTGTTCCGACCGGCAACAGAAGAGGCCATCCAGATAACTGAAGGGGCCTTCAGCGGTTCCGGGGATCCGGAGACGCACAACTATGCGCAGGATGTAACGATTTACCTGGACGCAACCGAGCAGAATAGCCGAACCATCGCAGGCCGCGTTCGTTCCGCATCCGACATATTCTTCATGGCGCATACGGGCTACGGGTTCATGGTAAACCAGTATCAGTGGGCGGTGCGAGACGCAGTATCTAATGGATGTCGACTGCGAGTTGTAGTCTCAGCGCCTGACGGCCATGTAATGCAACAACCTGAGCTCAGGAAAAGGCTGTGTCCGAGCGCCAGGCAGCAAGGCGAGGTCCATGACACCCTCGTGACATGCGCGCGCCATCGTGAACGTGCGGCAGAATTCGACACGGCCGAAAACGTTCAAGCGAAGGTCTATGCTGGCGTACCCAGCATGAACATCGTGAAGACCGACGCATGGCTTCGCGCAATACCCTACATGCCTCTGCTTGATGCAGGCGAGTGCCCTATATTTGAGTATCATTTCGACCCTGATGCCCCGTCCCCACTCCTCCGGAAATTCTTTATCTCCATGGAACGAGTCTGGGATGATGCCCAATCAGTAGACCTGGAAGAGCTCTCCCATCAGGAGTATGAACCCTGAGAATGGGCGTCAAAAGCGGCGTTGACGGGGGCGGATGGGCGTGACGGTGGTTGAGACGTTCTTGTTGAGCTGCTGCCGTAGGGCTTTGTTGTCGTGGTAGAGGGCGGCGATCGCGGTGTGGGCGGCTTTGAGTTTGTTCTCCAGGAGGGTGCATTCCTGGGTCTTCTTCGTCAGGCGCCTTTTGAGGTCGGCGATGGTCGCGTCGCGTTTGGCTTCGCCAGGGGTGGCCTTGCCGTGGGCGGCGATGTGCGCGTCCCACTCGGCCGTGATCGCGTGTGCGCGGTTCATGGTCGCGCGGCTGACCTGGGCTTCTTTGTAGAGGTTCTCCTTCGTGAGGCGGCCGTCGGTTCGTTGCGGACGCCCTTCGAAGAGGCGGGTCATCGCGGCCCGCAGCACGGCGGCGGTCTTGGGGCTGACCTGGTCTTCGAGGTCGCCGTCGGCGGGTCCGGTCACTGGGGCCCACCTGCCATCTTGAGCACGTTGCGGGTGATGTCGAGTTCGCGTTCGGCGAGGTCTCGGCGGCAGGCAGGGACGGTGGGGTTGTTGATGAGCTGGAGCTGTTTGCGCTGGTAAGAGTCGTAGATCGGTAGGTGCTCGGGGCCGATCATGCTGTTGGCACATCGGTCAGGCCGGCAGCGTTCGTCGAGCGGGCCGACGTGTCCTTCGGGGACGATCGCGTTCTCCAGGCAGGCGGCACCGACGGGGTTGGTGTGGTCAGCGGTGCAGTTGTTGAGCATGCCGAACCTGATGTGGATCCTGGTCGTTCGCAGGAGGGTCTCAGCGGTTCGAGCGTCGCCGTTGCGGGCCTTGACAGTCGCGGCGATCTGGTCGAAGGCGTCCTTGACGCGTTCGGCGCCGGGCCCGAATCCGATCTCCTCGCCTTCGGTATGGCGGTGGTAGAGATCTTTGATCTTGCGGAACTTGACGTTGTCCAGAGCACCTTCGAGGTATTTGGCCCACTCGGTGTCAGAGGCTGCGTAACTCTGGGTGGTGGCGTTGGCGAGGGCCCGTGCGGCGATGTGCTTGAGCTGGATGCCGGTGGCGATCTCGGAGCCGGGGAACTGGTCGGTGAGCATGGCCATCGTGCGGCGGAACATGTGGGGCCGGATGTAGGCGGTGGGGATCTCGTCGAGCCCGGTCGTGGCTCGGTTGGCATTCGTGAAGGCCACGAACGCGGCCAGCATCCTGACTCCGAGGATGGCGCCGTCCTGCTTGCTGGCGGTGACTGGGGAGAAGATGCGTTCGGGGTGCAGGGAGATCGCTTCGGCGACCGTGAGGGCCTCAACGACGGGTTCGGCAATCCACCAGTGCTTGCCGGGGCGCTGGGTGGTGCCCTTGATCTTGGTGGAGGCGATTGCGGGGGTGCTGTAGTGCTCGACGACGGGCTCGCGCAAGATCTCGTGAATCTCCGAATCGCGCATCATGGACAGGCCAACGACCAGGACGAATGCGGCATCTCGCAGTGCCGTTTTGAGGTCGGTCAGGGCCCGGCGTTCGATACCGGGGTGCCATCCTCCGGTGCTGCCGTCCGGCCGGGTGACCTGGTGGAGCTCCCCGGTCAGGGCATGAGTTGTGATCCGTCCTTCGGCCGCCGCGTCCAGGATGAGGACGCGCCGTCGCTTCGCTGCTGGAGAGTTCGAAGAAAAGGCATTGGAGCGGGTGGACGCGTCGAAGCCCATGAGAAGTAGCAGAAGGTTCCAATTCACCTGCGGGGTCTGGTCCTTCGATGCTGCGGGATGGGCAGGGACCTTGTTTTGAGGGTCCGCGAGCCACTCCTCAAGTCGTGCGTCAAAGCCGAGCATGGAGGAGGTCGCGACGGCCAGGAGCTCGCTGATGCGACGGTCAGCGCGCAGGACGTCGGGGGCGAAGTCGTGGATGTAGGCCCAGGCGGCCCTGATCAGCGGGAACCAGGTCTGTGGAGGAACACTGGGGGTGGAGAGCTTTCCCGTCCTGTCCCGGGTGTCGCGGGCGACGTTGCGGGCACTCTGGCCTGGCCACGGATCTCCGGCGGGCCAGGGCAGGCTGAGGGCCGGCTCGGCCGCCGCCAGGCTCTTGAGGGTAGCCACGTGGCCTCGGACCGTTCCCGTGGCGGTGCAGGCGTCAGCCAGATCGGTGATGCGTTGCCGCAGGTCCTCCACCGTCCATGCGTCGGGGTGAGCCGGAAGCCCGTTCTTACGGCCCCAACGCGCTGCTGTCCGAAGGCGCGAGGCGATGTGGGCCAGGGTTCGCGGGTCGCCAGCCCTTTCCAGGACGACGCCGCTCTTGAGGACCTGGGGATGCCGCGGGTTGAAGGCGAACATGATGAACTCGCGAGCCAGCAGATTCCAGTACGGGTCCTCCAGCTCCAGGCTGAACATGACCTTCCAGCCGCTGGCGGAGGTATTGGCGGGCCTCTTGAGAACCCCGTTGAAGTCCCAGCAGCCCGTGTCGCCGAACCGGGGGACGTAGGCGCCGGGCTCGCGAGCCCCAGGAAGTAACGAGCGGCCGGCGACGACGGGCTCGTCGTCCCGGAACAAGGACGGGCGTCGTTGCTGGGGCAGTGTGACGATCATGCGTCGAACTCCGTGTTCGCGGCCAGTGGCAGGTCCAGGACGGCCTGGCCGGCTTCGATGTGCTTGAGGGCCAGGGCGGTGTCCTCGGGCGTGCGGTCCTTCAGGACAGCTCGGAGGTTCACCCAGCTCTGCCCCCATAGCCGGGCGAAGACCGGCGGGGCCAGGACCGTACGAAGTCTTTCCAAGTGCCGCTGGAAGAGCAGCAGTTGGGGCAGATTGGAAGGCAGGATCCAGGCATTGCGGCACTCCAAGCAGCGCAGCGGTGCGACGCCGCAGAGTTCGCCGGGGCGGCTGTAGGGCCCCTGGTAGGGGTTTTTGCAGTGGGAGACGCCCATGTCGAGCTGGCCGGACATGATGGCCTCGGCCTCCTCGGTGGACAAACCGGTGTCCTTGAGCAGGTCGTGGTCGACGGCTGCGGAGAGGTCCGGGACGACGGTGGGGCCGTCGACGCGGTCGAGTGCCTTGTCGAACCAGTGCTGCTGAGCTGTGGTGATCGTCCGGCCGGACAGGATCCGAAGGGTGGTGCCCTGTGCGTAATGGCCGGCGAAGGCTTCCTCGGTGTGATCGTCCGCTGCGTCGCTGATGCGGCCTTCGGTCACGATGGCCTTCTCGACCTTGACCGATTTCCGCAGGCGGCCGATGTTCCGGTCGCCCTTGATCTCGATTCCCATGGCGTCCAGCCAGTGGCCGAACCTCTTCCGGGACTGGGGATCCCATTTGCCGAACTCGGGGGTGAGGCTAGGCGAGACGGCGGCGGTGACGAAGAGCGTGTCGGTGACGTGGGGCGCCTTGGCGCGGACCCGGGCGGTGGTTTCCAGGAGCTGGCGGACCACCGCGCTGGCCTCGCGCCGCGGCCAGTCCACGGTGACCTGATCGTCACTCGCACTCTGCGGCTCCGGCTCGTCGGCGGGTGCGGGCTGGTCTCGAAAGGCCCTGTGCCGCAGCAGTCCGGCCCTGTTCTTGAGGAGGGTGAGCCGGACTCCCTTCGGCAGGAACTCCACCTGTTTCTCGCCGAACCCGGTGACCTCTTCCGAGGTGTAGCCGGTCGCGTCCATCAGCAGGACGCGGAAGGCGTGCAGGTCCAAGGTGTGCGGATACAACCTCGCGAACAGCTGTCTCACCAGTTGCTGTCGCGCCGACTGCGGAACGAGGGGCCTGCCGGGGGCGGCGGCGAACTCCTTCAGTTCTGATGGCCACTCTCGGGACGGAGGTAGGTGTCGGCGGATGTCGTCGGGGGTGATCTGCTCGTGGGCCAGTCCGCAGAGCAGGTCAGCGATGCTGGTCCAACTGCCCGCGTCGGGGTGCTGTCCTTGCTCGGCAAGAGCCCAGCCCTCGTCCAGGCGCTTGCGGGTGGCGTGGACGCTCTGCCAGGCGGCGCGGACCAGGGCCCGCTTCTCCGGCCGGGTGAACTCGTCCCGTTCCGTCTTCTCGCCGCTGCCGAGGAGTGCGGGCCCGCGAGCCCACCTGGCCAGGTCCGGTGCAACATCACGATCGGAGTGGTCGTCGCGACGCACGACCAGCAGCCGCAGTCCGGCGGCCATCACCGCGGGATAGGTTGAACTCGGAGCGTAGGTCTCTGGCAGGGATAGTTCCCAGCCGATCAGCAGGTCAAAGAACCCCTGATCCGTCAGGCTCACCGCCTCTGCCTGTGGCCCGAGCTTCTTGTCGACGTACTCGCAGAGCCGGTTGATCGCCATCTGATAGGTCCTCGCGTGGGCCGTGATGGCGGTCGCGGCCACGTACTCCACCCACTCGTCCGCCAGTTGCATGGCCAGCCGTGTGCAGCGAAAGCCTGACGGGTCCACTGCCAACAGCTCTCTGGGGATGCTGATCACTCGGGGGCCGATGCCACCTGGCGGGACGGGATTCGCCAGGGCCATGAGCAGGCGTTCGCGTTCCTGCTTGCTCCGATACTTCCGGCGCGGCTTCGACATCAGCGAACGCCCTTCGTGCTAGCCAGGGCGTGGGAGGCGATCTCGGCGTAGGTCGCCTCGTCGTCGCCGACCCAGCTGGAGAACGCGGCCTCGAACTCGTTGATCAGGTCGTCCGTGTACTGGAGGTACTGGTAGGTGGTCTCCGGGTTGGAGTGACCGAGCCGACGGCTGACGATCAGCAGCGGATTGTGCCGGATGTGCCCGGTCAAGTAGGAGCGGTGCCGGCGGCGGCGAGCCTGCATGTCCGGCTCCTCGCCGTCCATGGCGTTCTCCAGATAGGTCAGCAGTTGCAGAGCGTACGTGTGTCTCAGGTCGTGCCATCTCCAGCGCCGCGTGGGCAAGTGCGGGGTGGTCCGGTCGGCGAGCTCGATCATGCGCGTCCATGCCCGGTGGCGGTAGCCTTTCCAGGCGTCCGCCCCCGGCATCAGCCCGCCGCGGCAGACGAACAAGGACAGCGCCTCCAGGCCGGACTCACCCTCGTGGACGGTGATCCGCCGCAGCTTGGCGTCCATGGCCGACATCTCGAACTCACGCACGACACCGTCCAGGACGCCCCGCACCCACCCACCCGCGACGTCGACCTCACCGACGACGAACAGGTCGCGGGCCTTGCGCTCCAGCCCGCAGGCGGCCCTGCGGACGATGTCCGGACGCTCCAGGAGACAGAACAAATCTGCGGAGGCGACCGCATCCTCAGGGACGTAGACGGTGCGGGCTTTGCCGTACTTCGCGCATGCCTGAACCGTGTACTCCACGGCCCCGCCCGGCATCCCGGGCCACAGCCCCATCTCGGGAAGCAGCACCGTCGACCACTCCCGCCACCGTCCCCCCGTTCCCAGGGCCAGATCGGAACCGGCCCGGCCACGCAGCGGTGACCACCCGCGAAAGCGCTGGTCAACCGTGGCGTTGGGCAGCTGTCCCCCCAGTCCCACGTCCCGGAAGTACCGGTACTGCTCGAAGTTCAGATGCCGGATGTCCATGCTGGACCGGACCTGCGGCGCCAGCGCGTTGCGTCCCCGTGCCGCCACCCGCGCCGGCCGGTGCGTCAAGATCTTGCGGTCGACGAGGAACCCGTAGAGGTCGTCCTGGACAAACGACTCCTTGCCCCACGCCGACCAGCCGATCGGCTTCTTCTGCCACCGGGTCCGCTGGTCCCGGTACGAAACGAGATCCGACTCCACCGCAGACAGCACGTCGCTGCCCAGGCCAACGAGGTAGTCATCCAGGCGTCGAACCGCCCGCCCATAGTCCCTCAGCGTCGTCTCGTCCAACAACGCCGTCGATAGATACCTGCCGTACTCACACAGAGGAGGCACCGGCATCTGCGACTCCTCGTCGAGGAACACCGGCGTCCCGTCGAGCACACCCCGCCGCTTCAGCAACGCCTCTACCTCCGCCGCGGAGATGACGTCACTGTCCAGGAACCTCTCCAGCAGCCCAGACTGCACAAAGGCAAGATCCACTCCAACCCCTCCTCAGGGGCCCGGAGAGGAACTCCCGTCAGCTCACCTGTCTCACACCATCACAACGGATCGAGACTGAACCACAGATCTCATGAGACAGATCTGAACAGCGGAAAGAAGAAGTGGCTCAACAGCAGCATCGGCACCTCGTCGACGCCCAGCCGCCGCAGACAGCGGTCGACGGCTCTCGGCTCGGGCCCGGCGTCGACGAGCACCGCGCTGTGCGGGCGTCCGGTGGCGAGCACGAGCGCGTCTCCCTGGCCGACATCGCACGCCACCATCCGCCAGTCCGGTGGCGGCCACCCGGTGAGGCCCCTCGTCAGGGGTGCCGGGCGGACCACGGCCAGCAGCAGGACCAGCGCGCACGCCCCGCAGACCCACGGGCCGCGCAGCACCCGCCCCGCGACCAGGAGGAGGACCACCGTCGCCGCCGCCAGCCACAGCCCGCCGGCCCAGCCGCCCGGCCAGTCCAGCTCGGCCCCGGGCAGCCCCGCGCCGGTCCGGGCGACGGTCGCCGTCCACCGCGCCGGCCAGCCCGCCAGCCAGGCGAGCCCCTCGGCGAGCGGCGGCACGAGCGGGGCGGCGGCGAGCGCGGCGAACCCGAGGATCGTGGCGGGCGCGACCGCCGGCTCGGCGAGCAGATTGCACGGCACCGCCACCAGGCTCACCCGCGCCGCCAGCACCACGATCACCGGCGCGCACACGGCCTGCGCCGCGCCCGCCGCCGCGAGCGCCTCCGCGATCCGGGGCGGCACCCCGCGCCGCCGCAGGCCCGCCGCCCAGCGCGGGGCGAAGGTCAGCAGGGCGCCGGTGGCCAGGACCGAGAGCAGAAGCCCGTAGCCCCGGGCCAGCCACGGGTCGTAGAGGACGAGCAGGAGAACGGCCCCCGCCAGCGCGGGCAGCAGGCCGCGGCGACGGCCCGTCCCGATGGCCAGCAGAGTGATCAGCCCGCACACGGCCGCCCGCAGCACGCTCGGCTCGGGACGGCACACCACCACGAAACCGAGCGCCAGCCCACCGCCCAGCACCGCCGTCAGCCGCAGCGGGATCCCCAGCCGGGCCGCCAGCCCACGGCGCTCGGCACGCGAGGCGAGATGCGGCGGCCCGATGAGCACGGCCAGCAGCACCGCCAGATTTCCCCCGGACACGGCGAGCAGATGCGTCAAATCCGTGGCCCGGAAGGCCTCTTCGAGGTCGGAGGGGACGCGCGAGGTGTCCCCGACGACCAGGCCGGGCAGCAGCGCCCGGGCATCCGGCGCCAGCCCGTCGGCCGCCTCCCGCAGGCCGGCGCGCAGCCGCCCCGCCACCCGCTGCACCACGGACGGCCCCGCGACGATCCGCGGCGGGCCGCTGTCACCGACCCGGACGACGGCCGCGACGCGGTCACCCGACCGGGAGGGCGGCATCAGCCGGCCTTCCACCCTGAGTTCGGTGGAGGGCAGCAGCCCGAGCCACGACTGATGGGCCATCAGCAGCACCGGCGTGCGGACCGCTGTCGTCACCCCGCGTGCGGTGGTCACCCGGGTCGCCTCGGCCTCCACCACGACGGCGGGCGCGACCCGGACCGAGCCCCGCACCCGTGGCCGAGTCGGCCTCGGGTCCCCGGTCAACGTCACCTCGACGGTCGCCTCGGCATGCCGCCGCGCCAGCTCCGGCACCGGCCCGCGCCGGCTGTCGACCCCCGCCAACCCACCAACCGCCGCCCCTGCGGCGGCACACAGCACCACAGCCGCCACCGCGCCGGCGATCCCGGCCCCGCCCGCTCCCCCGCCACCGCCCTCGGCACCGCCCCCGGTGCCCCGGCGCGCAGCCGCCACCAGCAGCAGCGCGCAGGTCACGAGCACCGCCGTCCCGCAGGCGACGGCCACCGCGCGGCCCTCCGCCGTCAGGGCGACCGCGGCGGCGGCCCACGCCGCGAGCGCGGGCCCGACCAGCCGCAGGTCGGCCGGGGCGGCCTCCCCATCCCCTCCCGCCGAAAGAGCGCCCGTATCGGTGTCAGCGACCCGTGTCATGGCTGGACCAGCGGCTTGAGGTCGGTGAAGCGGCGGGCGCCGATGCCGTTGACATGGCGGAGGTCGGAGACCGAGCGGAAACCCCCGTGCTGGGTGCGGTAGTCGAGGATGTGCTGGGCGAGGACCGGACCCACGCCCGGGAGGGCGTCGAGCTGTTCGAGCGTCGCGGAGTTGAGGCTGACCGGCCCGGCTCCGGCAGGCCCGGCGCCGCCGCCCGAGGTCGATGCCGGGCCTACCGGCCCCGGACCACCCAGTACCGGACCTCCCTGCGCCGGGCCTCCAGGGGTGGGGCCGGCGCCCACCACGATCAGCTCCCCGTCCATCAGCACGCGCGCCCGGTTGAGCCCCGCCGTGTCCACTCCCGGCCGCGCTCCTCCGGCGGCTTCCAGCGCGTCCTCGACCCGTGAACCCGGCGGCAGGCGCTGGACCCCGGGGCGCCGCACCTTGCCCGCCACGTCCACCACCAGGCTCCGGGCCGACGGGACCGGGCCGGAGCCGGGCGCCGACGGACCAGGACCAGAGCCAGGCGCCGGCGGGACGACCGCCTCCGGCGGCGACGCCGCCACCGGTCCCTCGCGCGCCGGCACCCGGACCGTCCGTGGGCGCCCCGCCCAGAAGTGGTACGCGCCCAGGGCGACCGCCGCGACCAGCACGGCCGTCAGCGCCGCGAGCGTCCTCGGCGCGATGCCGCACCGCACCCGCACCCACAACGGCAGCCGGTCTCCCAGCGCGGCCATCACCCCACGCGGGCGCAGCCGCCCTCGCGGGCGCACGGTGCCGGCGCGGGCGTCGGCACCGGTCCCGGGATCGGCCGCCACGCGGTCGCGCAGCGAGCCGAGGCCCAGGTCGAGGGCGGTGACGGTACGTGTCGGAGAAGGCGCGAATGAAGTCATGCCGTCACGCTAGGTGACGCCGCCTGATCCTGTCCGGAAGCCTCAATTCCTGTGGACTACCGGCGGGTTGTGGAAAAATCCGTCACCCACAAGAGGACTCTCACCTCGCCGAGACCACCACGCCCAGCAGCCCCGGCCCCGTGTGCGCCCCGATGACCGCGCCGACCTCGCTCACATGGAGCTCCGCCAGCCCCGGCACCCGCTCCCGCAGCCGCTCCGCGAGCAGCTCGGCCCGCTCCGGGGCGGCCAGGTGATGCACCGCGACGTCGACCGGCGCGGCACCCGCGCGCTCGACGACGATCTCCTCCAGCCTGGCGATCGCCTTCGACGCCGTACGGACCTTCTCTCTCAGCTCGATACGGCCCCCGTCCAGCTGGAGCAGCGGTTTGACGGCGAGCGCCGAGCCGAGCAGCGCCTGGGCGGCGCCGATGCGCCCGCCGCGGCGCAGGTAGTCGAGGGTGTCGACGTAGAAGAAGGCGGCCGTACCCTGCGCGCGCTTCTCCGCCGCGGCCACCGCCTCGTCGAGCGTGCCGCCCGCCTCGGCGGTATCGGCGGCGGCGAGGGCGCAGAAGCCGAGGGCCATCGCAACCATGCCGGTGTCCACGACCCGTACCGGCACCGGAGCCTCCTTCGCCGCGAGGACCGCGGCGTCGTAGGTGCCCGAGAACTCGGAGGAGAGGTGGAGGGAGACGATGCCGTCGGCACCGGCCTCGGCGGCGGCGCGGTAGGCGGCCGCGAAGACTTCGGGGGCGGGGCGCGAGGTGGTCACCGGCCGGCGCTTCTGAAGGGCCTGGGCGACCGACCGGGCCGAGATCTCGGTGCCCTCCTCCAGCGCCTCGTCGCCCAGGACCACTGTCAGCGGTACGGCGACGATGTCGTGCCGCTCCATCGCCCGAGCGGGCAGGTAGGCCGTGGAATCAGTGATGATCGCGACATGGCGGGACATGCCCCGGAGGTTACCCGCCGGGCCGTCGCCACGGCAGTGCGGGCCCCGGACCGCTTGATCGTTTCCGCTGGTCAGGGCCGCTTCGCTCAGGCGGGGCTTTCCGGACGCTTGACCTTCTCCCATGTGTACCCCCACTGCCGGGAGGCATCCCTGCCGCTTATCGCGGGCCGCTCGGCCTTGGTCTCGGCGCCCGTCTTCTCCGTATCCTTCGCCGCCGCCCCCGCGTCGTCGGCCTCCCAGTGGCGGAGCGCGCCCGTCTCCATGCGGATCTGCTCGCTCAGCAGCGACAGTTCGTCGCCGGCGAACTGCCGGGCCCGGTCCTGGGCGGCGAAGCGCAGGGAGTCGGCGGAGTGCGTGATCTGCTTGGTGCGCTCCCGGAGGTCGGGCAGGCAGGCGGCGACACGCTCCCGGTCGGGCTCGGTCTCCAGCTTGCGCAGGTCTTCGTCGAGCTCGCGGCCGTGTGCGCTGAGGCGGTCGAAGAGGGCGAGGGACTCGGTCAGGGAAGCGTCGTCCTTCCGGCTCTCCCGCAGCACTTCCTGGGTGGCGCGCATCGACGTCCGCAGCGAGAGGCGCAGCTCGGCGACCTCGCCCGCCGGGCCGGCCTGGGTGAACTGCCGGGCCTTGAGCCGGGTGTCCTCGACCGTGCGACGGGCCTGGGTGACCGCCTGGTCGACGCCGCGCTTGACGGTCCGGACCGTCTTGACCGTGGCGATGACCGCCAGCGCCACGACGAGCGCACAGATCAAGGCGATGATCACGGCCGCGGCTACCATACGCGCTCCTCAGCAAGCGGGACACGAGCGGGACACTCGGCGAGCCCCCGAGAGGACCCGTCGGCGGGACGGCCCCCGCCTCCTCTCCACCGTAAACGCTACGGGCAGGCCGCGGGTTCCTTCGGAACCCCCAACCTGCCCGTAGGGACAAACCCCTAGCGCCCGCCCCGAGGCATTACGCCGGGACGATGTTCACCAGCTTCGGCGCCCGCACGATGACCTTGCGGATGCCCGCGCCGCCCAGCGCGGCGACGACCGCCGGGTCGGCCAGCGCGACCTTCTCCAGCTCCTCGTCGGAGATCGACGGGGCGACCTCCAGGCGGGCCTTGACCTTGCCCTTGATCTGGACGACGCAGGTCACGGCCTCGTCGACCAGGTAGGCCGGGTCGGCGGCGGGGAAGTCCGCGTGGACGACCGAGCCCTCGTGACCGAGCTTGCGCCACAGCTCCTCGGCGATGTGCGGGGCGAGCGGCGCGATCAGCAGCACCAGGCCCTCGGCGACCACGCGCGGCACCTCGGGCAGCTTGGTGACGAGGTTGTTCAGCTCGGTCACCTTGGCGATGGCCGTGTTGAAGCGCAGGTTCGCCATGTCCTGGCCGACGCCGTCGATCGCCTTGTGGAGGGCGCGCAGCGTCGCCTCGTCGGGCGCGGCGTCGACGACCGTGACCTCGCCGGTGTTCTCGTCGACGACGTTGCGCCACAGGCGCTGGAGCAGCCGGTACTGGCCGACGACGGCGCGGGTGTCCCAGGGGCGGGAGACGTCCAGCGGGCCCATCGCCATCTCGTACAGGCGCAGGGTGTCGGCGCCGTACTCGACGCAGATCTCGTCCGGGGTGACGGCGTTCTTCAGGGACTTGCCCATCTTGCCGAGCAGTCGGCTGACCTTGCCGCCCTCGTAGTAGAACGCGCCGCCCTGCTCCTCCACCTCGGCGGCGGGCACCGCGATGCCGCGCGCGTCGCGGTAGACGTACGCCTGGATCATGCCCTGGTTGTAGAGCTTGTGGAACGGCTCGGCCGAGGAGATGTGGCCCAGGTCGAAGAGGACCTTCGACCAGAAGCGGGCGTACAGCAGGTGGAGCACGGCGTGCTCGGCACCGCCGACGTACAGGTCGACGCCGCCCAGCGGCTGGCCCTCGCGCGGGCCCATCCAGTAGCGCTCGGCGTCGGCGGAGACCAGCTGCTCGTCGTTGCGCGGGTCCAGGTAGCGCAGCTCGTACCAGCAGGAACCGGCCCAGTTGGGCATGGTGTTGGTCTCGCGGCGGTACGTCTTCGGCCCGTCGCCCAGGTCCAGCTCGACGTTGACCCAGTCCTGGTTGCGGGAGAGCGGGGTCTCCGGGGAGGTGTCCGCGTCGTCCGCGTCGAAGGTGCGCGGGGTGTAGTCGTCGACCTCGGGCAGCTCCAGCGGGAGCATCGACTCGGGCAGCGCGTGGGCGACGCCGTTCTCGTCGTAGACGATCGGGAAGGGCTCGCCCCAGTAGCGCTGACGGCTGAAGAGCCAGTCGCGCAGCCGGAAGTTGACGGTGCCCTCGCCGATGCCGCGCGCCTCCAGGTGGGCGATCACGGTGCGCTTGGCCTCGTCGATCTGCATGCCGTTGAGGTCGAGCTCGGCGTTGGCCGAGTTGATGGCCGCGCCCTGGCCGTTGTAGGCCTCGCCCTCCCAGCCCTCGGGCGGCTGGACGGTGCGGACGATCGGCAGCTCGAAGACGGTGGCGAACTCCCAGTCGCGCTCGTCCTGGCCGGGCACGGCCATGATCGCGCCGGTGCCGTAGCCCATCAGCACGTAGTCGGCGACGAAGACGGGGACGCGCTCGCCGGTGAGCGGGTTGAGGGCGTACGCGCCGGTGAAGACGCCGGTCTTGTCCTTGCCCTCGGTCTGCCGCTCGACGTCGGTCTTGGACTGCGCCTGCTTGCGGTAGGCGGCGACGGCCTCGGCCGGGGTGCCCGCGCCGGCGGTCCAGACGTCCTTGGTGCCTTCGGGCCACTCGGCGGGCACGATCGCGTCGATCAGGTCGTGCTCGGGGGCCAGCACCATGTAGGTGGCGCCGAAGAGGGTGTCGGGGCGGGTGGTGAAGACGGTGATCTTCCGGGCCTCGTGGCCGGCGACCTGGAAGTCGACGCGCGCGCCCTCGCTGCGGCCGATCCAGTTGCGCTGCTGGAGCTTGATGGCCTCGGGCCAGTCCAGGGCGTCCAGGTCGTCGATCAGGCGGTCCGCGTAGGCGGTGATCCGCATGTTCCACTGGCGCAGCTTGGACTTGAAGACGGGGAAGTTGCCGCGCTCGGAGCGGCCGTCGGCGGTGACCTCCTCGTTGGCCAGCACGGTGCCCAGGCCGGGGCACCAGTTGACGGGCGCGTCGGAGGCGTAGGCCAGGCGGTAGGCGCCCAGCAGCTCGTCGCGCTCGACGGCGTTCAGCTCGCTCCAGGCGCGGCCGCCGGGGACCTCACGCCGGCCGCTCTCGAACTCGGCGACGAGCTCGGCGATCGGGCGGGCCTTCTTCGCCTCCGGGTCGTACCAGGAGTTGAAGATCTGGAGGAAGATCCACTGGGTCCACTTGTAGTACTCCGGCTCGATCGTCGCGAACGAGCGGCGCTTGTCGTGGCCCAGGCCCAGCCGGCGCAGCTGGGCCTTCATGTTCTCGATGTTCGCCTCGGTGGAGACCCGGGGGTGGGTGCCGGTCTGCACGGCGTACTGCTCGGCGGGCAGGCCGAAGGCGTCGAAGCCGAGGGTGTGGAGGACGTTGTGGCCCGTCATGCGGTGGTAGCGCGCGTAGACGTCCGTGGCGATGTAGCCCAGGGGGTGGCCGACGTGGAGGCCCGCGCCCGAGGGGTACGGGAACATGTCCATGATGAACTTCTTGGGGCGGGCGACGACGGCCTCGTCGCCGGCCAGCTCACCGCTGGGGTTGGGCGCGGCGTACGTACCGTTCGCGTCCCAGAAGTCCTGCCAGCGCGCCTCGATGTCAGCGGCCAGCGCGGCCGTGTAGCGGTGCGGGGCGGCCACCTCGGCGGCGGTGGGGGTCTCGCTCATCGTCCTCAAAGCTCCATCGATCGTCGTCTGTCGCCTGTCCGCTCGCGGTCCGGAGCCATAGGGCCCGGGCCCGCAAATGAAAAAACCCCTCGCACAGGAGGGGATGCCGCGCCGATGCCGGTCCGGACCGCCGAAGGGTCGGCGGTCACCTGCCGGTGCTTGATCAGCGCGGCTCGCTAAGCAGAAGGCGTACGGCACGCATGGGGTCAGGTTACCCCAGCGGGCCCGGGGCCCGCACCGAAGCACGGTGCGGGCCCCGGGGGGCTCGGCGGGGGCCGAGCGGGGGTCGGACGGGGGTCAGCGGCGCTGACCGGGCACGTACGAGGTCACGTAGCCGTCGGCCGGGGTGCCGACGCCGGTGACGTTGTCGTACCCGACGGTCGCGGAGAGTGAGCTGTCGGCGCCCAGGGTGCGCAGCGAGGTGAGCAGGCCGCCCTTGGCGTCGACGCCGTTGGCGTAGTCGACGCGGACGTCGGCGATGCTGCGGCCCTGGCCGAGCGGGTGGTCGGTGACGTCGTGGTAGGCGCCGGTGCCGTAGCGGTCGTAGATGGCCGGGTTGGCGAAGCCGATCGGGACGCCGTGCCGGGCCTGCTGGGCCAGCGCCTGGACGCCCGCGATCACGGGCGCGGCCAGCGAGGTGCCGCCGATGCGGTACTCGTCGTACTTCACCGAGCCGTCGGGGAAGGTCTGCGTCTGGCCGACGAGGAAGCCGGTGGTGGAGTCGGCGACGGCCGCGATGTCGGGGCCGACGCGCATCGGCTTGTCGGTGCCGTTCGACTTCGCCAGCGTGTCGGGGACGACGCCGCGCTGGTAGAAGGGCTGCTCGAAGACCTTGCTGGTGCCGCCGCCGGCGCCGCCGGTGAAGGCGCCGGGCATGCCCTCCCAGGTCAGGCCGTCCTTGGACAGCGCGGCCTTGTGGGTGCCCCAGCCGGTCTCCCACAGGTACTTGTCGCCCTTGCCGACGGCCAGGGAGGTGCCGCCCACGGAGGTGACCCACGGGGAGTTGGCGGGCGTGTCGACCTGCTTCACACCGTGCTTGGCGACGTTGTCGCCGTCGTCGCCGGAGGAGAAATAGAAGCCGATGCCCTCGACGGCGCCCTTCTGGAAGACCTGGTCGTAGGCGGCGGCCACGTCCGGGGACTCGTTGGCCTCGACGTCGCCCCAGGAGTTGGAGACGATGTCGGCCAGCCGGTTGTCGACGATCTTGTGCAGGGAGTCGATCAGGTCGTCGTCCTGGCAGGAGGAGCCGGCGACGTAGACGATGTTCGCGTCGGGGGCGACGGCGTGCACGGCCTCGACGTCGAGGGTCTCCTCGCCGTACCAGCCGGCCGCGTCGCACTCCTTGGGGTCGGCGTGCGTCCAGGCGGCGGGCAGCACCTGGGAGTACTGGCCCTTGCGGTAGGCCTTGTCGCCGTTGCGCTTGGCGTACTGCTGGATGTCGGCGGCGATCGTCGGGGAGGCGTAGGCGTCGGTGATGGCGACCGTCACGCCCTTGCCGGTGAAGTTCTTCGCCCCGTAGACGGCGCGCAGCTGCTTTCCGGTGTAGCCCTTGATGGCGTACGGGGCGTGGTCGCCGTACGCGGAGGGGAGGCCGGTGTTGACGTTCGAGCCGTAGTACGTGGAGAACGGGCCGGCGTTGCGGAAGCCGGCGCTCGGGCCGGGCAGCGTGTCGCGGTGGTGGGTCAGGCGCGGGGCGTTGTTCAGGCCCACGACGGTCAGGACGGCGCCGTCGAGGGCGGCCGGGACGGAGGCGTTCCGCGCCGGGGCGTGGTAGGTCTTCCCGTCCTTGACGTAGTTGTGGAGCTCGGTGCCGAACGCCTTCCGGGCGGCGGCCGCGTCACCGGTCACGGTGACGTAGTGGTCGTTGACGCCGGTCACCGTCAGGCCGGAGGACTTCAGCCAGTCGGTGACCCGGGCTATCTGGCCCTGGGTCGCGCCGAAACGTTCCTTCGACTGCTGGGCCGTCAAGTACTTGCCGTACGAGGCGGACTTCGGGTCCGAGACGGCACGCGCGTACGCGGCCAGGCCCTTGGCGTCACGGCCGGCGAGGTAGACCCGTGCGGTGACGGCCTTCTGCTCCGGGACGGCCCCCTGGTCGGCACTGGGCGTCGCCCACAGCGGCTTGGTGCCCGCCAGCGACTGGCGGTCGTGCGGGCCGGAGTCGGCGTGGGCCGCGGGCACGCCGAGCGCGAGCGCTCCGGCGACCAGCGGCAGGGCCGCCGTCAGGGACAGGACGGCGCGCGTTCTGGAACGGTGGCTTGGCCGGCGTGAAGTCAAGGAAAACCCCCTGCGATGCGAATGGTCGGCCACACTCTGACCGATAAACCGTTCACTCAGGGGACATGTGTTCACCAAGAAGTGATCAAAGGAGAACCACGAGCACGCAATCAAATCGCCTGCGAGGGTGGTTTGTTGGGAAAGCGGCGGCTTACGGATCGAACTCGCGCCGAACGAACAGACGTTAGCAGCGGGGGACGGTGGCGCACCGGGGTTGCGCGAAGCGGGCCGCGCGGGCCGGTTCGCTGCCTAGCCTGCCGGGGCATGGACCTCCACCGCTTCCTCGACCAGGCCGGCGGCGTGCTCGCCCTGGTCTCGCTGACCGCGACCGTCGTCTGGGGGCTCGTCGCCGCCGACCGCCTGGCCCTCGGCCCGCGCGGCCGGCTGCTCGCCCAGGCCGTGCACCGGGCCCTCGCAGTCGGCGCGCTCGGCTTCCTCCTCGTGCACGTGGGCGTCAAGGTCGCCGAGGCGCACGCCTCCACGACCGGCGCCCTGATCCCCTTCGCCTCCGGCATCGGCGGGCGCGCCGGGCTCATCGGGCTCGGCTCGCTCGCGGGCTATCTGCTGGTGCTCGCGGCCGCGACCGGCGCCCTGCGCAGCGTCTTCGCCGGGCGGGGGCGCGCGGCGGCGCGGCGCTGGCGGGTGCTCCACGCGAGCGCGTACGGGGCGTGGTGCACGGCGTTGCTCCACGGGCTGAACGCGGGGCGGGAGGCGGCGGGGTGGGTGACGGGGTGTTATGTGGGGTGTTTGGTGGGGGTGGCGCTCGCCCTCGCGGTTCGGCGTTTCGGGGTGCCTCAGTTGCGGCGGTTCGTCGTACGCCGACGGCCGGTGGGGGCGCATGCGGCGGGGAGGATGCCCCAGTCCCGCCCTTTCTCCCCCAGCTACCGCTGGGAGGTGCCCCCAGTTTCCTGGGGCTCCGCCCCAGACCCCGCTCCTCAAACGCCGGAGGGGCTGAGTTCCTCACGCGGACGGGCTGAACTCACATGACCCTCCCCGAACTCCCCGACGTGCTCGTTCTCGGGCTGCCACGGCTGACCGCCGGGTTCGACGACGCGGCCCGGCTGGACCGGCGCGCCCATCTCGCCGTGCACGGCTCGATCCCGCGCCTCACCGAGGACGAGCTGACGCGGCTGGCCGAGGCCGTCGCGTTGCGCGGCCGGGGTGGGGCCGGGTTTCCGTTCGCGCGGAAGGTGCGGGCGGTGGGCGGGGCCGCGCGGCGGCGCGGCACGCCGCCCGTGGTGGTCGTCAACGGGTGCGAGGGCGAGCCCGCGTGCCGCAAGGACGCGGTGCTGCTGCGGCGCGCCCCGCACCTCGTGCTGGACGGCGCGCTGCTCGCCGCCGAGGCGCTCGGCGCCCGGACGCTCGTGATCGGGGTGACCCGTACGGGCACGGAGGCGTCCGTACGGGAGGCACTCGGCGAGCGCGGTCTGTCCGACCGGCGCGGGCGGGCCGTGCGCGCCCGGGTCGTACGCCTCCCCGAGCGCATGGTCTCCGGGGAGTCCTCCGCACTGCTGCGCGCCGCGAGCGGTGGCCCCGCGCTCCCGCCGGGACGGCGCGGCCACGCCACGACGGCCGGGCTGGACGGCCTGCCGACGCTGCTGTCCAACACCGAGACGTACGCCCAACTCGCCCTCGCCGCCCGGCTCGGCACCCCCCGCTACGCCTCGACCGGCACCCCGGACGAGCCGGGCACCGTCCTGCTCACCGTCTCCGGCGCGGTGCCGTTCCCGCGCGTCGTCGAGGCCCCCGGCGGGGTGGCGCTGTCGTACGTCCTCGCCCAGTGCGGTACCGAGGCCGCGCCGCAGGGCGTGCTGGTCGGCGGCTATCACGGCGGCTGGCTGGACGCGGCCGCCGCTGCCGGGACGGCCCTCTCCAGGGGCGCCCTCGCCGCTCACGGCGCGACCCTGGGCGCCGGGGCGGTGCTGCCGCTGTCCGGCGACACCTGTCCGCTGGGCGAGGCGGTACGGGTGGCGCACTGGCTGGCGGCCGAGTCGGCGGGGCAGTGCGGCCCGTGCCGGCTGGGCCTGCCGACGCTGGCCGGGGCCCTGGCGGACGTGGTGGCCGGGGGCGGGCGCGGTGCCCTGGAGGCCGTACGGGAGGCGGCGAGGGCCGTCCGGGGGCGGGGGGCGTGCGGGCACCCGGACGGGGCGGCGCGCTTCGCGCTGAGCGCGCTGGCGGCCTTCACCGACGATCTGGCCGCGCACGTCCTGGGCGGCGGCTGCGGGCGGCCCACGGCCGGGCTGCTGCCACTGCCCGGTGACGGGAACACGGAACCGGGGAACGCGGCCGGAAAGCGGCTCGCCGTGGACTGGACGCTGTGCGAGGGGCACGGCCTGTGCGCGGGGCTGCTGCCCGAGCTCGTACGGATGGGCCCGGACGGTTTTCCGGCGCTCGCGGACGCCGGGGTGCCCGGACATCTACGGGGGCGCGCACAGCGGGCCGTACGCCGCTGCCCCGCGCTGGCGCTTCGCCTCGACGCCCCCTGAGCACGACCCTTGAGAACGGGGCGGCGCACAAACGCCGAGAGGGCCGTCCTCGCGGACGACCCTCTCAACCACTGTGGAGCTAAGGAGAATTGAACTCCTGACCTCCTGCATGCCATGCAGGCGCTCTACCAACTGAGCTATAGCCCCTTGTTTTGTTTTCCGCCCGGGTTTTCCTCGCGGTCTCCCTGGCGACACGGATTACATTACACGGACCTCCCCCCCATCTGCCAAATCGGTTCATCGGGCGTCCCGCAACGCCCCGGTATGACCGATTTTCACGCGGTGACGAAGGAGTAGAACCGCTTGAGGGCGCAGTGCTCGTCGAGCAGTCGTCCGTAGATCGGCTCGCCCTCGAGCTCCCGGTAGGTCTCGATGGGGTCGCCTTTTATGATCAGCGCCCGCGCGCACTCCACGCACCAGTACTGGTATGCGGAGTTGAGCGGCTCCATGTCGCGGACGATCGGCGTGCCGCTGCCGCACCAGTCGCACTTCCGGCTGTGAGCACCCATGACCGCGCTCCTCCCCTCCCCCTCGGCCCCGCTCGCTCCCGGGTGTCCGATTCTGCCACGGGACCGCGCCGGAACAGCAACAATCCCGCCTCCCCGGGAGGGGAGACGGGATCGTCGTCACTGTGGAGCTAAGGAGAATTGAACTCCTGACCTCCTGCATGCCATGCAGGCGCTCTACCAACTGAGCTATAGCCCCGCTGTTCTCGGTTTCCCCGGAGGTTTTCCCCCGCGTTCCCCGCGAACAAGAAGAACTTTAGCCTGTGACCTGCCCAGATGTGAAATCGAGCCCCACGCGCCGCTCAGTCGTCGTCGCCGAGCACCGGCTCGGGCAGCGTCCCGGCGTTGTGCTCCAGCAGACGCCAGCCGCGGGCGCCCTCGCCCAGCACGGACCAGCAGCAGTTGGAGAGGCCGCCCAGCGCCTCCCACGAGCGGGCCTCCAGGCCCAGCAGCCGGCCGATGGTGGTGCGGATCGTGCCGCCGTGGCTGACCACGACGAGCGTGCCGCCGTCGGGGAGCTTCTCGGCGTGCGACAGCACGACCGGCGCCGCCCGGTCGGCGACCTCGGTCTCCAGCTCGCCGCCGCCGCGCCGCACGGGCTCGCCGCGCTTCCACGCCGCGTACTGCTCGCCGTAGCGCTCGGCGATCTCCTCGTGGGTCAGCCCCTGCCAGGCGCCCGCGTAGGTCTCCCGCAGCTCGGCGTGGTGGGTGACCGTGAGGCCCGTGACGGCGGCCAGCTCGGCCGCCGTGGCCCTGGCGCGGCCCAGGTCGGAGGCGACGATCGCGTCGGGCCGCAGCGCGGCCAGCAGCCGGGCGGACCGGCGCGCCTGGGCGACACCGGTGCCGGTCAGCTCGATGTCCGTGGTGCCCTGGAAACGGCGCTCCACGTTCCACGCGGTCTGGCCGTGCCGCCACAGCACGAGCCGGCGGCCGCGGCCGCCCGGGCGGCCGTTCAGCTCAGGTCTCCGTCCAGGTCGCCGTCGGCGGCCTGGTCACGGGCGTGCTCCTCGGCCTTGCCGCGGGTGGCGACGGCGTCGGCGGGCAGCTCGATCTCCGGGCAGTCCTTCCACAGCCGCTCCAGGGCGTAGAAGACGCGCTCCTCGCTGTGCTGCACGTGCACGACGATGTCGACGTAGTCCAGGAGCACCCAGCGGGCGTCGCGGTCGCCCTCGCGGCGCACCGGCTTGGCGCCGAGCTCCTTGAGCAGCCGCTCCTCGATCTCGTCGACGATCGACTTGACCTGGCGGTCGTTGGGGGCCGAGGCCAGCAGGAAGGCGTCGGTGATCGACAGTACGTCGCTGACGTCGTAGGCGATGACGTCGTGCGCGAGCTTGTCGGCGGCAGCCTGGGCGGCGGCCTGGATGAGCTCGATGGAGCGGTCCGTGGCGGTCACAAGCCATGCTTTCGTAAAGAGGGTCAGTACGTCTCAAGGGTCTCACGACCCGCCGACGGCCCTCCCGGCCTTTTCCGCCACGCCCTCCGCGCCCGGGCTCCCGCCCCTCAGCCCTTGTAGTCCTTGCCCAGGACCACGGCGACATCCGCGTTGCCCGCCTCCGTGCCCTTGCGCACGGCCTTCTCCGGCAGGCCCAGCGTCCTGGCGACCTCCTTGGCCTCGGCCACCCGGGAGTCGTCCGCGTAGGTCACCGAGGAGGCCGCCTCCGCCGTGCCCGGGGCACCGCCGTCGACGTAGGTGTAGCCGCCGTTGACCAGCGCGACCTGCGCCGTTCCGGACGCGGCGGCGGATCCTGTGGCGTTCTTCACGCTCACCCGGGGCGGCGCGCCCTTGGCGGTGGCGCGCACCGTGCCGCCGAGGACGTCCTTGACCATGGCGTCGGCCGGCTGCCCGCCGAGCGCCCCGTCCGCCTTCACGGGCAGGACGGAGGTGGCGTACGCCCCCTCCTTGGCCTTCTCGGCCAGGTGGGCCAGGGAGGCGCCGAGCTGCTGGACGGAGAGCGAGGGGTCGGGGATCTGGGCCAGGGAGTCGACGGTCGTGGTGGCCGCCCGCGGGTCGGTGGACATCTTCCGCAGCACCGCCTGCATGACCTGGCCGAACCGGGCCAGCTGCCGGCCCTGGTCCTCGCCCGTGGCCCGGTACGTGGCGTAGCCGACCGCGGCCCGGCCGCCGAGGGTCCTGCCCTTGCCCTGCTCGACCAGCGGGCCGTCGCCCTGCTTGGCGCCGGGCACGGTCGCGTCCGTGTCGACCGTGATGCCGCCGACGAGCTCGACCAGGTTCTCCAGGTAGGGGGTGTCCAGCCGCCAGCTGCCCTTGATGTCCGCGCCGAGCAGGGTGTTCAGGGCGTCCCTGGTCGCCCCGGTACCGGCGTCCTGGACGGCCTTGCCGAGCGTCGTGGCGGTGCCGCCCTCCTTGGTGGTGAGCCCCAGCGAGTTCGGCAGCAGGAGGGTGGTGGCCTTCTTGCTGGTCTCGTTGTCGACCAGCAGGGCGGTGGAGCTGTCGCCGCCCTGGGTCTGCCGCAGGTGGACGACGATCACGTCCCGCTTCTGCGCTCCCGCCGCGGCCGCCGTGCTCTTCTTCTCCTCTCCTCCGGAGAGGAGGAACCAGCCGATGCCGCCGCCCAGCGCGAGGACGAGCACCACGGCGAGGGCGACGACGCGGTTGCGGCCCTTGCGCTTGCGCTCGTCGCGGCGCTCCGTGCGGCTCTCGCTGAACTTGAGCCAGTCGATGACGTCCTCGGAGCCCTCGTCCGGCTCCTCGATGAAGGAGAACTGCTCGGTCCGGTAGGCGTCCGCCTCCGGCGCGGAGCCGGGTGCGGGATCGGCCGCGGAGTCGGCCGCGGGCCGGGGCTCCGGGATGCGGCCGTCCGCCGTCCCCTCATGTTCCCCCTGGCCGGCAGGCTCCCCCTGGCCGACGGGACCCGTCTGCCGGGGGATCCACTCCTGCTGCGCCTGCTGGGTCTGCGTCGCGTAGGCGTCGTACGTCGTTTGCGACTGCTGGGGCTGCGCGGTGTACGGGTCGTAGCCGTGCGTCTGTTGCTGGAGCGGCTGACCGTAGGCGTCGTACACGCGCTCCGGGGCGTCCGGCCGGTACACGGGTTGGCCATAGGCGTCGTAGCCGTACACCTGCGCCTGTGCGTACGGGTCGCGCCCGTATGGGTCGTGCGCGTACGGGTCCTGTCGGTCGTTCACCAGTGCCCCTCGGTGGCCGGCGGGCCGGAGCCGGCCGTCGTGCGGTTCAGCCGTCGTGACGGTACAGCTTGCGCTTGTCGATGTAGCGCACCACACCGTCGGGCACGAGGTACCAGACGGGCTCGCCCTGCGCCACACGGGCGCGGCAGTCAGAGGAGGAGATGGCGAGGGCGGGGACCTCCACGAAGGAGACCCGGTCCTCGGGCAGCCCCGGGTTGGCCAGTATGTGGCCCGGCCGGGTGACGCCGATGAAGTGGGCCAGCGAGAAGAGTTCCTCGGTGTCCCGCCAGGTGAGGATCTGCGCGAGGGCGTCGGCGCCGGTGATGAAGAACAGGTCCGCGTTCTCGTTGAGGTCCCGCAGCTCACGGAGGGTGTCCGTGGTGTAGGTGGGGCCACCGCGGTCGATGTCGATCCGGCTGACCGA
Source organism: Streptomyces sp. L500 (assembly GCF_054551825.1). Taxonomy (NCBI): domain Bacteria; kingdom Bacillati; phylum Actinomycetota; class Actinomycetes; order Kitasatosporales; family Streptomycetaceae; genus Streptomyces; species Streptomyces sp. L500. Next base: position 374,761 of record NZ_JBTOLC010000001.1, read on the forward strand.
GAACTGCGGGTTGGACGCGGTGGCGATCACCGTCATCAGATAGCGGTCCTCGGCGGGGGACACCGCGCGGTGGCTCTTCTGCCACGGCTGCCCGGTCGGCACGAAGACCACCTCGTCCAGGTGGAACTGCGCGGCCACTTCGCTCGCGGCGACCAGGTGACCGTGGTGGATGGGATCGAACGTCCCGCCCATCACTCCGAGCCGCCGCTTCCCGGGCTCTGTCTGCTCTCCCATGCGTGCAGACCCTACTGGGCGCGTTTCCACGCCGGTTCGCCAGGGACCGGTGGGATCAGCGGTCGCGGTTGAAACGAGTGGTGATCCACAGCAGGAGCAGCAGGATGACCAGGGCGGAGCCACCGGTGATGGCGGGGCTGAGGCTCTCGTGGTTGTCCACGTGGTGGCCCTCGGCGGCGAGGGAGACCAGGGCGCTGTGGGCGGTGGCGATGTTCACGTCGGCAGAACCTATCCGGGAGGGATCGGGTTAACGGTTGGAGACTTCTGCCACATCGTATGCGGGCCCTTATGCGGAGCTCACGCCGACTCCACGTGTACGGACCGGCGGGCCCGCCACGGAAGCGTCGCCGGGGCCGGCCGGCGGGGGCTCCGGCGGCTACTTGCGATAGCCGCGCAGCAGGAGCCAGGCGACGAGGGGGACGCCCACGAGCCCGACGATCAGGACGGTGCGCAGCAGGGCGCCGGGGCCCTGGTCCCCCTTGGAGACGGCGAGGACCTCGATGAGTCCGGGATGGGCGGCGAGAGCGGTGATGTCGGGCATGCCTCCACGGTAGCCATGTCGGTGGCACGGCCTAGGCTGGGGTCCGGAAAGCCCGGTGCGGACCGCGCCCGGCCGACGTGTCAGGGGGTCTCGATGAGCGACAGCCAGGAGTACGTGCCCGGGGGCCCGGAGCGGCTGCCCGGCCGGGACCGCAGGCGGTTCCCCGGCATCTCCTCGCGGGCCTACGAGCACCCGGCGGATCGCTCCGCCCTGGTGGCGTTGCGCAGGCTGAGCGGTTTCGACACGGTGTTCAGGGCGCTGAGCGGGCTGCTGCCGGAACGCAGTCTGCGGCTGCTGTTCCTGTCGGATTCGGTGCGGGTGGGCGAGCTCCAGTTCCCGCATCTGCACGCGATGCTGCTCGACGCCTGTGCCGTGCTGGACCTGCCGAAGGTCCCGCCGATGTACGTCACGCAGGATCCCCGGCCCAACGCCATGTGCGTGGGTCTGGACGAGCCGGTCATCGTGGTGACGACGGGCCTGGTGGAGCTGCTGGACGAGGAGGAGATGCGGGCGGCCGTGGGCCACGAGGTCGGCCACGCGCTGTCCGGGCACGCGGTGTACCGCACGATCCTGCTGTTCCTGACCGAGATGGCGGTCAAGGTCGCCTGGATCCCGCTGGGCGGGATGGCGGTGACGGCGATCGTGACGGCGCTGCGCGAGTGGTTCCGGAAGTCGGAGCTGTCGGCGGACCGGGCGGGGCTGCTGGTGGGCCAGGATCCGCGGGCCTCGATGCGCGGCCTGATGAAGGTCGCGGGCGGCAACCACCTCCACGAGATGAACGTGGACGCGTTCCTCGCCCAGGCCGAGGAGTACGAGCGCGGCGGCGACCTGCGCGACTCCGTCCTGAAGATCATGAACGTGCTGCCGCGCAGCCATCCGTTCACCACCGTGCGCGCGGCGGAGCTGAAGAAGTGGTCCGAGAGCCGCGACTACCAGCGGATCATGGACGGCCACTACGCGCGGCGCGAGGACGACAAGGACGCCTCGGTGAGCGACTCCTTCCGGGAGTCGGCGAACCACTACGCGGAGTCGGTGCGGGCGAGCAGGGACCCGCTGATGGGGCTGGTGCGGGACATCGCGGGCGGGGCGAGCGACCTGGGCGGCAAGCTGTTCGGACGCGGCCCGGGGCCCGGCCCCAAGGGCGACGCGCCGAGGAACGACGCGCCGTAGATCCGGCGGGACGCCGGCGCCCTCAGTGCCGGGGCGGTGTCGGCTGGGCCGACGGCGCCAGGGTGCCGCAGAGGTCGGTCGTGGTGGCGCCCGTCGCGTAGGGGTCGGTGCCCGCCGGTCCCTCCGTCGCGGCCTTCTCGCCCGCGAACAGCGGCCGCAGGAAGGACGCGTCCTCCGCCGAGCAGGACTCCGGCCCGGCCTGCGTCTGGCTCTGCAGCACCTGGACGTGGTGCTCCTGGAGGTCGTCCCGGTCGAAGCGGAAGCGCAGCGTGCGCCGTACGACGAACAGCGAGACGTCCGCCGCGCCCGCCTTGGCGGCCGGGCGCAGGGCGTAGACGAACGTGTGGTCGGCGGAGACCTCCAGCGCGGCCGGGGACGCCTCCACGACCGTGAACGTGCCCTGGCTGCGGACGGTCCGGTCGGCGAGGGCCACCTGGCCCGGGTCGAAGCGGACCAGCCAGCCGGTGGCCGCGTGCTGCCCGTCGTCGGCGGGGCGGCTGAAGCTGCGGTCGAACTGCTCCAGCTGGGAGGGGGCGAGCAGCAGCCGTACGGCCCGCTGGTTGCCGCCGACGAGCACGCCCGGGTCGAGCGCGGACTTGACCGTGTACTCCTTGGCCGTGGCGAGCGCGGCCATCACCAGGCTCTCGGAGAAATTCTGGGTGCGCCGTGCGGCCGGAAGGGTGACGCCCTCGGCTCCGTCGCGCAGCCGGCCGGCCGGACTGTTGTCGAAGAGGTCCCTCGCGGCGGGGGCGCCGGGCACGGGATCGCGCGGGGCGAGGGGCACGAGGGCGATCCGCAGCGCCTCGGCGGCGGGCGGCTTCGGCTCCTTGTACGGGTGGCGCAGCCCCATGTAGACGGCGGTGCCGAAGGCGAGGGCGATCAGTATCACCAGCAGCAGCACCTGCCGGGAGGCGCTGACGCGGGCCCAGGCGTGGCGGGTGCGGACGGCGGGGGCGTGGTCGTCCATCCGCTCGCGGGCGGAGAACTCCTGGAGGCGGGCAGCGCGGACGAACGATTCGTCGAAGACGACGGATCGGTACTCCTCGTCACCGCCTCCCTGGGGGCCCTCGGGCGTGCCCTCAGGGGGGTCTCCAGGCCCGTTCATATCTCAAGAGTAGGTCCGTGGCGGCTTCGGTAAACGCCCTGGTACGCGACAAGTTCCGACGAGATTTCAAGCGGCCGGGCGGGGGAACCCGAGTCTTGGCCAGGACTCCTGCGATCGGTCACGGGATTACAGAAAGCGACTTCCAGAGAGCGAAAAATCACTTTCGGTGACCGGTTCAGCGGGAGGGCGGCACCGCCGAGGCCACCGGCGGTTCGGAGTCCGCCGAGACCGACGGCAGCGGCACCCGCACCTCCCCCACCTGGGCGTCCACGCCCGTGGTCGCGGGCGGCGGGGCGGGGCTCTGCCGCCCGCCGGAGGAGCCGCCCCGGTAGACGGCGGTGAAGGCGAGGGCGATCACGCCTATGCCCATCACGACGGCGAGCACCCAGGCGACCGGGCGCTGCCAGCGGGCGTGCCCCCGGTAGGGCCCGCGCGCGATGCCGTAGCGCCCGTAGGGGCCGTAGGCGTCGTCCGGGTCGAGGTCGCGGGCCAGGCCCCGCGGCCCGTTCAGCCGGCCGTGGCGGCCGGCCGGGCCGCCGCGCGCGTCGTCGTACGGATCGTCGTCGGCGGAGCCGCCGCCGGGCCGCGAGCGCGCGGCGTCGGCCTCGGCGCGGGCCCGGTCGGCGGCGAGCATCCGCTCGACCGCGGAGGGTTCGTGGATCGTCGCGGACCGCACGAACTCCTCGTCGAAGACCATGGAGGCGAACGGGTCGTCCGCGCCCCCACGGAGGTGGCTGTCGGGCTCCTCGCCGTCCGGGAACGGCTTGCCCCCCACGTCGTCCGGCACCCGTCCAGCGTAGCCCCGAACCGGTCAATCCGCGCGGCCGGTACGGGAATTCGGCCTACCGCGGCGGCTAGCGCACGTGGCCGTCGCCCGTGACGATGTACTTCGTCGACGTCAGCTCGGGCAGCCCCATCGGGCCGCGCGCGTGGAGCTTCTGCGTGGAGATGCCGATCTCGGCACCGAAACCGAACTGACCTCCGTCGGTGAACCGGGTCGAGGCGTTGACCGCGACCGTGGTGGAGTCCACCAGCTGGGTGAAGCGGCGGGCCGCCGCCTGGGAGGTGGTGACGATCGCCTCGGTGTGCCCGGAGGTCCACAGCCGGATGTGGCGCACGGCCGTGTCCAGGTCGTCCACCACGGCGGCGGCGATGTCGTACGAGAGGTACTCGGTCTCCCAGTCCTCGGTCGTCGCGGGCACGACCGTGGCCGGGGAGCCCTTCGCCAGCTCCACCACCCGCTCGTCGCCGTGGACGGTCACGCCGGCCGCCGCCAGCGCCTCCAGGGCGCGCGGCAGGAAGCGCTCCGCGATGTCGCGGTGCACCAGCAGGGTCTCGGCGGCGTTGCAGACGCTGACGCGGCTGGCCTTGGAGTTGACGAGGATCTCCACGGCCATGTCCAGGTCGGCCTCGGCGTCGACGTACACGTGGCAGTTGCCCGTGCCCGTCTCGATCACCGGGACGGTCGACTCCTCGACGACCGTGCGGATCAGGGAGGCGCCGCCGCGCGGGATGAGCACGTCGACCATGCCCCGGGCGCGCATCAACTCCCGTACGGAGTCCCGGCTCTCGCCCGGCACCAGCTGCACCGCGTCGGCCGGCAGCCCCGCGCCGCCCACGGCGTCACGGATCACCCGCACCAGGGCGGTGTTGGAGGCGTACGCGGAGGACGAGCCGCGCAGCAGCACGGCGTTGCCGGACTTCAGGCACAGGGCGGCGGCGTCGACGGTCACGTTCGGCCGGGCCTCGTAGATGATGCCGACGACGCCCAGCGGCACCCGCACCTGACGCAGGTCGATGCCGTTGGGCAGCGTGGAGCCGCGCACGACCTCGCCCACCGGGTCGGGCAGCGCCACCACGTCCCGGACGTCCTTGGCGATGGCCCGCACCCGCTCGGGGGTGAGGGTGAGCCGGTCGACCACGCTCTCGCTCGTACCGGCGGCCCGGGCCTTCTCGACGTCCTCGGCGTTGGCCTCGACGATCTCGCGGGTACGGACCTCCAGCGCGTCGGCGATCGCCAGCAGCGCCTCGTCCTTCGCCGAGCGCGGCAGTGGCGCGAGCTCGGCGGCCGCGGCACGGGCGCGGTAGGCGGCACGCAGCACCGGGGACTGCGGCATGGGGTCGGCGAGGGGGGAGGGGAAAACGCTGCTCATGGCCGCAGCCTAACCGCGGGCGGGCCGCGACCACCCGGAATTCCACACTCCGGGACGGCCGCGACCACGCGCGCCCCTCCGCGACCGGCGGCGACCGGCCCGTCGGCGGCGCTCAGGAGCAGGCGCGGTCAGAAGGGGTGCACCCCGACCGGGGTGGCCGGCAGCGGGCCGTAGCCCTCGGCGACCCGCTGGTGATACGTCTCACGGTCGATGACCTCGAGGCCGACGATCTCCCACGGCGGCAGCCTGGCCGTGGAACGGTGCTCGCCCCACAGCCGCAGCGCCACGGCCGCCGCGTCGTGGAGGTCGCGCGCCTCCTCCCAGTAGCGGATCTCCGCGTGATCGTTGGCGTAGCGGCTGGTCAGCAGGAACGGGTGGTCGTGGGCGAGCTGCTCCAGCGCCCGCCGGACCTCCCCCAGCGGCGCCTCGGTGCCCGAGACGCTGAGGGTGATGTGCCACAGCCGCGAGGGCGCGCCGCTCGCGGCGGTCTCGGTCCGCTCCCCCGGCCTGTCGTCCGTCCCGGCCGTCCCGACGCTGGTCAGTGTCCGCCCAGCCGTGCCTCGGGGCAGTGCCCCCGGGCGCCCTCGTCTCACCGGCGGCCTCCTGTTGCTCGCCGCTCCGCGCGCGTGCGGCGGAGCCGTGTGGTGCCGTGGGACCGCCCGTCCGACGACGGCCCCGTGTATCAAAGTTGACCAGTCGGCGGGCGGCCGCGTGACGGTTTTACGGAAAGGGTCCATGGAAAGGCTGGACTTACCGGGACCCTGTCCTCCGTGGTTAACGCCCGTCAGGGACACGGCATTCGCGACCGGGAGCGCGACGCCGGGCCGCGCGGCGCGACCGGGCTCAGCCGCGCAGCACGACCAGGTCGTCGCGGTGGACGACCTCCCGCTCGTAGCCCGGGCCCAGCTCGCGCGCCAGGTCGCGGGTGGAGCGGCCCAGCAGCTGGGGGATCTCCCCGGCGTCGTAGGTCACCAGACCGCGCGCCACGGCCCGGCCCGCCGGGTCCCGCAGCTCCACCGGGTCGCCCGCGCTGAACTCGCCCTCGACCGCCGCGATGCCCGCCGGCAGCAGCGAGCCGGTGCCCTCGACGACGGCCCGCACGGCCCCCTCGTCCAGGGTCAGGGCGCCCCGCGGCGTGGAGGCGTGCGCGAGCCACAGCAGCCGGTCGGCGGAGCGGCGGCCCGTGCGATGGAAGTACGTGCCGGTGGGGCGCCCGCGCAGGGCGTCGGCCGCCTGGCTGGCGGAGGTGAGGACGACGGGGATGCCGGCCGCGGCGGCGATCCGGGCGGCCTCGACCTTGGTGACCATGCCACCGGTGCCCACGCCGGCCTTGCCCGCGCTGCCGATGGAGATCCCCTCCAGCTCCTTCTCGCCGGTGACCTCGGCGATCCGGGAGGTGCCCGGGATGCTGGGGTCGCCGTCGTACAGGCCGTCGACGTCCGAGAGCAGGACCAGCAGATCGGCCCGGACCAGATGCGCGACGAGCGCCGCCAGCCGGTCGTTGTCACCGAAGCGGATCTCGTCCGTGGCGACGGTGTCGTTCTCGTTGACGACGGGCACCGCGCCCATGGCCAGCAGCTGGTCCAGCGTCCGGCGGGCGTTGCGGTAATGCGCGCGGCGGCTGGTGTCGTCCGTGGTCAGCAGCACCTGGCCGACCCGGCGCCCGTAGCGGGCGAAGGAGGCCGTGTACCGGGCCACCAGCAGCCCCTGCCCGACGCTGGCCGCGGCCTGCTGCCGCGCCAGGTCGCGGGGGCGCCGGGGAAGGCCCAGCGGGGACAGGCCGGCCGCGATGGCGCCCGAGGAGACCAGGACTATCTCCTTCTCCCCCGCACCCCGCGCGGCCAGAGTCTTGGCCAGAGCATCGACGAGCGCGTCAACCCGGTCCGCGTCCAGTCCTCCACCCGCAGTGGTGAGTGAGGAGGACCCCACCTTGACCACGATCCTGCGGGCCGCGACGACCTCCCGCCGGACCTCCTCCGGCTGCTCTGCCCCAGTCAACGTACGTACACCCCTGTGATCACCGATGCTCCGCCGGTCGGCGGACTGTTCCGGACCCGCAAATCTACCGTCTGACGATTGCGTCCGTTCGCCGCCGTTTTGGGCTGATCGGCCGGATGGAAGATTGCCCGCCGGCCTGCCACCGTCATACGGTCTGTCACCGACCGTTCACTCCGTGGTGCCCTCCGGTGGGCCACGACGGCCCCTCCCCCACGCATCCCCCACGCACTCCTGCCAGGAGCCTTCCCGTGCCTTCTGCCGGAACAGCCTCCCGCCGGGCGGCACAGCTCGCGGCGCTGCTCTCGATGCTGGCCCTGTTCGTCGCCCAGCTCGTCGGCGCCCTGCTGCCGGACGTCCCCCTGCTGATCTCCTCCTCGGCGGCCGCCCTCGCGCTCGACCTCCTCCTCCAGCACCGCGACCCGGGGCTGGTCGCCGTGCTCGGCAAGATCCGCTTCGACGTCATGGTCCGGCAGCTCCAACGCGACATGCTGATCCTCCTCGGCCTGCTGCGCCTGGGCGGCGACGACGCACCCCGCGACTACGCCCCCGTCGTCGCGGGGCTCGTCCTCTTCTACGGCGCCCACCTCGCCTGCCAGGTCACCGCGATCCTCGTCCGCCGCAGCCGCACCCTGCCCTTCCTCACCCGGAACATCGACACCACCGGACTGCGGCTGACCTCCGCGCCGCCCCGGCTGCTGGCCCGTCAGCACAGCCGCCGGCTGCTGCGCTTCGCCGTGCCGGCCACGGCCGGGATGCTGACGGCCGCCGCCACCGGCGAGGAGTTCTGGGCCGTGGCGGGCGTCAGCGCCGCGCTCGCCTGCGCGCTCGGCGGCACCGCCTACCTGGCGGGCTGGCTGCGCCCGGGGAACCGGCCGGTCGACGAGGCGCGGGCGCTGGAGTGGCTGGACCGCTGGCTGGCGGACTACCGCCCCACCATGGGCATGTACTTCTCCGGCGGGACGACCTCGGCGTACCAGGCGAACATGTGGCTCTCGACCATGGGCGCACTGGACGGCAGTCCGCTGATCGTGCTGCGCGAGCGGTTCATGATGCAGAAGATCGAGGCCACCGACGTGCCCGTGCTCTGCATCCCCAAGGTCGTCCATCTGATGGCCCTGGAGAAGTCCACGCTGAAGATGATGCTGCACCCGGCCAACTCCGGTAAGACCTCGCAGGTCCTGCGCATGCCGTCCATCAAGCACGCCTTCGTCAACCACGGCGAGAGCGACAAGCTCTCCAGCTGCAACCCCTACGCGAAGGCCTACGACGAGGTCTGGGTCGCGGGCCCCGCCGCCCGGGAGCGCTACCAGCTCGCCGACATCGGCGTGGAGGACAAGGACGTCGTCGAGGTGGGCCGCCCCCAACTGGCGCCGATCGAACCGGCCGGCGGCGGCGCGCCCACCGGGCCGTACCTGACCGTCCTCTACGCCCCCACGTGGGAGGGCTGGGACGGCAACCCCGGCAACACGTCGGTCATCCTCGCGGGGGAGAACATCGTGCGCGCCCTGCTCGCCGACCCCGGTGTGCGCGTGCTGTACAAGCCGCACCCCATGACCGGCTCCGTGGACCCGCGCGCGGGCCGCGCCGACCAGCGCGTCCAGGCGCTGATCCGCCGGGCCGCCGCCGAACGCTCCGGCCCCCGCCCCGGGCCGGAGGCGGCGGCCGAACTCGCCCGCCGCACGGCCGAACTGGACCGGCTCACCACCTGCCACTTCCGCGACAGCGCCGACGAGGTCGAGCGCATGCTGCTGCAGTCCACGCCGGACAAGGGCCGCGCCGAGACCGTCGAGGCCGCCACGGCCGCCTGGGAGGCGGCCTACTGGGCCTCGCTGCCGGAGTGGGAGCACCAGGTCGTCACCGAGGCGCGTCCCTCGCTCTTCGGCTGTTTCAACCGCTCGGATCTGCTGATCAGCGATGTCTCCAGCGTCGTGTCCGACTATCTGATCAGCGAGAAGCCCTATGCGGTCGCGAATACCAGCGGGCTGACGGAGGAGGAGTTCCGGGCGGCCTTCCCCACCGTCGGCGCGGCGACGATCCTCACACCCGGCGCCGAGGGCGTCCCCGCGCTCCTCGCGGCCGTCCGCGACCCCGCCCTCGACCACCTGGCGGCGGCGCGCGCGGAGCTCAAGGTCCGGCTGCTCGGCCCGGCCGACCCGCCCTCACTGACCCGCTTCAACGCGGCGGCGCTGGCGCTGGCCGCGAAGTCGGACGAGCGCCGGGCCCGGATGGAGGCCCGCGCCTCGGAGATCCCGGCCCCCCGCCTCGCCGCGGCGGAGGAGTCGGAGGCCGCCCAAGGCGGCTGAGCGCCCGCGAAAACGCCGGAGGGGCTGGACGAATCCAGCCCCCTGGGGGCACCTCCCAGCGGTAGCTGGGGGAATTTGAGAACAAGACTTACGCGAACGGGTCGAAGCCCTCGTACTCCTGGTCCGACTCGTCGCGCTCCGCCTGCTTGTCGCGGCGGCGCTGCGCCGCCGGGCGCGGGGCCTCGAAGCGGTGGTCCTCACCGCGGCGGCCCAGCATCTCGGCGCCGGAGAGCATCGTGGGCTCCCAGTCGAAGACGACCGCGTTGTCCTCGGGGCCGATGGCCACACCGTCGCCCGCGCGGGCACCGGCCTTCATCAGCTGCTCCTCGACACCGAGGCGGTTGAGGCGGTCGGCCAGGTAGCCCACGGCCTCGTCGTTGTTGAAGTCGGTCTGGCGCACCCAGCGCTCCGGCTTCTCGCCGCGCACGCGGAAGAGGCCGTCCTCCTCCTGGGTGACGGTGAAGCCCGCGTCGTCGACGGCCTTCGGGCGGATGACGATGCGGGTCGCCTCCTCCTTCGGCTTCGCGGCACGCGACTTCGCCACGATGTCGGCCAGCGCGAAGGAGAGCTCCTTCAGGCCGTGGCGGGAGACCGCCGAGACCTCGAAGATCCGGTAGCCGCGGGACTCCAGCTCGGGGCGGACCATCTCGGCGAGCTCCTGGCCGTCCGGGATGTCGACCTTGTTGAGGACGACGAGGCGGGGCCGGTTCTCCAGGCCGCCGTACTCCTTGAGCTCGGCCTCGATGACGTCGAGGTCGCTCAGCGGGTCGCGCTCGGACTCCAGCGTCGCGGTGTCCAGGACGTGCACCAGCACCGAGCAGCGCTCGACGTGGCGCAGGAACTCCAGGCCCAGGCCCTTGCCCTGGCTGGCGCCCGGGATCAGACCGGGGACGTCGGCGATGGTGTAGACCGTCGCGCCGGCGGTGACCACGCCCAGGTTGGGGACGAGGGTGGTGAAGGGGTAGTCCGCGATCTTCGGCTTGGCCGCGGAGAGCACCGAGATCAGCGAGGACTTGCCGGCGCTCGGGTAGCCGACCAGGGCCACGTCGGCGACGGTCTTCAGCTCCAGGACGATGTCCTGGTCGTCGCCCGGCTCGCCCAGCAGGGCGAAGCCCGGGGCCTTGCGGCGGGCCGAGGCCAGCGCGGCGTTGCCGAGGCCGCCGCGGCCGCCCTGGGCGGCGACGTAGGTGGTGCCCTGGCCGACGAGGTCCGCGAGGACGTTGCCGTGCCGGTCGAGGACGACCGTGCCGTCCGGGACCGGCAGGACGAGGTCCGTGCCGTCCTTGCCGGAGCGGTTGCCGCCCTCGCCGGGCTTGCCGTTGGTGGCCTTGCGGTGCGGGCTGTGGTGGTACTCCAGAAGCGTGGTGACGGCCTGGTCGACGACCAGCGTCACATCACCGCCACGGCCGCCGTTGCCGCCGTCGGGGCCACCGAGGGGCTTGAACTTCTCGCGATGCACGGAGGCGCAGCCGTGGCCTCCGTTACCCGCGGCGACATGCAGCTCGACGCGGTCCACGAAGGTGGTCATAGCGGGGTGCCTCCAGATACGCAGAAAGTGCGGGAATGTCTCTGTTGTAACGCGACAAGGGCGGACCTGCTTCCCCGCCGGGGAAGCGAGGTCCGCCCTCGCTCATCGCTCTACGGAGTGCTGATCAGATGATCAGGCGACCGGGACGATGTTGACGACCTTGCGGCCGCGGTGGGTGCCGAACTGCACCGCACCGGCGTTCAGCGCGAACAGGGTGTCGTCGCCACCGCGACCGACACCGGCGCCCGGGTGGAAGTGGGTGCCGCGCTGGCGGACCAGGATCTCACCGGCGTTGACGAGCTGACCGCCGAAGCGCTTCACGCCGAGCCGCTGAGCGTTGGAGTCGCGACCGTTCCGGGTGGACGATGCGCCCTTCTTGTGTGCCATTTTGTGTCAGTCCCTTACTTCGCCGGGGCGTCGATGCCGGTGATCTTCAGCGCGGTGTGCAGCTGACGGTGACCGATGCGCTTCTTGTAACCGGTCTTGTTCTTGTACTTCTGGATCCGGATCTTGTCGCCCTTGTGGTGGTCGACAACCTCGGCCTGAACCTTCACGCCGGCCAGGACCCAGGGGTCGCTGGTGACAGCGTCACCGTCGACGACCAGCAGCGTGGAGAGCTCGACGGTGTCGCCGACCTTGCTGGTGGAAATACGGTCAACCTCGATGACGTCGCCGACAGCAACCTTCTGCTGGCGGCCGCCGGTGCGCACGATCGCGTACACGCGGAACTCTCTCTCGCTAGGAACGGACCTCTGATGCCAGCCGCTCGCACGGGCGGGGCCCATGACGATCCTGAAAGGACGAGCGGCCTCCCCCGGCGGGGCCGGGAGGTGTTTGCTCAGGGGTTTCGGTGTCGCACAGGTTTGCACAGACACCGACGGTCAAGGTTACGGGGCCTTGACCAGGGGGTCAAACCGACCCCCTCGCCGGGGCGGGCCGTCAAGGGCCCGCCCCGGCGGGGACGGTGACTCAGTCCTCCGCGGCGGGCTCGGCCGCCACGGCCTTCTTCGTCGTCCGCTTGGCGGGCGCCTTCTTGGCGGCCGTCTTGGTGGCCGCCTTCTTCGCCGTCGCCTTCTTGGCGGTGGTGGTCTTCTTCGCCGCCGCCTTCTTGGCCGTGGTCGCCTTCTTCGCCGTCGCCTTCTTGGCGGCCGTCTTACGGGCCGTCTTCTTGGCGGGGGCGGCCTCGGGCTCCGCGTCGGCCATCACCTCGACGTCGGCCTCGGCCACCACCACGGGCTCCTCGGCGGCCTGCGCCTCGGGCTCCGGCGCGGCGACGACGAGCACCGCGGCGTCCTCGGCCCCGGCCGGCGAACCCGCCGGAGCGGACGCCTTACGGGTGACACGACGGCGCGTACGGACCGGCGCGGCCACCTCGGCCACCGGCTCGACGACGGCCTCCGGCACGACCTCGGGCTCGACGACCGGCGCGGGCGCCGCCTCGGGCTCCGGGGCGGGCTCGGCCGGGGCGGCCTCCACCACGACGACCTCAGGCTCGGCCGGGGCCTGCGGCGCGGACACCCTGCGGGTCGCCCGGCGGCGCGTACGGCCACCGCGGCTGCGGGCGGCCGCCTCGGCCTCGGCGGGGCTGCTGAACCACTCGTCGTCACCGGCGACCGTGGGCACCAGATCCGCCTCGGCCACCGTCACCGGCTCCAGCTCGGGCGCCTCGACAGCCGCTTCGGCGGGAGCCTCCGCGGCGGCCGGAGCGGCCTCGGCGACCGGCTCGGCGGCGGCCTTGCCCTTCTTCTTGCCGCGCTTGCCACCGACGGCACCGCCGCCGCCACCGCCCACGAAGGACGGCTGGTCCATGTGGACGATCACACCGCGGCCGTTGCAGTGGACGCACGACTCGGAGAAGGACTCCAGCAGGCCCTGGCCCACCCGCTTGCGGGTCATCTGGACCAGGCCCAGCGACGTCACCTCGGCGACCTGGTGCTTCGTCCGGTCCCGGCCCAGGCACTCCAGCAGACGCCGCAGCACCAGGTCCCGGTTGGACTCCAGCACCATGTCGATGAAGTCGATCACGATGATGCCGCCGAGGTCGCGCAGCCGCAGCTGGCGCACGATCTCCTCGGCCGCCTCCAGGTTGTTCCTGGTGACCGTCTCTTCAAGGTTGCCGCCCTGACCGGTGAACTTGCCGGTGTTGACGTCGATGACGACCATCGCCTCGGTCCGGTCGATCACCAGCGAGCCGCCGCTGGGCAGCCAGACCTTGCGGTCCAGCGCCTTCGACAGCTGCTCGTCGATCCGGTACGTGGCGAAGACGTCGACGTCCGACGTCCACCTCTGCAGCCGGTCCGCCAGGTCGGGGGCGACGTGCGAGACATAGCCGTGGATGGTCTGCCACGCCTCGTCACCGCTCACGATGACCTTGGAGAAGTCCTCGTTGAAGATGTCGCGGACGACCCGGACGGTCATGTCCGGCTCGCCGTACAGCAGGCTCGGCGCGCTCGTCGAGATCTGCTTGGACTTCTTCTTGATCTCCTCCCACTGCGCCTGGAGGCGCTCCACGTCACGGCGCAGCTCGTCCTCGCTCGCGCCCTCGGCGGCGGTGCGCACGATGACGCCCGCGTCCTCGGGGACGATCTTCTTGAGGATCTGCTTCAGGCGCGCGCGCTCGGTGTCGGGCAGCTTGCGGCTGATGCCGGTCATCGAGCCCTCGGGCACGTAGACCAGGTAGCGGCCGGGCAGGGAGACCTGGCTGGTGAGGCGGGCGCCCTTGTGGCCGATCGGGTCCTTGGTGACCTGCACGAGCACGGACTGGCCGGACTTCAGCGCGGTCTCGATGCGGCGCGGGCCGTTGCCCATGCCGAGCGCCTCGAAGTTGACCTCGCCGGCGTACAGGACGGCGTTGCGGCCCTTGCCGATGTCGACGAACGCGGCCTCCATCGACGGCAGCACGTTCTGGACCTTGCCCAGGTAGACGTTGCCGACGTAGCTGGTGGCCTGCTCCTTGTTGACGAAGTGCTCGACGAGGATGTTGTCCTCGAGCACACCGATCTGCGTGCGGTCGCCGTGCTGACGCACGACCATCACCCGCTCGACGGCCTCGCGGCGGGCCAGGAACTCGGCCTCGGTGATGATCGGCACCCGGCGGCGGCCCTGCTCACGGCCCTCGCGGCGGCGCTGCTTCTTCGCCTCCATACGGGTCGAGCCCTTGATGGACTGGACCTCGTCGAAGCCCGTGCCGCCCTCGGTGCGGGCGGCGCGCTCGCGCGGCTCGCGGACCTTGACGACCGTGCGCTCCGGCTCGTCCACGCCCGGCTCGGCCTCCAGGGCCTCACCGCTGCGCCGACGGCGGCGACGGCGACGACGGCTGCCGGCGGACGAGAGGGCCGACTCCTCGGCCTCCTCCTCGTCCTCGGGCTCCTCCTCGGCGGGCTCGGCGGCCTCCTCGGCCGGAGCCTCCTCCGCGTAACCCTCGGCCTCGGCGGTCTCGCCACGACGGCGACGGCGTCCACCGCGACGACGACGGCGCGACGGGCGCTCGCCCAGCTCCTCGTCCTCGGCGACGGCCTCCTCGGCCTGCTCCTCCAGCGCCTCGGGCTCTTCTTCGACAGCCGGGGCGGCCGGGGCGACCTGCTCGGCGGGCTCGCCGCGGCGGCGACGGCGACGACGGCCGCGCTCCTCGGCGGGAGCCTGCGGGGCGGCCTCCTCCACCGGCTCGGCGACGACCTCGGCGGCGGCGGCCGCGGCGGCGGTCTCCGGCGTCTGGAACATCGGCTCGGCGAAGACCGGCGCCTGGAAGACGGCCGACGGCGGACGCACCGCACGGCGGCGACGGCCGCCCTCGGGGGCCTCCTCCACCGGAGCGGCGGCCTCGGCGGCGCGCGTGGCGCGGCGACGCGTACGGGCGGGGCGGGCCGGGGCCTCCTCGGCTACGGGCTCGGCGGCGGACTCCAGGGCCTCCTCCGGCTCCTCCTCGGCCTCGGCGACGACCTCGGCGACCTGCGGGGCACCCGCCGGGGCGGACGCCTTACGGGTGGCACGACGACGCGTACGGGCGGGACGGGCCTCGGGCTCCTCCGCCTCGGTCACGGCCTCGACGGCCGCTTCCTCGACGGGCTCCACGGCCTCGGCGGCCTTGGGCGCACCCGCCGGAGCGGACGCGCGGCGCGTGGCGCGACGGCGCGTACGGGCGGGGGCGGCCGGAGCCTCCTCGGCAGCGGCGGGCGCCTCCTCGGCGACCGGCTCGGCAGCGGGCACGACGGCCTCGACGGCCTGCGGCGCGCCGGCCGGGGCGGACGCGCGGCGCGTCGCACGACGACGCGTACGGACGGGCGCGGCGGCCGGAGCCTCCTCCGGCTCCTCCTCAGCCTCGACCTCGGCGACGGGCACGACGACGTCGGCCTCGACGGCCTCGGCGGCCTTCGGGGCACCCGCCGGGGCGGACGCCTTACGAGTGGCGCGACGACGCGTGCGGGCGGGGGCGGCCGGAGCCTCCTCGACCTCGGCAGCGGCGGGCGCCTCCTCGGCGACCGGCTCGGCAGCGGGCACGACGGCCTCGACGGCCTGCGGCGCGCCGGCCGGAGCCGTCGCCTTGCGCGTGGCGCGGCGGCGGGTACGGGCGGGGGCGGCGGCGGGGGCCTCCTCGGCCTCGGCCACAGCGGCGGCGGGCGCCTCCTCGACGGCCGGCTCGACGGCAACGGCCTCGGCGACCTGCGGCGCACCGGCCGGAGCCGTCGCCTTACGGGTGGCACGGCGGCGCGGACGCGCGGGGGTCTCGGGGGCTGCGGCCTCGACGGGCGCGGCCTCCGGAACGGCCTCGGCGGCCGGCTCCGCGGCCTCGGCACCCTGCGGGGCACCCGCCGGAGCGGACACCTTACGGGTGGCGCGACGACGCGTGCGGGCGGGGGCGGCCGGCGCCTCCTCGGCCTCGGTCACGGCCTCGGCGGCCGGCTCGGCAGCGGCCTCGGCGGCCTGCGGCGCACCGGCCGGAGCCGTCGCCTTGCGCGTGGCGCGGCGGCGGGTGGGCGCCTCCTCGGCCGGGGCGGCCTCGGACGACGCGGCCGTCGCGGGCTCGACGGCGGCCGAGGCGGCCGTCTTGCGGGTGGCCCGGCGGCGCGGACGCGCCGGGGTCTCCGGGGCTGCGGCCTCGGCGGCCGGCGCGGCGGCCTCGGCCGGGGCCTCGGACGCGCCGGAGGTCACGGGCGAACCCGCGGGGCGGGACGCGACCCGGCGACGGCGGCGCGGCGGCAGCGTGTCGCTGGGCGAGTCATCGTTGTTGTTGCCGGGAACGCTCTGCGCGGCCCCCGGCTCCTTGGGCTCAATGGCTTCGAGCATGCGGGCGGTTCTCCCGTCACGCTCCCGGGCGCCGCGCCGGGTTCCGGCCACGACACCGCGTGATGAGCGCGGTACCGCGGCCCGGGGCGCGATCGCCGCACGGGAGCTGTTCTCGCTCGCCGGTTCCGAGTGTCACGGCACCGGCGAAAGTCTCCTGGTCAGTGCGCCTGCCGGACCGGGTGGCTCCCTGGTGGCGCGGCGGCGCGGCGACGGCCGTCCCTAACGGGAACCTTCCGGCACCTGCTGCGCGGCGCTCGGCCCGGCGGCCGTGGATGGGGCGGCCGGGGCGGCGTCGCGGTCGGGCGCGAGCGGGTCGGTCACCGTGCCGGACTCCTCATCGAGCAGCCCCTGCGCCAGCCTGGTCACCGCTGCGGGGACCGGCGGCGCCAGGTCGGCCACAGCGCGGAGACCGGACAGGACGTCGTCGGGTCGTACGGCAGGTGTCACGTGCCGAACAACCAGCCGCAGTATCGCACAGGCACCGTCGCCCGGCCTATCGGCCGGAGCGTCGAGGGCCTCGAGTCGGGCCACCGCGCCACGCGCGTCGAAGGTTCGCAACCCGTTTTTGGTACGTCGCTGGACCTCGACGGTCTCCGCCGCCAGGAACCCCTCCACCGCGCGCCGGACGTCCGCGACCTCGACGCCGTCGAGGCGCAGTTCCCATACGGATGCCTGCAGCCGGTCGGCGAACGAGGACGTGTGGGCCTCGACCGCGTCGACGATGTCGAGGCCGGCCGGCAGCGACTCGTCGAGGAGCGCCCGCAGGTGCGCGGGGTCACGGGCCTCGGCGAGCTGGATCTCCAGGTACTCGGCCTCGCTGCCCGTGCCGGTGGGAGCGGCGTTGGCGTAGGAGACCTTGGGGTGCGGGGTGAAGCCCGCCGAGTACGCCATGGGCACCTCGGCGCGCCGCAGCGCCCGCTCGAAGGCGCGCTGGAAATCGCGGTGGCTGGTGAACCGAAGGCGGCCGCGCTTGGTGTAGCGCAGTCGAATGCGCTGCACCACGGGTGCGGGCGGCGGTCCTTCGGGCTGTCGCTTGCCCAGTGTTCTTTCCTTCAGTGAGTGCGGTCGTGCTGCTGCCCAGCGTACGCGCGCCGGCCCGGTGGTACGGGGGCGTGCGGGGTTCGGCCCCGCACGCCCCCGTCACCGGATGGTGCTCACTTGACCACGGAGAGCGGCAGCAGCTTCTTGCCCGTCGGGCCGATCTGGATGTGGGTGTCCATCTGCGGGCAGACGCCGCAGTCGAAGCACGGGGTCCAGCGGCAGTCCTCGACCTCGGTCTCGTCGAGGGCGTCCTGCCAGTCCTCCCAGAGCCAGTCCTTGTCGAGACCGGAGTCCAGGTGGTCCCAGGGCAGGACCTCCTCGTAGGTGCGCTCGCGGGTGGTGTACCAGTCGACGTCGACGCCCTGCTCGGGCAGCGTCGCCTCGGCGCACTTCATCCAGCGGTCGTAGCTGAAGTGCTCGCGCCAGCCGTCGAAGCGGCCGCCGTCCTCGTAGACGGCGCGGATGACGGCGCCGACGCGGCGGTCGCCGCGGGAGAGCAGTCCCTCGATGATGCCGGGCTTGCCGTCGTGGTAGCGGAAGCCGATGGAGCGGCCGTACTTCTTGTCGCCGCGGATCCGGTCGCGGAGCTTCTCCAGACGGGCGTCGGTCTCCTCGGCGGAGAGCTGCGGCGCCCACTGGAAGGGGGTGTGCGGCTTGGGCACGAAACCGCCGATGGAGACGGTGCAGCGGATGTCGTTGGACTTCGACACCTCGCGGCCCTTGGCGATGACGTTCGTCGCCATGTCGGCGATCTGGAGGACGTCCTCGTCGGTCTCGGTGGGGAGGCCGCACATGAAGTACAGCTTCACCTGGCGCCAGCCGTTGCCGTAGGCGGTGGCGACGGTCCGGATGAGGTCCTCCTCCGAGACCATCTTGTTGATGACCTTGCGCATGCGCTCGGAGCCGCCCTCGGGGGCGAACGTCAGACCGGAACGGCGGCCGTTGCGGGTCAGCTCGTTCGCCAGGTCGACGTTGAACGCGTCGACGCGGGTCGACGGCAGGGAGAGGCCGATCTTGTCCGCCTCGTAGCGGTCGGCCAGGCCCTTGGCGACCTCGCCGATCTCGGTGTGGTCGGCGGAGGACAGCGACAGCAGGCCGACCTCCTCGAAGCCGGTCGCCTTGAGGCCCTTCTCGACCATCTCGCCGATGCCGGTGATGCTGCGCTCGCGCACGGGGCGCGTGATCATGCCGGCCTGGCAGAAGCGGCAGCCGCGCGTGCAACCGCGGAAGATCTCCACGGACATCCGCTCGTGGACGGTCTCGGCCAGCGGGACCAGCGGCTGCTTGGGGTAGGGCCACTCGTCGAGGTCCATGACGGTGTGCTTGGACACCCGCCACGGCACGCCCGACTGGTTGGGCACGACACGGGCGATACGGCCGTCGGGCAGGTACTCGACGTCGTAGAAGCGCGGGACGTACACGCCGCCGGTCTTGGCGAGGCGCAGCAGCAGCTCGTCGCGGCCGCCGGGGCGGCCCTCGGCCTTCCAGGCGCGGATGATCTCGGTGATCTCCAGCACGGCCTGCTCGCCGTCGCCGATGACGGCGCAGTCGATGAAGTCCGCGATGGGCTCGGGGTTGAAGGCCGCGTGGCCGCCGGCGAGGAGGATCGGGTCGTCGATCGTGCGGTCCTTGGCCTCCAGGGGGATCCCGGCGAGGTCCAGTGCGGTGAGCATGTTGGTGTAGCCGAGCTCGGTGGAGAAGCTGAGGCCGAAGACGTCGAACGCCTTGACCGGCCGGTGGCTGTCCACGGTGAACTGCGGCACGTCGTGCTCGCGCATCAGGGCCTCGAGGTCGGGCCACACGCTGTAGGTGCGCTCGGCGAGGACGCCCTCGCGCTCGTTGAGGACCTCGTAGAGGATCATGACGCCCTGGTTGGGGAGTCCGACCTCGTAGGCGTCCGGGTACATGAGGCACCAGCGGACGTCGCACTCCTCCCAGGGCTTGACGGTGGAGTTCAGCTCGCCACCGACGTACTGGATGGGCTTCTGCACATGCGGGAGCAGGGCCTCGAGCTGTGGGAAGACCGATTCGGCAGTCATCTGGGCGAACCTTCGTGAGCGGGCACAGTGCGACTCTCTAGCGTAACGTGCCGCGCGAGGAGCGCTGTCCGCCAACGTCCGCGCTGGTCAGGCCGGCGGTAGGGCCGAGACCTGGGCCGAGATCCGCTCCCACAGGCCCGGCAGCTCCCTCTCGTCCCGCTCGGCGAGGCGCTCCTCACGCCCGTAGAGCACCCCGAAGGTGAAGGTGGGCTCCCCCGCCCCTTCGGCCTCGGCGGCGATGGCGCGGAGGGCACCTCGGGCCATGACGCTGTCCTGGTGGTCGCCCAGCAGGGTCTGGACGGACTTCATCTGCGCGGCGAATCGTTTCGCCTTCTTGCCCAGCGCCGGGGTGGCCGCCTCGGCGGCGTAGCGGGCGCGTTTGGCCGCCTTGCGGGCGTCGTGGAGGGCGGTGTCGCGGTCGTGGCCGGGGGCGGCGGCGAGGGCGTGCTCGACGCGGCCGGCCAGTCGGCCGTAGTCGCGGAGCATCGCCCGGGCCAGCACGGCGCCCGGTGGTCCGGCGGCGGCGTCGCGCAGGGGCGGGTCGGCGAGGAGGGCGTCGAGGCGGTTCAGGAGGGCCAGGTAGCGGGCGCTGTCGAGCACGGCGGTCAGGCGCCGCCGGGCGCCTTGACGGCTGCTGGTGGACCAGGCGCGCAGCCGGGCGCGGACGGGGCCCCGCACGAGGGCGCGCGGGAGTTCGTCGAGGCGGTCGCGCAGCCGTTCGGCGAGGACCTCGCGGTCGCGGTCGACGCCCAGTTCGTCGGCGAGCCACTTCAGGTCCTGGGCGAGCGGGTCGGTGGTCCGGCGGTCGACGACCTTGCCGTGGCTGCGGAAGGAGGAGCGCAGGCGGCGGGTGGCGACCCTCATCTGGTGGACGGCGTCCTCGGTGCCGAGCCGGGCGCCGGGGTCGAGGGCGACGACGGCCTCGACCTGCGCGCGCAGGAAGGCGAGGACGTGGTCGCCGGCGCGGGCTCCGACGGGCGGGGCGGCGGCGGGTCGGCGCCGGGGGTCGCCGAGGCCGGTCTCGCGCAGGGCCCGGGCGAGTTTGCTGGGCGCCTTGGAGGGCCTCAGGCCGGCCGCGCGCAGCAGGGGTTCGAGGGTGTCGAACAGGGCGGGGTCGGCGCCCTCGGCGAGTTCGATCTCGATCTCGGTCCAGCTGGTAGTGGTCTCATCGCCCGTGAGGCGGGTGGCGGTGACCGTGTCGGTGCTGGCCTCGGCCAGCGGGGCGCCGTCGGCGGCGAGCAGACGGCGGACCTCCCGGCGCGAGACGATCCGCATCAGCGGGGCCAGGGGGACGTCCCGGGTGCGGGAGCGGACCAGTGCGGTGAGAGCGCGCGGTATCGCGGAGACAGTCAGGGGCGCGCGGATCTCGTCACGCTCCCCGGCAGCGACCGGGAGTTTGAGATGCCAGCCCTCGTCCGGGCCGCCCGTGCGGCGGCGCAGGGTGATGCCGGCCGCGGCGAGTCGCAGGTCGGCGGTGTCGTAATAGACGGCGTCGAGCTCGCGCACGCCCTCGTCGGTGACGGACGCGACGGGCGCGGCCCCGCTCAGGTCCGGGAGCCGGGCCGCGCCCGTATCCCTCCCGGCTTCGTACTTCCGCTCGATCTCTCTCACGGTGTCCGCCATGACGCCGAATCTAGTGCGCGAACGGCGCGGGCGGCAGTCCCCCGCCACCCGGCTACGCGGAAACCGGCCGCTGCGCCCTGATCGACTGGAGGAGCCCCACCGCTATCCAGGCGGCGAACATCGACGACCCTCCGTAGGAGACGAACGGCAGCGGCAGGCCGGTGACGGGCATGATGCCCAGGGTCATGCCGATGTTCTCGAAGCTCTGGAAGGCGAACCAGGCGATGATCCCGGCGGCCACGATGGTGCCGTAGAGCTCGGTGGACTCGCGGGCGATCCGGCAGGCCCGCCAGAGCACCACCCCGAGCAGGAAGATGATCGTCCCGGCGCCCACGAAGCCGAGCTCCTCACCGGCCACGGTGAAGATGAAGTCGGTCTGCTGTTCGGGCACGAACTGGCCCGTGGTCTGCGAGCCGTGGAAGAGGCCGGAACCGGACAGCCCGCCGGAACCGATGGCGATCCGCGCCTGGTTGGTGTTGTAGCCGACGCCGGAGGGGTCGAGGGCGGGGTTGGCGAAGGCCGCGAAGCGGTTGATCTGGTACTCGTCGAGCACCCCGAGCTGCCAGATGAGGACGCAGCCGAGGATGCCGGCGCCCAGCAGGCCCGCGATCCATCGGTTGGAGGCCCCGGAGGAGAGGAGCACGGCGAGCACGATCACCACGAGCACCATGACCGAGCCGAGGTCCGGCATCAGCAGGATGATCGCGATCGGCAGCGCGGCCAGGCCGAGGGCCTGCATCACGGTCCGGTGGTCGGGATGGCGGCGGTCGCCCGCGTCGACCTTCCCGGCCAGCAGCATCGCCATCCCCAGCGTGATGGTGATCTTCGTGAACTCGGAGGGCTGGATGGAGAAGCCCCCGCCGAGCTGGATCCAGGAGCGGGCGCCGTTGATGGTCGCGCCCAGCGGCGTGAGCACGGCCAGCGTGAAGAGGCAGGAGATGCCGTAGAGGATCGGCACGGCGCCCCGCAGCGCCCGGCTGCCGACCCAGACCGCGCCGATGGCGAAGGCGAGGCCGATGCCGGTGTTGAGCAGGTTGCGCAGCAGGAAGTAGTACGGGTCGCCCTGGTTGAGCTCGGTGCGGTTGCGGGTGGCCGAGTAGACGAGCAGCGTGCCGATGGCCGAGAGGGCGAGGGCCGCGAGCAGCATCACCCAGTCGAGGCGGCGCAGCACGGAGTCGCGGGCGGTGAGGCGGGACCAGGCGCCGCGTTCGGGGGTGAAGCGGCGGACCCGGTAGCCCTGGGCGGTGCTCATCGGTTCTGCTCCTCCCGCCGGGTCGCGGGCTCGGTCGGGGTCTCCGGCGGCGGGGACGGCAGCCCGGTGTCCGCGGGCGAGGCGGACGGCGCCGGGGACGCCCCGTCGGAGCCGGACGGGGAGGGGGACGGCGGCGGGGTGGGGATGGGCTGCGCCTGGATGGTGCCGTCCTTCTCGATCCTGGGAAGTCCGCTCTCCGGGTGCGGCAGCAGCGCCTTCGAGTCGTCGACCTTGCCCTTCTCGTCGACGCCGTAGAGCGCGTTGTAGATGTTGCGCACGGCGGGGCCGGAGGCGCCGGAGCCGGTGCCGCCCTGGGCGATCGTCATGATGACCGTGTAGTCGGAGGTGTAGGTGGCGAACCAGGACGTGGTCTGCTTGCCGTAGACCTCGGCGGTGCCGGTCTTGGCGTGCATGGGGATCCGGTCCTGCGGCCAGCCCTGGAAGCGCCAGGCGGCGGTGCCCTTGGTGGCGACGCCGGCGAGGGCGGCGTCCATCTGGTCGCGGAGGGTGCCGTCTATGGGCAGCCGGCCGTGGGAGGTCGGCTTGATCTCCCGGACGCTCTTGCCGTCGGGGCTGATGACCGCCTTGCCGACGGTGGGGTTCCAGAGGGTGCCGCCGTTGCTGATGGCCGCGTAGATGGTGGCCATCTGGATGGGGGTGACGAGGGTGTCGCCCTGGCCGATGGAGTAGTTGACGGAGTCACCGGCGCGCATCCGCATGCCCGACTCGCAGTTCTCCTTGGCGATCTTTCCGGCGTAGCTGTCGTCCTTGTCGCCCTGCTTGCACCAGACGTCCTTGTTCGCCTCCCAGTACCGCTTCTTCCACTCGCGGTCGGGGACCCGGCCGCGGACCTCGTTGGGCAGGTCGATGCCGGTCTCCTTGCCGAGCCCGAACTGGTGGGCGGTCTTGTAGAACCAGTCCGCCGGGTGCTGGGGCTTGTTGCCGCCGTCCTTCTGCCACTGCTTGTAGGCCAGGTCGTAGAAGACGGTGTCGCAGGAGACCTCCAGCGCCTGGCCGAGGTCGATGGCGCCGTAGCCCTTGGACTCGTAGTTCTTGAAGACCTGGTTGCCGATGCTGTAGGCGCTGGAGCAGTTGTAGTGGTCGGTGAAGGAGTAGCCGGCCTTGACGGCGGCCGTGGTGCTGATGACCTTGAAGATGGAGCCGGGGGCCGCCTGGCCCTGGATGGCCCGGTTGAGCAGCGGGTAGTTGGAGTCCTCGCCGGTCAGGGCCTTGTAGTCCTTGCCGGAGATGCCGCCGACCCAGGCGTTGGGGTCGTAGGTGGGGTTGGAGGCCATGGCCACCACCCGGCCGGTCTTGGACTCCAGTACGACGACGGCGCCCGCGTCGGCCTTGTAGTTGACGCCGGTGTTGCGGTCGAGCTCCTTGCGGGCGTCCTTCATCGCCTGGTCCAGCTCGCGCTCCGCTATGGCCTGCACACGGGCGTCGATGCTGGTGACGATGTTGGCGCCGGGGACGGCCTTGTCGCTCTTGGCCTTGCCGATGACGCGGCCGAGGTTGTCGACCTCGTAGCGGGTGACGCCCGCCCTGCCGCGCAGCTCGCTGTCGTACTGCCGCTCCAGCCCGGAGCGGCCGACCTGGTCGGAGCGGAGCAGCGGGGTGCGGGAGTCCCTGGCCTTGGTGATCTCGGCGTCGGTGACGGGCGAGAGGTAGCCGAGGACCTGGGCGGTGTTGGAGCCGCCGGGGCCCGCGTAGCGGCGCACGGCCGTGGGCTCGGCGGTGATGCCGGGGAAGTCCTCCTGGCGCTCGCGGATCTGGAGGGCCTGCTGGGTGGTGGCCTCGTCGGTGATGGGGATGGGCTGGTAGGGCGAACCGGCCCAGCAGGGCTTGGGGGTCTTGGCGTCGCACAGCCGGACCTTGGCGGAGACGTCCTCGGGCTTGAGGTTCAGCACGCCCGCGAGGCGGGTGAGGACGGTCTTCCCCTTGTCCTTCATCTTCATCAGGTCGGTGCGGTTCGCGGAGACAACGAGACGGGTCTCGTTGTCGGCGAGCGGCACGCCCCGGGCGTCGAGGATGGAGCCGCGGGTGGCGGCGGCGACGACCTGCTGGATGTGGTTGCTGGCGGCCTCGGCGGTGTACTGGTCGCCGTTGCGGATCTGGAGGTACCACAGGCGGCCGGCGAGGGTGAGCAGCAGCGAGAAGACCAGGATCTGAATGACGATCAGCCGGATCGCCACCCGGGAGGTGCGCCCCCCTTCCGAGAGGGTACTCACAGGCGCTTCACTCCCTTGAGCTTCGGCTGACGGCGCCCCGCCCTCGGCAGCAGGCCGCCGCTCTGGACCCCGAGGCGGCCGCCCCGGCCGCGTCCGCCCAGCCGGTTCCTGCGGCTCACCCGGCCGGCGCGGAAGCCGCGCTTGGCCGTCCGCCCGTACCCTCCGTCGCCGCCGCCCGCGACGGCCGTGCCGTCGCCGGTGAGCGGGTCGGAGACGGTACGGCGGGCCATGGTCATCACGAGCGGCACGACGAAGGGCGCGAGCAGCAGGTCGTAGCAGGCGGC
Organism: Streptomyces sp. L500; assembly: GCF_054551825.1. Taxonomy (NCBI): domain Bacteria; kingdom Bacillati; phylum Actinomycetota; class Actinomycetes; order Kitasatosporales; family Streptomycetaceae; genus Streptomyces; species Streptomyces sp. L500. The sequence continues at coordinate 399,546 of NZ_JBTOLC010000001.1, forward strand.
GGTGGCCACCAGGCCGCTCAGGCCCACGTGGCGGGCGGCGGTGTCCCCGACGAGGGAGCCCACGCCCGCGTACAGCAGCGTGGAGAGGACGGCCGCGCCGACGACGGCGAGCATCGGGACGGTCGCCGAGCGGACCCGGCCGCTGTCCGGCCGGGCGAGGCCGACCAGATAGCCGACGACGCACAGGACGAGGGCGTAGCGCCCGGTGGCGTGGTCTGCGGGCGGCGCGAGGTCCGCGAGGAGGCCCGCGCCGAAGCCGACGAGGCAGCCGGTGGTGTGGCCGTAGACCAGGGCGAGGCCGACGACGACGAGGAGCATCAGGTCGGGTACGGCGCCGGGCAGGTGGAGCCGGGCCAGGACGCTCACCTGGGCGACCAGGGCCACCACCACGAGCGCGGTCGAGAGCAGGATCCGGTTCAAGCGCATCGGTTCAGTCCTGGGGCTTGGCACTCGGGCTGGGGGTGACGGTGACGGTCACGGTGGGGGCGGGCTTGGGGGCCTCGGGCTTGGGCGGCAGCACGGTGTCGCGCGGGTCCTCATGGGGCGCCTGGACGACGACCCCGACCAGGTCGAGCTTGCTGAAGCCGACGAAGGGGCGGACCAGGAGGGTGCGGGTGAGGCCGCCGCCCGCGGGCTCGACGTGGGTGACCTCGCCGACGGGGACCCCGGCGACGAACGGCTTGTCGCGGCTGGAGCCGAAGGTGACCAGCCGGTCGCCCTTGCGGACGGTGGCCTTGCCGTTGAGGAGCTCGACGCGCAGGGAGCTGTCGCCCTGGCCGTTGGCGAAGCCGATCTCGCCGGTCTTCTCCATGCGGGTGCCGACGGTGAACTTGGGGTCGCTGGCGAGCAGGACGGTGGCGGTGCCCGGGCCGACGGTGGTGACGCGGCCGACGAGCCCGTCGCCGTTGAGCACGGTCATGTCGCGGCGGACGCCGTCGTTCGCGCCGATGTCGATGGTGACCGTCCAGGAGAAGCCCTGCGCGGCTCCTATGGCGATGACCTGGGCGCCCTTGATGCCGTACTGGCCGCGGCCGGCGGTCTTGAGCATGGCGTCCAGCTCGCGGAGCCGGCCGCGGTTGCGGTCGTCGCTGCCCAGGCGCTGCTTGAGGGCGGTGTTCTCGCGCTCCAGCTCGGCGATGCGGCTGCTGCGGTCCCCGGAGTCGCGGACGGCGGCGACGGCCTCGCCGACCGGGTCGACGGCGGCGGCGACGCCCTTCTCCACCGGTCCGAACGCCGAGGCGGCGGCGTGGCGCACTCCGTCGAGCGGGGACTGCTCACCGCCGCGGATGTCGACCGTGATCAGCGCGAAGGCGATCGCGATCAGCAGGACCAGCAGCAGCCGGCTCTCTCGTGTGTCCCTCACGTGCGGCGGCGAGCCCTTCTCGTCGGACCGTCCGGCTCCGGGCCCGGACGGTCATCCTGTTCACCGGCGGGGCTGGGCGTCCAGAACCTGCTGGAGCGCCTCGAACTCCTCGACGCACTTGCCGGAGCCCAGGGCGACGGAGTCCAGCGGGTCCTCGGCGATGTGGATGGGCATCCCGGTCTCGCGGCGCAGCCGCTCGTCCAGGCCCCGCAGCAGCGCCCCTCCACCGGTGAGAACGATGCCCCGGTCCATGACGTCACCCGACAGCTCGGGCGGGCACTTGTCGAGGGTGGTCTTGACGGCGTCGACGATGGAGTTGACGGGCTCCTCGATGGCCTTGCGGACCTCGGCGGCCGAGATGACCACGGTCTTGGGCAGCCCGCTGACCAGGTCGCGGCCGCGGATCTCGGTGTGCTCGTCCTGCTCCAGGTCGTACGCCGAACCGATGGTGATCTTGATTTGTTCGGCGGTGCGCTCACCGAGGAGGAGGCTGTACTCCTTCTTGATGTGCTGGATGATCGCGTTGTCCAGCTCGTCGCCGGCGACACGGATGGACTGCGCGGTGACGATGCCGCCCAGCGAGATCACGGCGACCTCGGTGGTGCCGCCGCCGATGTCGACGACCATGTTGCCGGTCGCCTCGTGGACGGGCAGGCCGGAGCCGATGGCCGCGGCCATGGGCTCCTCGATGATGTGCACCTGACGCGCGCCGGCCTGGGTGGATGCCTCGATGACGGCGCGGCGCTCGACGCCGGTGATGCCGGAGGGCACGCACACCACGACACGCGGGCGGGCCATCCAGCGGCGCTTGTGGATTTTGAGGATGAAGTAGCGGAGCATCCGCTCCGTGATCTCGAAGTCGGCGATGACACCGTCCTTCAGAGGACGCACCGCGACGATGTTCCCCGGAGTTCGGCCGATCATCTTCTTGGCTTCGGCGCCGACCGCGAGGATCCCACCGGTGTTGGTATTGATCGCGACGACTGACGGCTCGTTGAGGACGATCCCGCGGCCTCTGACGTACACCAGCGTGTTGGCGGTCCCGAGGTCGACAGCCATGTCACGGCCGATGAACGACATGTTGTTCCCCATGAGGATACGTCTGGCCTTCCCAGTTTGGGCGAATGCTTACTCGAGGTCGGCAGGTGGTGCGCTGCGGGGCGCGGAAGCTTCATCGTAGTCTCGCCCACTCGAACGTGGCGCGAGGGTTCCTCCGCCATTGTCGGCGGAACACGAGCTGGCCCCAGTAATGGTGACGTCGTGTCGGAGTGAGAGGTTCCCCCGATCGGCGCGCATATGCCAAGGGCGGCCGAAGGGATTAATCGACCGCCCTGATCAGAATGCCTGTTCGGCAGCCCCGAGTGATCCCGTATCAGGCGAGACCGGGAAAGAAAATCTTGATTTCCCGCTCCGCGGACTCCTGCGAGTCCGAGGCGTGGATGAGGTTCTCGCGCGTGATGGTGCCGAAGTCACCACGGATGGAGCCGGGAGCGGCCGAGATCGGGTCGGTCGGGCCGGCCAGCGCGCGGACGCCCTCGATGACGCGCTCGCCCTCGACGACCAGCGCCACGACCGGGCCGGAGGACATGAAGCCCATCAGCGGCTCGTAGAAGTCGCGGCCCACGTGCTCGGCGTAGTGCTGCTCCAGGGTGGCGCGCTCCAGGGTGCGCAGCTCCAGCGCGCCGATCGTCCAGCCGGCCTTGCGCTCGATACGGCCGATGATCTCGCCGACCAGGCCGCGGCGGACCGCGTCGGGCTTGAGGAGGACGAGGGTGCGCTGGCTCATACTGCGGGCTCCTAGCGGGCAGGCGATCGGATGCGTGGGGCGAAGGCTACAGGCCCGCCGGGGCCCGCCGGTACTCGGCCCGGACGGGCCGGGGCGGGCGCCGGAGCGGGCGCCGGAGCGGGCGCCGGGGCGGGCCCGGCCGTGCCCCGGGGCTCAGGCGGCCCCGGAAGCGTCCGCCTCCGCTTCCGCCGTCAGCCGGGCGAAGCGGGCCTTCGCCTCGTCGACCTTGCGGCCGTAGTGGACCGAGGCCCACCACAGGCCGGCGAAGACCACGCCCAGGATGAACATCATCGGGACGACCAGGCCGCTCGCGATCAGGCCGAGCTGGAGCGCCCAGCCCAGCTGGACGCCGCCGGGCCGGGTGAGCACGCCGCACAGCAGCACGCTCAGCACCATGGCGGTGCCGCTGACGGCCCAGACCGTGCCCGCGGACAGGTCGGAGGTCTGCATGGCGACCAGGCCCGCGAAGCCGATGACGAAGAACTCGCCGATCAGGGTGCTGGCGCACAGCGTCCGCATGTCAGCCCCTTCCCAGCAGCAGCCGGGCCTCGCCCACGGTGATCACCGATCCGGTCACCAGGACACCCGCGCCGGAGTACTCGCTCTCCTCCTCGGCGAGGGTGATCGCGGCCTCCAGGGCGTCGTCCAGACGCGGCTCGACCTGCACCCGATCGGCGCCGAAGACCTCGACGGCCACGCCGGCGAGCTCGTCGACGTCCATCGCGCGCGGGGTGGAGTTCCGGGTGACGACGATCTCGGCGAAGATCGGCTCGAAGGCTTCCAGCAGACCCCGGACGTCCTTGTCGGCGCTGGTGCCGACGACGCCGATCAGCCGGCTGAAGCCGAACGCCTCGGTGATGCCGTCGGCGGTGACACGGGCGCCCGCCGGGTTGTGCGCGGCGTCCAGCACCACTGTGGGGCTGCGGCGCACGACCTCCAGCCGGCCCGGCGAGGTGACCGACGCGAAGGCGCGGCGGACCACGTCGATGTCGAGCGGACGGGCGTGCTGCGAGCCGATCCCGAAGAACGCCTCGACGGCGGCCAGGGCCACGGCGGCGTTGTGCGCCTGGTGGGCGCCGTACAGCGGGAGGAAGACCTCCTCGTACTCGCCGCCCAGGCCGCGCAGGGTCAGCAGCTGGCCGCCGACGGCGACCTCCCGGCCGACCACGCCGAACTCCATGCCCTCGCGGGCGACCGTGGCGTCCACCTCGACGGCGTGCTTGAGCAGCACCTGCGCCGCGTCCACCGGCTGCTGGGACAGCACGACGGTGGCGCCGGACTTGACGATCCCGGCCTTCTCCGTGGCGATGTCACCGGGCGTGGAGCCGAGCCGGTCGGTGTGGTCGAGGGCGATCGGGGTGACCACGGCGACGGTGCCGTCGACGACGTTCGTGGCGTCCCAGGTGCCGCCCATGCCGACCTCGACGACGGCCACGTCGACGGGGGCGTCCGCGAAGGCGGCGAAGGCCATGCCCGTGACGACCTCGAAGAAGGACATCCGGAAGTCCTCGCGCTCGTCGACCATCTCGACGTACGGCTTGATGTCCCGGTACGTCTCGATGAAGCGCTCGGCGGGGATGGGGGCGCCGTCCAGGCTGATCCGCTCGGTGACGGACTGCACGTGGGGGCTGGTGTAGCGGCCGGTGCGCAGGTCGAAGGCGCCGAGGAGGGCCTCGATCATGCGGGCGGTGCTGGTCTTGCCGTTGGTGCCGGTGATGTGGATCGCGGGGTAGGCGCGCTGCGGCTGCCCCAGGATGTCCATCAGGGCCTCCATGCGGACCAGCGACGGGTCCAGCTTGGTCTCGCCCCAGCGGCCCGCGAGCTCCGCCTCCACCTCGCGCAGGGCCCGGTCCACCTCCGGGTCCTCCGGACGCGCCGGCACGCCGTCGCCCTGCGGCGGCCCGCCCTGGGTGCGCAGGGTGCGGCTGCCCGCCTCGATCACGGCGAGGTCGGGGTCTCTGTCGGTCTCGGCATCGACGATCTCCTCGAACCGGTCGGCGGCACCGGGCGTACCGGTTTCGCCGGGTTCGAGATCGCCGTTCTCGTCATTCAGGGGGCGCTCGCTCACGCGGCCCAGTCTACGGACCGGGGGCGCCCGGAAGGCCGGGGCGTCTCGGTCGGCGCCCTCCGGCCATGAGGAGCGGGCCCATCCGGATTGTCATACGGTTCTTCCGGAAGATCCGTTAAGCGAGGTTCCGGCGGTGAGAGCCATGGCGTCCTCGGAGGACCGGGACCGGCTCCGGGCGGTCCTGGAGGCGCTGCCGTCCGGCGCCCTCCTGCAGAGCCCGGCCGACGAGATCCTGGCCGTCAACCGCAGATTCGTCGCCATGTTCGACCTCGACGGGAGGGCCGACCTCTCCCCCGGCGCCCCCATGCGCCCGGTCCTCCCGCTCGTCCGGGCGTTCTACACCACCGACGTCTCCCAGCCCCACTCCCCGGACGAGATCCTGGCCCGCCGCCACGTCCACCGCGTCGCGGAGATCCCGCTGACCGACGGACGGACCATCCGCCGCCGGGTCGAGCCGCTGCGCGACAACAGCGCGTATCTCGGTGCCCTGTGGACGTTCACCGACATCAGCGACGCCAAACGGCGCGAGCACGACCTGAAGCGCGACAACGCCGCGCTCACCGAGCTGGCCCGCCAGCGCAACGCCTTCACCGCCGCCGCCTCCCACGAGCTGCGCACCCCGCTCACCTCCATCGGCAGCTTCGGCGAGCTCCTGGCCGACCCCGCCTTCGGCACCCTCACCACCGAGCAGGCATCGTTCCTCGACGCCATCCGGCGCAACGCCGCGCGGATGCAGCGGGTGATCTCCGACCTGCTGCTGACCACCCGGATGCGGGCCGTCGGGCCGGAGCTGGAGTTCGCCCCGGTGGACGTGCCCGACATGCTCGCGGAGGCCCTGCTGGACCACATGGGAGAGCTGGCGGCCGCGGGCGTCTTCGCCGTGCTGGACTGCGAGAGCGGCCCCGCCCTGCACGGCGACCGCCACCGGCTCCGGCACGTGATCGGCAATCTGCTGGAGAACGCCGCGAAGTTCACCCCGGCCGGCGGCCGGGTCGGCATCACGGCCGCGCCCCGGGGCGTCCACTGGGACATCGAGGTCGCCGACACGGGCATCGGCATCCCCGGGAAGTACCGCCACGAGATCTTCACCGGCTTCGTCCGCGCCCCCAACGCCCGCTCCGGCGGCTACCCCGGCACCGGCCTCGGCCTCGCCATCGGCCGCACGGTCGTCGAACGGCACGGCGGCACGATCACCGTCGGCGGCCGCGAGGGCGAGGGCGCGGTCTTCCGCATCCGGCTGCCGATCGCCGGCCCGCCGGCGGCCCCGTCAGCGGGCCCGCCGCAGGACGCCACGGGGGCGGCGTCATGACCGGCGTCCTCGTCGTCGAGGACGACCCCGACCTCGCCCTCGCCCTGCGCGTCCTGCTCACCCGCGGCGGCTACGAGGTCACGACCGCCGACGACGGCCGGGAGGCCCTGCGGCTGCTGTTCGCCGAGCGCCCCGGGCTGATGATCCTCGACATCGGCCTCCCCGGCCTTGACGGCTGGGAGGTACTGGAACGCACCCGCGACATGAGCGACCTGCCCGTGCTCCTGCTCACCGCGCGGGGCGCCGAGAGCGACCGCGTGCGCGGCCTGCGCGCCGGCGCGGACGACTACCTCCCCAAGCCCTTCGGCAACGACGAGCTCCTCGCCCGCGTCGAGGCACTGCTGCGCCGCAGCGCCCCCACCCGCTGGGCCGGCGACTCCTTCGGCGACGACGGGCTGCGCCTGGTCCCCGAGCGCCGCTCGGCGGTCTGGCAGGGCCACGAGATCCGCCTCAGCGACATCGAGTACCGCCTGCTCCAGGTCCTCGTCCGCAACCGCGGCCGGGTGATCACCACCGACCAGCTCCTCGACCGGGTCTGGGACGACCCGGAGGGCACCGGCCGGGAGCGCGTGAAGTTCGCGGTCCTGCGGCTGCGACGGAAGCTCCGCCAGGCGGCGGGCGACGAGGCGGCGGACCCCCTGGAGGCCGTGCGGGGACTGGGCTACCGCTACCGGCCGGAGTAGCCCCGGGAACGACGGGAGCAGCCCCCGGAACGAACGGGACCAAAGTCCCGGAATCCGTTCGCTACCGTCCCGCAACCAAACCCCATCCGACCCGGCAACCAAGACCACCCACTCTCTGGAGCTGTCACCGCCCCCGACAGCCCCAGGAGCCCCGCATGTCCCTGCCTTCCCGCAGCATCGCGATCGTTCTCGGTACACGTCCCGAGCTGGTCAAGCTCACCGACCTCGTGCGCCTCCTGGGACCCGCCGCTCACCTGGTCCACACCGGCCAGCACTACGACGAGGAGCTGTCCGGCCGCTTCCTGACCGAGCTGGGCCTGCCCGAGCCGACCTTCCTCACCGGTGTCGGCGGGCAGCCGCGCGCCGTGCAGATCTCCGCCGCCCTCGCCCAGCTCGACGCGCTGTTCACCGCCGAGCCGCCGCTGGCCGTCGTCGTCCAGGGCGACACCAACGCCGCCCTCGCCGGCGCGCTGGCCGCCAACGCCCGCGACATCCCGCTGCTGCACGTCGAGGCCGGTCTGCGCAGCCACGACCGCAACATGCCCGAGGAGCACAACCGCGTCCTCATCGACAGCATCGCCGACGTGCTGTGCGCCGCCACCGAGGACAACCGCGCCAACCTCCTCGCCGAGGGCGTCGACGCCTCCCGGATCGCCCTCACCGGCAACACCGTCGTCGAGGCCGTCCGCAACCAGCTCCCCGGCGCGACCGAGCGCGCGGCGCTGCTGGACCGGAACGGGCTGACCGCCGACGGCTACGTCCTGGCGACCGTCCACCGGCCCGAGAACACCGACTCCGCCGAGGCGCTGCGGGCGATCCTCACCGAGCTGGGCGCCCTCGTGGCCCCCGGCCGCCCGGTCGTCCTGCCGCTGCACCCGCGCACCCGCGCCCGTGTCGAGGCCGCCGGCCTGGCGGACCTGCTGGCCCCGCTGACGGTGACGGCACCGCTCGGCTACTCCGAGTTCCTGGCCCTCGCCCGGCACGCCGCCCTGCTGGTCTCCGACTCCGGCGGCATCCAGGAGGAGTGCACGGTCCTCGGCCGCCCGCTGGTCGTCGTCCGCCGCTCCACCGAGCGCCCGGAGGCCATGGCCGACTTCGCGGACCTGGTCGAGCCGGGCCGCGCCATCGGCGAGGCCGCCCGCCGCCGCCTCGCGGAGGGCCCGGAGGGCCTCGCCCGCCTGGCCGCTCTGCCGAGCCCGTTCGGTGACGGGCTGGCGTCGGACCGCATCGTCGCGCTCCTGGCCGCCGTGGCGGCCCCGGCGGAACTGGCCGCCGCCGCGTAGCCCCGGCTCGCGACCGCCCGGCAAGCCGCCGACCGCCCCCACCTCGACGCCCTCGACGCCCTCGACGCCCTCGACGCCCGGAGCTGTACCCCCCGTATGTTCTCCAGCCCCTTCCTCCTCGCCTTCCCCTTCTTCCTCCTCCTCTGTTTCCTGCTCTACTGGGCCGGCGCCCGCCACGCGTACACCCGCCGTCCCGCCGTCGAGAACGGCGACCCCGGCGCGTTCGACTGGCACTTCTTCGTCCCCTGCCGTGACGAGGAGGCCGTCGTCGGCACCACCGTCACACGGCTGCGCGCCGACCACCCGGGCGCGCACGTCTGGGTCATCGACGACGACAGCGAGGACCGCACCGGCGCCATCGTCGCCGCCCTCGCCGACGAGGACCGCCGGGTCCACCTCGTCAGCCGACGCCGCCCCAACGCCCGCCAGGGCAAGGGCGCCGCGCTCAACGCCGCGTACGACGAGCTGAACCAGTTCCTGTCCAAGGACACCGACCGCGAGCGCGTCGTCGTGTGCGTCATCGACGCCGACGGCCAGCTCGACCCCCACGCCCTCGCCCGCGTCAGCGGCCCCCAGGGCTTCGGCGACCCCGAGACCGGCGGCGTCCAGGTCAGCGTCCGGATGCGCAACACCGAGGACCCGCGCCCGCTGCCCGACCGCGGCCGGGCCGCCAACGCCTTCGCCCGCCTGCTGGTGCGCATGCAGGACATGGAGTTCTCCGTCTCCAACGCCGGAATGCAGCTGCTGCGCGGCCGCACCGGCTCCGTCGGCCTGGGCGGCAACGGCCAGTTCACCCGCCTCGCCTCCCTGGACCGCATCGCCGCCGCCGAGCGCCGCCCCTGGCAGCGCGGCGCGCTGCTGGAGGACTACGAGCTGGGCCTCCACATGATCCTCAACGGTGACCGGATATCCCACATAGCCGACACCTGGGTCTCCCAGGAGGGCCTCCCCCACGGCCGCCGGTTCCTCACCCAGCGCACCCGCTGGGCCCAGGGCAACCTCCAGTGCGTCCGCTACGCGCCGCGCATCGTCTCCTCCCGCCACTACGGCGGCAAGGGCGTCCTGGAGACCCTGTACACCTTCCTCCAGCCCGTCGCCCACCTGGTCACCCTCGCGCTGTGCGCGGTCATGTTCACCCTGCTGGGCATCACCGCCGCCGAGGACGGCGTGGGCGAGGCGTTCGGCGGCATGCTGGCCCTGTGGCCGCTGGTGATCGCCCTGGCCGTGGTCTCCGTGACCCCGTTCGTCCTGTGGGGCCCGGTGTACCGCCGGGACCGCGCCGACGACCGCTCGCTGCTGACCGCCCTGCTGTGGGGCCTGGCGCTGTGGGTGTACGCCTACCATCTCTTCCCGGCGTCCGCCCGGGGCTTCGTCCGGATGCTGCGCGGCCGCAACGGCTGGGCGAAGACCCGCCGCAACGCCGAGAGCACCACCTCCGGCCCGGTGGCCATCGAGGCGTGAGCCGCCCTCGCGCGACACCCTTCAGCGCGAAACCATGAGTTCGGTCACAGAACCGACCGACGAGGCAACCTTTCGCTCCGTTCCGCCATCTGACCGCCGGTGATATTTATGCCCGGAACGGTTCCGGGTGGCGGAACGGAGCGTTGTGCGCACACCACAACTCAGCAACAGAACACATTTGCTGCTGCTCACCGGGTGGGCAGTGCTCTGGTTCATCGTCGTGGAGCCCAGCGGCGGGTTCTCCTGGCACTACCTGCGCACCGGCGGTGAGCTGATCTACGACGGGGGCACCTCCGGCGACGGCGGCCTCAACCTCTACGCACGCCACCCCGAGCTCCAGATGGGCCCCATCAGCTTCCTGGTGGCCGGCCTGTTCAACCCCTTCCCGGCCATGGTCGGCCAGGTGCTGGCCGAGGCCCTGATGTCCCTGCTGGGCCTGGTGATCCTGGTCCTGGCCGGCCGCAGCGCCGCCCGGCACCTCCTGGGCACCGGCACCAACCACCAGCGGCTGCGGCAGCGGGTCCTCATCGCGGGCCTGGCCTTCATCCCCATGTGGATCGAGGTCTCGGTCCGCTTCGCGCACCTGGACGACGTCCTCGCCCTGTTCTTCACCGCGCTCGCCGTCCACTATCTGACGCGCTGCGACGCGGCGGCCACCGGCATCTGCATGGCCCTCGCCCTGGACTCCAAGCCCACGGCGGTGGCCTTCCTGCCGCTGCTGCTGGCGCTGCCCAAGGAGCGGTGGCTGCGGGCGGGGCTGTGGTGCGTGGGCCTGGTGGCCGTCGCCTGGCTGCCGTTCTTCCTCGTCGCCCCGGACTCCTTCGCCGCCGCGAAGTTCACCATCCCCAACAACCCGGCGTCCGCGCTGCGCTGGCTGGGCGGCAACACCCCGCAGACCCCCGACTGGGCCCGCCCCGCCCAGGCGGCGCTCGGCCTCGGCCTGGGCGCGATCGCGGTGTGGCGCGGCCGCTGGGCGGCCGTCGTCCTGCTGGGCGCCAACGCCCGGATCGTCCTCGACCCCAGCGTCTACACCTACTACACGGCGTCCGTGCTGCTCGGCACCCTGCTGTGGGACGTGTGCGGCCAGCGGCGGCTGGTGCCGTGGTGGAGCTGGATCGCGCTGCTCGTGCTCTACGGCAGCGTGTTCGTGGTGCCCGACGAGTCGCTCAAGGGGCTGATCCGGCTGGGCTTCGTGGTGGTGTCCACGGCGTACGTGCTCCTCGCCCCGGTACGGGACCGCCGGGACCGGAACCAGCACAGATCCCTCGACCGGGTGGAGGAGGAACCCTTGGCGGGACCGTGGGGGCCGATGTGGGACCCGGGCCGGACGAGGCCGTGGGAGGCGCGACCGGTGACGGAGCGCTGATTCCCGGAAAACGGCCGATGCCGGGTCCCCCCACTGGTGGGGGGACCCGGCATCGTCGTATCGGCTACCGGTCGGCTCAGGCGCCCGGGAGCGCCGCGAGCTGCGCGCTGATCCGCTCGATGTCGGCCTCGGCCGTCGCCAGGCGCGTACGGATCTTCTCCACGGCGACCTCGGCGGCCTTGGCCAGGAAGGCCTCGTTGCCCAGCTTGGCCGTGGCCTGCGCCTTCTCCTTCTCGGCCGCGGCCAGCGCCTTGGCCAGGCGCTTGCGCTCGGCCTCGACGTCGATCGTGCCGGACAGGTCGAGGGCGACCGTGGCACCGGCGACCGGGAGGGTCGCGGTGGCGTGGAAGCCGTCCTCGGCGGGCTGGAGGCGCAGCAGCTGACGGATCGCGCCCTCGTGGGCGGCGAGCGTCGTGCCCGACAGGTCGAGCTTCGCCGGGACGCGCTGGCCGGGCTGGAGACCCTGGTCGGCGCGGAAGCGGCGGACCTCGGTGATCACCTGCTGGAGGTTCTCGATCTCCCGCTCGGCCTCGGCGTCACGGAAACCGCTGTCCTTGGGCCAGTCGGCGACGACGACGGACTCCTTGCCGGTGAGCGCGGTCCACAGCGTCTCGGTGACGAAGGGGACGACCGGGTGCAGCAGCTTGAGCGTGACGTCGAGGACCTCGCCGAGGACGCGCGCCGAGACCTTGGCCGGCTCGCCGCCGCCCATGAAGGTGGTCTTGGACAGCTCGACGTACCAGTCGAAGACCTCGTCCCACGCGAAGTGGAAGAGGGCATCGGACAGCTTGGCGAACTGGTAGTCGTCGTAGAAGGCGTCGACCTCGGCCACCGTGGCGTTGAGCCGCGAGAGGATCCAGCGGTCGGTGGCCGACAGCTGCTCCACCGGCGGCAGCTCGCCCTCGACCGTCGCGCCGTTCATCATCGCGAAGCGCGTGGCGTTCCAGATCTTGTTGGCGAAGTTCCGCGAGCCCTGGACCCAGTCCTCGCCGATCGGCACGTCGACGCCGGGGTTGGCGCCGCGCGCGAGGGTGAAGCGGACGGCGTCGGAGCCGTACTTGTCCATCCAGTCCAGCGGGTTGACCGCGTTGCCGAAGGACTTCGACATCTTCTTGCCGAACTGGTCGCGGACCATGCCGTGGAGGGCGATGGTGTGGAACGGCGGGGTGCCGTCCATCGCGTACAGGCCGAACATCATCATCCGGACGACCCAGAAGAAGAGGATGTCGTAGCCGGTGACGAGGACGGAGTTCGGGTAGAACTTCGCGACGCTGTCGGTCTTCTCGGGCCAGCCGAGCGTGGAGAACGGCCACAGGCCGGAGGAGAACCAGGTGTCGAGGACGTCGGTCTCCTGGTGCCAGCCCTCGCCGGCGGGCGGCTGCTCGTCCGGGCCGACGCAGACCATCTCGCCGTCCGGGCCGTACCAGACCGGGATGCGGTGGCCCCACCACAGCTGACGCGAGATGCACCAGTCGTGGAGGTTGTCCACCCAGTCGAAGTACCGCTTCTCCATCTCCTGCGGGTGGATCTTGACCTGGCCGTCGCGGACGGCGTCGGCGGCGGCCTTGGCCAGCGGGGCCGTCTTCACCCACCACTGCATGGACTGACGCGGCTCCAGCGTCGTCTTGCAGCGCGAGCAGTGGCCCACGGAGTGGGTGTACGGGCGCTTCTCGGCGACGATCCGGCCCTCGGCGCGCAGGGCGCCGACGATCGCGGAGCGGGCCTCGAAGCGGTCCAGGCCGAGGAAGGGGCCATGGGCGGTGATCACGCCGTGCTCGTCGAGAACGGTGATCGACGGCAGGTCGTGGCGGCGCCCGATCTCGAAGTCGTTCGGGTCGTGGGCGGGGGTGACCTTGACGGCACCCGTGCCGAACTCGGGGTCGACGTGCTCATCGGCGACGACCGGGATGCGGCGGCCGGTCAGCGGCAGCTCGATCTCGGTGCCGACGAGGTGCTTGTAGCGCTCGTCCTCGGGGTGGACGGCCACGGCGGTGTCGCCGAGCATCGTCTCGGCGCGGGTCGTGGCGACGACGATCTCCGAGTCCCCGGAGCCGTACCGGATGGAGACGAGCTCGCCCTCGTCGTCCTGGTACTCCACCTCGATGTCGGAGATGGCGGTCAGACAGCGCGGGCACCAGTTGATGATGCGCTCGGCGCGGTAGATCAGCTCGTCGTCGTAGAGCTTCTTGAAGATCGTCTGGACGGCCTTGGACAGACCCTCGTCCATGGTGAACCGCTCACGGCTCCACGCCACACCATCACCCAGGCGACGCATCTGCCCGGAGATCTGACCGCCGGACTCGGCCTTCCACTGCCAGACGCGCTCGACGAACGCCTCACGGCCGAGGTCGTGGCGGGACTTGCCCTCCTTGGCCAGCTCGCGCTCGACCACGTTCTGCGTGGCGATACCGGCGTGGTCCATACCGGGCTGCCACAGGACCTCGAAGCCCTGCATGCGCTTGCGGCGGGTGAGGGCGTCGATCAGCGTGTGCTCGAAGGCGTGGCCCAGGTGGAGGGAGCCCGTGACGTTCGGCGGGGGGATGACGATGGTGTACGGCTCTTTGTCGCTCTTGGCGTCGGCCTCGAAGTAGCCCCGCTCTACCCAGCGCTCGTACAGCGGCCCCTCTACCTCGGCCGGCGCGTACTGGGTCGGCAGTTCGGGGTTGCTGTCGTTCGGCCCGCGGTCGGGGCTCTGCTGAGTGTTCTCGGTCACGGACCGAATTCTACGGGGAGGGGCCGACAGCTCACGAACCCGTTTCCGCCCCGCCGCACGGCTCGAATAAGCGATCGACAAAGATGACGTGCACCTGACCCAGGCCCCCTGCACGTGAGAGAGCCGAGAACGACGATGAGCCACCCCCAGCCGGGCCCGTACGGCCAGCAGCCGCCGCCCGCCCCCTACGGCCAGCCCGGCTACGGCTATCCGCAGCAGCCCGGCTACGGCTATCCGCACCAGCAGGCTCACTCGTACGGCCAGCCGGGACCGTACGGACAACCGGGCCCCTACGGACAACAGCCCGGCATGCCGATGCCGATGCCGTACCCGCCGCCCCTCCCCCCGCACAACAGCAACAAGGGCAAGGCCATCGGCATCGCGCTGGGCGCGGTCATCCTGGTCGGCGCGATCGTCGTGGGCGGCTTCGTGCTGATGTCGGGCGGCCACGGGGGTGGCGGCGGCACCGGGGGCGGTGGGGGCGCCAAGGGCGGCGGGGGTCCGGTCACGGAGGCGGGCCCGCGCCACAAGCTCGTCACCCCCGACACGATCCTGGCCGGCGAGTACCGCAAGGAGACCGGCGCGGACCTGCCGGTACTGGGCTCGGACGAGAAGGCCGACCTCCGCCACATGGGCGTCGCCGACCCGGAGACCATCTCGGGCGCGTACGAGACGGGCAGCCCGGGGCCGACGCAGAAGAAGGTCCGCTTCACCGGCGCCTGGGGCCGCATCAAGACCCCGGAGCGCGTCGTGGACGGCATGTTCGCGTCGCTGGGCGCCGCGCTCAAGAGGGACGACGGCGACGGCGAGGGCCGCATGGAACTCGAGGGCACCGCGGAGCGCGTCACGCCCTCCGGGCTGGACGACGGCGCGGTGATGAAGTGCCAGCACACCCACCTGGTCGGCACCACCGCCCCGGGCGGCAAGCCCATCACGATGCAGATGTGCGTCTGGGCCGACCACAGCACGACGGAAGCGGTGTTCAGCCTGGACACGGCGGCGGTCCTGGCGGGAAAGAAGGTCCCCCTGCCGGAGGCGGCGGAGCTGACGTCGAAGGTACGCAAGGACACGCGGGTGGAGCTGACGAAGTGACGAGCCGTCGCGTAGGGGTGGCGACACTGGCGGGAACGGCCCTGCTGGCGCTGGCGGGGCCGGCGCTGGCAGGTTGCGACAGCGCCGACCGCAACTCCGCGACCCGTCCGACAGCGATTCCGTCTGCCACAACGGCAGCAAGCCCGTCGCCAACAGCCATCGCAAACCACTACCGGCTGACGACACCGGACACGATCCTGGACGGCCGCTACAAGAAGGCGCCCGGGGAGGACAAGGACGTCGCCGCGGACCAGCTGAGCCGGGCGACGCTCCTCCTCGGGGTGACGAACGGACAGCGGGTGCACGCCGTGTACACCACCGAGCTCCGCAAGGACATGAGCTTCACCGGCATCTGGGGCCGGGTCGAGGACCCCGAACGCTCGGTCGACATGCTGTTCCTGACCTCGGCGACGGCGGCGAGGAAGGACAAGCGCCTCAGCACGTTCACCTGGTCGGGCAGCCCGCAGAGGCTCACGCCCGAGGGCCTCGACAAGGACACGGTGCTGAAGTGCCAGGGCACGCGCTTCACCCTCGCGGGCACCGACGACAAGCCGACGCACATCAGGACGTTGTGCGCGTGGGCCGACCACGACACGGTCGGTACGGTCTCCCTGGCCGACGCGTCGTTCGCCCGCTACGGGCGTGACATCCCCCTCGACCGGGCGGCCGAACTCACCGCCGGCCTCCGCCACGACGCCCGCACGGCCGTCTCGCGGTAGCACGCACGGGACTTGTTCCGAAACCGTTGCGGGGCCGAGGTAAAGCCGGAATAAGCCATCGGGAAAGATGGCGCAGAGCTGTCGCGTGTCGCGTGAGAGAACTGCGTCGAAGAGGAACTGATGAGCTACCCCCAGCCGGGCCCGTACGGCCAGCAGCCGCCGCCCAACCCGTACGGCCAGGGCGGCGCCCCCGGCCAGCCCGGCTACGGCTACCCCCAGCAGCCCCCCGCCCCCTACGGCGCCCCGCCGCCCCCGCCCCCGCCGCCGGGCACGCCCTACGGCGCCCCGCCCCAGCAGGCCGGCTGGGGCCAGCCCCCGGCCCCCCAGCCCCAGGGCTGGGGCCAGCAGCCGGGCATGCCGGGCGGCTACCCGCCCCCGACCCAGCCGAGCGGCGGCGGCGCGGGCAAGGCGATCGGCATCACGGTGGGCGTGCTGGTCGTGGTGGGCGCGATCGTGGGCGGCGTGCTCTTCCTGAACGGCGGCGGCGGTAGCGGCGGTGACGTGAAGCCGTACACGATCGACCTGCCGGTGTCGGTACTGGACGGGAAGTTCGTCGAGGCCCCCGTGCCTGCGGGCGCACAGCAGAACCAGCCACAGAGCCTCGCCGACAACGAGCAGGCCAAGGCGGCCGGCATCGAGAACGGCACGTCGGTGAGCAAGCGCTACACCAACCCCGAGAAGCAGGGCTTGTCGGTCGGCGGCACCTACGGCACCATCAGCGACCCCAAGAAGACCGTCGATTCTCTGCTCGCCCAGGCTGACGAGCGGCAGAAGAAGATCACGGGCGCTAGCAGCAAAATCGACTCCGGCCCTTGGACGGACTACTCGCCGAGCGGTTTCGACGGCGCCGTGATGAAGTGCAGGACGCAGAAGATCACCATCACCATGGGCCAGTTCTCGTCCGAGGTTGATAGCGCCAGCTGCGTCTGGGGCGACACCAGCGCGGTCGGGTCCGTCTCGCACCAGGTCTCGAAGAGCAACTCCCCCTACGGCGCCGCCGCTGGCGCGGCCACCGGCAACGTCATGTCCACCCAGGAACTCTCCGACGCGACCGCCAAGATCCGCAACCAGGTCCGCAAGGAGAAGTAGCCCAAGGGATTCACTCCCACGCGGCCACCACGAACGCCACATCCTGGAGTTCGTGGTGGCCTTCCCTTTATCAAGAGCCTCGACCTGAAGGCATCTCGTTCCTGCATGCGCTCAGCCACCAACACATGCCGCACAGCCAATACGAGCCATTGTTGTCTTGATCGAACCTGTCAAGCGCTGGCCAATGGTCGGTAGCGTACTCAAGTTGATCAAGAAGCGAACGCCCGGCAGGCAACCGCTGGGCGATAGCAGAGGAATGGACAGCTCGATGCACAAGGTGATCCGACGAGCCGCAGCTGCCGCTGGCGCTGTCATGGCCGCTGGCACACTTCAGTTTGCAATGACAACTCCGGCCGAGGCCACCCCCGCTCAGTGCCGAACATACTTGAGCACCTATGGATACCGAATAGGGTCGGGCGTGGAGGATGCGTGCAGCTACGCATACGACGGAGAGATCGCTAGCGGCTTTCCGGCCCGTTGGGCGTGCATGAGCAAGCTTCAGAAGCTCGGCGTCAAGGAAAAGCACTTCGACTTTGCGTGCAACGCACGCTGACATCGAGCACGCCTAGAAGGTGGCGGCAGCCGCAAGCTCTGCCCCAGCCAGAGGAAGGCTAGGGTCAACGTTCGGCAGCCGCCACGTCTACCTAACACAAGACCATGGCTTCACTGCCGCAGGCCACATGCGGCACCCGCACGCCGTCCCTCACGGCAACTTCGGCGGGTACGCCTTGAACGCAGACGTGTCCAGGGCGAACGAGAACGGCTCTCCGAGCTTGATCGGCTCACCGAACTCGTACGTGTCGACGGTCCGGTACGCCGAGCCCTGCGGTCGCGAGTGCAGATTACAGGTGCCGTCGTAGGGGTCGACGAGGAGATACAGCGGAACCCTGCTCATGGCGTACCAGAGACGCTTCTTGACGTAGTCGCTGTTTCTATCCGAGGACACCACCTCGACAGTCATGCGAACCCGATCCGCTGGGAGCGGGTTGCGCTTGTCCGCCACATCCTCAGCAGTCGTGATGGTGAGATCCGGCTTGGGCTCAAATCCGGGAATCTCCGAGATGAGGGCCTGCTCACCAAGGGCCTCCCAACCATTCGCGTCAAACTGGGTCACCAGCTTCGACACAATGCGGTTGTGCAGCGGTGCCGCCGATGCCTGCATAACGATCTTTCCGTCAATGAGCTCGATCTTGAATACGTCGAGCTCAGGGATCCTGTCCAGAAAGCGCAGCAGGTCGTGATCGGGCTTGCCTCGCAAGACAACCTCGGCAACGTCGTGGTCCGTCAGGGTCATCGCGGCGCCTCCTTCCAGGCCCAGCATCCCGGGCGGCAACCGCCCCCGCAGCCACAATAGCCACGATCGGGTGGTCCCGCGTGAAGCGAATCGATTCGCCATACGCCTCCCGCGCTATCGGGTGATCCCCCAGCTTCCGGGACGCCGAAGGGGGCCCAGTGGGCCCCCTTGTACGTGACAGCCGCGCATGCCCACCCGGCATCGCGGCGGCCGTTGCGTTGCGCCAGCGGAAATCACCACATAAGACCGCCCGAACGAGTGATCGTTCGCCAATAGTCGGAAGCACAGGCGTTCCCGCTCCTAGCTTCGGGCCATGGTTACTTCACACCACGAGGCGGCTCACCGGATATTCCAGGACCGTCCTGAGCTGCTCGACCCCGTGTTCCGGATCCTGGGCGTGCCCTTGCCGGAAAAGGCAGCCGTCGAGGTGCTCACGGCGGACGTCACGGAAATCCGGCCGTTGGAGCGGCGCGTGGACAGCGTGCTGCGCATCGGTCCTCCGGGCGGCAGTGGGGGCTTCGTCCTCGCCATCGAGGCGCAGGGGCGGCGCGACCCCGACAAGGCGATCAGCTGGGCGTACTACCTGTCGTATCTGAAGTCGAAGTACGGGTGCCCGGCACTGCTCCTGGTGGTCTGCCAGGACAAGACGACCGCCAACTGGGCTGCCGGTCCCTTCCGCCTGGGGCCCGAGGGCTGGACCGCGCTGTCACTTCACCCACTGGTCCTGGGACCTGTGAACGTCCCGGTCATCACCGACCCGGACCGGGCTGCCGGGAACCTGGCACTGGCGACGTTCTCCGCCATCACACATGGCAGCGACCAGGAAGCCCCGGCCATACTGGAAACGCTGGCCCGTGCGCTGAGCACAGCCGACCCGGAGTCCATCGCCTACTACTCGGAACTGCTGGAAATCGGCCTGGGAAACACCCCGGCACGAGACATCTGGAGGAACCTCATGCCGCGTACCTACTTCCCCGGCCGTGGCACCCTCATCGAGCAGACGTGGCAGGAGGGTGAGACCACGGGCCATTTGAGGGGACGCGCAGAGGCAGTACTGCGTGTGCTGGAACAGCGGAAAATCCCTGTGTCCCCCGAGATCCGCGAGCGCGTCCTGACCTGCACCTACCTGGACACGTTGGGCCAGTGGCTGGACCGTGCCGTCATCGTCTCCACGGCCGAGGAAATCTTCACCAGCGGGGACTGACGCCCGGTGTACGTGCTGAGGGGGCGCCCCGCCTTCCGGCCGGGCGCCCCCTCAGTACGTACTCCGCGAAAACCTACGCGCTCTTCTCGTGCCGTTCCCCCGGCTCGTTGCCGCGCGTGCGCGGTACCAGGGTCGGGTTGACGTTCGACTGGACCACGTCCGCCGTGATGACGACCCGCGCGACGTCCTTGCGCGACGGGACCTCGTACATCACCGACATCAGGACCTCTTCCATGATGGCGCGCAGACCGCGCGCCCCCGTCCCCCGCAGGATCGCCTGGTCGGCGATGGCCTCCAGGGCCGGGCGGTCGAAGTCGAGCTCGACGCCGTCGAGTTCGAAGAGGCGCTGGTACTGCTTCACCAGGGCGTTGCGCGGCTCGACGAGGATCTTGAGGAGGGCCTCGCGGTCCAGGTTGTGGACGCTGGTGATGACCGGGAGGCGGCCGATGAACTCCGGGATCATCCCGAACTTCACCAGGTCCTCCGGCATGACCTCCTGGAACTGGTCGCTGGCCTCGATCTCGCGCTTGGAGCGGATCGTGGCGCCGAAGCCGATGCCCTTCGCGCCCGCGCGGGACTCGATGATCTTCTCGAGGCCGGAGAAGGCGCCGCCCACGATGAACAGGACGTTCGTCGTGTCGATCTGGATGAATTCCTGGTGGGGGTGCTTGCGGCCGCCCTGGGGCGGGACGGAGGCCGTGGTGCCCTCAAGGATCTTCAGCAGGGCCTGCTGGACGCCCTCGCCCGACACATCTCGTGTGATCGACGGATTTTCGCTCTTTCGGGCGACCTTGTCGATCTCATCGATGTAGATGATGCCGGTCTCGGCCTTCTTGACGTCGTAGTCGGCGGCCTGGATCAGCTTCAGCAGGATGTTCTCGACGTCCTCGCCGACATAGCCGGCCTCCGTCAGGGCCGTGGCGTCGGCGATGGCGAAGGGGACGTTGAGCATGCGGGCCAGGGTCTGGGCGAGCAGCGTCTTGCCGGAGCCCGTGGGGCCGAGCAGCAGGATGTTGGACTTGGCCAGTTCGATGCCGTCGTCGCGGTTGTGCGCGCCGTTCTCGCCGGCCTGGACCCGCTTGTAGTGGTTGTAGACGGCGACGGAGAGGGCCTTCTTGGCGGCCTCCTGGCCGACGACGTAGCCCTCGAGGAACTCGTAGATCTCACGGGGCTTGGGAAGCTCCTCCCAGCGCACCTCGCTGGTCTCCGCGAGCTCTTCCTCGATGATCTCGTTGCAGAGGTCGATGCACTCGTCGCAGATGTACACACCAGGACCCGCGATGAGCTTCTTCACCTGCTTCTGGCTCTTGCCGCAGAACGAGCACTTGAGCAGATCGCCGCCGTCACCGATGCGTGCCACGAGGTGCTTCCCCTTCGCCTGGGATCCGCCTTGCTCTGCGAACCCGAGTGCTTGCCTATCGACGGTACCTTGCCGGGCCCCCCGCGCGGGCCCCCCTTGGACCTACTCGGCCAAGGGAGGGCCCGTCGTCGGCGGCGCGGTGGTGGCCGGGACCGGTCGGACCGACTGGTGCGGTCAGACGGTCACGGACGACTTGCGCGTCGAGACGATCTGGTCGACCAGACCGTACGCGAGCGCGTCCTCAGCGGTGAGGATCTTGTCGCGCTCGATGTCGTCGCGGATCTTCTCGATCGGCTGGGTGGAGTGCTTGGCCAGCATCTCCTCCAGCTGGGTGCGCATCCGCATGATCTCCTTGGCGGCGATCTCCAGGTCGGAGAGCTGCTCGCGGCCCGTCTGGCTGGACGGCTGGTGGATCAGCACCCGGGCGTTCGGAAGCGCCATGCGCTTGCCGGGGGTACCGGCGGCGAGGAGGATCGCGGCGGCGGACGCGGCCTGGCCCATGCAGACCGTCTGGATGTCCGGCTTCACGAACTGCATCGTGTCGTAGATGGCCGTGAGGGCCGTGAACGAGCCACCGGGGCTGTTGATGTAGATCGAGATGTCGCGGTCGGGGTCCATCGACTCCAGGCACAGCAGCTGCGCCATGACGTCGTTGGCGGAGGCGTCGTCGATCTGGACGCCGAGGAAGATCACGCGCTCCTCGAAGAGCTTCGCGTACGGGTCGTACTCGCGCACGCCCTGCGAGGTGCGCTCGACGAAGCGCGGAACGACGTAACGGGCCTCGGCCTGGGGGCCGGTGTAGAGGCCGCTGGGGGACGAGATGTTCATGCGGGTGTCACTCCTGGTGGCGATGTGGGCTGGGTACGGCCGGCGGGCGGTCCTGCTGCCGGGGCGGTCAGGCCCCGGTGCCGCCGCCGCCCGGAACGCCGGAGGCGTGCGTGATGATCTCGTCGATGATCCCGTACTCCTTGGCCTCCTCCGCCGTGAACCAGCGGTCGCGGTCGCCGTCGCGGATGATCGCCTCCACGGTCTGACCGGTGTGCGCGGCGGTGATCTCGGCCATGCGCTTCTTGGTGCGCAGCAGCTGCTCGGCCTGGATCTTGATGTCCGAGGCGGTGCCGCCGAGGCCCGCGGAGCCCTGGTGCATGAGGATGTCGGTGTTGGGCAGCGCGAAGCGCTTGCCCGGGGTGCCGCCGGTCAGCAGGAACTGGCCCATGGAGGCCGCGAGGCCCATGCCGATGGTGACCACGTCGTTCGGGATGTACTGCATGGTGTCGTAGACCGCCATGCCCGCCGTCACCGAGCCACCGGGGCTGTTGATGTAGAGGAAGATGTCCTTGGTCGGGTCCGCGGCCAGGAGGAGCATCTGCGCGGTGATCTTGTTGGCGATGTCGTCGTCGACCTGCTGGCCGAGGAAGATGATCCGCTCCCCGAGCAGCCGGTTGTAGACCTGGTCGCCGAGGCCACCACCGATGGCGATCTCACCGGCGGCGGAAGGCATCAGATTCGTCACGTATCCACCTGCTCGTCTCTGACGGCAACGGGCCGTCTCCGCGTCTTCTCTGGGGACCGGGGTGGCGTGGCCGGTACGCGCCGACGCGCTGCCATGTCTCCCCTGCCCTCGTATCTACGGACCCTAACGCGCTGGTCGGCAGGCGCCATCCCGCATCAGGAACTGTTCGCTCTGAGCGCAGGTTCCCCCCGCGCCAAAGGGCCGTGCACAGGCCGCGCACAGCCTGTCCGGGGGTGCGCGACGGGCCCGGTCGCGCGGTCCCGCCGAATGGCGGGGACCGGCACGTCCGGGCCCGTCGTCAAACGCTCCTGCGAGCTCCCCCGGGCGGCTCCGTACGGGGGTCGTACGGGCCCGTCAGGGGGCAGGCCGGGCGACCCGGCCGGGGAGGGGTGAGGCTCAGGCCTCGGTGCCCTCGGCGGCCTCGACCGTCTCGGTGGCGGCCTCGACCTCGTCCTCGTCGTCCTCGAGGTTCACGACCTCGCCGGCGGAGTCCTTGACCGTGGCGGCCTCGACGACCGTCGCGAGGGCCTTGCCGCGGGCGACCTCACCGACGAGCATCGGGACCTGGCCCTGCTCGACGACGGCCTGCGCGAACTGGTCGGGGGCCATGCCGGAGGACTGGGCGCGGCGCACCAGGTGCTCGGTGAGCTCGTCCTGGCCGACGGAGACCTTCTCCTTGTTGACGATCTCGTCGAGCACGAACTGGGTCTTGATGCCCTTCTCGGACTGCTCCTTGAGCTCGGCCTCGAACTCCTCGACCGTCTTGCCCTGCATCTCGAGGTACTTCTCGAGGTTCATGCCGATCTGGCCGAGCTGGTGGTGCTCGAGGTTGTGCTTGCGGGTGTTGACCTCGTCCGCGAGCAGCTTCTCGGGCATCGGGACCTCGACGAGCTTCAGCAGCTCGTCCAGGACCTTCTCCTGGGCCTGGGTGGCCTGGTCGAACTTCTTCATGCGCTCGAGGCGCTTGCGGCTGTCGGCCTTGAGCTCGTCCAGCGTGTCGAACTCGCTCGCCAGCTGGGCGAACTCGTCGTCCAGGGCGGGCAGTTCACGGGCCTTGACGGCCTTGACGGTGACCGAGATCTCGGCCTCCTTGCC
Source organism: Streptomyces sp. L500 (assembly GCF_054551825.1). Classification (NCBI taxonomy): domain Bacteria; kingdom Bacillati; phylum Actinomycetota; class Actinomycetes; order Kitasatosporales; family Streptomycetaceae; genus Streptomyces; species Streptomyces sp. L500. The sequence continues at coordinate 422,944 of NZ_JBTOLC010000001.1, forward strand.
CTCGGCGGAGCCGCCCTTGAGCTCGGAGGTGAAGGTGGCGGAGCCACCGGCCTCCAGGCCCGTCACGGCGTCGTCGATGCCGTCGAGGAGCTGGCCGGAACCGATGGTGTAGTCGACGTCGGCCGCGACGCCGTCCTCCAGCACCTCGCCGTCGACCTTGGCCTCCAGGTCGACGGTGACGATGTCGCCCTCGGCGGCGGCGCGCTCGACCGGGGAGGTGGTGGCGAAGCGCTCACGCAGCTGCTCGACGGACTTCTCGATGTCCTCGTCGGTGACCTCGACGGCGTCGACGGTGACCTCGATGCCGGAGTAGTCCGGGATCTCGAGGGCCGGGCGGATGTCGACCTCGGCGGTGAAGGAGAGCAGCTCGCCGTCCTTCAGCTCGGTGATGTCGACCTCGGGCTGACCCAGCGGGTTCAGCTCGGCCTCGTTGACGGCCTCCGTGTAGAACTTCGGAAGCGCGTCGTTGACGGCCTCCTCCAGCACGGCGCCACGGCCGAAGCGCTGGTCGATGACACGGGCCGGGATCTTGCCCTGGCGGAAGCCCTTCACCGTGACCTGCTGGTTGATCTTCTTGTACGCCGCGTCGAGGCTGGGCTTGAGCTCCTCGAAGGGCACCTCGACAGTGAGCCGAACCCGAGTCGGGTTCAGGGTCTCCACGGCGCTCTTCACGGTTCGGTCTCCTTGGGGCTGACTTCTGGGATTCTGCCGACCGGCGGATGTTGCCGATCGGCGGACCGCGCCCGGTTCAGAGACACACAGACGCGCAGCTTGCATAGTAACCGCACGCACGAGGGGCCCCACAATGTGATCTTGCTGGTCGGGGTGGCCGGATTCGAACCGACGACCTTCCGCTCCCAAAGCGGACGCGCTACCAAGCTGCGCCACACCCCGTCGGTGCGACACGTAGGGTACATGCCCCCAGGGGTGCCGGACGCCGCTTTTTCGCAGGGCAGGACGGGGACGACGGTGCACGAGGGGGCGCGTGGGGGGCGCATCCGGGGGCGGCGTGCGGCGGACCGCCCCGACCCGCTACGATGCACACCGTGCCGCACCGCCATCGGGGTGCGTACGGCGCACGCGGGCGTAGCTCAATGGTAGAGCCCCAGTCTTCCAAACTGGCTACGCGGGTTCGATTCCCGTCGCCCGCTCCACATGACGCCTCCGGCCCCGCCGGAGGCGTTTTTGTTTCGCCCGGCACTCGGTCCGGCACTCGCTCCGGCCCTCGGCCCCGCCTCAGAACTTGATGCCGTTTATCGTCTGCGCGAGCGAGCTGAGGAAACGATTGATCGACGGTGCCATGCCCGTGGAGGCGAGGAAGAAGCCGAAGAGGATCGCCACGATCGCCGGCCCCGCCTTGATGTTCTTACTGCGGATCATCACCACCAGGATGATCGCCAAAAGCAGCACCACGGACAGTGAAATGGCCACAACTGATCACACCTTCGGTCGGAAGCACCTGGCCGGGCCCGGGAGCCAATGCCGTCCCGCACACCCCCCACCCGACCATCGTGCCACCAACTCGCCTCCGGTTGCGATGCCGTGACGATTCATCGGGGTATTACCAGGGGTTCTCAGGGAGAGGGGTGAAAACGGAACCATGCATTCGGAGCAATAGTGTGATCAGTGCCGGGAGCGCGCCGGGTTACGCGCCCCGCAGATGGCGGATGAGCGCCTCCAACGCCCCCCAGCCCTCGTCCGACTCGCCGTCCCCCAACGCGTAGAAGAAGCCCGGCCCGGACTCCGGCCCCAGCCGCAGCGGGGCCTCCGGCAGGGGCGGGCGGGCCGCGCGGTCGTGGCCGGCCTCCCGCACCCCCTCCGCGCCCAGGGCGAACGCGTACGGCACCGGGAGCCGCTCGAAGCGGGGCGGAGCGGTCAGGTCCCGGCGCGCCTCACGCAGCTGGCACACCATGGTCTTCAGCCCGTACCCGGTCACCAGCTCGCCGGCCAGCGCGGGCAGCGCGTCCAGCGGCAGCCGCTCGCCGGGGCCGTAGCCGAGGGTGAGGGTGACGTCCTCCTCCACGCCGTCCGGCGTGCGCTCCACGCGCAGCGTGGCGAGGGCCGGGCGGTCGGGGGTGCCGACGGCCATCGTCCAGGTGGGCTCGGGGGCGCGCCGGTAGGCCAGATCCGTCAGCTGGCGGCGGGACCAGGCCAGGCCCGCGGGTTCCGCCGTGCCCCAGCCGGCCGGCGGGCCGCCCGTCAGCGCCCGCCAGGCGGCCTCCAGCGCGCCGCCGAGGACGAGGTCCGCCTCGGGCCGGTGGTGGGTGCGGAAGGAGACGACGAGCTGGCGCTCCTCGGTGCGGGCGGTGCCGGCGGTGCGCGCGGGCTCCGCGAAGGCATCCGCCACCGGCGTCTCGCCGTCCTCGCCCCGGTCCGGTACGAAGGCGCCGTCCTGCCAGCGCAGCACCGCGCCGGTCAGGCCGTCGTAGTAGCCGCCGCGCTCGTCCTGCACCACCCAGCGCGACGGGGTGGACTGGAGGAGCTGGCGGGTGGCGAGGGAGAGGTGGCAGTGCGGCGGCGTCACGATCTGCAGGGCCCGGTCGCTCTCCACGGTGGCGCGGAGCACTTCCGAGAGCCAGCTGGTCATGGGGACGACGGGCCGGTCCTGGAGGACGATCGCGGCCTGGTCCGTGAGCATGTCGACGGCCGGCTGGGCGGCGGCCGGCACGGGGACGGCCGTGATGCCCGAGACGTCGACGGGGCGGGCGGCCCCGGTGGTGCCGGGGGCGTCCGGCGGCCAGACCCGGCCGCCCAGCAGCATCGTCAGCCGGGCCGCGAAGGCGCCCGCGAGGCGCTCGGCCTCGGGGACGCCGGTGGTGGCCCGGGCCTCGATCCACCAGGCGGGGCCTTCGCCCGCAGGCGCGGCGCCGGGGCCGAGCAGCCGGTCGGCCTCCCCGGGCACCTGGAGCATCAGGGGCGCCTCGATCGAGACCAGCGGCCGTCCCTCGGCGTCGCAGAGCTGGATGACGGCGCCCTCGCCGGTGGTCTCGACCCGCAGGTCGGGGCCGCCGGCGAGGAGGCCCGCCAGGACGCTCGTCGCGTCCGGCATGCGCTCGGTGAGCGCGATCACGTCCTTGGTCATGCGGTGTTCCCCGTGTCTCCCGTGGTGACTGTGCTGCCGGTGGGTTCGGCGTCCTCCGCCGCCAGCGCCGTCTGGATCAGTCGCGTCGCCTCGCCCCGGCGGACGAGCGTGCCGCGGCCGGGCGGCTGCGCCCCGGCGTAGACGCCGGGGAAGAGCTGGCCCTCCTGCCGGTCGCCGGCCATGACGACGGCCGTGGTGCCGCTCTCGCGCAGGGTCATCAGGAACGGCTCGTAGAGCGCCCGCGAGGCGCCCGCCACGCGGCGGGTGACGACGAAGTGGAGGCCGATGTCCTGGGCGGAGGGGATGAACGGCAGGAAGGGCGCGAGCGGTTGCTGGCCCGCGGTGGTGAGGATGTCGTAGTCGTCGATGAGGATGACGATGCGCGGGCCGGAGTACCAGGTGCCGGACGCCAGGGCGTCCTGGGCGGCGAGGTCGTCGGGCATCCGCTTCTCGAGCTCGGTGGCGATGCCGGTGGCCAGGGCGCCGCAGAGCCGGGAGTTGTGCGCGTAGCCGCCGCGGTACTCCTCGGGGATCAGCTTGCGCAGGCCCCGGCGGGGGTCGAAGACCGCGAAGACGATCTCCTCGTCGGAGTAGCGCTCCATGAGCCCCTGGGCGACCAGCCGCAGCATGTTGGTCTTCCCGCACTCGCTGTCGCCGAGGATCATCAGGTGCTGGTCGCGCCTGAACAGGTCGAGCAGGACGGGCGCGAGCGCCGTCTGGTCGAGGCCGATCGGCACGCGGTTGGGCTCGGCGGACACGGACGGCAGCGAGGGCGCCGGGATGCGGGCGGGCAGGACGCGCACCCGCTGGGCGCCGTCGCCGGACCAGGACGAGCGGATGACCATGGCGGCCTGTTCGACGGCCGGGCCCAGCTCGGAGGTACTGGCGAGGGAGTCGATGCGGGGCAGCGCGGTCTGGGCGAAGAGCTTGCCGTCGGTCAGGACGCGGCCCTTCTCGTCCGGGCCGAGGGTCTCGGCGAGCTTGCGGTCGATGCTGGAGTCGCCGGGGTCGTTCAGGCGGAGCTCGACGCGGGTGCCGAACATCGACTGGGTGGCGATGCGGCAGTCGTTCCAGCGGTGCATGGCGGCGACGACGTGGATGCCGTAGCCGCCGCCGCGCTTGAGGAGGTCGTTGACGGCGTCCTCGATCTCCTCGAAGTCGTCGCGCAGGGCGCCGAAGCCGTCGATGAGCAGCACGATCTCGGTGGAGGACAGCTCGGGCAGCCGGCCCTCGGCGCGCAGTTCGCGCAGCCGCTCGACGGAGTCGATGCCGTGCTCGCGGAAGAGTTCCTCGCGGGCGGCCAGCATGCCGCGCACCTCTTCCACGGTGCGGCTGACGCGTTCGCGGTCGGCGCGGCCGGCGATGCCGCCGACGTGGGGCAGCCCGGAGAGCGCGGCGAGGCCGCCGCCGACCAGGTCGAGCCCGTAGACGCCGGCCTCGCGCGGGGTGTGGGTCATCGCCAGGGACAGGGCGAGGGTGCGCAGCAGGGTCGTCTTGCCGGACTGGGGGCCGCCGATGACGGCGGCGTGGCCGCCGGCGACGGTGAGGTCGAGGATCCACTGGCCCTGCCACTGCTTGGCCGGGTCGTCGAGGAGGCCGAGCGGCACCCGCATGGGGCCGGGGCGGACGGCCAGTTGCATGCCGCGCGTGCCGGCCTGGAGGGGGCCGGCCGAGGTGTCCAGGGCGATGGCCCGGGGCAGCGGCGGCAGCCAGATGGCACGGGTGGGGACGGCGGCGTCGCGGAGCTGGTCGACGACGACGGACATGGTGGTGGGGCCGGGGTTGCGGTGGCGCATGGCGGGCTGTTCGCCGTCGCCCGGGGCGTCCTCGGGCTCGCCGAGGGTGTTGAAGTCCGGGTAGGGGAAGACAGCGGGGCCCTCGTCCTCGGTGGCGCGCGTCACGGGGCCGCGATAGGGGCCGGAGACGAAGCTGGCCTTGAACCGCTCGTAGGCGCTGGTGTCGACCTTCAGGTAGCCGAAGCCGGGGATGGGCGGCAGGTGGAAGGCGTCGGTGGTGTCGAGGACGGTGCGGGACTCGTCGGCGGAGAAGGTGCGCAGGCCGAGCCGGTAGGAGAGGTAGGTGTCCAGGCCCTTGAGCTTGCCGCCCTCGATGCGCTGGCTGGAGAGCAGCAGGTGGACGCCGATGGAGCGGCCGATGCGGCCGATGGACAGGAACAGGTCGATGAAGTCCGGCTTGGCCGTGAGGAGTTCGCCGAACTCGTCGATGACGACGAACAGGTGGGGCAGCGGGTCGAGGTCGGGGCGGGTCTCGCGCAGGGCGGCGTAGTGGCCGATGTCGGCGACGTTCCCGGCGTCCTTGAGGACCTGCTGGCGGCGCTGGACCTCGCCGGCGAGGGAGGAGTGGACGCGCTCGACGAGGCCGGCCTGGTTCTCCAGGTTGGTGATGACGCCGGCGACGTGCGGCAGGTCGGCGAAGGGCGCGAAGGTGGCGCCGCCCTTGTAGTCGACGAGGACCATGGCCAGGTCCTCCGGCGGGTGGCTGGCCACCAGCGCGAGGACGAGGGTGCGCAGGAGTTCGCTCTTGCCGGAGCCGGTGGCGCCGACGCACAGGCCGTGCGGGCCCATGCCGAGCTCGGAGGACTCCTTGAGGTCGAGCAGGACGGGCTCGCGGGAGTCGCTCACGCCGATGGGCACGCGCAGGAAGGCGCGTTCGCCGCGCGGCTGCCACAGGGACTTCACGTCCAGGGCGGCCGGGTCGTCGATGCCGAGCAGCTCGGCGAAGTCGACGGGGCCGGACAGGGGCGCGTCCACGAGGGATTCGGCGGACAGCCGCAGGGGGGCGAGCAGCCGGGCGATGCCCTCCACTCCGGCGGCGGTCGCGTTGTCGGCGGTGCCCTCGGAGACGACGGGCTCGGCGGGGCGCAGGTCCTCGATGTGGACCCGGTCGCCGTCGACGGTGATGCGCAGGGACACCTGGCCGGGCTCCTGGACGCGCTCGGCGACCAGGTGGAGGACGGTGACGCCCATGTCGGTGAGGCCCACGGCCTCGTCGGGGCGCGGCAGTTCGCGCGCGTCCTGGCCGTACTCGTCGCTGACGACGAGGAGGCGGCTCGCCATCTCCAGGGCGTCCCGGCCGGACAGGCCGCGCCGCACCTCGGCGGCGTAGGAGGCGCGGGCGCGCAGGTCGGCGCCCATCAGCCGGGCGAGCTGCGCGAGCGCGGGGGCGATGCGGCGGGCGGCGACGGGCCCGTCGTGCTCCTCGGTGTCGAGGGTGTGGGGCAGCCACTTGAACCAACCCCAGTCGGCCATCCGCTCGCCCGGGCAGGCGAGCGCGAAGGCCACGTCGTCGGGGGCGTGGGTGACGGCGGCCTGGCTGAGCAGGGCGCGGACGACGCGCAGGACGCCCTCGCGGTCGCCGACGACGCTGACGTCGCCGACGCGGTCGAGGGGGACGGTCAGGGGCAGGTCGGCCGCGGTGGAGAAACGGTTCTTGAGCGCGCCCGCCTCGTTGAGCATGAAGCGGTCCGGCGGGGTGAGGACGCTGCCGCCCTGCTGGCCGACCTTCAGGGGCCGCGCGGGCATCCGTCCGGTGCCGACGCGCACCTTGAGGAAGTCGCCGTCGAGACGGCGGCGCTCCCACAGCCGGGCCGGGTCGCGCACGATGTCGTAGAGCGCCTCGGGCGGTGGGTTGAGGACGCGGGCGGTCTCGCGGCGCTCGCGCTCCTCGGCGCCCAGCTCCTCGCGGAGCTCCTCCAGGTATTCGAGGTAGCGCTCGCGCTGCTGGCGGCGGGTGCGCTGGGCCTTGCCGCGCTGCGACAGCAGCATGCCCACCGAGCCGATCACCGTGACGACGAGCACGATCGCGCCGAGCCCTGCGAACTGGCTGTTGCGCACGACCGTCATCATCACGACGGAGCTCATCACGCCCGCGATGGGCATGAGGGTGTGGAGGGCGCCGCCGGTCTTGCCCTCGGGCAGGTTGGGCGGCGGCTCGATGGTGCGCTCCTCCGGCGCCGGCAACGGCCGGGTGGTGCGGGCGGGGCGGTGGACTATTCGCGTGGTCATCGGGAGGTTCGCCTGCTCATCGGGAGGTTCGCCGGCATCGGGACGTTCGACGGCATCGGGAGGTTCGCCGGCTCAACGGGAGGTCGGCCGGTATCGGGTCGTTCGACGGCTCATCGGGGCGTTCGCCGGCTCATGGCCCGGGTGAGGACGTCGGCGGCGAGCTCGGTGACGGCCTCGCGGGTCACCTGCCCGAGCAGGTCGGTGCGGATCGGGCCGCCGGCGGCGAGGTGCCGGTCGTAGGGGAGCATCAGGACCTTCACGCCGTCGAGCTGGAGGTGCTCGCTCGCCGCGGTCACGTCGAGCGTCATGTGGGGGGACGACGCGGCGACGACCACCACGGTTCCCGTCAGCATCCTCGGCCGCCCCAGCGACGCCATCCAGTCCAGCACCGCGCGGGTGCTGGTGACGCCCTCCACGGTGGCCGGGGTGACCAGCACCCGCGCCTGGGCGGCCGCCAGCGCGGTGCGCGACAGCTCGCTCGGCAGGGTGTCGCAGTCGACGACGGTGATGCCGAAATAGCGGCGCAGCGCGACCATCACCGTGCGGTAGTCGGGCAGGTCCAGCCGGCTGCCGACGCGGCCCTGGCTGCCGGGCAGCAGCCAGCCCCGGTCGGGGAGCTGGACGAGGTAGCCGACGACGTCGGTGAGCTGCATCGAGGGGTCGATGATCTGGGCGAGGTCGCTGGTCGTCCAGCGCACCTTGGTGACGCCCAGCCGGGCCGGGAGCGTGCCCAGCGCGGAGTCGGCCTCCAGCATCAGGACGGGGTCCTGGCGGTAGTGGGCGTAGGTGCGGCCGAGCAGCGCGGAGACGGTCGTCTTGCCCGCGCCGCCGCGGATGCTGGTGACGACGATCTGCCGGCCGGTGGTGAGGGGTTGCTGGAGCGCCTGGGCGACGCGTGTGGCCTCCTCCACCTCGCGGGTGGCCGAGGAGCCCACCAGGCGCCGCAGCGAGCGCGAGGTCCGCTTGGCGGCGGAGTCGCCGCTCAGCGGCTTGCCCTTGACCAGTTCCTCGGGGAGCGGGATCTCCATGGTGACCGGGGTGGGCAGGGGACGGGGGGCGGGTGCGGGCACCGCCGCCGCGGCGGCGGGCCGGGCGTCCTCGACGGGGGCGGGCGGCCCGGGGACCTGTGGGTCCTCGGTGCCGCCTTCCGCCGTTCGCGGCCCGTCGGCGAGCTCGTTCAGCTCGTTCGTCAGGTTCCGCAGGTTGCGCAGGACGTCGCCCTGCCAGTCGTCCTGGGACATGCCTCTCTCCTGGAACTCAGAACTGGTGGGGCTCAGAACTGGTGGAGCAGGCGCACGTACACGCCGAACACCCCGACAGCGAGCGGGAACAACGCGATGACGCCGACGGCCTCGACGAGGTCCACGGCGCGGCGCAGCCGCACGCCGACGTGCTCCGGCAGCCGGACCGCCAGGACGGCGAGCGGCACGACGGCCACCGCGCACAGGGCCGCCAGCGGGCCGTACGGGGTGCCGGGGACGTGGTCGATCCACAGCGTCACGAGCCGGACCAGCAGGACGAGGGCGGCGACCAGCAGCGCGACGACCTCGGCGACGAGCGGGAAGGCGCGCGAGCGGGACAGCAGCACGACCATCAGCACGGAGGTGAGCAGGACCGTCCACCACGAGATGGCGGTGACGGCCAGCAGGCCGCCGGCCGCGGCGGAGGCGGCGACGGCGACCGTGGCCAGGACCAGGCCCCGGTGGGTCGCCGCGAGGGCCGTCTCGACCTCGTGCCGGCTGACGGAGGCGCCGCCGGAGCGGCGGTCGTCGAGCCCGGTGAGTCCGGCGGCCATCAGCGCGACCCGGGGCAGCAGGCCGAGGGCGACGACGGAGACGACGGCCATGACCGAGCCCAGCCGCGCCGCGTCGTGCTGGGCGGCCGCGACGGCCTCCCACACGCCGGCGGTGACGACGACGGCACCGGCGCCGATCAGGCCGCCCTTGCCGAGGCGGGAGCACAGCCCGAGCAGCGCGAGCGTCGCCGCGAGCGCGGCGGCCACGGCGGCGAGCCGGGCGGGCCCGGACCAGGAATGGGCGTCGGCGGCGGTCCACGCGGCGAGGGTGCCGAGGGCGCCGCCGGTCAGCATGAGCGTCGTGCCGAGGCCGCGGCCGACGTCATCGCCGCCGTCGCCGCCGTCGTTGCTCCGGGTGCCTTGGGCGCCTCGGGCACGGATCCGGGAGGCGACGGCGCCGAGGGCCGCGACGAGCGCGGCGGCCACGGTGAGACCACCGGCCACGGAGGCGGGCCCGAGGCTGGCGCGGGCGAGCACACCGGCGGTCACGGCCAGGGCGATCGTCGCCAGGCTCGCGGTCCACCGCCGCGCCTCGGGACGCCAGCGCCAGGCGCGTACGTCCAGGTTCTCGGCGAGCTCGTCGGTGACGTCGTGCACGACCGGCGCGGACGGCGCGTCGTTCACGCGTACCAGCCGCAGCTGCGCACCGTCGGGAACGCCGGCGTCGGCGAGGGTGCCGTCCTGCGGCAGAACCGTTCCTTCAGCGGTGATCAGATGCCGGGCGGCCGGGCGCTCGCCGACCGTGTCGCCCAGCAGTCGCAGAACGTCGGGCAGCAGCCGCCCGATGGGCTCGTCCGCGGGGAGCACGAGATCCACCCGCCGGCGCTCACCGACAAGCGTGACCCTGCTCAATTCCGTACGCTGTTTCGCCCCCGTATTCACCACGCGGCAGAACCTATCACTGGGCCGGCTCCGTCACTTTGTGCGTTCCTTTCGGTTTTTTCGCCGACTTCGTATGCGAAGGAGAGGGCGAGGAGTCGGGGTCGGAGTTGGGGTCCGACGGCGTGGGCGACAACGCCGGAGACGGAGTCACTTGCGGCGCGTACCGCTGCTCCTGCTGTTTCTGCTGCTCTTTCTGCTTGGCCAGGGTGTGCTGGATGAACGACCACCCCACGCACCCCGCGCACAGCACCGCCGCGACGGCGATCCCCGCGAATACCTTGCCCAGCTTCTCGTCGGCCGTCCGGCGGGCCCGCTGGGCGCCGAAGAGCAGGGCATCACGCATACGCCGGCGCCGTACCGACACCGACTCCAGCAGTTGACTGTCGTAATCCTTCGCCATCATTCCCCGCTCTGCCGCGCTCCGCCGTCCGGTGTGGGCCTAGGGACCCTGCCGGACCCTACGAACCCCGGGCGTACTGAAAGGCCATGAACAGCACCCAGATCACCGGGATCGCCAACCCCCATACAGCCGGCCTCTTCCGCAGCGGCAGCCCCGGATCCAGCTGAGGCCCGGGCTGGCCCGGGACAGGGGGCTCGAGCTTGTTCAGCTTGGCCCTGACGAATACGTTCCACAGCAGCGTGAACGGGGTGATGATGACCAGCGAGAGCGGACTCCACCAGCCCTGCAGCAGGGTTTTCCCGGTCATGTCGCGCAGCACGGCCGTACCGCAATTACGGCAGAACGGGCCGTTCAGGCTCAGGAACCGCATCATGATCAAAATGCCCTGATGCCCGCGGACGGTCACATCGGCGGCGGGGAAACCACCGCAGAGGCGGCAGTACGCCTGGGCCGGATGCCCCTGGAATCCCTGCTGCGGCTGCTGCGGCTGAAAGCCGGGCCGGCCCCAGCCGGGCTGCGGCTGAGCGGGCTGCGGGCCCCCGTCGGGCTGTTGTGCCGGAAATGGCTGTTGCTGCGGCGGAGTCGCCACGAAATCCCCCGAATCGTTCACTGCACTCTCAAGCGGTGCGGTCTTGGGCACGCACCGGCGCGCTCATGCCTATCAACTTCTCCTGAGAAAACGCAAAGCGCTGCCGGACGGCTGCCGGACATTACGCGGATATCGCCGCCTTCGGCGATGGCGGGGCCTCAGCCGGCGCCCCGCCGGGCGGAATCACCCGCACCTGTCCGCCCCGCGCACCACGGTGGTTTCGTCGACCGCGACCTTGAAGGAGTTCCCTCGCAGGGCGGCGTCCGTCAGGTCGGCGCCCCGGAAGCCGTGCTCGACCCCGGCCGGCGGGTCGCGCCCGTGCGGGCGTTGCCGTCCGCTGCCCCAGGAACCTCAGCTCCGCACGCGCCCGCGGCTCACGTGTCGAACTCGCCCACCCAGCTGCGCTCGATCAGGTGCTTGGGCAGGTAATCGGACTCGACCTCGATCGGGAAACCGGCGTCATAGGCGAGGCAGGTGACGGCCAGCGGCTCCCAGGCGACCTGGCCGGTGGACTCGCTCGCCCGCTCCTCGTCCTTCGACCAGTATTCCTTGTGCCACTCGAGCGCCTTCGCCAGTTCGGCGTTGAACGCCTGCTGGTCCCCGATGATGTAGCGGTAGAAGAGGTTGATCGGGGGATAGATGATCCTCAGCATCATCTCCCGGTCCGCGATCCGCAGGACGTCCGGGTCCGTTCCTTCCATCGCGGCGGTCAGCTTCTCGCCGATGTCACCGTTGCCGAGCAGCCACGCCTGGAGCGTTTCGACCCAGGCGTAGATGTACTCGTCGTACTCGGCACCGGATTCCCGCAGCAGGGACACCGGGACGTTGGCCAGCTCGGTCGCGCGGTCCTTGTCACGGCAGATGACGGCAAGGAAGAACGCCATCACCCAGTTACCGGCATCCGTGGAATAGGTGGGCCCGGTCGCGCGGATCGTCCGTACCTTGTGCGCGATACGGCACTCCACCGTTTCCCCGGTCGCCGTCGCCGAGGCGAACAGGGCGGATCCGATCTGCGTCGCCGTCACGACCGCCTCCCAGGTGGGGAGCAGGGAGGCGTCCGGGTTCACGGCCAGGTGCGTGTTCGCGGCGAGCAACGACGAGTGGAACGCCAGGTTGAACCCTCGCGGCGACCCCTCGAGAGCGGCGATCTTGCTCTGGACGCCGGCGTCGAGCCGCTGCGCCCGCTCCGCCGCGTCGTCAGCGGGAAACCGGTGACGCGGTACCGTGACTGTCATTCGGGACCCTCCTAGCCGATGTCGAAATGGTTCATTAGATAGCCTTCGTACATTTTGCCGACGGGATTCCCCTTGACCAGCACATAGTCTAGCTTGCCGGCTTCCAGAGCCGCCGCCAGTTTCCCGGCGAGCTCGGTCTCCCCACGATCCTCCATTTTGAGGAGAATGGTCTCGAAATATTCACGGGTCCCCTGCGCCACCCGACGCTTTTTGTAAGGCCCCGCTCCCCAGCGGTCCTTGAGTTCCGTCTTCGGCGCCGACTTCGCCTCGACCACGACATAGCGACCGTCCTTGGTCGGATATATCTGGTCGAAGCGGTCATTGCCTTTCGCCCGGTCGTCGATCCGCTTCGCTTCGGGGTAATGCTCCGGTATGGCGTGATATTCGGCCGCCTTCTCGCCGAACATTTCAGTGGCGTCCGTCTTCTCCGCATGCGCCTCGGAGAGCTTTTTCGCCAAGTCGTCGAGCTTGGCCTTCAGGGCGTCATCGGCCCCGCCCGCGGCCTTGTAAGCCTTTTCCGCGGCCGCATGGTCGCTTTCGGCCTTCTTGAGGTCGTCGAGCGACTTCTGTCGCCGCTCGGCCGCCTCCTTCAGGTCATCGAGGTGCTGCGCAGGAATCTTGTCCATCTCGCCCGGACGAGCCTTGTCCCACTTGAAGGTCGCGTCCTCGGACGGCGGGAACTTGTTGCTCCAATTGCCGTTCTCGTCCCGCCGCAGAATGGGAAGCTTGCGGCCGTTCTCGTCACGGACGGTGACGTCCAGACGGTGTCCGTCGCTCGGCCGGTAGTACTTCTCGAACCACTCCTGGTTGGTGTTGGCCTTCTTCACCTGCTCGGCAACGTCCGCCGGAGTGGACGACTTGGGAGTCGGCGTCGTGTGATTGCCGTCCGCACCGTGGTGCGGCGCGGACCCGTTGCCGCCGTGGTCCGGCGCGGACGCGTTGCCACCGTGGTCCGGCGCGGGCACGTCGCCACCGTGGTGGGCTGAGGCAGTGCCGTGCGAGGAGCCGTCGTTGCCATGGGAACCGTGACCCCCGGCATGGTGACCATCGGCGCCGGAACCCGGAGTGGCGTGCGAGGCGTGTGCCGGGGTGCTCGGGCCACCGTGCCCGGAGGGGCCGTGCGGACCGCCGGCGTGCGGCGGCTGAGAGCCGCCGCCACCGCCCATATGGGGCGTGGAGTTCGGGCCGCCGGTGCCGCCACCCGTCGGGTGGGCGCCGTCGCCGGAGCGCATGTTGGCCGGCTGCATGGAGGTCGGGTGCGAAGAGGACGGGTGCGAAGAGGACGGGTGTCCACCCGCGTGCTCCACGTGGCTGGGGCCGCCCGCTCCTTCGAGGACCTTCGCCGGCTCCGTCACGGGAGCGGTCCGGTGCTCGTCCGCGTGCTCGTGCTCGTGCGTGGTGTTGGGCAGGTCGTCCTTGTGCGGCTCCTGCTTGGGCTTCGTGTCGGGCACGACGTTGCCGTGCTCGTCCCGGATGGTGCCGTCGCCGTGGACGACGCGGTGGTTGCCTTCGCGGTCGGTGTAGTGAAGGCCGTCCGAGGCCTTCGAACCGCCCGTGTGCGACGCCGGGGTGTCGGCCGGGTGCGCGGGAGCGCCGCCGGCGGCATGCGTGGGACCGCTGGTGTGCGCGGGCGTTCCGCCGGGGTGCGCCGAGGCGGCGCCGGAGGCCGCCGGGGTGCCCTCGGGTGCCGGATGGCCGGACCCCGCAGGCGTGGGGTGCGCGGCCGACGTCGCCGGTGTCCCGGCCGGGTGGGCATCCGTCCCCGTGGGTATGTTCTTGCCCAGGTCGTCGAGGCCCTCGCGACTGGCCTTCAGACCTGCCATGAAGTCGCCGACCTTGAGTTTGGTGACGCCCGCCGCCTTGCCGAGGTAGCTCATCGGGTCGACGAACTCGCCCGCCTTGCCCAGCACGCCTGCGACCCTCGCGCCCGCGCCCACCTTGCCGGCGTTGGCCACCTCGCCGGCCTTGCTGAGCTTGAGAAGGCTGCCGGCACCTATGGTCAGGCCGTTGAACAGCACCGACCCGAACGCGCGCGCCGGGTCCTTGCCCCATTCGTCCCAGGCGACGAGGCCCTTGCCGAATTCGCGCAGGGCCGCCTTCTGCTTGTCGGTGTCGCTGTGGTCGGTCGGGCCGAACATCTTGTCCATGGCCCAGTCGTACGGCGTCATGAGGTACGCGCTGACACCACCGAAGACATTGCCGATACCCGTCCAGGTCTTCTTGAAGTTGTCCCAGTCGAAGACGTTGACCATGCTGCCGAGGCCCTTGATGGTGCCCCACACACCATCGACGAAGAAGCCCTTCAGCGCACCGCCGACATTGTCCTTCGTCCACTCCCACGCGGCCCGCCAGCCGGTGTACTCACGCTTGTCGACCGTGCCCCAAGGAGTTTCCTTCGCGTCCTTGACGTCGCTTTCCTTGAAGCCGTACATGCCGGCCTGATGCGAGCCGTCGTCGACGACGAACTTCGTGCCGTCCACGAGCGCGGTGATCTTGTTGGCCGCGTCGCGCTCGACCCCCTGGAAGGCCACCCAGGTCGTGCCGACCTCGCTGACCATCCGCGCGTTCTGGTCGACCTTCTTCTGGTCCTTCTTCCAGTCGTCGTCACTCTTGTTCGCGGCGACGAATTCCTCGGCCTCTTTGCGCAGCCGGTCCATCTTGTCGACCAGCGGCTTCGCCTCCGTCGCGAAACTCTGCAGCGCCCCGCCGACGGACTCCAGCTTCTTCGCGAACTCATCGGCCTTGTCCCGGACCGGAGCGGTCGAAGCGAAGAGTTCCTTCTCCTCCGGACCGTTGTAGACCGGGTCCAGCGCCTGGAAGGCGTTGTGGACGTCCTTGCCGGTGGTCCGGATGTTGCCCGCCGTCGTCTTCAACGACGAGGCGTGTGTCTCCAGTTGCTCCAGATTGCCCGTGAAGGTGGGTATCTTACTGGGATCGATCACGACTTATTGCCCTTCCCCCGAAGTGCCGGAACCGCTGCTCGCCCCCCGATGCGAGAGAGCGCACGCCACGCACCAACCATGACCATGGACGGACACGCGGGTGCCGGGCACGGCGTGGTGAGACCGTGCCCGACACCGGCGTGTCAGCGACTGCGCCGGTCTCAGGACCCGTTCAGGATCTCCTGGACCTGTCGCCGCACGTCCTCGTCGCCGACCGTCAGCAGGTACTCGCCGAGCCGGCGGGCCTCCGGGCCCTGGGCGCGGTGGACGATGGGGACGGCGTGCTTGAGCGTGCGGGGGTAGGTGCCGGCGTCGAGCACGCTCATGGCCAGTTCCACGCCCAGCGGGCCGTCGACGGTGGACACCCCGCTCGCCAGGTCGACCAGCTGAGTGGGCAGGTCGAACCGGCGCTTCTCGTCCGTGGTCAGGAACCGCACGCCCCGGCCGACGACGTCCTTGATGTCGTCCAGCAACGCCCGGAGCGTGGCATTGTCGAACAGCTCGCCCAGCTTGTCCTCGAAGTACTGGCTGTCGGCCAGCCGCACCAGGGCGCGGGCCGCCTCCACCCGCAGGGCCTCGGTGCCCTTCTCCTCCGCCAGGTCCCGCTCGGCCACGGCGTCCGCGAGCTGCGCGAACGTGCTGTCGACGGAGAACTTGCGGTCGATCGAGAAGTCGTACCAGGGCGTGGCCTCGGGATCCGCGGCGGCCCGCAGCACCGCCTCGTAACCGGCCGCCTCGCCCCACATCGTCAGCGCCAGGCAGGCCAGGAATCGTTCGATCTCCGGCGCGGCGGGGTCGTTCATCAGCTCGACGAGCCCGGGGACGCGGTCCCGGTGCCCGGGGTCGTCGAAGGCCCCGTAGAGCACGTCCTCGATGTCGGTCGTCGGCTCACCGTCGAAATCCGTGCCGAGCAATTCACTGAAGCGGGTCATGAGTGGCATCCTTTCGCATTCCGCCCGTCGGCCGCCGTCACGGTCCGGTGATGTAGTCATGCGGCACGATGCCCTTGATGAGCCATTCCGAGTCCCGGCGTGTGTGCATCATGTCCTTCATGCGCTGCGCGAGGCTCTTCGTCTTGGCCTTGCCCAGACCGAGGTCCTTGGCAATCTTCTGGGCCATTTCGTCGATCTCGGGGTGCGGCGTGTTCGGCGGGACGCTGATGTCGATGGGCCGGCCGGCGATCTTGTCGGCGCTCTGCTGGATGGCCGCCTCGACCTCCTTCGGCGAATAGACCTCCACGCCCTTGACCTTGCCCTTGGCTATGTCGTCCACGAGCCGGGGCAGATCGATCGAGATCTTCTGGCCGCCGTAGTCCTTGGCGTTGGCGCCGTCCTCACTGGTGGAGGTGTAGGGGCTCTCCGACTTCTTCGGCTCGCGTCCCACGATGTGGTCGACGATCGACGCGTCGCCGTCGGGGTTGGCGGGCACGAGGTCGCCGTCCTCGTTGAGGTAGCTCTTGCGCTGGCCCTTGTGGTTGTGCGTGTCCGAGAAGTTGTTGTCGTGACGCTTGAGGTTCGGGACCTCCTCGCCGTGACCCGGCTTGTACGTGCCGGGCGGCGTGTGGTCGCCCGACCCGGATCCGGATCCAGATCCGGAATCCGTGCCGGATCCGCCGCCGTCGTGGCCTGAGCCACCGCCGTCGTGACCGGAACCACCGGCGTCGTGTCCGGAGCCGCCGCCGTGACCCGCGCCGGTGCCGGTGCCGGTGCCGTCGTGACCGGCGCCCTTTCCGGAGCCGGTGCCGTCGTGGCCGGCGCCGCCGTGGCCGGAGCCCGCGCCCTTACCCGAGCCGGAGTCGTGACCGGAGCCGGTGTCCTTGCTGGAGCCGGTGTCCTTGCTGGAGCCGCCGCCGTCGTGGCCCGCGTCCTTGCCCGTACCCGAACCGGAGTCATGCCCCGCGTCCTTGCCCGAGCCCGAGCCGCCGTCGTGGCCTGCGCCCTTGCCCGAGCCCGAGCCGCCGTCGTGGCCCGCGTCCTTGCCTGAGCCCGAGCCGGGGTCGGAGGGGCCGTGGCCGCCGCTTGAGGGCGGCGTGCCGTGACCGCCGCCGCTGCCGGGCGGGGTGTGCGAGCCGCCGCTGCCGGCGCCGTGGGCACCCGAGCCGCCGGACGAACCGTGCGTACCCGAGCCGCTGCCCGTCGAGTGGTCGGCCACGTGGCCGGGGCCGCCGGCGCCCTCCAGGACCTTCTCCTTGGAGGGAACGGTCTCGTGCTCGTGCGTGGTGTTGGGCAGGTCCGACTTGTGCGGCTCCTCGATGGCCTTCGTGTTGGGCACGATGTTGCCCTGCGGGTCGCGGATGGTGCCGTCGCCGTGGACGACCCGCGGGTTGCCCTTGTTGTCGGTGTAGTGGAGGCCGTCGCCCGTGTGGGCGGGAGTGCCCGCGTGGGGCGCGTCGCCCGTGTGCGCGGCGGGCGTCGCCGGGGGCTCGACCGGGTGGGCGCCCGTGCCCGTGGGCAGGTTCTTGCCCAGGTCGTTCAGGCCCTCGCGGCTGGCCTTCAGGCCCTCCATGAAGTCGCCGACCTTGATCTTGGTGACGTTCGCCGCCTTGCCGAGGTAGCTCATCGGGTCGGAGAGCGCGCCAGCCTTGCCCAGCGCGCCCGCGATCTTCGCACCCGCGCTCACCTTGCCGGCGTTGGCCACCTCGCCGGCCTTGCCGAGCTTGAGGAGGCTGCCCGAGCCGATCGTGATGCCGTTGAACAGCACCGTCCCGAACGCCCGCGCCGGGTCCTTGCCCCATTCGTCCCAGGCGACGAGCGACTTGCCGAAGTTACGCAGGGCCGCCTTCTGCTTGTCGGTGTCGCTGTGGTCGACCGGGCCGAACATCTTGTCCATGGCCCAGTCGTACGGCGTCATGATGTACGCGCTGACACCACCGAAGACGTCACCAATGCCCGACCAGGTCTTCTTGAAGTTGTCCCAGTCGAAGACGTTGACCATGCTGCCGAGGCCCTTGATGGTGCCCCAGACGCCGTCGACGAAGAAGCCCTTCAGCGCACCGCCGACGTTGTCCTTCGTCCACTCCCACGCGGCCCGCCAGCCGGTGTACTCACGCTTGTCGACCGTGCCCCAAGGGGTCTCCTTCGCGTCCTTGACGTCGCTTTCCTTGAAGCCGTACATGCCGGCCTTGTGCGAACCGTCATCGACAACGAACTTCGTGCCGCCCACCAACGCGGTGATCTTGTTGGCCGCGTCACGCTCGACGCCCTGGAAGGCCACCCAGGTCGTACCGACCTCGCTGACCATCCGAGCGTTCTGATCGATCTTCTTCTGGTCCTTCTGCCAGTCGTCGTCGCCCTTGTTCGCGGCGACGAAGGCCTCGGCCTCCTTGCGGAGCCGGTCCATCTTGTCGACCAGCGGCTTCGCCTCCGTCGCGAAGCTCTGCAGCGCGCCGCCGACGGACTCCAGCTTCTTCGCGAAATCGTCGGCCTTGTCCCGGACCGGAATGGTCGAGTTGAAGAGTTCCTTCTCCTCGGGACCGTTGTAGACCGGGTCCAGCGCCTGGAAGGCGTTGTGGACGTCCTTGCCGGTGGTCCGGATGTTGCCCGCGGTCTTCTTGAGCGACGCCGCGTGCGTCTCCAGTTGCTCCAGATTGCCCGTGTACGTGGGAATCTTGCTGGGGTCGATCACGGCTTGCCGTCCTTCGCGCCCGGGCCCTTGAGCTCTTCCGGAGTCGGCGCCTGCGCGGCCATGTGCTGCTTGTTCTGCAGCATCTCGTCGTCGCCCTTGAGGTACGCCTCAGTGGCCTCCCGGGCGCCCTTGATGGACTTGCCCGCGCGAACGGGGAGGAACTTCACGTCGTTCTCCGTGTGCTGCTGGAACTCCTGCAGCGCCTGGGCGACGGGACCGAACGCGCCCCCTTCGGGCGCCTTCGTCCCGCCCAGGATCATCGTGCCCGCCGATGTCGCGGAGCCGACCAGGCCCTCGCTGTAGGCCGTGAATTCTTCCTCGAATTTCCCGGCGATCTCACCGGTGTTATTCAGTACCGTACGGACACCGTCCGGCTGAATATCCCATTTGGACACGATGTCTCCCCCGTTCTACGAAACGCTGCTTGCTCTCGCCCGTCGGCGCGGGCCTCAGCCGATGGCGTCGACCGCGGCCTTCGCCTTGGAGAGCGTCGACTGCGCCGTGCCGTCGTTCTTCTCCATCGTGGAGCGCAGCAGGTGGATGATCTGGCGGACCTCGGTCGCCGCCTTGTTCCAGCGCTGCTCCTTGCCGTGGTACTGATCCGAGACGCCATCGGCCTGGAAGTCGGCCATCGCCGCCTTCACCGCGGCGTCACGCTCGCTCAGCACCGACTCCAGCCGCGAGATGATGCCCGCGAGCGATCCCTGCACCTCGCTCGACGCGCCCGTGTCGTAACTACGACGGTCCGCACCCGCACCAGCCATGTCGATTACCCCCGTTTTCCTAGCGACCCGAGAAGCGGGCCGCGTCGAAGTTCGCCGCAGCCATCTGCTGGCGCGCGTTGTCCGCCGACTCCTGGTCACCCTGGCCGAACGACGAGTCCATGCCGGACTGGCCGCCGAGAATCGCGCTCAGCGAGCTGTTCAGCGCGGCCGTCACCTCGTCGGAGTGCGACTTGAACTGGTCGAAGGCGGCCTTGCCCGCGCCGTTGAACTTGCCCTCCAGCGGCTGCGCGGCCACGATCAGCTGGCGGATCAGACCGCCCAGATCGTCACTGGAACCACGCGTCCGGGAAATCAGTCCGGACAGCGTCGTTTGTCCCATATCGAACTTCACGAGCTCACCCCCGTCGTTTCTCATGTGTCACTGACGACTCGAACATGTCTATCAACATCGTCAAGGTGATCACAAAGCGCTTCCGGGGCTGACGAGCACTCTGTTACGAACGTGTGCAGGTCGTTTCCCCGTCGTTGCACACACCATGGCAGAGGCCACTGACAATCGTCAGTGGCCCCTTTGGCTCCTTATGTCACACGGTGAGCGCCGCGCACTCCCGTAGCTCGAACCACACCTGTTTGCCAACGACGTCGAGGCCGTCCCACACCCACGTCACACCCGAGGCGTGCGACAACCTGCGTACGAGCGCCAGGCCCCGGCCGTCGCCGCCCCTCTCGCCGACGGCCTGACGCGGCCACGGCAGCCGCCCCGGGTCGTCGTCGCGGACCGCGACGACCACGTTCTCGGCATGGACGGTCATCTCCACCGTCAGCTCCGGCACGCGGGCGTGCCGCACCACGTTCGCGACAGTGTCCGAGACGCAGAGCCGTGCCGGCTCGATGAGCAGCCGCCGCTCGGCGGCGACGAGCGTCGCCGTGACGAACTCCCGCGCGAGCCGAGCCGTGGACGGCGCGGTGGGGGCCGTGAGGGCGTAGCGATCCCCTCTCATCGGGCCACCTCCCCCGCCATGTCCGCTGCGCTCGGCTGACGCGGCACGAAGTTGATGCCGTGTGCGGTGACTACGACCGCGTAGTCGCGCCTCTGGGGATGCGGGGTGTGGGGAGTGCGGGGGCGTTGAGGCCGCCTGCCCCATGAGGCGAGGCGGCGGATAAGGTTGAGCATGTCGACGCTCCTATCGCAGCGTTGGCCATGCCCCGGGGCCGGTTGCAGCGGCCGCCGGGGTCCGGGTCATCAGGCACGGAGCGTAGGGCGTGATATAGCACGGTGCATAGCGATGACCACTATGTATCTCGACTAGAGCGCCATGGGTTGCGTAGCTTACGCATGTGATCGAATTCGCTCCGGATATTCCCCGCTGGCGACAGGTCGCCGATGTGATCCGTCAGCGCATCAAGGACGGCACCTACCAACCCCGCACGCGCGTGCCGTCGGTGCTTCAACTGACCGAGGAGTTCGGCATCGCCAGCGTCACGGCGCACAAGGTGCACCGTGCGCTCCGCGCGGAGGGTCTCATCTACACCGAGCCCGGGATGGGCTCGTTCGTCTCGAAAGACCTGGCTTAACAGCGAAACCCTCACCCCGATGGGGCTTTTGGGCGTTTCCCGCCGAGGTTCGCGCTGCCTCGCGACAAGGCAGCGCGAACCACCCCGCTCAGGCGGCCTCCGCCAGCAGTGCCAGCACCCGCCGGAGCTCCACCTCCGCGCCTTCCCCCAGCGGAATCCTCACGCACGCGGGCTCCACAATGGCGGCTCCCGTATAGCTCAGCACCGTCCGCAGCGTGGCCTCCGCTCCCCCGCCGCGTCCTGCCGGGGCCACGTTCACCCATGCCACCGGCTTGTCGCAGATCTCGGTCCCGCCGACCGTCCAGTCCAGCAGGTTCTTGAACGAGCCCGGCAGCGTGCCCGCGTACTCGGGGGCGCAGATCAGGACGGCCGCGGCTTCCGCGATCGCCGTCCGCAGTTCCACGACCGGGGCCGGCAGCGGGTCGTGGTCGTCGTCGGGGTTGAAGTGCGGCAGGTCCGCGAGCCCGGCGTAGCGGACCGTGCGGACCCCCGCCGACGCGGCCATCGACTCGGCCGTGCGCAGCGCTGACTCGTTGGAGGAGGCGGCGCGCAGGCTGCCGGACAGCAGGAGGATGACGGGTGGTTCGGTAGGCATCCGCCCAAACTAGCCAACCGTCATCAACCGCCGTCAGTCGAGGCCACCGCCCGTCAGTCGAGGCCAACCACCGTCAGTCGAGACAGAACTCGTTGCCCTCGATGTCCTGCATCGTGATGCAGGACTCGTTGATGCCATCGGCGCGCTGCACCAGCACGCATACCGCGCCGAGCGCCTCCAGTCGCGCGCGCTCGGCTTCGAGTGCGGCGAGGCGCTCGTCGCCCACGAGCCCGGTGCCGACCCGTACGTCGAGGTGCACCCGGTTCTTGACGACCTTGCCTTCGGGTACGCGCTGGAAGAACAGTCGCGGGCCGACACCCGAGGGATCGACGCAGGCGAACGCCGAACCCTGGTGCTCAGCCGGCAGCGAGCGGTCGAAGTCGCCCCACGAAGCGAACCCCTTCGGCGGCGGCGGTACGACGTACCCCAACACCTCGCACCAGAAACGGGCGACGCGCTCAGGCTCCGCGCAGTCGAAGGTCACCTGGAACTGCTTGATCGACGTCATCGGCCCACCATAGTGGCGTACGAACGAACCTACGACGCCTGCGCTTCCTCAGCCGTGCGGCTGTCGTACGAGGCGCGTGCGGCGGCGACCTCCGTCTGGTGTTCCTCGGTCCAGATGACCAGGGAGCGGATCGTGTCGTGGAGGGTCACCCCGAGCGGGGTGAGCTCGTAGTCGACGCGCGGCGGGACCACCGGGTGGACCGTGCGCAGGACGAGGCCGTCGCGCTCCAGTTGCCGGAGGGTGACCGTGAGCATCCGCTGGCTGATGCCGTCGATCTCCCGGCGCAGCTCGGAGAAGCGGAGGCTGCGGCGGTCCAGCAGGGCGATGACGAGCAGCGACCACTTGTCGGCGACCCGGTCGAGGATCTGGCGCACCTCGCAGCCCTCGCGGGTGTCCCATTGCCGGACTTCGTACTCGGCCTCGGTACCCGTGCAGTGAGTCGGTGACTTCAAAGTGCCTTCTTCCATGGCGATTCACACTGCCCGATGATTCGAGTGGTTACAAGAGGGAACCGCGGGTTCTCCGGCCCAACTCGCCTCGCCCCACGCCACTTTCACGCCACTTTCAAGCGGCCCTCAAGAGTGGTGTCACCTCCGCTCCGCCCCTTCCTCACCCTCCCCTTCCCTTTTTCCGTCCCCGCAAGGAGCCTTTCCGTGTCCACACCGCAGACCTCATCGGGCAGCGGCACCGACCGCATGAGCGGGCGCGCCTGGGGCGTGCTGTTCGTGCTGTGCGGTGCGATCTTCCTCGAGGGCATCGACGTGGCGATGCTCAATGTGGCGTTGCCGTCCATCCGCGCCGACCTGGACATGTCCACCGGCATGCTCCAGTGGGTCATGAGCGCCTACGTCCTCGGCTACGGCGGCTTCATGCTGCTCGGCGGCCGGGCGGCCGACCTCTTCGGGCGCCGTCAGATGTTCGTGTTCTGGCTCGTCGTCTTCCTGCTCTTCTCCGGCCTGGGCGGATTCGCCACCGAGGGCTGGATGCTCATCGTGGCCCGCTTCGTGACGGGTGTCGCGGCGGCCTTCATGACCCCGGCCGGCCTGTCGATCATCACCACGAGCTTCGACGAGGGCCCGCAGCGCAACAAGGCGCTGCTCGTCTACTCCGGCACCGCCGCCGGTGGTTTCTCCATCGGCCTGGTCGTCGGCGGGCTGCTGGCCTCGGTCAGCTGGCGCTGGGTGTTCTTCGCCCCCGTCATTCTCTCCCTGCTCATCCTCATCACCGCCGTGGTCCTCATCCCCAAGTCGCCGCGGCCGGAGCGGTCCGGGCAGGGCGTCGACCTGGGCGGCGCGATCAGCGTGACCGCCGGCATCCTGCTCCTCGTCTTCGCCGTCGAGCGGGCCACGCACGTCGCGGCCGCCGTGACGGCCGGTACGGTCGCGGCCGGGCTGGTCTTCTTCCTCGCCTTCGTCCTCATCGAGCGCAGGTCCAGCAATCCGCTGATCCGGCTGGGCCTCTTCCGCAACGGCGCGCTCATCCGCGGCAATGTGACGGGCCTGCTCTTCGCCGCCGGATTCTTCGGGTTCCAGTTCGTCGCGGTGCTCTACCTCCAGGAGCTGCGCGGCTGGTCGACCCTCCAGACGAGCTTCGCGCTCATCGTCATCGGCATCGACTCCATCCTCTCCCCGACGCTCACGCCCAAGCTGGTCGCGAAGTTCGGCAACGCCCGGGTGATCTTCGGCGGTCTGCTGCTGGCCGCGCTGTCCTACGCCCTGTTCCTGCCGGTGAACATGGACTGGACGTACCTGGCGATGTTCCCGAGCCTGATCATCCTCGGCCTCGCCTTCTCGCTGGCCTACGGCCCGCTGACCATCATCGCGACCGAGGGCATCGACGAGGAGGAGCAGGGTGTGGCCGGTGGTCTGCTCTACACCTCCTTCCAGTTCGGCGCGGCCCTGGGCCTGTCCTCGGTGACCGCCGTCTCCATCGGCGCCACGCACGGCACGTCGCCCGCCGCGCAGCTCGACGGCTACCGGGCCGCGCTGATCGTGCCGCTCGCCGCCGCGCTGATCGCCGCCTTCATCAGCGCGTTCGGCCTGGGCAACCGCTCCGGCATCGAGGACGCCGCCGCGGCGGGCACCGACCCCGTCCGCGAGCCCGTCGACGCCTGACCCCCACCCGCCCCGCCGGCTCTTCCCCCGAAGCCGGCCTCCCACGGCGCCCTGCCCCGGCCGCACCCGCTGCCCGGGGCAGGGCGCTTTTTCATTTCCCGGGAACGGCTTGCCCACCCGATCACCGGCCGGGTTAGCGGACGGATTACCGGGTGGGTTACCGCACGGGTTACCGGGTGGGTTACCAGTTGAATTACCGGCTCATTTCCTCCTGCCGTGAAACCCACCGCCCCCCGGTTGCCGTCCCGTTCCTCCCCCGAGGAATAGCCGTTACCGGCACATGACTGCCCCTCGAAAGAATCGGATCGCACGGAAAAGCCGATAACTTTCTGGAGGCATGATGTCCACCACCGACAGCGCCGTCGCCGCCGTATTCGACGAGGTGACCGCCCTGGCCGCCACGCTCCGTGCCACCGGCCCCGAGGCCGAGGAGCGGCGCTGGATCCCGGACGAGAACATCGAACTGCTCGACAAGGCGGGCGTGTTCCGGCTGAGCGTCCCGCGTCGCTTCGGCGGCCTTGAGGCCCCGGTCGCCGACCTGACCCGGATCGTGTCCGAGATCGCGCGCGCCGAGACCGCCACCGGCTGGGTGTCGATGATCTGGGCGTCCAGCGCGTGGGTGCCGAGCCTCTTCCCGGACGCGGCCCAGGAGGAGGTGTACGCGGGCGGCTCGGTCCGCGTCTCCACCGGCTTCACCCCCTCCGGCACCCTCGCCCCCACCGAGGACGGCGCCTACACCCTCAGCGGCAGCTGGGGTTGGATCTCCGGCTGCCGGGGCGCCGACTGGGCGCTGCTCGCGGCCCTGCTGCCCGGGCCGGACGGCACGCCCGCGCCCTCCGCAGCCCTGGTGCGCGTCTCCGAGCTGACCATCGCCGACGACTGGCACGCCTCCGCCGGCGCCGGCACCGGCAGCTCCACCGTCACCGCCGACGCGGTACGGGTGCCCGCCCACCGCGTCGTCAGCCTCCTGGACGTGCTCGCCGGCAGCACCGGCGACCGGTCCAACACCGGTGCCACCGGCCGCAACTACGCGTTCATCCCGTTCTTCATGGCCCTGGGCGCCTCCGCCTACCTCGGGCTCGCCAGGGGCGCGTACGAGCTCTTCCTGGACCGGCTGCCCGGCCGCGGCATCACCTACACGTCCTGGACCGACCAGAGCCAGTCGCCGGTGACCCAGGTCCAGGTGGCCCAGGCCGAGAACAAGATCGCGGCCGCCGAGGCCCTCCAGGAGGGCTGGCTGCGCGAGCTCCAGCGGCACGCGGACGCGGGCACCCTCCCGACCGCCCCCGAGCGGGCGGCGGCGCGCGGCAGGGCGGCCTTCGCCATCGAGCTCGCCAACCAGGCCGTGGACGAGCTCTTCGAGGCCGCCGGCGCCTCCGTGATCATGCGGGACGTGGCCTTCCAGCGGTTCCACCGCGACATGCGGGGCCTGGCGCTCCACGCGCTGTTCGCCTACCGCACCAACCAGGAGGTGCACGGCCGCTCCCTGCTCGGCCTCGCCCCCGACACCCTCTTCCTCTGACGGATCCGACGGATTCGACGGATTCCACGGATTCGACGGAAAGGTCGTGGCCACCATGTCCGACAGAAAGATCGTGGTGCTCGGCGGCACCGGCAAGACCGGCCGCCGTGTCGTGAAAGGGCTGCGGGAACGCGGCGCGAAGGTCCGCGCGGCGAGCCGCTCCGGTGAAGTCCGCTTCGACTGGGACGACACGGCCACCTGGGAGCCCGCCCTCGCCGGGTCGGACACCGCCTACCTCGTCGACCGGCAGGACAAGCCGGGCGAGTGGGACGCGGAGGCTCAGATCCGCGACCTGACGAAGCGGGCGGTCGACCTCGGTGTCCGGCGGCTGGTGGTCCTCCAGGCCCGCGTCACCGACACCGTGGGCGGCAAGTCCCTGGTCGCCGGGGAACGGGCGGTCCGGGAGTCCGGCGCCGAGTGGACCCTGCTGCGCCCCAACTGGTTCGCCCAGAACTTCGACGAGGGCGTCCTGCTCGACGGCATCCTCGCCGGTGAGCTGGCGCTGCCCGCGGGCAGCGGCCGCGAGCCGTTCGTGGACGCCGAGGACGTCGCCGCCGTCGCCGTGACCGCGCTCCTGGAGGACGGCCACGGCGGGCAGATCCACGAGCTGAGCGGGCCGCGCGCCCTGAGCTTCGACGAGGCCGTCGGCGAGATCGCCCGGGCCACGGGCCGCACCGTGCGCTACACGCCGGTCTCCCACGAGGACTACGTCGCCGAGCTCGTCTCGTACGACGTCGCGGAGGACTACGCCGTCTTCGTGGCCGACCTCGTCGCCACGATCAGGGACGGCAGGAACGCCACCCCCACGGACACCGTCCAGCGGGTGCTCGGCCGGCCGCCGCGCGACTTCTCGGAGTTCGTGGCACGGGCCGCCGCCACCGGGGTCTGGAACGGCTGAACGAGGCGGTGGCCTCCCCCTGACACTCGGGGGAGGCCACCGCCTTCACTTCGTAGAGCCTTTACGTCATACGGCGATCCGCCCCTCGCAGGGCGCGCCCCGCCCGGCCACGGACGGTTCGGCCACGGACGGTTCGGGGCGCGCGCCGGCCGGGGGCGTCAGGGTGATGGTGACCGCGCGCCGCATGCTGCCGGCCCAGCACGGGTGGCGGCGCAGCAGATCGGGCCGGGCGGTGACGACGACGAGGAGCGCCGCCGCGTCGTCCGCCCCGGTGTCGGCGAGCGACTCGACGCAGCCGAGCAACTCGTCCCCAGCCAGGTGCATGTCATCCACGGCCACCACCAGCGGCTGGACGCGGGCCGCCGCGACCGTGAACTCCCGCCACGCGTCGAGGACGTCGCCGACGTCCGGGCGGCGCAGCGCGGCGCCCACGGGCGACAGCAGCGGCAGCAGCCGCTGGTGGAGCCGGTGGCGCTCGTCGGCATCGGCCGTCTGGCGCCGGAGGGCGGCGTTCAGCTTGTCGTGGGCCGTGTCGATGGAGTCGCCCGGCAGGATGTCGCAGCACTCGGCCAGGACGAGGGCCGGGAGCGCCAGGGGGCCCGGATCGTCGTCGTCGGGCGGATAGGCGGTGACGATCCGCACGGGCGCCCGGGCCGCCTCCAGGGCGCGGCGCTCGAAGTCGCCCAGGAAGCGGGTCTTGCCCGACCCGGGCTCGCCGAGCACGGTCACCAGGTGGGACAGCCCGCGCAGCCGCGACCACTCCAGCAGCCCGGCCACCAGGTCGAGTTCGTGGTCGTGCTCCCCGACGGCCGCGAGGCGCGCGTACGCCCGCGGCGCCCCGGGCTCGCCCCGCACGCCCAGGACCTCCCACGCGTCCGGCCGGCCGGCGGCTCTGCGCAGGTGGAGGGCGCCGGAGATGTCGTGGCGCGTGGTGCCGCACAGCCACACCCGGCCGTCCGGCACCCGGGCCAGCAGGGCCCGGCCGTCGTCGAGCAGGGTCCCGGCGACCGTGGGCGGCGCCCCGTCGGCGCCCCCGGCGCCGTCGCCGCCCGGCAGCCGGACGAGCGCGGGGCCCGACGTCACGGCGGCGGTCACCGCGGCGCCGCCGTCGGCACCGCACCGCGTCCGTACGGCCAGCGCCGCGCGGACCGCCCGCTCGGCCGCGCCGCGCGGGTCGTGGATGCCGAACAGCGCGAGGGCGACGGAGCCGATGTTCGTCACGAACGTGCCACCGCAGCGCTCGACTTCCTCGCGGATCATGCTGCCGAGCCCTTCGAACGCGGAGTCGGCGCTCCCGGGGCTCGCCGTGCGCCAGCCCACGGGGCGGGCGCACAGCAGGAGGGCGCTGACCGTCATGCGTTCGGGGGCGGCGGCGCCGGTGTCCGGTGCGTCCGGATGCCCCGGCGGGGTTCCCGGGCCGGAGGCGGGGCCGCGTGACGGACGGTACGCCGGGCCGTCGGCCGGGGTGTCCACGTACGCCGCCGGGACCCCCAGGCCGGGCACCGGCCCGGACGTCAGGTCCCGTGTCAGCCCGGGCACCGGCCCGGACGTCGGGCCCACCATCGGACGTCCCGCCGCACCGGACCCCGCCCCGCCCGGCGACGCCGGCGCCACCGCGAGCGGCGGCGTGTGCGGAACGGGCCCCGGGGCGCCCGGTGTCAGCAGGGACGGGTCGTGCTGGAGGATCGCGCGCTGGAGCATGCGGAGTCCTCGGCCGGGTTCCAGGCCGAGGCCCTCGCCCAGGGCGGCGCGCACCCGGTCGTAGAGGTTGAGGGCGTCGGCCTGGCGGCCGCAGCGGTAGAGCGCGAGCATCAGCTGCCCGGAGGACCGCTCCCGGTGGGGCTGGCCCTCGACCATCGCCTCCAGCCGTCCCAGGACCGTGTGGTGGCGCCCGCAGGCGAGTTCCGCCTCGAAGAAGTCCTCCATCGCGTCGAGCCGCGCCTTCTCGGCGGCGGTCAGTTCCGGCCAGGCGACGCCCGCCTCCACGAGGTCGGCGAGGACGGGCCCGCGCCA
The DNA here is from genome assembly GCF_054551825.1 of Streptomyces sp. L500. NCBI lineage: Bacteria > Bacillati > Actinomycetota > Actinomycetes > Kitasatosporales > Streptomycetaceae > Streptomyces > Streptomyces sp. L500. Next base: position 451,468 of record NZ_JBTOLC010000001.1, read on the forward strand.
CAGGTCCAGTGCTTCGCGCAGCAGGACCGCGGCGGCCTCGGGCGCCTGCGCGGCCAGTGCGGCCCGGCCGTCCGCCACCCGCTGCCGGAAGACGAACAGGTCGACGCGCGCGGGATCGACCTTGAGCATGTAGCCGGGCGCTTTGGTGATCAGCTCCGCGGTGTTGACGCGGGTGCCACCGGCGGTGAGCAGGCCGCGCAGGGCCCACACCGCGTTCTGCAGGATCTTGCGCGCCGTGGCCGGCGCGCCGTCACCGTCCCACAGCGAGCCGAGGAGTTCGCTCGTCGGGACGACTCGGTTGGCCTGGAGCAGGAGCGAGCCCAGAGTGGCTCGTTGTTTGGTCCCGCCCAGCACCACCGGCACGCCGTCCGAAAGGACTTCCAACGGCCCCAGCAATCCGAATTGCATGGTTACCCCACCCCAAAAGGACGTCACCGAACCGGGCACGAACGGGCGGCACCACCCGGCCGCGTGCCCTGAGGAGAGTGCTATTGGGCGGCCATGGTGTCAGCCGTCTCTTGAGGTTCTCTTGAGGTTCGGGTCGCCTACCGGTGCCGTCCACCGGTGCCGTGCGCGCGGTACCCCGGCGGTGCGTGGGTGAGGTGAAAGTGCCTCCTTCCGCAGCGGGTTCGGGCCATGCATGCTGACGGCGGACAGGACGACTCATGATGAATGCCGAGGATCCGCTGTGGCCACGAAAGTTACGACGTTCTCCGAAATCGAGGACAAGTTCTTCGAATACATCCGGGACATCGTCTACTGCACAATGATCACCGTCGACCGGAAGGGGCGGCCCCGCGCGCGGGTGCTGCTGCCGATATGGGAGGTGGTCGACGGCCGGCCGGTCGGCTGGCTCGCCGCCTACAAGACGCCGGTCAAGGCCGCGCACCTGGCGAACAACCCGCACACCACCTATTCCTACTGGAATCCGCGCCAGAACGCGGTGTTCATCGACAGCGTCTCCACCTGGGCGACGGACGCCGAGACGCGGGCATACGCCTGGGACCTCTACCGGAAGGGCAGCCCCGCCGGCGTCGGCTACAACCCGCGCAACTTCTGGCGCGAGGGCCCCACCGATCCCCAGTACCACGTTCTCCGCATTGATCCTTGGCGTGTACAAGTACTGCGCGGTACGGATTTGACCAGTCGGATTTGGACAGACGAGACGCAGCGCTGAGACATCCCCCGGACCGCCCGGCGGTGGCATCGGCGGTCAGGGCGCGAGCTCGGGGCGGCAGGGCCGGCGCCAGGCGAGGCCGGCGGGCGGCGGGCCGCCCAGGGAGGCCGTGCGCTGCGGCGGCCGGCGCGACGACCCGGCGGGCGCCCGCCGCGCCGGCGGGGACGACGACGGGGGCGTGACGAGCATCTCCTGGTGCAGCCGCTGGATATCGCCGGAGGGCTCCAGGCCCAGCTCGTCCCAGAGGATGCGGTGCATCTGCCGGTACGCCTGGAGCGCCTCGGCCCGCCGCCCGGCCTGGTGGAGGGCCGCGATCAGCTGACCGTGGAAGGACTCGTTGAGCGGGTAGTCGTGGACCAGCACCCGCAGTTCGGCGATGGCGTCGCGCTGCCGGCCGAGCGCGGCCCACACCTCGATGCGCAGCTCCAGGGCCCGCACCCGGATCTCCTCCAGCCGGGCGATGCGGCTCGACAGCACGTCGCCCGTGGGCACGTTCACCAGCAGCGGCCCCCGCCAGATGTCCAGGGCCCGGCCGAGCGCGGCCTCCGCGCTCTCGTGGCGGCACTCCCGGACGTCGGCCCTGGCCTGGGCCACCAGGCACTCGAAGACCTTGATGTCGACGGCCTCCGGGTCCACCCGCATCATGTAGCCGCCGGGCCGCAGCGTCAGCAGCGGGTCGCGGCCGGCGGGGCGGCCCTCCTGCGCCAGCAGTTTGCGGGCGTGGTGGATGTAGGTCTGCACGGTGTTCAGGGCGCTGCGCGGCGCGGCGCCCTGCCACAGTTCGCGGATGAGGGACTCGGTCGTGACGATCTCGTTCGCCCGTATCAGCAGGAGGGCCAGTGTCTGCGAGACCTTGGGCGTCCCCGCCCGGCGGACCTCGCCCTCGTCGGTCACGAACTCGAACGGGCCGATCAGTCTGAACCTCACGACGCACCTTCTTCTCCTGGGCTGGCCCCGAGGGTAGGCGCAGATGGCCGGAATCTTGCCTATCGGATTTTTAGAGTGTCACTTTGCCGGACGGACGGTTTGTTTTCCCGCGGACGGCGACTTCCGGCTCGCCGGCACCGCTCCCGTCTCGCGGCAGATGAGCAGCAGGGCGCGGTCGTCGTTGACGTCCTTGGCCACCGCCTCGATCAGGTGCCAGGCCGCGCCGTGGAAGCCCGAGGTGACGTAGCGGTCGGCCTCGCCCGTGAGGCGGTCCATGCCCTCCGTCAGCTCGCGCTCGTTCGTCTCCACCAGGCCGTCCGTGAAGAGCATCAGGACGTCGCCGGGGCGCAGCCTGCCCTTCACGGGGTCGAACTGGGCGCCGTCGTAGACGCCCAGCAGGGGGCCCTCGGCGGCCTTCTCCTCCCAGCGGCCCGTGCCGGCGCAGAGCTGGAGGCCGGGCAGGTGGCCGGCGGACAGCAGCTCGTAGTCGCCCGTCTCCAGGTCGAGGACGAGGTGGACGGAGGTGGCGAACCCCTCGTCCCAGTCCTGGCGCAGGAGGTAGGCGTTGGCGGCCGGGAGGAAGGCGTGGGGCGGGAGGGAGCCGAGGAGGCCGCCGAAGGCGCCGGAGAGCAGCAGGGCCCGCGAGGCGGCGTCCATGCCCTTGCCGGAGACGTCCGTCAGGACGACCTCCAGGGTGCGGCCGCCGTTGGTGCGCGCGGCCACGACGAAGTCGCCGGAGAAGGACTGGCCGCCGGCCGGGCGCAGCGCCATCTCGCGGTGCCAGCCCCGGGGCAGCTTGGGGAGCTTGCTCTGGACGCGGATGCGTTCGCGGAGGTCGAAGAGCATCGTTCCGCCGCGTCTCCAGGGGACCCCGACCCGGCTGCGGAACTGCGCGATCAGCAGGCCGAAGAAACCGACCGCCGCCACGACGAGGATGGTGCCGGGGGTGACGCGTTCCGCGCCGTGGTGGGAGGGGTCGTCGAGGAGCGCCGACTCCATGATGAGGGCGGCGGCCGACGCGGCGTACAGGCCCAGCAGGCTCGCGGGGCGCAGCAGCAGGCCGCCCGCGACGATGGGCAGGACGAGCGCGGCCGGGGCGCACCACTCGGGCTGGGCGACGGTGCCCCAGGCGAGGGCGGGGACGGCCAGCAGCAGGGCGGTGAGGGCGACCGAGTCGGAGCCGTCGCCGCGGAAGTAGTCGACCCCGGCTTTGCGCATGCTCGTGCGGGCCCGGTGCAGTGCTTTGCGCATCCGGGCCGTCGGAGTCTCCGCACCGCCAGTCATTGCATCGGGACCTTATCCACCCATTCGGCGGTGCGTCGATTCACGCCGCGCCGACACGGCTGCCTTCGGAGCGCCGGGTCAGCACCCGGAGAGCAACCATATGCGAAATTCGTTCGCTTGAACGGGATTGCGTTGCTAGGCATGGGTTATGACGACGGATCTACGGGTACTGCGGCCGGCCGATTGGGATCAGTGGTACGGCACCTTGGAGCTGGCTTTCGGTGGCGTACCGGAGACGCCGGAGGAGCGGACGCTGTGGCGGGAACTGACCCGTTTCGACCGCTCGATCGGGGCCTGGGACGGGCCCGACGTGGTGGGTTCGGCGGGCTCTTTCGCCTTCCGGATGGCGGTTCCGGGCGGGGCGCTGGTGCCGGCGGCGGGCGTGACCATGGTGGGCGTCCGGCCGACGCACCGCAGGCAGGGGGTGCTGACGTCGATGATGCGGCACCTGCTGGAGGGCGTCCGGGAGCGGCGTGAGCCGCTGGCCGCGCTGACCGCCTCCGAGCCGGGGATCTACGGGCGGTTCGGGTACGGAATCGCGACACACAGAATTCACGCGCGTGTCGACACCTCCCGTGTGCGACTTGTCATACCGGAAGACCCATCAGTCACAGACGGCTCATACGCAACAGATGGTGTGCGGATCCGCTTGTCGGCGCCCGAGGACGCGCGTGCCGCGTGCGAAGAGGTGTACGCGCGCCGGGTCACCACCCGCCCCGGGATGCTCGCCCGGCAGCCCGCGTGGGACGCCGTGCCCCTGCTCGACCCCGTGGACAGGCGGGACGGCGCCTCGCCCCTGAACTGCGTGCTGGCCGAGGCCGACGGCGAGACCGTCGGGTACGCCCGCTACGCGATCCGGCCCTCCTGGGACCGGCGCGGCCCCCGGGGCACGGTCGTCCTGCGCGATCTGGAGGCCCTGACCCCGGCGGCGCGCGCCGCCCTGTGGCGCTACCTCTTCGGCCTCGACCTGACCTCGGAGATCGACGCGTTCAGCCTCCCCGTCGACGATCCGCTGCTCCAGCTCGTCGACGACATCCGGCGCTGCGACGTCCAGGTCGCCGACCAGCTGCACCTGCGGTTGGTCGACGTCGGCGACGCGCTCGCGGCGCGGACGTACGCGGCGCCCGTGGACGTCGTCCTCGACGTGACGGACGCGTTCTGCCCCTGGAACACCGGGCGGTGGCGGCTGACCGGCGACGCCAAGGGCGCGACGTGCGCGCGGACGCGCGACGCGGCCGACCTGGCGCTGTCCGCGCGGGAGCTGGGCGCCGCCTATCTGGGCGGGACGTCACTGGCCGCGCTGGCGGGCGCGGGGCGGGTCCGGGAGCTGCGGGAGGGGGCGCTGGCGGAGGCGTCGACCGGCTTTATGAGCGCGGTCGCGCCTTGGCTGCCGCACGGGTTCTGACGGGTTGTCGCCTTGTGGCGGTCACGCCTGCTGGCAGGTCGGGCACCAGAAGAGGTTGCGGGCGGCCAGGTCCGCGGTGCGGATCGCGCCGCCGCAGACCAGGCACGGCCGGTCCGCGCTGCGGTAGACGTAGACCTCGCCGCCGTGGTCGTCCACGCGCGGCGGGCGGCCCATGGCCTCGGGGGTGTGCTCGGGGCGCACGGTGTCGATGCGGTTGTTGCGCACGCCCTCGCGCATGAGGTCCACGAGGTCCGCCCAGATCGCGTCCCACTCGCGGCGGGTCACGTCACGGCCGGCGCGGTACGGGTCGATGCCGTGCCGGAAGAGGACCTCGGCCCGGTAGACGTTGCCGACGCCCGCGACGACCTTCTGGTCCATGAGGAGGGCGGCGACGCTCGTGCGGCTGCGGGAGACCCGGGCGTAGGCGCGGCCGCCGTCGTCCCCGGGGCGCAGCGGGTCGGGGCCCAGGCGGTCGTGTATCGCTTGCTTCTCGCCGTCGGTGATCAGCGCGCAGGTCGTCGGGCCGCGCAGGTCCGCGTACGCGGTGGGGTTCGCCAGGCGGAGGCGGACGGTGTCCGTGGGGGGCGGGGCCGCCTGGCCGGTGCCCCAGGTGTATTTGCCGAACAGGCCGAGGTGGATGTGGACCCAGCCGGTTGCGGCGAAGCCGAGGAAAAGGTGTTTGCCGTGGGCTTCGGCGGTTTCCAGGACCTGGCCGTCTATCAGCGCCGCGCTGTCGGAGAACTTGCCCTGGGGGCTGGTCGCGCGGACGGTTCGTCCCGCGAACGCCTTGTGGTGGTCCGCCGCCAGGCGGTGGATCGTATGCCCTTCGGGCATGGGGCTGCTGTTTCCTTTCGGCCGCGGGCCGTGGGTGTCTCCCCGCCGCTTCGCGGCGGGCCTCCCCCACCCACCCGCCCGATTGCCCGGAACCGGGTGGGTGAGGGAAAGATCCCGTCAGTCCTGCTGCGGGTGGTGGGCCGGGATGGCCGGGAGTTCGCCCGTGGTCTCGTAGCGGCTCAGCATCTCGATGCGGCGCGTGTGACGCTCGTCACCGGAGTACGGCGTGGCCAGGAAGATCTCGACGAACTTCGTCGCCTCCTCCTGCGTGTGCATACGGGCGCCGACGCTGATGACGTTGGCGTTGTTGTGCTCACGGCCGAGGGAGGCCGTCTGCTCGCTCCAGGCCAGGGCGGCCCGGACGCCCTCGACCTTGTTCGCGGCGATCGCCTCGCCGTTGCCCGAGCCACCGATCACGATGCCGAGGGCGTCGGCGTCCGCGGCCGTCTTCTCGGCGGCGCGGAGGCAGAAGGGCGGGTAGTCGTCCTGGGCGTCGTAGATGTGGGGACCGCAGTCGACGGCCTCATGGCCCTGGGCCTTGAGCCACTCGACGAGGTGGTTCTTGAGTTCGTAGCCGGCATGGTCGGAACCGAGGTACACGCGCATGCGTCCGAGTGTGGCACGACCCCGGGGGCGGATCGGTCAGCAGGGGCCGGTGACCCCCTTTCGTAACTCTCGGTGAACACAACGAAATGGATTCGGGTCTTCCTAAAGGCGGCATCAAGAAGTTCTAATTCGGTGGCTCGCAACCCGAGACCCAGAGGAACAACCCGAAGGAACGTGCAGATGAGCGCGACACCGCCGACCATGACGAAGGGGTCGACGACCGGCGATCCCGGCAACGCCCCGGCGTCGGGCGGGGACGGCCTGAAGGCCGGACTCAAGAACCGCCACCTGTCCATGATCGCTATCGGTGGTGTCATCGGCGCGGGCCTCTTCGTGGGTTCCGCCTCCGGCATCGCCGCCGCCGGTCCCGGCATCCTGATCTCGTACGCCCTCGTGGGCGCGATGGTCGTCTTCGTGATGCGGATGCTCGGCGAGATGGCCGCCGCCAACCCCACCTCCGGTTCCTTCTCCGCCTACGCGGACAAGGCGCTGGGCCGCTGGGCCGGTTTCACCATCGGCTGGCTGTACTGGTTCTTCTGGGTCGTCGTGCTCGCGGTCGAGGCGACCGCCGGTGCCAAGATCCTCCACGGCTGGGTCCCGGCCGTGCCGCAGTGGGGCTGGGCCCTGATCGTGATGGTCGTCCTCACGGCCACCAACCTGGCCTCGGTCAGCTCCTACGGCGAGTTCGAGTTCTGGTTCGCCGGCATCAAGGTCGTGGCGATCGCCGCGTTCGTCGTCATCGGTCTGCTCGCCGTCTTCGGCGTGCTGCCCGGCTCCGACAACCCGGGCAACGGTTTCGACTTCCTCACCTCGCACGGCGGCTTCCTGCCGCACGGCCCCGGGGCGATCCTCACCGGTGTGCTGATGGTCGTCTTCTCCTTCATGGGCAGCGAGATCGTCACCCTGGCCGCCGGTGAGTCCGAGGACCCGCAGCGCGCGGTGACCCAGGCCACCAACAGCGTCATCTGGCGCATCGGCGTCTTCTACCTGGGCTCGATCCTCGTCGTGGTCTCCCTGCTCCCCTGGGACTCCAAGGAGATCGCCGAGAAGGGCAGCTACGTCGCGGCCCTCGACTCGATCGGCATCCCGCACGCCGGCCAGATCATGAACGTGATCGTGCTGACCGCCGTGCTGTCCTGCCTGAACTCGGGCCTCTACACCGCCTCCCGCATGGCCTTCTCCCTCGGCCAGCGCGGTGACGCGCCGAAGGCCTTCGCCAAGGTCAACGCCCGTGGCGTCCCGGCGGCGGCGATCCTCGGCTCGGTCGTCTTCGGCTTCATCTCGGTCGGCTTCAACTACCTGTGGCCCGACACCGTCTTCAAGTTCCTGCTGAACTCCTCCGGTGCCGTCGCCCTCTTCGTCTGGTTGGTCATCTGCGTCACGCAGCTGAAGATGCGCGGGGTCATCCTGCGCGAGATGCCGGAGAAGCTCGTCGTCCGGATGTGGCTCTTCCCGTACCTGACCTGGGCCACCATCGCCATGATCGTCTTCGTCCTCGGCTACATGGTCGTGGACGGCGGCGACAACCGGGAGCAGGTCCTGCTCTCCACCCTCGTGGGCGTTCTGGTCCTGGCCATCGGCCTGGTCCTGGACAAGCGGCGCAAGGCCGTCCAGGCGGCGGAGTAATCAGGCCGTACGCGAAACGGGCCGGGCCCGCACCCCTTCTCGGGGTGCGGGCCCGGCCCGTTCGTATATATACGTGTCAGCCGCGGCGGCCCAGCAGCTTCCACGCCGTCGGCAGCGCGCCCATCGCGAGCGCGGCCTTGAGGACGTCACCGATCAGGAAGGGCGTCAGACCCGCCGCGACGGCCTCGGCGAACGACATGTGGGTGGCCAGCGCCAGGTAGGGGACGCCGACCGCGTAGATGATCGCGGAGCCCAGGGCCATGGTGCCGGCGGTGCGCAGCACGGAGCGGTCGGCGCCGCGGCGGGCCAGGGCGCCCACAACGGTCGCGGCGAGCAGCATGCCCAGCACATAGCCGAAGGACGGGAAGGCGGCGCCGGAGCGGGCCTCGGCGAACCACGGCATGCCCACGACGCCGGCGACGGCGTACAGGGCGAGGGAGAGGAAGCCGCGGCGGGCGCCGAGCGCGGTGCCGACGAGCAGGGCGGCGAAGGTCTGGCCGCTGACCGGGACCGGGGAGCCGGGGACGGGCACGGCGATCTGGGCGGTGAGGCCGGTCAGCGCGGCGCCGCCGACGATCAGGGCGGCGTCGCGGACGCGGGCCCGGCCGGCCGTCGAGGCGGGGAGCAGGTCGGCGAGGACCGTACCGGTCCGGGGAAGGGTGGCGGCGGTGGCCATCGGTACTCCGCGAGTGATGAGGGACGGGTGGGACACGCCGACGTTAGCCGAGCGTGACGCTTTGGGCACCGGGCAGCGGTGACAAAGGCCGACGCCCGGTCTTGGCGGGTTCCGAGCGCGTGAAGGGCCGCGAGGTGCCGAGTACACACAGTTGGTGACGGTTTCACCGGGAAACGTGATGCTCGTCACGGAGCGCGAGTGGAGCTTGGCCAGTGGCCCCCGCCCGGGAGACTCTGGTCCTCAACCCTTTGCGCGCGTTTGCGTTCTTGCAGATGCGCACACCTTCGCAAGACCCGAAAGAACGAGCTCCATGCACGATGCACCGCCCGTCGTCGAGCCACTCGCCGGCGAGAAGGAACCGCTTGCGGCGGGTCTCAAGCAGCGCCACCTGACGATGCTCGGGCTGGGCGGGGTGATCGGCGCCGGGCTCTTCGTGGGTTCGGGCGCCGGGATCGCGGTCGCCGGGCCCGGGATCATCCTGTCCTATCTGCTGGCCGGCGGGCTGGCGATGCTGATCATGCGCATGCTGGGCGAGCTGTCGGCGGCGATGCCCGCGTCGGGCGCCTTCTCGGTGCACGCCGAGCGGGCGCTGGGCCGCTGGGCCGGGTTCTCGGTGGGCTGGCTCTACTGGTTCCTGCTGGTGGTCGTGCTCGCCGTGGAGGCCACGGCGGCGGCCCGGATCGCCCATGGCTGGGCGCCGGGGGTGCCGCAGTGGGGCTGGGTGCTGCTGTTCATGGTCGTCTTCACTGCTGCCAACCTCGCGGCAGTGAAGAACTTCGGTGAGTTCGAGTTCTGGTTCGCCGCCCTCAAGGTCGGCGCGATCGTGCTCTTCCTCGCCCTGGGCCTTCTTGCGATCTTCGGCGTTCTTCCTGACACCGACGCCGTCGGCATGACGAACCTCACCGGCCAGGGCGGGCTGCTGCCGCACGGCTGGGGCGGGGTGGTCTCCGGTGTGCTGGCCGTCGTCTTCGCCTTCGGCGGGCTGGAGGTCCTCACGATCGCGGCCGCCGAGTCCGACGACCCGGCGCGCGCGGTGGGCCGGGCGGTGCGCAGCGCCGTGTGGCGCATCCTCTTCTTCTACGTGGGCTCGATGCTGGTCATCGTCACCCTGCTGCCCTGGTCGTCACTGAAGCCCGGGGAGAGCCCCTATGTGGCGGTGCTCGACCGCATCGGGGTGCCGGCGGCCGGTCAGATCATGAACGTCGTGGTCTTCGTGGCGCTGCTGTCCGCCCTGAACGCCAACCTCTACGGCTCGTCCCGGATGGTCTTCTCGCTCGCCGAGCGGAAGGAGGCCCCCCGCACGCTGCTGAAGGTCTCGTCGGGCGGAGTGCCCCGGCGGGCGGTGCTCGCCTCGGTCGCGTTCGGCTTTGTCTCGGTGATTCTCAATCTGGAATGGCCGGATTCGATCTTCCAGTATCTGCTGAACGCGGTGGGCTCGGTCCTGCTATTCGTCTGGGGCCTGATCGCCGTCTCCCAGTTGCGGCTGCGCCGGCGCATCGAGCGGGAGACGCCGGAGCTGCTGACCCTGCGCATGTGGTGCTTCCCCTATCTGACCTGGGTCGCGCTGGCCGCGATCGGCGCCGTGCTGGTGCTGATGCTGACCGACGACGTGGCGCGTCCGCAGCTGCTGTGGTCGGCCGGCGCGACGGCCGCGGTGGTCGCGGTGGCCCTGCTGCGGGACCTCCGGCAGCGGTCCTCGGCGGCCGTCGATCGCTGACGAATTTCGTTTCTGCCGAAATGTCAGTCGCGGAAGGTCACATGTCTGTCTGAATACCGGACAGATGTGTGAAGGGTGTTGTCCTCGGCCAACCTGACCTCCACACTGAGGCAACTTTTCCGCTCACACTCAACGGGGCTTTTACGATCATGACTGGTATACCCTCCCCGCCGGCGACCGGCCCCGCCGACGCGATCCCGGACACCCCACCGGGCCCCTCGCTGTCGCACGGACTCAAGCAGCGTCATCTGTCGATGATCGCGCTCGGCGGCGTCATCGGCGCCGGGCTCTTCGTGGGATCCGGCGCGGGCATCGCCGCCGCCGGTCCGTCGATCGTGCTCGCGTATGCGGCCTCCGGCATTCTCGTGATGCTCGTGATGCGCATGCTCGGTGAGATGTCCGCGGCCAACCCCGCCTCGGGCAGCTTCTCGGTCCACGCCGACCGGATGATCGGCCCCTGGGCCGGTTTCACCGCCGGCTGGGTGTTCTGGACCCTACTGTGCGTCGCCGTCGCCGCCGAGGGCATCGGCGCGGCGGCGATCATGACGAACTGGTTCCCCAGCACGTCCTCCTGGATGTGGGTCGCCCTGTTCATGGTCGTCTTCACCGGCAGCAACCTCGCGGCGGTGAGCAACTTCGGTGAGTTCGAGTTCTGGTTCGCGGCCCTCAAGGTGACCGCGATCGCGGTCTTCCTGGTCCTGGGCATCCTCGCCATCGCGGGCGTCCTCCCCGGCACCCACGCCCCCGGCATGTCCAACCTCACCGGGAACGGCGGCTTCTTCCCCATGGGCGGCAACGGTCTCGTCGTCGGCCTGCTCGCCTCCGTGTTCGCCTACGGCGGGCTGGAGACGGTCACCATCGCCGCCGCCGAGTCCGAGCACCCGCGCAAGGGCGTGGCGAGCGCGGTCCGCACGGCCATGTGGCGCATCGCCCTGTTCTACGTGGGCTCGCTGCTGGTCGTCGTCACCCTGATCCCCTGGAACGACCCCTCGGTCGTCAAGAGCGGCCCCTACGTCGCCGTCCTCAACCACCTGGACATCCCCGGCGCCGGCCAGATCATGAACGTGGTCGTGCTGATCGCCCTGCTCTCGGCGATGAACGCCAACATCTACGGCTGCTCGCGCATCGCCTTCTCGCTCGTCTCCCGGGGCCAGGGCCCCCGCAGGCTGGGCAAGGTCAGCGGTGGCGTGCCGCGCTACGCGGTCATCTCCTCCGCCGCCTTCGGCTACGTCGCCGTGCTGCTCAGCTACTGGTGGCCGGACACCATCTTCAAGTGGCTGCTCAACATGGTGGGCGCGGCCACGCTGGTGGTCTGGGGCTTCATCGCCGTCTCCCAGCTGCGCGGCCGCAAGCGCACCCCGAAGGACCAGCTGCTGGTGAAGATGTGGCTCTTCCCCTACCTCACCTGGGCCGCCATCATCGGCATCCTCGGCGTGCTGGGCCTGATGCTCCGCGAGGAGGAGACCCGCATCCAGCTGTACTTCACGGGTGGCCTGACGATCGCGCTCGCGCTGATCGGATACCTGCGGCAGCGCGCGGTGGCCGCGAAGCGCTGAACGCCGACGCGTCTTTCTTCGAGGCGGGGTAGGTCCTGATCTTCAGGACCTACCCCGCCTCCGTCTTTGGACCGAAGCCCTCCCCCCTTACCACTTCTGACACGTACTTACTGATAGCGTCTACCTGCAAGTAGGTTGCAATAAGTAGTCGGAGGGCTCGGCATGGCCATCTACACACTTCCTGAACTTCCTTATGACTACTCGGCGCTGGCCCCGGTCATCAGCCCCGAGATCATCGAGCTGCACCACGACAAGCACCACGCGGCGTACGTCAAGGGCGCGAACGACACCCTGGAGCAGCTGGCCGAGGCCCGGGACAAGGACCAGTGGGGCGCCATCAACGGCCTCGAGAAGAACCTGGCCTTCCACCTCTCCGGCCACATCCTGCACAGCATCTACTGGACCAACATGACCGGCGACGGCGGCGGCGAGCCGCTGGACAAGGACGGCGTGGGCGAGCTCGCCGGCGCCATCGCCGAGTCCTTCGGCTCCTTCGCCAAGTTCAAGGCGCAGCTGACCAAGGCCGCCGCCACCACGCAGGGCTCCGGCTGGGGCGTCCTCGCCTACGAGCCCGTCAGCGGCCGGCTGATCGTCGAGCAGGTCTACGACCACCAGGGCAACGTGGGCCAGGGCTCCGTGCCGATCCTGGTCTTCGACGCCTGGGAGCACGCCTTCTACCTGCAGTACAAGAACCAGAAGGTGGACTTCATCGACGCCATGTGGGCCGTCGTGAACTGGCAGGACGTCAGCGCGCGCTACCTCGCGGCGAAGGAGAAGGGCAGCGCCATCATCCTGGCGCCCTGACCCTTTTCCCCGCCTGACCCTTCCCCTTCAGGCCGCCTGCTCGTGATCGTCTTCTCACCCTTCACGTGGCAGGCACGGCGGAGGCCCCCGCGCGGTCGCATCGCGCGGGGGCCTCTCGCGTCCTTCACCTGTGGTGGCCGAACGCCTCGCCGGTCACGGCGAACTCCTTCGCCAGGCCCGTCTCGTGCAACCGGGCGAACGGAGTGAAGGGTACGCCCAGCTCCCGTCCCCCGCGATCGAAGTTCCACGCCTTGTGCACGGCGCAGCGGTAGTCCACGACGGTGGTGCCGTCCGCGGCGACGCGGACCGTGCCCGTCAGCCGGAATTCGACGTACCGCAGCGCCAGCCACCAGTCGGGGCTGACGTGGCGGCTGATCAGTACGTCGCGCCAGCCGCTGTCGGCCGGGTAGGCGGCGGGGGCGCGGTCCCCCGCCGCCGCCCAGCGCTCCAGGGCCTCGGCGCGCCACCGCGCCAGCTGGGCCTCCGCGGCGGCCCGCACGGCGGGCAGGGCGAGCAGCCGCTCGGCGTCGACGCGGTGCGGGGTGCCGTCGCCGCGCAGGTAGTGGCGCAGCATGCCGGCCGCGTTGCGCAGGCCGAGCAGGCGCCACAGGGCGGCGAGGGTGTGGCAGGCGGCGAGGGTGAGCAGGTCGTAGGGGCGGACGGGCAGCGTGCCGTGCTCGGCGTTGCCGCAGTGGGGTTCCGGGTCGGCCCAGCCGCCGGTGCGGCCTAGCGGCCGGGTGAGGTCGGTCTGGCCCATACCGGGACATTAATGGACGGTGCGGGTGGGCGCCCGTTGGGCAGGTGCGGCCCGGTGGGCCTGGAATCAGTCGAAGATCGGGCCGACCGTCCGGGTGCGCTTGATCTCGTAGAAGCCCGGGGTCGACGCGACCAGCAGCGTGCCGTCCCAGAGCTTCGCCGCCGCGTCGCCCTTGGGGGCCGGGGTGACGACCGGGCCGAAGAAGGCGACCTCGGTGCCGTCGGGGCCGGGGACGGAGATGATCGGGGTGCCGACGTCCTGGCCGACCTTCTCGATGCCCTCCTTGTGGGAGGCGCGCAGGTCCTTGTCGTACTCGTCCGTGTCCGCCGCCTCCGCGAGCGCGGCCGGCAGGCCCGCGTCCTCCAGGGCGGCCACGATCGTCTCGCGCGTGCGTGGCAGGTCGCGGTTGTGGAAGCGGGTGCCCAGCGCGGTGTAGAAGCGGCCCAGCGCCTCGCCGCCGAACTGCCGCTCGACCGCGACGCACACCCGCACCGGCTCCCAGGCCCAGCCGCCGGGGGCCATCGCCTCGCGGAACTGCTCCGGGAGCTCGTCCAGCTTCTCCTCGTTGAGCACGGCCAGGCTCATCACGTGCCAGCGCACGTCGACGGGCCGGACCTTCTCCACCTCCAGCATCCACCGCGAGGTCATCCAGGCCCACGGGCAGATGGGGTCGAACCAGAAGTCGGCGGTCACTCTCTCGACGGTCACGCGGGGCTCCTCTGCAGCCGGTTGGTCAGTGATTCAACAAGGAGCCGCATGCCATCATTCCTGGTGTTCGATAAATGGGACGAGAGACGAGACCAAGCCGAGGGAGCCGCGTCGTGCCCGGTGAGAACCTGACCCGTGAGGAAGCCCGCGTCCGCGCCCGGCTGCTGACCGTGGACGCCTACGACGTGGCGCTGGACCTGCGCTCCGCGACCGGAGCGGGCGGGCCGGGCGACGAGCCGCGGACGTTCCGCTCCGTCGCCACCATCCGCTTCCGCTGCGCCGAGCCGGGCGCCGCGAGCTTCGTGGACCTGGTCGCGCCCGCCGTCACCGCCGTGACCCTCAACGGCCGGGAGCTGGACCCCAAGGAGGTCTTCGACGGCGCCCGGGTCGCGCTCACGGACCTGGCCGCCGAGAACGTGCTGGTCGTCGACGCGCTCTGCGCGTACAGCCGGACCGGCGAGGGGCTGCACCGGTTCGTCGACCCCGAGGACGGCGAGGTCTACCTCTACACCCAGTACGAGCCCGCCGACGCCCGCCGGGTCTTCGCCAACTTCGAGCAGCCCGACCTCAAGGCCCCCTTCACCTTCTCGGTGACCGCGCCCGCCGGCTGGACCGTGCTGAGCAACGGCGCCCAGGACGGCGAGGCGCAGCCCGTGGACGACTCCTCGGCCACTTGGCGGTTCGTCCCCACGCGGCCGATCTCCACGTACATCACGGCCGTCGTCGCCGGCCCGTACCACGTCGTCCGCGACCACTACAGCCGCACCCTCGCCGACGGGACCGTCCTCGACATCCCCCTGGGCGCGCTGTGCCGCAAGGGGCTCGCCCCCCACTTCGACGCCGACGAGATCTTCACCGTCACCAAGCAGGGCCTGGACTTCTTCCACGACCACTTCGACTACCCGTACCCCTTCGGGAAGTACGACCAGGCGTTCGTCCCCGAGTACAACATCGGCGCGATGGAGAACCCGGGCTGTGTCACCTTCCGCGAGGAGTTCGTCTTCCGGGGCAAGGTGACGCGGTCGGCCTACGAGCGCCGGGCGAACGTCATCCTCCACGAGATGGCGCACATGTGGTTCGGCGACCTGGTCACCATGGAGTGGTGGGACGACCTGTGGCTCAAGGAGTCGTTCGCCGACTTCATGGGCTCCTTCTCGCTCGTCGAGGCCACCCGCTACACCAGCGGCTGGGTCACCTTCGCCAACCAGCGCAAGGCCTGGGCCTACCGCGCCGACCAGCTGCCCTCCACCCACCCGATCACGGCGGACATCCACGACCTGGAGGACGCCAAGCTCAACTTCGACGGCATCACCTACGCCAAGGGCGCCTCGGCCCTCAAGCAGCTCGTCGCCTATGTGGGCCGCGACGCCTTCCTGGAGGGCGCCCGGCGCTACTTCAAGCGCCACGCCTACGGCAACACCCGCCTGACCGACCTCCTCCAGGTGCTGGAGGAGACCTCGGGCCGGGACATGGCCGCCTGGTCGCGCTCCTGGCTGGAGACGGCCGGCGTCAACGCGCTGACGCCGCTGGCCACCTACGACTCCGCCGGCCGGATCACCGAGCTGGCGATCCTCCAGGAAGCCACCGACACCCACCCGGAGCTCCGCCCCCACCGGCTGGCCGTCGGCCTCTACCGCCGCGAGGCGCCGGGCGCCCCGCTGCTGCGCTACGCCCGCGCCGAGGTCGACGTCACCGGCCCCCGGACGGTCGTGGCCGAACTGGCGGGCGCCGAGCGGCCCGAGCTGATCCTCGTCAACGACGAGGACCTCACCTACTGCAAGATCCGCTTCGACGAGGGCTCGCTGGCCACCCTGCGCGAGCACCTGGGCGACCTCACCGACCCGCTGGCGCGGGCCCTGTGCTGGTCGGCGCTGTGGAACCTCACCCGCGACGGGCAGCTGCCCACCCGCGACTACCTCGATCTCGTCCAGCGCTTCGCGGGCGCCGAGACCGACATCGGCGTGCTCCAGATGGTGCAGGGCCGGGCCACCGAGGCGCTCGCCCACTACGCGGTCCCCGCCCGGCGCGAGCCCGCCGGCCGGGAGCTCGCGGGCAGCGCGCTGCGCGAGCTGCGGCTGGCCGAGCCCGGCAGCGGCCACCAGCTGGCCTGGGCGCGGTTCTTCGCCGCCCACGCGAGCGAGGACGGCGACCTGCGGATGCTGCGCGGCCTGCTGGAGGGCACCGCCAAGATCGACGGGCTGGACGTCGACCAGGAGCTGCGCTGGACGTTCCAGGCGGCGCTGGCCTCCCGGGGCGCCGTCGGCGAGTCCGCGCTCACCGCCGAGCTGGCCCGGGACAACACCGCCTCCGGCAAGCGGCACCAGGTGCGCGCCCTGGCCTCCCGGCCGGAAGCGGAGGTCAAGGAGGCGGCGTGGCGGGCGGTCGTGGACTCCGACACCCTCTCCAACGCCCTGGCCGAGGCGACCATCGCGGGCTTCGACCAGCCGGGGCAGCGGGAGCTGCTGGCGCCGTTCGCGCCGCGCTACTTCGAGGTGATCGAGCGCGTGTGGCGGGAGCGGTCCATCGAGATCGCCATGGCCGTGGTGCGCGGGCTGTTCCCGGCTCTCCAGGACCACCCGGAGACCCTGGCCGCCACCGACGCCTGGCTGGCGGACCACGCGGACGCGCCCCCGGCGCTGCGGCGGCTGGTGCTGGAGGCGCGGGACGACCTGGCGCGGGCCCTGCGCGCCCAGGAGTGCGACGCGAACGCGGTTACGGCCTGATCCGACGCAGTTTCGACCCAACACCACCGGCCCGCCGGGCACGTTGTCATGAAGTGACGACGGGCCCGTAACAGCGGTTAGGGGGCGGTCGGGGAGCGGGAATGGCCGGGTCATGAACCCCAACACCCCCCTCTCCCCCCGCCCCCTCCACCACCTCTCCGACGTCCGCCACCGCGTCCTGAGCACGCGTCAGCTGCGGGAGCACGGCGTCACCGGGTCCGTCACTGCCGAGCGGTGCCGTCCCGGCGGCCCCTGGCAGCAGCTGCTGCCGGGGGTCTTCCTGCTCCGCACCGGACCCGCCACCAGCGAGGAGCGGCTCCACGCCGCCCTGATGTACACCGTGCCGCGCGACCGGGTGCCCCGGCAGCCCGGCCCGGTCGCGGACCGCGACACCCCGCCCGCCCCCTACGGCCAGGCCATGATCACCGGGCCCGCCGCGCTGGCCCTCCACCGCTTCACCTCCGTGCCCTCGCTGCTCTCCCTGGAGCACATCGACGTCCTGGTGCCGCGCACCCGCCGGCTGCGCGCGACGGGCTTCGTCCGGCTGGTCCGGGCGCACACCGTGCCCCGCCCGAAGCTGGTGACGGGCCTGCCCGTCGCCCCGGCCGCCCGGGCGGTGGCCGACACCGTGGCGCGGCTGGCCGACCCGCAGGCCGTCCGGCGGCTGCTGGCGGAGGCGGTGCGCGGCGGGCACTGCGAGCCCTCGGCGCTCGTCCGGGAGCTGTCGCGGGCGCGGCTGCTGAGCCGGCCGCACGTGGTGGACGCCGTGGACGCGCTGCTGGCCGAGGGCCGGTCGTTCGCGGAGGGGCGGCTGTACGACATGGTGCGCGAGCACGCGCTGCCGGCCCCGCTGTGGAACGTCGACCTGCGGCTGCCCGGCGGGCCATGCCTGGGGAGCGTGGACGCCTACTGGCCGGACCACGGGGTGGCGGTGGAGATCGACGTGCGGGCCCCGCGCCAGGACGGCGAGGTGCCGTGGTCGGAGCCGTCCCGCAAGCGCGAGTACCTGGACCGGCTGGGCATCGTGCTGATCCGGCTGACGCCGAGGAAGCTGCGCGACGACACGGCGCTGGAGCAGCAGGCGGCGGTCGTGCGCACCGCCCTGGTGGCGTCGGCCGACCACGGGCCCACCTCGTACGTCGTGGTGCTGCCGCGGTGACGCGCCGGGCCGCGCGTCACCGCGGGCCGGCGGGTCAGCGGGTGGAGAGGACGAGCTCGGTGTTGCGGTCGGTGGGCGTCCCGGCGAGGGAGGTGTCCGAGCCGGGGGCGTTGAAGGCCAGCTCGCGGTAGAGGGAGGCCAGGCCCGACTGCGAGAGGTCCTGGAAGTCGGTGCGGTAGGGGGCGTCCGACTCGATGAGGGTGGTGAACAGGGAGATCGTCCCGTCGTGATTGTCGGTGATCTCGAAGACGCGGGCGAGCTGGGGGTAGTCGACGTGGGAGGCGGTCGCGATCTCCCAGAAGGTACCCCGGGGGCGGATGCGGTTGCGGTGGCTGTGGCCGTTGATCCAGGCCAGGACGTTGTTGTGGCGCTGGAGGAGGGCGATCACCTCGTCGCCGCCGTGGCGTTTGTCGCGGGGCCGGGCGGGGTCGGGGACGGTGTTGGTCATGCTCCAGCTCGGGTGGTGGCTGAAGATCAGCGCGTACTGGTCCTGATGTGCCGTCAGGGTGTGGTCGAGCCAGTTCAGTTGATCGGTGCCCAGGGAGCCCTGGTAGTGGCCGCCGGGGTCGGTGGAGTCGATGCTGACGCCGATGACCTTCTCGGAGATCTTGAAGGTGTAGTAGAGGGTGCCGGAGTCGAGGTTGGCCTTGGTGTAGCCGTGGCCGATCGGCCCCTGGCCGGCGTGCTGGGGGTCGAGGTGCGCGGCGATGTACTGGCGGGGGGTGAGGGGGGCCCGGCGCGGGTCGGGGGTGATCCGGCGCATCTCCTTGCGGTGCGTCTTGAGCATGGCCTCTATGCGCTTGCCCTTGGGGTCGGAGCCGCCCGCCTCGCCCTGCATCAGGTATTTGGCCTCGTCCGGCGGGACGTACTGGAGCTTGCGGTCGCCGACGCAGACGTCGGCGATGTAGGAGCCCGCCGCCGGGTAGCAGCCGCCGGAGAGCAGGTCGTGGTTGCCGAAGGTGGAGTACCAGGGGATGTTGAGGCCGGGGCTGACGACCCGCCGGGTGGCGGCGTCGAGGTAGCCGTCGATCCTCGGATAGCCGGCCTGCTTGTCCTGGTCGCGCAGGTCGCCCTCGGGGTGCCAGTAGAGCTTGAGGCCGCTGTTCTGGACGCCCTCGTAGTGGCGGGGGTCGCCGGTGTTGGGGTCGAGGCGGCCGCCGCTGAGGGCGGTGAGGAACCACTCCACCTCGATCCTGGCGTTCTCGTCCCCGTTGTCCCCCGTGGTGATCACGAACGCGAACGGAGTACCGGTCACCGGGCCCCGGCGCACCTTGTTGACCCGCTCGACGAGGGAGACCACGCCGGGCAGGGTGAGCGCCTCGTGCGGACGCCAGGCTCCGGGCTCGCCGGAGCGGAAGAACTCGTAGCGCAGCGGGTGCTGCACGTCCGTCAGGTGGAGGTCGGTGAACTGCACGAAGGACGCGAGGGTGGTGCGCCGGTCCTCGCGGCCGCCCTGCGGCGCGGCCAGCTCGGCCCGCACCTGCCGGGGCCAGCCGGGTCCGTCGCCCAGCCGCCGGTAGCCGCCGGTGCCGCGCGGCGCGGCGACGGAGACCAGCGTGGTGCCGGCCCCGGTGGGGGCGGCGGAGGGCTCCGCCGTGGGGGAGCCGGCCTGGGCGGTCGCGGTGGCGGTCGCCCGGGCGGCCGGTTCGGGTGGGGGATCGGCGGCCGCGTGGCTGTCGCCCGCCCCCAGCCCCAGTCCGGCGGCCGTGGTGACGGCGCCCGCCGCGGCCAGGAAGGCACGGCGGTCGAGCTGCGGTTCCGTGGTGCTGCGGGATCTGCGGTGCATGGCGGTCTCCCCGGTGCGAACGCGAAGGCGAGCGGTCTGGCGTGCGGGTTGCGGGCTCCGTTGTCAAGGATCGTTGGCAGCCCGGATGACCTGGGCGTGAACAGGGCCGCAACGCTCGCCGCCGGTCACCTCGCATGGATCTTGGCTACTGCGAACTGACATACACCACTCGTCCCCTGGCGTACTGACGCTCACTCAGCGTTCACCCGCGCGGGAAGCCCTGGGCCACCCTTGGATGCAGTCTTTTAGTCCGTTTGTCCTACAAGGGCTGAGCCAAGGGAAGGTGCCGACCGCTTCACGGCCTCCGTCCCGCTTCATCCCACATGGCGGGTGGCGGGTTTACGCCATCTTTATATTCCTGCCCTGGCAACTCTCCCCAAACCCGCATCACTTCCATAAAAGTGATCGCTCATCCGGCTCCGATTTTCGGACGCCGCGTCGTGGTGCCCAGCGTTGTGCACTTTCCGCTGATTTTGCTGTCGCCTCATCACTTCCAGCCCAGGGATGCCCATGACCACCCCCACCCCCGACGCCCCGATCGCGCCAGGCGGCGCGAGACGCGCGGCCCGAATAGCCCTCGCGGCCTCCCTCGTGGCCGCGCTCACCGCCGCGGGCGCCGCGCCCGCCTTCGCGGACGACCCCACGCCGACCCCGGGCCCGGTGAAGTCCGCCTCGGACAAGCTCGGTTCGCACGACGCGGGCCTCCTCGCCAAGGCCAAGGCCGAGGGCGACAAGACCGTCACCATGATGATCGCCACCGCGCCCGGCCAGACCGGGCAGGTCGCCGCGAAGCTGGACGCGATCAAGGGCGCCTCGGTGGGCCAGGCCTACGACAAGCTCGGCTACGTCCGGGCGACCGTCCCCACCGCCAAGGCCGACACCGCCATCGACGAGGCCAAGAAGCTGGCCTCGGTGCACGGCATCGACCTCAAGCAGGAGATCCCGCTCCCGGACCCGACTCCGCGCGCCGACGTGGCGCAGGGCGCGCCGAAGCTCGCCAAGGACAAGAAGTACCCGGCGCCCGGAAAGGACACCCCGGCGAAGAACCCGTACCAGCCGGCCTTCGAGACCGGTGCCGTGGACTTCGTCAAGGACCACCCCAAGGCCGACGGCCGGGGCGTGACCATCGGCATCCTGGACTCCGGCATCGACCTCGGGCACCCGGCGCTGCAGAAGACCAGCACCGGCGAGCGCAAGATCGTCGACTGGGTCACCTCGACCGACCCCCTGGCGGACGCGGACGGCACCTGGCTGCCGATGACGCGGGACGTGACCGGCCCGAGCTTCTCCTTCAACGGCCGCACCTACACCGCGCCCGGCCCGGGCACGTACCAGGTGGCCCTGTTCCGGGAGAACGTCACGGCCGGCGGCGACATGAAGGGCGACCTCAACCGGGACGGCGACACCACCGACTCCTGGGCGGTCCTCTACGACAAGGCCAAGGGCACCGTCCGGGTCGACCTCGACGACGACGGGAACTTCGGGAACGACGAGGAGATGAAGCCGTACAAGGACGGCTTCCAGGTCGGGTACTTCGGCAAGGACGACCCCGCCACCCCGATCGCCGAGCGCATCCCCTTCGTCGTGCAGATCCGCAAGGACGTGCCGATGGACCCCAAGGGCGGCGACTGGGTCGGCAAGAAGGCCGACTTCGTCAGCATCGGCCTCATCGAGTCCGAGCACGGCACCCACGTCGCGGGCATCACGGCCGCCAACGGCCTCTTCGGCGGGAAGATGAACGGCGCGGCGCCGGGCGCCAAGCTCGTCTCCTCCCGGGCCTGCACCTGGTCGGGCGGCTGCACCAACGTGGCGCTCACCGAAGGCATGATCGACCTCGTCGTCAACCGCGGCGTGGACATCGTCAACATGTCGATCGGCGGTCTGCCGGCGCTCAACGACGGCAACAACGCCCGCTCCGAGCTCTACACCCGGCTCATCGACACCTACGGCGTCCAGCTGGTGATCTCCGCGGGCAACAGCGGCCCCGGCGCCAACACCATCGGCGACCCCGGCCTGGCCGACAAGGTCCTCAGCGTCGGCGCGTCCGTCTCCAAGGAGACCTGGGCCGCCAACTACGGCTCCGAGGTGAAGACCCCGTACGCCATGATGCCCTTCTCCTCGCGCGGCCCGCGCGAGGACGGCGGCTTCACCCCGACGATCACCGCTCCGGGTGCCTCGATCAACACCACCCCGACCTGGGAGCCCGGCGCCCCCGTCGCCGAGTCCGGCTACGACCTGCCGCCCGGCTACGGCATGCTCCAGGGCACCTCGATGGCCTCCCCGCAGGCCGCGGGCGCCTCGGCGCTGCTGATCTCGGCCGCCAAGCAGAAGAAGACGAAGCTCACCCCCGCCGATCTGCGCACGGCGCTCACCAGCACCGCGAAGAAGATCAAGGGTGCCCAGGCGTACGAGCAGGGCTCCGGCCTCATCGACGTCGTCGAGGCGTGGGAGGCGATCCGCGAGGGCGCGACCGCCCATGACTACACGGTCAAGGCCCCCGTCTCCACCGCGCTCTCCGGCGCGCTGAAGACCCCCGGCTTCGGCACCGGCCTCTACGACCGCGAGGGCGGCCTCAAGACCGGCGAGAGCCGTACGTACGACATCACCGTCACCCGTACCTCCGGCCCGGACAGGCCCGTGTGGCACGAGCTGGAGTGGAAGACCAACGACGGCACGTTCTCGCTGGTCGGCGACGACGAGGTCAAGCTGCCGCTGAACAAGCCGGTGACCGTCAAGGTCCGGGCCAAGGCGAAGACCGCGGGCATCCACAGCGCGATCCTTACCGTGAACGACGACCGCACCGAGGGAATCGACGAGCAGATCATGACGACCGTCGTGGTCGCCGAGCCGCTCGCGCAGCCGTCGTACGTGGTGAAGAAGACGGCCAAGGCCACGCGCAACGCGTCCACCTCGTACTTCGTGACCGTCCCCAAGGGTGCCAAGACCCTTGAGGTGGCCCTCGGCGGGCTGGCCGCCGGCAGCCAGACCCGGTTCATAGCGATCAACCCCTACGGCGTACCGGTCGACCCCGTCTCCACGGTCAACTGCTACCCGAACTACAAGAACGCGGCGAACACCTGCCGCCCGGACCTGCGGACCTACGCCGCCCCGGTGCCCGGCGTCTGGGAGATCGAGGTCGAGTCCCGTCGCACCTCCCCGCTGCTGGACAACCCCTACACCCTGACGGCCTCGGCGCTCGGCACCACCTTCGAGCCGGCGGTCCAGACCGTCGCCGAGGCCAAGGTCGGCACCCCGGTGGCCGTCTCCTGGAAGGCCACCAACGGCTTCGCGGCCCTGGACGGCACCCTCAAGGGCGGCCAGCTGGGCTCCTCGAAGATCGCCCGGCCGGTGATCAAGCAGGGTGAGAAGCAGACCACCACGGTCACCCTCGGCGAGGGCGTCACCCGCTTCGAGGCCGCGATCGGCGGCACCGCCGACCCCAAGGCCGACCTGGACCTGACCGTCCTCAAGGACGGCAAGGTCGTCGGTTCCTCCACCACCGGCGGCTCGGACGAGCTGGTCACGCTGGCCAAGCCCGCCGCCGGCGAGTACACGATCGAGGTCAGCGGCTACTCCGTCCCGGCGGGCAGCACCGCCTACGACTACCGCGACGTGTACTTCGCCCCCTCCCTGGGCGAGCTCAAGGCCGCCGCGGACCCGGTCAAGCTGGGCGCGGGCGCCTCCGCGCAGCTCACGGCCCAGGTCGTGGTCGCCGGCGCGGCTCCCGAGGGCCGCTCCTTCTTCGGCGACGTCCAGCTGGTCAACGCGGCCGGCACGGTCGCCGGGACGGGCAGCGTGAAGATCGAGAAGGTCCTGCCGTAACCCTCCGGGGCTCATGGCGGACGGGGCGGGCGGCCACGGGGGCGCCCGCCCCGTCCCGTCCCTCGGACAACCGATTGGACTTATGGGGCGGGTGGCACCGCATGATGGGAACCGTACGCACCACGCCAGCCGTCGTTGAACGCGACGGCTGAACGCGAGTAGGGAGTCCTCGTGAGGATCGGAATCGTCGGAGCGACCGGCCAGGTCGGCGGAGTCATGCGCAAGATCCTCGCCGAGCGCAAATTCCCCGTCGACACGCTGCGGCTGTTCGCCTCGGCCCGCTCCGCCGGTACGACCCTGCCCTGGGGCGACACGGAGATCACCGTCGAGGACGCGGCCACCGCCGACTACTCCGGCCTGGACATCGTGCTCTTCTCCGCCGGTGGCGCCACCTCCAAGGCGCTGGCCGAGAAGGTCGCCGCGCAGGGTGCCGTCGTCATCGACAACTCCTCCGCCTGGCGTCGCGACCCCGAGGTGCCGCTGGTCGTCTCCGAGGTCAACCCGGACGCGATCGCGAACCGCCCCAAGGGCATCATCGCCAACCCGAACTGCACCACGATGGCCGCCATGCCGGTCCTCAAGCCGCTGCACGAGGAGGCGGGGCTGACCGCCCTGATCGCCACCACCTACCAGGCGGTCTCCGGCTCCGGCCTGGCCGGTGTGGCCGAGCTCGACGGCCAGGTGCGCGCGGTCGCCGACCGGGCCACCGAGCTCGCCCACGACGGCGAGGCCGTGGACTTCCCCGCCCCGGGCGTCTACAAGCGCGCCATCGCCTTCAACGTGCTGCCGATGGCCGGCTCGATCGTCGACGACGGCCTCTTCGAGACCGACGAGGAGCAGAAGCTCCGCCACGAGTCCCGCAAGATCCTGGACATCCCGGAGCTCAAGGTCTCCGGCACCTGTGTCCGCGTGCCGGTCTTCTCCGGCCACTCGCTGCAGGTCAACGCCCGCTTCGAGCGGCCGATCAGCGTCGAGCGCGCCTACGAGCTGCTGGCGGCCGCCCCCGGCGTCGAGCTCTCCGAGATCCCGACCCCGCTCCAGGCGGCCGGCAAGGACGCCTCCTACGTCGGCCGCATCCGCGTCGACGAGACCGTCGAGCACGGCCTGGCGCTGTTCCTCTCCAACGACAACCTCCGCAAGGGCGCCGCGCTGAACGCCGTCCAGATCGCGGAGCTCGTCGCCGAGGAGCTGCGCGGCTGACGCCGGGCGGAACGCGATACGAGGGGCGGGCCGCCACGGCCCGCCCCTTCGTTCATCCGCCGTCAGCGTACGGAGGGCGACGTCCCGGGCACGGCGTGGAAGGATGGCCGGAACATCGCGACGTGAAGGAGATGGCCAGGTGCCCGGTACGAATCTGACCCGCGAAGAGGCACAGGAGCGGGCGCGGCTGCTCAGCGTGGACTCGTACGAGATCGAGCTCGACCTCTCCGGTGCCCAGGACGGCGGCACCTACCGGTCCGTGACCACCGTGCGCTTCGACTCCGCCGAGGCGGGCGCGGAGACGTTCATCGACCTGGTCGCGCCCACGGTGCACGAGGTCGTCCTCAACGGCACCGCGCTGGCCGCGGCCGGCGTCTTCAAGGACAGCCGCATCGCGCTGCCGGGCCTGGTGGCCGGGCGCAACGAGCTGAAGGTCGTCGCCGACTGCGCGTACACCAACACCGGCGAGGGCCTCCACCGCTTCGTGGACCCGGTGGACCAGCAGGCCTACCTGTACACCCAGTTCGAGGTGCCGGACGCCCGCCGTGTCTTCGCCTCCTTCGAGCAGCCCGACCTGAAGGCGACGTTCCAGTTCACCGTGACGGCCCCCGAGGGCTGGACGGTCATCTCGAACTCCCCCACGCCCGAGCGCCCCGCCGACAACGTCTGGCGCTTCGAGCCGACCCCGCGCATCTCGACGTACATCACCGCGCTGATCGCCGGCCCGTACCACTCGGTGCACAGCAGCTACGAGAAGGACGGCCAGTCCGTCCCCCTGGGCATCTACTGCCGCCCCTCGCTCGCCGAATTCCTCGACGCGGACGCGATCTTCGAGGTCACGCGGCAGGGCTTCGACTGGTTCCAGGAGAAGTTCGACTACGCCTACCCCTTCGCCAAGTACGACCAGCTCTTCGTGCCGGAGTTCAACGCCGGCGCCATGGAGAACGCGGGCGCGGTCACCATCCGCGACCAGTACGTGTTCCGCTCGAAGGTCACGGACGCCTCCTACGAGCTGCGCGCCGAGACGATCCTCCACGAGCTGGCCCACATGTGGTTCGGCGACCTGGTCACCATGGAGTGGTGGAACGACCTCTGGCTGAACGAGTCGTTCGCCACGTACACCTCCATCGCCTGCCAGGCCTACGCGCCCGGCAGCAAGTGGCCCCACTCGTGGACCACGTTCGCCAACTCCATGAAGACCTGGGCCTACCGGCAGGACCAGCTGCCCTCCACCCACCCGATCATGGCGGAGATCCGCGACCTGGACGACGTCCTGGTCAACTTCGACGGCATCACCTACGCCAAGGGCGCGTCCGTCCTCAAGCAGCTCGTCGCCTACGTCGGCATGGACGCCTTCTTCCAGGGCGTGCAGGCGTACTTCAAGGCCCACGCCTACGGCAACACCCGCCTGTCCGACCTGCTGGGCGCCCTGGAGAAGACCTCCGGCCGCGACCTCTCGGCCTGGTCGAGGAAGTGGCTGGAGACCGCCGGCATCAACATCCTGCGGCCCGAGATCACCACGGACGCCGACGGCGTCATCACCGCCTTCGCCGTCCGCCAGGAGGCCCCGGCCCTGCCCGCCGGCGCCAAGGGCGAGCCGACCCTGCGCCCGCACCGCATCGCGATCGGCCTCTACGAGCTCAAGGACGGCAAGCTCGTCCGCGACGAGCGCGTCGAGCTGGACGTCGACGGCGCGCTGACCGAGGTCCCGCAGCTGGTCGGCAAGCGGCGCCCGGCGGTCGTCCTGCTCAACGACGACGACCTGTCGTACGCCAAGGTGCGGCTGGACGCCGAGTCCCTGGCGACCGTCACCCAGCACCTGGGCGACTTCGCCGAGTCCCTCCCCCGCGCCCTGAGCTGGGCCTCGGCCTGGGACATGACCCGCGACGGCGAGATGGCCACCCGCGACTACCTGGACCTGGTGCTCTCGGGCATCGCCAAGGAGTCGGACATCGGCGTCGTCCAGTCCCTCCAGCGCCAGGTCAAGACCGCCCTGGACCTCTACGCGGCCCCGGCCTGGCGCGAGACGGGCCTGGCGAAGTGGACCGAGGCGACGCTCACCCACCTGCGCGCGGCGGAGCCCGGCAGCGACCACCAGCTGGCCTGGGCCCGCGCCTTCGCGGCCACCGCCCGCACCGGCGAGCAGCTCGACCTGCTCGCCGGGCTGCTGGACGGCACCGAGACCGTCGAGGGCCTGACCGTCGACACCGACCTGCGCTGGGACCTGCTCGGCCGGCTGGCCGCGACGGGCCGCGCCGACGAGAAGGCCATCGCGGCGGAGCTGGAGCGCGACAGGACGTCGGCGGGCGAGGAGCACGCCGCGTGGGCCCGGGCCGCCCGCCCGACAGCGGAGGCCAAGGCCGAGGCCTGGGCGTCGGTCGTCGAGTCCGACAAGCTGCCCAACGCGGTCCAGGAGTCGGTGATCGGCGGCTTCCAGCAGGCCGACCAGCGCGAGCTCCTCGCGTCGTACGCGGAGCGGTACTTCGCGGTCGTCAAGGACGTCTGGGACAAGCGCAGCCACGAGATGGCCCAGCAGATCGCGGTCGGGCTGTACCCGGCGCTCCAGGTCTCGCAGGAGACGCTGGACGCGACGGACGCCTGGCTCGCCTCGGCCGAGCCGAACGCCGCGCTGCGGCGGCTGGTGACCGAGTCCCGCGCGGGCGTCGAGCGGGCGCTCAAGGCGCAGGCGGCGGACGCGGCCGCGACAGCGTAGTTCTCGCTCCGGCCCGGGGTGCGGTGCAGGCCGCGGGTGGGTTGTGCCCACCCGTTCCGCCCTGCGGAACGCCTGCCCACAACCCCGGGCCGGGGGCCCTCAGCCCTGGCGGGCGGCGCGACGGGCGAGAAGCGCCTGACGGCGCTCTTCGAACTTACGCCCCTGCGCGTCCAGCTCCGCCATGAACAGGCCCAGTTCCTCCTGGGCCCGCAGCCCCTCCGGGCCCAGCCCGTCGATCTCCAGGACCTTCAGGAAGCGCAGCACCGGCTGCAGCACGTCGTCGTGGTGGATCCGCAGGTTGTAGATCCCCCCGATCGCCATCGTGGCGGCCGCCCGCTCGAAGCCCGGGATGCCGTGCCCCGGCATCCGGAAGCCGGTGACGACGTCCCGCACCGCGCTCATCGTCTGGTCGGGCGCCAGCACGAAGGCCTGCTTGAGCAGGTTGCGGTAGAAGACCATGTGGAGGTTCTCGTCGGTGGCGATCCGCGAGAGCATCCGGTCGCAGACCGGGTCGCCCGAGTGGTGGCCGGTGTTGCGGTGCGAGATCCGCGTGGCCAGCTCCTGGAAGGCGACGTAGGCCACCGAGTGCAGCATGCTGTGCCGGTTGTCGGACTCGAAGCCCTCCGACATGTGCGCCATCCGGAACCGCTCCAGCGCGACCGGGTCGACGGCGCGCGAGGTGAGCAGGTAGTCGCGCATGACAATGCCGTGCCGCCCCTCCTCCGCCGTCCAGCGGTGCACCCACGTGCCCCAGGCCCCGTCGCGGCCGAAGAGCTGGGCGATCTCGTGGTGGTAGCTGGGGAGGTTGTCCTCGGTCAGCAGGTTGACGACGAGGGCGGTGCGCCCGATGTCGCTGACCTTGGACTGCTCGGGCGCCCAGGCCTCGCCCTCCATGACGCCGTCGAAGTTACGCCCGTCGCTCCACGGCACGTACTCGTGCGGCATCCATTCCTTGGCGACCTTCAGGTGGCGGTTCAGCTCGGTCTCGACGACTTCCTCGAGCGCGTACAGCAGGCGGCTGTCGCTCCAGACGGCCGAGCCGTGGGAAGGGGGGGCGATGGTCACGGGCAGCTCCAGAACGATCATCACCTACGGTGGCGTAGGTTACGACACCGTAGGTTAACCGTCGCCTGAACGCCAAAGCCCGTGGCCTCTACAGTGAAATGGGCAACAAAAAAGCCGACACCTCGAAGGTGTCGGCTTTCGCTCCCGCGCGGTGGTGTCAGCGCGAGTGGTGGGTGTTGACGGCGTGGGTGGCGGTGTTGTCGGAGTTCCTGGCGAGGACCATCGTCAGGCCCGCGATGACCAGGAAGAGGACGATCGGCGCGGCCACGTAGAGGCCGAGCGTGTTGATCACGCTCAGGCCGGGGCCCGGGTCGTCACCGTCGTCGCGGGTGAGCGCGAACGCGGGGGACGACATCAGCAGCATCAGCAGCGTGCCGGCGGAGATCGCACCGGCGCGCACGGCGTTCTTGTTGACCTTATTGCTCACAGCCTCAAATTATCGGACCGGCATCAGAGCCGCGCGCCCGGGGTGGCCTATGGGCGTCCGCCCCACCGCCGCACCTCGTCCACCAGGGCCTGGAGCCGGGGCGAGGCCACCAGCTCCTCCAGCGACAGCGGCCGGCCCGAGGCGTCGGCCACGGGCAGCCGCCAGTTCGGGTACTGGTCCCAGGTGCCCGGCAGGTTCTGCGGACGGCGGTCCCCGACCGCGTCCGGCAGCCAGACGCCCACCAGCCGGGCCGGGGTGCGCAGCAGGAAGCGGTGGACGGCCAGGACCGCCGCCTCCTCGTCGCCGGGCCCTTCCGGCAGCAGGCCCAGCCGGCCGAGGGCGGCCAGCCAGCGGGCGACGTCCGCCGCGTCCTCGCGCTGCTCGTCGGCGAGCGGCCGGGTGAGCAGCCCGAGCCGGTGCCGCAGCGCCACGTGGTCGCCGGTCAGCCGGGCGGCGGTGCTGGGCAGGTCGTGGGTGGTGGCGGTGGCCAGGCACGCCTCGCGCCAGCGCTCCGGGGGCAGGGGCTCGGGATCCGCCTCGCCGCTCGCGTAATCCCGCTCGAACCACAGCACCGAGGTGCCGAGCACCCCGCGCTCGGCCAGCGCCTCCCGGACGCCGGGCTCGACGGTCCCCAGGTCCTCGCCGATGACAGCGGCGCCCGCGCGGTGCGCCTCCAGGGCGAGGACGCCCAGCATCGCCTCGGCGTCGTAGCGCACGTAGGCGCCGCGCCGTGGGTCGTGGCCCTGGGGCACCCACCAGAGCCGGAACAGGCCCATCACGTGGTCGACGCGCAGCGCCCCCGCGTGCCGCAGCAGCCCGCGCAGCAGATCGCGGTAGGGGGCGTAGCCGGTGGCGGCGAGGGCGTCGGGGCGCCAGGGCGGCAGGCCCCAGTCCTGGCCGTGGGGGCTGAAGGCGTCGGGGGGCGCTCCGATGGACATCCCGGCGGCGAAGGCGTCCTGCTGGGCCCAGGCGTCGGCGCCGGAGGGGTGGACGCCGACGGCCAGGTCGTGGACGAGGCCGACGCGCATGCCCGCCTCGCGGGCGGCCCGCTGGGCGGCGGCCAGCTGCCCGTCGGTGAGCCAGGCGAGCCAGCAGTGGAAGTCGACGCGGTCCAGCAGCTCGCCGCGGGCCCGGGCGGTGCGGGCGGAGCGGGGGTCGCGCAGGCCGGCGGGCCAGGAGCGCCAGTCGGGGCCGTGCGCCTCGGCGAGGGCGCACCAGGTGGAGTGGTCGTCGAGGGCCTGGCCGCCCTCGGCGAGGAAGGCGGCGTAGGCGGCCCGGCGGCCGGGGGACGCGGGGACGGCCCGCAGCAGCTCCAGCGCCCGCCGCTTGAGCTCCCAGACGGCGTCGCGGTCGATCAGCGCGTCATGGCGCAGGACGGCCTCGCGGAGGACGGCGGCGCGGGCGAGCAGCGTCTCCACCTCCTCGCGCGCCGCCCCGGTCAGGTAGGCGAACTCGGGGATCTCCTCGACGCGCAGATGGACGGGGTCGGGGAAGCGGCGGGAGGAGGGGCGGTAGGGCGAGGGGTCGGTGGGCGGTCCGGGGACGGCCGCGTGGAGGGGGTTGATCTGGAGGAAGTCGGAGCCGGCGGCGCGCCCGGCCCAGGCGGCGAGGTCGGCGAGGTCGCCGAGGTCCCCCATGCCCCAGGAGCGGGCGGACAGCAGGGAGTAGAGCTGGACGAGGAAGCCGTGGCCGCGCTCCGGGGGCGCGGGCAGCCGCTCGGGCGCGACGATCAGCGGCGCGCTCGCGGTCCGCCCGTCGGGGGTCCGGGCGCGCAGGACGTGCCCGCCGTACGGGAGGGGCCCGGCGTTCCAGGGGAGCGTGGCGCCGTCCTCCGTCTCGACGCTCAGGGCCGTGCCCTCGGGGAGCGACGGCGGGCCGCCCGTGCGGCCGCGCAGGACGACGGCCGGGGGCAGCAGCCGGCCGCGCTCGGCCTGCTCGCGGGCCGCCAGGGCGTCCCGGACGGCCCGGGGCGTGGAGGCGTCGACGCCCAGCGCGGCGAGGACGGCGACGAGCGTGTCCTCGGGGACGCGGACGACGCTGCCGGGCGCGGGCTCGTAGGACGTGGCGACGCCGTGCAGCTCGGCGAGGCGTGCTCTGTCCATCCGGACCTCCGTGGTCGCCGCCGCCGACTGCTCCTGCTGCCTACCCACTCCGCGCGGCGGACGACACATCCGTACATCCCGCCGGGCATTACCGGCAGTTCGGTCACCTGCGTTGACATGCCATCAGCGCTGGTGATGGGCTCGTGGCGGCTTTTCCGGGGCGTCGCCCCGCACCTTGGTCCCGCACCCGGGTCCCGCACTTCGTCCCGCAACGCGTCCGGAGGAGAAGAACCATGCCCCACGGAAGCGAGCGGACCGGCCGGGCCGTGGGCACGGGGCGTCTGGGGCGCCCCGGGCCGCGCCGCGCCGGAGTCACGGTGCTGGCGGCAGCGCTCCTCGGCGGGCTGCTCGGCGGGGCCGGGGACGCCGTGGCCGACCCCCTGCCGGGTGACGCCGCGTCGGCCGCCGCCGGTTCGCCCGGCTCGCCGGACCGGGAGGGCGCCGGGGGCCTGCCGCCGGTGTGGCCGCGCCCCCAGTCGGCGCGGGCCCTGGGCGGCTCCGCGCGGGTGGGCGACGAGGTCACGCTGATGGCCGATCAGGGCACCGACCAGTACGCCCTGGAGGCGCTGCGCGAGGTGCTGCGCGCCCAGGGCGCCCGGACGGTCGTCGACGCGCAGCCGGGCGGTACCCCGCCGGCCGGCGGCCTGATCGTCTACGCGGGCGGACAGGCGGCCGAGGCCGCGCTGCGGGCGCTGGGCGCCCAGCCGGTCGGCGACCTGCCCACGGGCGGCTACCGGCTGGCCACCGGGCAGGTGGACGGCCGGCCGGTGGTGGCGCTGGCGGGCGTGGGCGAGGACGGGCTCTTCCACGCGGCGCAGACGCTGCGGCAGCTGGCCGTGGCGCACGACGGGGGCCGCGCGTTCGCGGGGGCCGTGATCCGCGACTGGCCGGGCACGGCGGTGCGCGGGCTGACGGAGGGCTTCTACGGGCAGCCCTGGTCGCACCAGCAGCGGCTGGCGCAGGTGGACTTCCTGGGCCGCACCAAGCAGAACCGCTATCTCTACGCGCCGGGCGACGACCCCTACCGCACGGCCCGCTGGCGCGCCCCCTACCCCGCCGAGCGGCGCGCGGAGTTCCGGGAGCTGGCCGAGCGGGCCCGCCGCAACCACGTGACGCTGGGCTGGGCGGTCGCGCCGGGGCAGGGGATGTGCTTCTCGTCGGCCTCGGACATGCGGGCGCTCAAGCGCAAGGTCGACGCGATGTGGGCCCTGGGGGTGCGCGCCTTCCAGCTGCAGTTCCAGGACGTCAGCTACAGCGAGTGGCACTGCGACGCCGACGCGGACGCGTTCGGCTCCGGCCCGAAGGCGGCCGCGAAGGCGCAGGCGAAGGTCGCGGGCGAGCTGGCGAAGCACCTGGCGGCCAAGGGCTCGGAGGCGGCCCCGCTGTCGCTGCTGCCGACCGAGTACTACCAGGACGGGCGCACCGCCTTCCGGCGCGCGCTGGCCGAGGCGCTGGACCGCCGGGTGGAGGTGGCCTGGACGGGGGTCGGGGTGGTGCCGAAGACCATCACCGGCGGCGAACTGGCCGACGCCCGGGCGGCGTTGGCGCACCCGCTGGTGACCATGGACAACTACCCGGTCAACGACTTCGCGCAGGACCGTATCTTCCTCGGCCCGTACACCGGCCGTGAGCCGGCCGTGGCCGCGGGCTCCGCGGCGCTGCTGGCCAACGCGGCGGCGCAGCCCACCGCTTCGCGCATCCCGCTGTTCACCGCCGCCGACTTCGCGTGGAACCCGCGCGGCTACCGGCCCGACGAATCCTGGCGGGCGGCCGTCGACGACCTCGCGGGCGGGGAGCCGGGCGACGCGGCGACGCGCGAGGCCCTGCGGGCGCTCGCCGCGAACGACGCGTCCTCGGTGCTCGGCGGCGAGGAGTCGGCGTATCTGCGCCCGCTGCTGGACGCCTTCTGGGACGCCCAGGGCACGGCCGACGCGGGAAAGCTGGCGGAGGCCGCCGACCGGCTGAAGGCGGCCTTCCGCACCATGGCCGAGGCCCCCGCGCGGCTCGCCCCGCTGCTCGGCGGCGAGATCCGGCCGTGGCTGGACCAGCTGGGCCGGTACGGCGAGGCGGGCGGGCGGGCCGTGGACATGATCACCGCACAGGCGCGGGGCGACGGCGCGGCGGCCTGGCAGGCCCAGCTGGACGTCCAGCGGCTGCGCGGGACGATCACGAAGGAGCGGGCGACCGTCGGCAAGGGCGTGCTGCTGCCGTTCCTGGAGACGGCCCTGGCCCGGGCCAACGGCTGGACCGGCGTCGACCGGCCGCTGCGCACGGCGGGCGCGGCCACCGACGGCGATCCGGCCACGGCCGTCACCCCCAAGCCGGGCGTCCCGCTGTCCGTACGGCTCCCCCAGCCGCGTCCGCTGACGGTGGTCACCCTGCTCACCCAGCCCGCGCCCGGGGCGGGCGGTGTGGTCGAGGTCCATGATCCGGCCCGGGGCTGGCAGCCGCTGGGCCGGGTCGCGGACGGCGGCTGGACCCAGCTGCCGGGCAAGGGCGTCAAGGCCGACGCGCTGCGCGTGGTGTGGGACGGCGGCGCCACGCCGCCCGCGGTGCACGAGCTCACCCCGTGGTTCGCCGACAGCCCCACCGCCACCGTCGAGCTGACGGGCGGCGACACGGACGCGGAGATCGGCGGGCGGCCCGCGGTCGTCGAGCTCCGCATGATCAATCAACGGCCGGAGGCCATCAAGGAGCGGCTCACCGTGGCCGCGCCGACGGGTGTGAACGTCAAGGCCCCGGCCGAGCTCACCGCCGTGCGTGGGGGCGTGACCACGGCCCGTGTCGAGCTGTCGGTGCCGGCGGGGGCGCCCGCCGGGACGTTCACGGTGCCCGTCCGGCTGGCCGGGCAGGAGAAGACGGTGACCGTCCGGGCGTATCCGCCGACCGGCGGCCCGGACCTGGCGCGCGGCGCCCGGGCGACGTCCTCCGGCGACGAGACGGCCGCCTTCCCCGCCTCGGCCGCGATCGACGGCGATCCGCGCACCCGCTGGTCGTCCCCGCACACCGACGCCGCCTGGTGGCAGCTGGAGCTGGCCCGGCCCGTCCGGCTGGGCCGGCTGGTGCTCCACTGGCAGGACGCCCACCCGCTGCG
This sequence comes from Streptomyces sp. L500, assembly GCF_054551825.1. NCBI lineage: Bacteria > Bacillati > Actinomycetota > Actinomycetes > Kitasatosporales > Streptomycetaceae > Streptomyces > Streptomyces sp. L500. The sequence goes on from NZ_JBTOLC010000001.1 coordinate 485,636, forward strand.
CTACCGCGTCCAGGTCTCGCCGGACGGCCGCACCTGGCGGGACGCGGCGGTGGTCACCGACGGCAAGGGCGGCGTGGAGTCGGTGCGCATGGACGCGCCGGACGCGCGGTTCGTGCGCGTCCAGGGCGAGAAGCGGGCCACCCGCTTCGGCTATTCGCTGTGGGAGGTGGAGGCCTACGCCGTGCAGGCCGCCAAGGGCTCCTGAGCGGCGGCGCCGGGCCCTGCCCGGCGCCGCCCACCCCTGCCCGGAAACGACGACGGCCCGGTGGTCTCAGGCGGAAATGCCGTCGATCCGGGCCATCGCGTCCTCCGCGCCGTATGCCTCCAGATAGGGCAGCCAGCGCGGGTCCCTATGGCCCGTGCCGATGATCCGCCACGCCAGGCCGGACGGCGGCGCGGGCTGGTGGCGCAGCCGCCAGCCCAGCTCCCACACGTGCCGGTCGGCCTTGACGTGGTTGCAGCGGCGGCAGGCCGCCACCACGTTCTCCCAGTTGTGCTGGCCGCCGCGGCTGCGCGGGACGACGTGGTCGACGCTGGTTGCGACGCCACCGCAGTACGCGCAGCGTCCGCCGTCCCGGGCGAAGAGGGCACGGCGGGTGAGCGGGACGGGGCCCCGAAAGGGCACCCGCACGAAGCGCTTCAGGCGGACGACGCTGGGTGCGGGGATGGTGCAGGTCGCGCTGTGCAGAAAGGCGCCGGTGTCCTCGAGGCTGACGGCCTTCTCATTGAGGACGAGTATGAGCGCGCGGCGGAGCGGTACGACGCCGAGCGGCTCGTACGACGCGTTGAGGACCAGGACATGCGGCACGGGTGCCTCCTTGTACGCCGGCGGCGCGTGGCTCGCGCCGGGACGATCTCCTGCAAGTGTCCCCTGGTCCCCGCCACGAGCGCCACCATCATCGGGTAACGGGTCTCAGGTGTTTTGGAGCACACCCAGGACAATCACGGGCACGCACGCGCAAGACATGCCCCATCTCGAACACAACAACGGAGCATTCCGTCTGCCCCGTTAGTGTGGTGAATCGGCCCGCACCACTCCTCACCGCGGGCGACGTCCCCTATCGGAGGATTTCTGCTGTGTTCCGGTCCGCTGTTCTGGCCACAGACGCGACACCCCGCCCGGTGTCCCTGGACGAGGCCCAACGCACGGCGAACGACGCCGCGGGCTGGGTCGAGCAGAACTGGTCCGTCTGGCTGACCAACGGCCTGCGGATCGTGCTGATCATCGTGATCGCGGTGGCCATGCGCTCCCTGATCCGCCGGGGCATCACCAAGCTGATAGCGCGGATGAACCGCACCGCCCAGGCCGTCGACGGCACGGCTCTGGGCAGCCTGCTGGTCAACGCCGAGCGGCGGCGCCAGCGCTCCGAGGCCATCGGCTCGGTGCTGCGGAGCGTCGCCTCGTTCCTGATCATGGGCACGGCGGCGCTGACCGTGCTCTCCGTACTCAAGATCAACCTGGCGCCGCTGCTGGCCAGCGCCGGTGTGGCCGGTGTGGCCATCGGTTTCGGCGCCCGGAATCTCGTGACCGACTTCCTCTCGGGCGTCTTCATGATCCTTGAGGACCAGTACGGCGTCGGCGACGAGGTCGACGCGGGCGTCGCCAAGGGCACCGTCATCGAGGTCGGGCTGCGCGTGACCAAGCTGCGCGGCGCCGACGGCGAGATCTGGTACGTCCGCAACGGCGAGGTCAAGCGGATCGGCAACCTCAGCCAGGGCTGGGCGACCGCGGGCGTCGACGTCCAGGTGCGCTCGGACGAGGACCTGGACCGGGTGCGCGCGGTGATCGAGCGCACCGGCGAGGAGATGCAGAAGGCCGAGCCGTGGAGCGAGCGGCTGTGGGAGCCCGTCGAGGTGCTGGGCCTGAACGCGGTCTACCTCGACTCGGTGGTCGTCCGCGTGTCGGCCAAGACGGTGCCGGGCAAGGCGCTCTCCGTGGAGCGCGAGCTGCGCTGGCGCATCAAGCGCGCCCTGGACGCCGAGGGCATCGCCATCGTCGGCCAGCCGCACGAGCAGGAGCTGCGGACGGCGGCGACCGCGGCGGACACGGCGGCGGCCGTCGCCGCCCCGTCCGCCATGGCCAACCCCGCCTCCCCGCAGTCGCTGGCCACGGCGCCGATACCGCCGGCGCCGACGGGCGTGACGCTCGGCAAGCCGTAGCACCCCCGGCAACAGGAGAGGGCCCCCTCGCCGCCGATGTGGCGAGGGGGCCCTTGGCTTCTCTGGCCTGCCGGGGGGCGCGTCAGCCCTCGCGGAGGACCTTGTCCAGGAACTCGTCGAGGTTGCCGCGCAGCCGGTCCAGGCGCTCCTCGACGGAGAGGGACTCCTTGTAGCGCATGGCCATCAGCGGCGTCTTCTTCCCCCGCACGTACAGCGGGCAGGCCAGGTCCGCGCACATATAGGCGCCGACCGTGTTGCCGTCGCGGCCGGAGGCCCCGACCTTGCGGGCGGCCAGCAGGGAGACGCCCGAACCGCCGTGGGCGGTCAGGCACAGCGAGCACATGGTGGTCTTCGTCAGCGCCCGGGGCCCGCCCTGCGGCACCCGCAGGGTGACGCCCACCAGCTCACCGGCCCGCTCGGTGACGAGATAGCCCCGGTCAGGGGCGCCCGGATCCCGCCAGCCCAGGAAGTCCAGGTCGGCCCAGGGGAGCCCGTCGAGCTCCCGGGGGAGGCTCATCCTGCGGGCCTCGCCCTTCGAGCAGTTGACGAAAGAGGCGCGTATCTCGCTGTCGCCCAGTGGTTCCATGCGTCGGGAACCTACCGGCGGGCATGCCGCCATGTCGCGTTATTTTTGCCTCGGAAGAACCGATTCCGCTGCTCCGGGCTCCTTGACGGTGTGCTGACCTGCGCCTAACGTCCTGAGCAAACGATAGGAAAGTTTCTTTACAGACTGTTCGAGGGGCACCTCGAGGGCGGGGGACCACACGCGATGGCCGGAACCGGAATCCCCGGGACACCTCGTGTCCTGCGGGCGATGAACGACCGCGCCGCGCTGGACCTGCTGATCAGCCACGGTCCCCTGACCCGCACCCGCCTCGGTGAGCTCACCGGGCTGTCCAAGCCCACCGCCTCCCAGCTGCTCGCCCGGCTGGAGGCCGGCGGGCTCGTGCGCGCCGTCGGCAATGTCACCGGCCGCCCCGGACCCAACGCCCAGCTGTACGAGGTGAACCCCTCGGTCGCCCACGTGGCCGGCCTCGCCGTCGACGAGAAGGGCATCTCGGCCGCCGTCGCGGACATCACGGGCACCGTGCTCGGCGAGCACCGCGTCGAGGCCGACATCAAGGACGAGGGGGTGCCGGGCCGCACCGCCCGGCTGGTGGCCGCCGCGGTCGACGGCGCGCTGGCCGCCTGTGGCCTCGGCCACGAGGCCCTCCACCGCACGGTCATCGGCACCCCCGGCGCCCTCGACCCGCGCACCGGCACCCTGCGCTACGCCCCCCACCTGCCCGGCTGGCACTCGCGCACCCTGCGTGCCGAGCTCACCGACGTCATCGGCACCCCGGTCGTCATCGAGAACGACGTCAACCTCGCCGCGGTCGCCGAGCGCCACACCGGTGCCGCGCACGATGCCGAGGACTACGTCCTGGTCTGGATCGACGAGGGCGTCGGCGCGGCCATCGTCCTCGGCGGCAGGCTGCTGCGCGGGGCGACGGGCGGGGCCGGCGAGGTCGGCTACATGCCCCTGCCCGGCGCCCCGCTGGCCCGCGGCGAGGCGCTGAAGGCCCCGGACGGCGGGGGCGGCTTCGAGAGGCTCGTGGGCGTCCTGGCCGTGGCCCGGCTGGCGCGCGAGCACGGCTTCGACGCCCCCTCGGGCCCCGAGGCGCTCGAACGCGCGGCGCGCACCCCCGGCCCGGCCGCCGACGCCTTCCTCGCCGAGCTGGGCTCGCGCGTCGCCACCGGGCTCGCGGCGATCGTCGCCGTCGTCGACCCGGAGCTGATCGTGCTCTCCGGCGCGGTCTGCCGGGCCGGTGGCGAGCGGCTCCGCGCGGAGGTCGAGGCCGGGCTGACCGGGCTCGCCCTGCCCCGGCCCCGGCTGCGGCTGAGCGAGGTGACGGGCTCCGCCATCCTCATCGGCGCCCTGCGCACCGCCCTCACCGACGTCCGGAACGACGTCTTCGACACCGCCTGATCCCTGATCCACCGGCTGACCCCTGATCCACCGGCCTGCCCCCTCCACCGGCTTCCCCCCACCGCGCGACACCCCCGTCCACCGCCGCCAAGGAAGCTCCGTCATGCAGCGATTACGACACCGCACCCCGCTCCCCGCGCTCGTCCTCCTCCTCACGACGGCCGGGTTACTGCTCTCCGGCTGCGCCCGCCCTGCCGTGGGCAGCGCCGAGGACGACCCGACCCGCCCGGTGACCCTCCGGTTCTGGCACGGCTGGTCGCAGCGGAGCGAGGTCGCGGCCGTCGACGCCGCGATCGCCCGGTTCGAGCGGCGGCACCCCAACATCCGGGTGGTGACGACCGGGAACGTCACGGACGAGACCGTCAACCAGGCCCTGCGGGCGGGCGGGGGCGCCACACCGGACGTGGTGTCGTCCTTCACCACCGACAACGTCGGCCAGTACTGCTCCTCGGGGATGTGGGCCGACCTCGACCCCTTCCTGCGGAAGTCCGGCGTGGACAAGGCGGCGGTCTTCCCGAGGCCCCTCCTCGACTACAGCTCCTACCGGGGCACGCAGTGCGCCCTCCCGCTGCTCGCCGACGCCTACGGCCTCTACTACAACCGGGACGCCTTCGAGAAGGCCGGCGTCACCCGGCCGCCGCGCACGATGTCGGAGTTCGCGGAGGCGGCCCGCAGGCTCACCCGGCGGAGCGCCGGGGGCTCGTACGAACAGCTCGGTTTCATGCCCGGCTTCCGGTTCTACGAGAACAGCCCCGAGCGGCTCTTCGCCCAGTGGGCGCCCACCTGGTTCGACGCCGACGGGACGTCCCGGCTCGCCCGGGAGCCCTCGACGAAACGATTCCTCAGCTTCCAGCGGGACCTGGTCACCGCCCTCGGCGGATACGGCCCGCTGGAGCGCCACCGCACCACCTTCGGCGAGGAGATGTCCTCCCAGAACGCCTTCCGCACGGGAAAGGTCGCCATGCTCCTGGACGGTGAATGGCGCGGCCGGATGCTCAAGGAAGCCGGCACGGACTTCCGCTGGGGCACGGCCCCGCTGCCCGTGCCCGACGACCAGGCCGACGCCTACGGGCGCGGCTGCCTCACCGGCACGGTCATCGGCATCGCCCACAGCAGCCGGCACCAGAACGCGGCCTGGGAGCTGGTGCGATTCCTGACGACCGACACCGATCAGGTCGTCGCCTTCGCGAACGCCATCCACAACGTGCCCTCCACCAAGGCCGCGCTCGCCTCCCCCGCGCTCGACGCCGACCCCGCCTTCCGCACCTTCGTCCGCATCGCCGGCGACCCGCACAGCGTCTCCGTGCCGCCCTCGGCCAACGGCGGGATGTACCTCCTCGCCCTGCGGGACTTCGGCTACGACAGCGAGGCGGGCCGGGTCCCCGACCTGGACCGGGGGCTGCGCCGCCTCGACCGGCGGATCGACGACGACACCCGCCAGAGCGCCGGCTGACCCGCCCCCGCCGCCCGCCACCCGACGAAGGCCCTGTCATGGCACACCTCGCCATCGCTCCCGGCGCACGCCGCCGGCGCGCCCGGGAACGCCTGCGCGTCCTCGGCTTCCTCTCCCCCTGGCTGATCGGCTTCACCGTCTTCTTCGGCTATCCGCTGATCGCCACCGTCTACTTCTCCTTCACGCGCTACAACCAGATCCAGCCCCCGTCCTTCGTGGGGCTGCGCAACTGGACGTACGTGTTCACGCAGATGCCGCTGTTCGGGCCCGCGCTGTGGAACACGCTGTGGCTGGTCGTGGTCATGGTGGCCCTGCGCGTCGTCTTCGGGCTGGGCACCGGACTGCTGGTCACCAAGGTGAAGACGGGCGCGGGCTTCTTCCGCACCGCCTTCTACCTGCCCTACCTCGCCCCGCCCGTGGCCGCGACGGTGGCCTTCGTCTTCCTCCTCAACCCGGGCACCGGCCCGGTGAACGACGCCCTCACGGCCCTCGGCGTCCCCGCGCCCGACTGGTTCAACGACCCCGCTTGGGCCAAGCCCTCGCTGGTCCTGCTGTCGCTGTGGGGCATCGGCGACCTGATGGTCGTCTTCCTGGCCGCCCTGCTGGACGTGCCCAAGGAGCGGTACGAGGCCGCCCAGCTCGACGGTGCCGGGCCCGTCGCGACGTTCCGCTATGTCACCTGGCCGGCGATCACCCCGGTGGTGATGTTCGCGGTCGTGACGGGAGTCGTGCAGACGATGCAGTACTACACCCAGGCGCTCGTCGCCGGGAAGCTCGCCTCCGGCGTCAGTGCCGGCCCCGGCACGCCCGTCCAGCCCGGCTATCCGGACCATTCCACGCTCACCGTGACCCAGCTCGTCTACTCGCTCGGCTTCCAGCACTTCAACACCGGCGCCGCGTGCGTGCTCTCCCTGGTGCTGTTCGCCATCGCCATGGCCGCCGCCTCGCTGCTGATGCGCGGCCGCGCCGGGCTGCTCGGGGCGGAGGACCGGCCATGAGACCGGGGACCGGGCCCCTGAAGCGAGGACGCGTCCTCCACTGGATCGCCGTGCACACCGTCGCCGTCGCCGCGGCGCTCTTCTTCACCCTGCCGTTCGTCTTCGTCCTCCTCACCTCCGTGATGAGCGACGACCAGGCCATGAGCGGCGAGCTGTGGCCGCGCTCCTGGCACTGGTCCAACTACGCGGAGGTCTTCCGCACCCCCGGCTTCCTCACCTGGTGGCGGAACTCGCTGCTGTACGCCGGGCTGGGCACCCTGTTCACCGTGTGCTCCTCTCTCCCGGTCGCCTACGCGCTCGCGCGGTTCCGCTTCCGGGGCCGGCGGACCGCGCTCGTCCTCGTGATCGCCACGATGACGCTGCCGCCACAGGTCGTCGTCATCCCCATGTACCTGGTGTGGGCCCAGCAACTGCACCTGTCGGGGACGCTGTGGCCGCTGATCGTGCCGCTGGCGTTCGGCGACGCGTACTCGATCTTCCTGCTGCGGCAGTTCCTGCTCACCATCCCCACCGAGTACATGGAGGCCGCGCGGCTGGACGGCTGTGGCGAGTCGCGCACCCTGCTGCGCGTCGTCGTGCCGATGGCGAAGCCGGGCATCGCGGCGGTCGCGCTGTTTCAGTTCTTCGCCTGCTGGAACGATTATTTCGGGCCGCAGATCTACGCGGCGCAGAACCCGGGCGCCTGGACGCTGAGTTACGGCCTGGAGTCCTTCAAGAGCGCCCACAGCGTCAACTGGAATCTGACGATGGCCGCCACCCTGCTGGTCATGGCACCGGTCATCGCCGTCTTCTTCTTCGCCCAGAAGGCCTTCGTCGAAGGCGTCACACTGACAGGAGTCAAGGGTTGAAGCTCGCAGTAGTGGGTGGCGGCTCCACCTACACCCCCGAACTCGTCGACGGATTCGCACGGCTGCGGGACGTCCTCGCCGTCGAGGAACTCGTCCTCGTCGACCCCGCCGCCGAGCGACTGGAACCGGTCGGCCGCCTGGCGCGGCGCATCCTCGCCGCCCAGGGCCACCCGGGCCGGGTCACCTGGACCGACGACCTCGACGCGGCCGTCGACGGCGCCGACGCCGTGCTGCTCCAGCTGCGCGTCGGCGGCCAGGCGGCCCGCGAGAAGGACGAGACGTGGCCGCTGGAGTGCGGCTGCGTGGGCCAGGAGACCACGGGCGCGGGCGGCCTCGCCAAGGCGCTGCGGACGGTCCCGGTGGTCCTCGACATCGCCGAGCGGGTGCGCCGCCGCAACCTCGGCGCCTGGATCGTGGACTTCACCAACCCCGTCGGGATCGTCACCCGCGCCCTGCTGACCGCCGGGCACCGCGCTGTCGGGCTGTGCAACGTGGCCATCGGCTTCCAGCGGAAGTTCGCCGCCCTGCTCGGGGTGGCGCCCGGCGAGGTCGAGCTGGACCACGTCGGCCTGAACCACCTCACCTGGGAGCGGGCGGTGCGCGTCGGCGGCCGGGACGTCCTGCCCGGGCTGCTCGCGGAGCACGGCGACGCCATCGCGGCGGACCTGCGGATGCCGCGCCGGCTGCTGGACCGGCTGGGCGTCGTCCCCTCCTACTACCTGCGCTACTTCTACGAGCACGACGCGGTCGTCGAGGAGCTGCGGAAGAAGCCCTCGCGGGCGGCCGAGGTCGCGGAGATGGAGCGGACGCTGCTGGCGATGTACGCCGACCCGGCGCTGGACCACAAGCCGGAACTGCTGGCCAAACGCGGCGGGGCGTACTACTCGGAGGCCGCCGTCGCACTGACGGCGTCGCTGCTGACCGGCACCGGGCCCGTTCAGGTGGTCAACACCCTCAACAACGGCACCCTGCCCTTCCTCCCCGACGACGCCGTCGTCGAGGTGCCGGCGGCGGTGGACGCGGCCGGGGCGCGCCCCCTGCCCGTCCGGCCGCTGGAGCCGCTGTTCGCCGGGCTCGTCGCGCATGTGACGGCCTATGAGCACCTGGCTCTGGAGGCGGCCCTCAAGGGCGGCCGGGACCGGGTCTTCGCGGCGCTCCTCGCCCATCCGCTCGTCGGCCAGACCGACCGGGCGGAGAAGCTGACGGACGCCCTCCTCCACCACAACCGGGAGCACCTGGCGTGGGCGTGATCGTGGCGATCGACGCCGGCAACAGCAAGACCGACGTGGCCGTCACCGGTACGGACGGCACGGTGTTCGGCCGGGCACGGGGCGGGGGCTTCCGGCCGCACGCGGTGGGCGTCGAGCAGGCCGTGGACACCCTCCAGTCGGCCGTCGCCGAGGCGATGTCCGACGCGGCGGCGGAGCTCGGCCTTCCACTGGACGTCCGCCTCTTCTCGGCCTGTCTCGCCAACGCCGACTTCCCGGTGGAGGAGGCGGAGCTGGCGGGGGCGATCGCCCGGCGGAACCGGGCGGCGGGCGACCCGGCGGGGCATCCCCCCGTCCGGGTCGCCAACGACACCTTCGCGCTGCTGCGCGCGGGGCTGTCCGACGAGGGCGAGCCGGCGGGCGTCGCCGTCGTGTGCGGGGCGGGGATCAACTGCTCGGGGCTGGCGCCCGGGGGCCGGGTCGCCCGGTTCGCCGCCGTCGGGCGGATCTCGGGCGACTGGGGCGGCGGGGCGCACCTGGCCGAGGAGGCGGTGTGGTGGGCGGCGCGGGCGGCGGACGGGCGCGGCGAGGCGACGGCGCTGGCGCGGGAACTCCCGGCCCACTTCGGGCTGTCCACGATGCCGGAGCTGATCGAGGCCCTCCACCTGGGGCGGATCGAGCGGGCGCGGCGGCACGAACTGGCGCCGGTGCTCTTCGCGGTGGCCGCCGCCGGTGACGCGGTGGCCGGGGCGATCGTGGCACGGCAGGCCGACGAGGTGGTGGCCCTGGCCTCGGCGGCCCTGGACCGGCTGGGGCTGCTGGAGGCGGCGGTGCCGGTGGTGCTGGGCGGCGGGGTCCTGGCGGCCCGTCACCCGCTGCTCCACGAGCGCGTCGTGCGGGGGCTGGCGGGACGGGCGCCCCGGGCCGTGCCCCGCGTCGTGACCGCGCCGCCCGTGCTGGGGGCGGCGCTGCTGGCCCTCGACCACCTCGGGGCGCCCCCTGCCGCGTACGCGCGGCTGCGGGAGCACTTCGCGTAGGGGCGACAGAACGGGACAGCGGAACGAGATCGGCGGAAACCGCGCCGTGGACCCCGGCCTTCCCGGCCGGAATCCACGGCGCGGCGCCATGTTCGCGTCATGTTCGCGTCGTGAGAGACGTCACCGGCGGAGGCGGTCCGCCGCAAATCCTTCACGGGAGGCCGGTCCGGTCCGGCGGACTTCCTGACACTCGCGTCAATAGCGGGATTGGCCAGAAATTCCTCCCCTACCGCTGGTTGACCATTCATATGCCCAATGTCCGTATTCGGGCCAACCATTTCCTCCTCTCCCCAAGATCGTGCAAGCATCCGGCCACGCATGGATTGATCACGAAATACGACAAAGAACTGCCGCAACTCGCCTCAAAAGGGCGTTGCTGAGCATTCGTGACAGCCCCTGCTCCCGACCCACAGATCCCGAGGGGGGATACACGCATGTCGAAGAACGTCACCCGCCGCGTCGTCCTGCGCGGCACCGCGATAGCCGTCGCCGGAGCGGCCCTCGCCGCTCCGGTCGCCATGGCGGCGACCCGCGCCGCCCTGCCCATGGACCACACGGGCATGGACCACTCCGGGCACGGCTCCCACGGCCTCCAGCCCTTCGACGAGGTCTACCAGGGCCGGCGCATCGTCGGCACGCCCGCTACGGGTGGCCACGAGGCCCACCACGGCGGCTTCGCCGTGACGATCGACGGCAAGGAACTGCACGTCATGCGGAACGCGGACGGTACGTGGATCAGCGTGATCAACCACTACCAGACGTATCCCGACCCGCTGGCGCTGACCCGCGCCGCCGTCGACAAGCTCCAGGGCGCCTCGCTCGTCCCGATCACCACCCGCTGACCCCGGCCGACTGCCGACCGTCCGGCCCGACGCGGCCGGTCCCCCGAACCGAGAGGACGTAGACCCCCATGGCAGTGCGCAAGAACCAGGCGACCCTGACGGCCACGGAGAAGCGCAACTTCGTCAACGCCCTGCTGGCGCTGAAGAAGAGCGGCAAGTACGACGAATTCGTGCGGACGCACAACGAGTTCATCATGAGCGACGGCGACGACACCGACCGCGTCGGCCACCGTTCGCCGTCCTTCCTGCCCTGGCACCGCCGCTTCCTCATCCAGTTCGAGCAGGAGCTCCAGAGAATCGATTCCTCGGTCACGCTCCCGTACTGGGACTGGACCGCCGACCGCACCGTCACGGCCTCCATATTCGCCGCCGACTTCCTCGGCGGGAACGGCCGCAGCCGCGACGCGCAGGTCACCACCGGCCCGTTCGCGTACTCCACCGGCCAGTGGAACATCAACGTCTCGGCCGACGACCGCCCCTACCTCCAGCGGGAGATGGGCGCGAGCGTCCGCGCGCTGCCCACCCGCGCCGAGGTCGACTCCGTGCTCGCCATGGCCACCTACGACATGGCCCCCTGGAACAGCGCCTCCGACGGCTTCCGCAACCACCTCGAGGGCTGGCGCGGCGTCAACCTCCACAACCGGGTGCACGTGTGGATGGGCGGCCAGATGGCCACCGGCGTCTCCCCCAACGACCCGGTCTTCTGGCTGCACCACTGCTTCATCGACAAGCTGTGGGCCGACTGGCAGCGGATGCACCCGACCTCGGGCTACCTGCCGACCGGCGGCACCACCAACGTCGTGGACCTCAAGGACACGATGCGCCCGTGGAACAACGTGACCCCGGCCGACATGCTCGACCACACGAAGTTCTACACGTACGACCGCTGACGGTACGCCCCGCCGGGGGTGACGGGCATGAGCGCCCGTCACCCCCGGCGTTCCCGTTTCCGGGTACTCCGTCCGCACGGGAACCGAACAGACGCCCCACGCGTGAAATGGGGTGAAAGGCCGAAACGGACACCCGGGCGACGCTCACGACCCGTGCAAGATCGATGCACAACCGGTGTGTTTGTCAGTCCCTGCGGCCATACTGCTGGCCTGGCACCCGTTCCCCGCCGCCCGGGGGACAGCGGGCCGCGGCGACCGAGGGGGAGGTCACGTGTCACCAGCGCAGCCGGATCCGGGAACGCGGCGCACCGCGTGGCGCGAGGGGCTGGAACGGATCGCGGACGCGGCCACGACGGAGCCCGGCAGACTCAGGGTGATCGGCGCGGTCCTGGCCGCGCTGCTGGTCGCCTTCGGCGCGGTGACCGCCTGGCAGGTCACCGACCGGTCGTCGGCGGCGGACGCCGTGATCGACCGCAGCGAGCCGCTGAGCGCCGACGCCGCCGACATCTACCGCTCGCTGGCCGACGCCGACACGGCCGCCGCCGCCGGGTTCCTGGCCGGCCGGGACGAGCCCCGCACGGTCCGCCAACGCTACGAGAAGGACATCGGCGTCGCCTCCGAGCTCCTGGTGAAGGCCGCCGCCGACACCGGAGGCTCCAGCTCCGCCCGCGAGCAGATAGCCCGGCTCAATCAGCAACTCCCCGTCTACACCGGCCTGGTGGAGTCCGCCCGCGCGGCGGGCCGGCAGGGCCTGCCCCTGGGCGGCGCCTACCTGCGCTACGCCAGCGACCGGATGCGCGAGGATCTGCTGCCTGCCGCTCGCGCCCTCTACGAGGCCGAGACCGGACGCCTCCGTTCCGACTACGCGGACGCCAAGTCCTGGCCCTGGACGGCCCTCGCCACGGGCGTCGTGGCCCTCGGCGCCCTCGGCTGGGCCCAGCGCCGCACCTTCCTGCGCACCAACCGGGTGTTCAACCACGGCCTCCTCGCCGGCACCGCCGCCGGCGCGGTGGTCCTGCTGTGGCTGACCGTCGGCCACGCCGTGGCCCGCGCGGACCTGACCGACTCCTACGAGAACGGGGCCAAGTCCCTCCAGGTGCTCAGCGAGGCCCGGATCGCCTCGCTCCAGGCCCGGGGCGACGAGAGCCTCACCCTGGTGGCCCGCGGCGCCGTGCTCACCCCGGCGGGCGACGACGCCTACGAGGCCAGCTACCGCACGGGCATGCGCAAGCTGATCGGCGGCGACGTCACCGCCTCCGGCGAGCCCGCCCCCGACAGCCTCCTGGGCCGGGCCCGCTCCCTCGCGGACGGCTCGGAAGGACGCGATCCGGTGCTGGAGGCGATACGCGACGTCAAACAGTGGCAGCAGCGGCACGGCGAGGCCCGCACCGCCGACGTCGGCGGGTACTACGGCCAGGCGCTCGCCAAGGTGATCGGGGAGAAGGGCAGCGCCCGGGGCAGCACCGGCGAATCGTTCGACCAGGTGGACACCGCGCTGCGCCGAGCCCTCGCCCACGAGGAGGACGACTTCCGGCGGGCGGCGGAGGACGGGCGCGGCGCGTTCACCGGGCTCGCGGCCGGAGCCACCGTCCTGGCCGTGCTCGGCGCCGCGGGAGCGGTGCTCGGCATCGGCCGCAGGCTGTCGGAGTACCGGTGAGGCGGGGAGGAACGGCGATGGGCGCACGACGCGGAACCAGGGCCGGGGCCGTGGTGACGGCCTGCGTGTGGACGCTCGCCGTCGCCGTGGGCGCGGCCGTCCTGCCGGCGGCGCGCCCCACCGGACCCGTGGCCCCGACCCCGGCGGCCGCGCAGGCGGCGGCCGTGCGCGCGCCCGCGACGTGCGTCGCCCCGGAGGCGAGCCTGCGCCCGTCGACGGCCGACGGCCCGGCCGTCCGGCGCATCAAGGAGCGCGGCCGGCTGATCGCCGGCGTCGACCAGAACAGCTACCGCTGGGGCTACCGCGACCCCGCCACCGGCGAGCTCAGCGGCTTCGACATCGACCTGGTCCACGCCATCGCCAAGGCCGTCCTCGGCGACCCCGGCAAGGTCGTCTTCCTGGCGATCCCCACCAACCAGCGCATACCCGCCCTGGAAAAGGGCAAGGTGGACATCATCGCGCGCACCATGACGATCAACTGCGACCGGGCCCGGCAAGTCGCCTTCTCCACGGCCTACTTCGAGGCCGGACAGCAGGTGCTGGCCCCCAAGGCCTCACCGGTCACGGCGTTCGACGACACCCTGGAGGGGAAGAAAGTCTGTACGGCCAAGGGATCCACGGGCGAGAGCGAGCTGAAGAACGAGTCGCACGGCGCGTCCGTGCTGACCGTGCCCAACCAGCTCGACTGCCTGGTCCGGCTCCAGCTCGGACAGGTCGACGCGGTGATCACCGACAGCGCCCTGGCCGCCGGACAGGCGGCCCAGGACCCGTCCGTGCGACTCGTCGGCAAACCGTTCACCACCGAGTCCTACGGCGTGGCGATGAACCTCAAGGACGAAGACCTGGTACGCCGGGTCAACGCGGTACTGGAGGACTACCGCCGGGGCGGCGAGGCGAGCCCCTGGATGCTGGCGTACCGCAAGTGGCTGGCGGCCGACCTCCAGGGGATCACCGCTCCGCCGGAGCCCCGGTACCGGGACTGACGGCACGGAAGGACCGAAGCACCACACCGTTCGCGCGCGGCACCGGCCGCGGGACAGGAGAGGGGACCGATGGTGGTCGCGGGGCCCACCGGGCCGACCTTGAGCCGCGAGGAGGTGGACCGTGCGCTGGCACGGCTCGGCGCGGAGCACGAGGCGGTCGAGTCCTCCCTGCTCGCCCTCCAGGACCACGCCGGGCGGCGGCTGCTGGAGGGCGCGGAGCTGACCGGCGTCACCAGGAGCCGGTGGGAGTCCACCGAGGTGCTCATCACCCAGCTGTGGGTGTACTTCGACGCCTACACCGACGCCCTGGAGGCGGCTCGTGAGCTGCGCGGCCGCCGCCGCTGGCCCACCTCGGGCGAGCTGTCCGAGCTGACCGACCTGCTGCGCGGCACCGCCGTCACCCTGCCCGCGGGCCCGCCCCAGGCCGGCCTGGTGACCCTGGGCGTGGCGGCCAGGCTGAGCGAACGGCTGAGCCTGACCGAGCTCGTCGAGCGGATGAACTCCTGGTACGCCCAGGCCCTGGACGTGCTCGTCATCGCCGACGCCGTCTGGTCGGCCCTGCCCACCCGGATCGACCTGCTCGCCGCCGAACTCGGGCGCGTCCGCTCCCTCGCCCACTCCGTGGGCGTCCTGCCGGGCGAGCACCCGGCGGGCGACGACCTGGAGCGCCTCACCATGGAACTGACCGCGCTGCGGTCCGAGGTGATATCCGATCCGCTCGTCTTCTGGACCGGCGCCCCGCCCAGCTCCGCCCCCGGCGGCCGCCCCGACACCGCCCGCTACGACCGTGCCGAGCGCGCCCTGGAGGACGTGCGCCGGGAGGTGGAGGCCGTCCTCGACGTCCGCCAGGACGCCGAGCGCCGGCTGATGCGCGTGCGCGACGTGCTCTCGCGCGCCGACCGCACCCTGGGCGAGGCCCGCCGGGCCCGGATGGAGGTCCTGTCGAAGATCGCCGCCTATGAGGTGCCCGTGGTCTCCGGCCCGCCGACCGTGCTCTACGAACAGCTGGAGACGGCCGTCGAGTACCGCAGACGCGCCGCGTGGCACCGGCTCTCCCCGCTCCTGGAGGGCCTGGAGCGGCACGCCGAGGAGGAGTTGCTGCGCGCCCGCGAGTCGCTGACGGCGGTCACGGCGCCCCTGGCCGTCCGGGCCGAGCTGCGCGGCCGGCTCGACGCGTACAAGGCCAAGGCCGCGCGGCTGGGCCTGGCGGAGGACGGTCTCGTCGTGGAGCGGTACGACGTGGCGCGCCGCATGCTGTGGAGCGCGCCCTGCGATCTCGTCGCCGCCGAGCAGGCGGTGCTGCGCTATCAGCGGGCCGTGGCCGGGGCGCCGGCCCCGCAGGGCTCGGCCGCCTCGGGAACCGACGGGCTTGGGGGGACGCGTGACCGGTGAGGAGTGCCAGCGCCCGGGCTGCGCGGGCCGCTACGAGGACGTGGGCGACGGCGAGCTGTACTGCGACACGTGCGGTCTCGCCCCCGTCGTGTCGCCGGGCGGGCGGATCGCCTCGCCCGCCACGGGGATCACCCACGCGGGCGGCCGGGGCGGCTCCGGCGGTTCGGGGTCGTCCGGCTCGTCGAAGTCGTCGGGCTCGTCGGGCTCGTCCGGGTCCTCGCGCTCGTCGTCGGGTTCGTCGTCGGGTTCGTCGTCACGGCCGTCGTCGCGGTCGTCGGGGTCCCGCCGGTCGGTGTCGGGGCGGCTGACACGTTCGGTGAACGGTGGCACGGGCGTCGCGACGCGGTCCGTCTCGGTGCGCAGCCGGGCGTCCGGCGGGTCCGGCGCCGGCCGCAACAAGCTGGGCGCGGGCCTGGTCAGCATGCCGGGCGTGCCGCGCCCCGACCCCCGGGCGGCGGTGCTGGAGCGCCCGGAGGTCCCCGAGCGCAAGCGCTTCTGCAGCCGCGGCGACTGCGGCGCGCCCGTGGGGCGTTCGGGCCCCCACCGGGCGGGGCGCACGGAGGGCTACTGCACCAAGTGCGGCCACCCGTACTCCTTCGTGCCGAAGCTGCGCCCCGGCGATGTGGTGCGCGGGCAGTACGAGGTGGCGGGCTGTCTCGCGCACGGCGGGCTCGGCTGGATCTACCTGGCCATCGACCGGGCCGTGGCCGACCGCTGGGTGGTGCTCAAGGGCCTGCTCGACACCGGCGACGAGGACGCGCTGGCCGCGGCCGTCGCCGAGCGGCGCTTCCTCGCGGAGATCGAGCACTCCAACATCGTCCGCATCTACAACTTCGTCGAGCACCTCGACCAGCGCACGGGCAGCCTCGACGGCTACATCGTCATGGAGTACGTCGGCGGCAAGTCCCTCAAGGAGATCGCCAACGAGCGCCGCCACCCCGACGGGCGCCGCGACCCGCTGCCGGTCGAGCAGGCGTGCGCGTACGGCATCGAGGCGCTGGAGGCGCTGGGGCACCTCCACAGCCGCAATCTGCTGTACTGCGACTTCAAGGTCGACAACGCGATCCAGCAGCAGGACCAGCTGAAGCTGATCGACATGGGCGCGGTGCGCCGGATGGACGACCACGACAGCCCCATCTACGGCACGATCGGCTACCAGGCGCCCGAGATCGCCGAGCTGGGCGCGTCGGTCGCCTCCGACCTCTACACGGTGGCGCGCACCCTCGCCGTGCTCACCTTCGACTTCCAGGGCTACACGAACGTCTTCGTGGACAGCATCCCCTCCCCGGACCACATCGAGGTCTTCGCGCGCTACGAGTCCTTCTACCGGCTGCTGGTGCGGGCCACCGACCCGGACCCGGCCCGGCGGTTCGCCTCCGCCGACGAGATGGCCGAGCAGCTGACGGGCGTGCTGCGGGAGGTCGTGGCCCTCCAGACGGGCGCCCCGCGCCCCGCGCTGTCCACGCTCTTCGGCCCGGAGCCGCGGGTGGTGGACACGGTCCTGTTCGAGGAGTGCGACCGCGACGTGTCCGCCCTGGGCGGCCGCGCCCCGGCGCCCCGCCGGAACGGATGGCCGCGCCTTCGCCTGCCGCGTGGCCGGGGCGGCGCGGGCGCCGTTCCGCCGGGCTCGGCGGGCCCGGCGGCGGGCGCCGCAGGAACGGCCGGCACGGGCGCCGGGCCGACATCCGCCGCAGGGCGCCCGGGGGCGGCCTCCGGCGCGCTGCCCGGGTCGGGCCCGGGCGCGACCGCCCCGGCGGCGGGCGGCGCCGCGCCCTCCGGGTGGACCGTCCCGGTCGTCACACCCGCCGTGGCCACCGGCCCGGTGTCCCCCGCCGGAGGCGGCGCCGCGTTGCGGCCGATCGACGCGCGGGCCGCCGCGCTCGCGCTGCCGTTCCCGCTCGTCGACCCCGCCGACGCCAACGCCGGCTTCCTCGCGGGGCTGATCGCCTCGCAGCCCGCCGAGCTGTACGCCGCGCTCCAGGCCGCGCCGACCGAGTCGCCGGAGCTGCGGCTGCGGCGGGTGCGGGCCCAGCTGGAGCTCGGCGAGGACGAGCAGGCGTCCCACGCGCTCGCCGCGCTGGAGGCCGCGAACCCCGACGACTGGCGCACCGTCTGGCACCGGGGCGTCCACGCCCTCGCCGTCGGCGACCACGCCACGGCGGCCCTGTCCTTCGACGCCGTCTACGACGCCTTCCCCGGGGAGCCCGCGCCCAAGCTGGCCCTCGGGCTGTGCGCGGAGGTGCTCGGGCAGCTCGACAACGCCGCCGAGTACTACCACCTGGTGTGGGCGACCGACCCGGGCTTCGTCGGGGCGGCGTTCGCCCTGGCCCGGGTGCGGCTGGCCGCCGGGGACCGCGCGGGCGCGGTGGCGGCCCTGGAGTCCGTGCCGGCGGCGTCCATCCACTGCACGGCGGCCCGGGTCGCGGCGGTACGGGCCCGGCTGCGGGGTCGCTCCGCCGCGGAACCGCTGCTGGACGACCTGCGGGCCGCCGCCGGCCAGGTGGTGGGCCTCACGGACCTCGGGCTGGACGCGGTGCGGCGCGAACGGCTGTCGACGGAAGTGCTCGGCACCGCGCTGGACTGGGTGCTGTCGGGCCGCGAGGGCGGCGCGCCGGGGACCGCCCCCGCGCCCCCGGGCGGACCGCCCGTGCTGCTCGGCAGCGGGCTGGACGAACGGGAGCTGCGGTTCGGGCTGGAACGCTCGTACCGGGTGCTCGCGCGGCTGGCCCAGCGCGGTGAGGAACGGATCGAACTGGTGGAACGGGCCAACCGTTACCGCCCCAGGACATGGGTGTGATCGATGTCGCAACTGCCCCCACAGCTGACGGCGTGCCCCGCCTGTCAGGAGCCGCTGGAACCCGCCGACAACTTCTGCGGAGGCTGCGGCGTGGACCTCTCGGCGGTGCCGCCCGCGCCCGACGACCCACGGGCGGCGGGATGGCGGCGGCCTGACACGCCCGTGGCGCGGGAGGCGGACGACTACCGGCTCGCCCCGCCGGCCGCCGGCGTCCCCGCGCAGCCGGCGCGTGGCGCGGGCCCCGCCGGGCCCTGCGCGGCCTGCCGGTCGGGCATGATCGACAACGACGGGTACTGCGAACACTGCGGACATGCACAGCCGCGCGAACGGGATCACATGGAGCACGAGTCGGCAGGAGTCGCGGCGGTCACCGACCGCGGCCTGCGCCACCACCGCAACGAGGACGCGTACGCCGTGTCCACCACCGACCTCCCCGGCCGGCCGCCGGCCGTCGTCGCGGTCGTCAGCGACGGCGTGTCGTCCGCGGCACGTCCCGACGAGGCGTCGGCCGCCGCCGTCGAGGCCGCCCACGACTCGCTGGTGACGGCCCTGACCCGGGGCACCGCCCCCAAGGAGGCCACGCACGAGGCGATCGTGGCCGCCGCCGAGGCCGTGGCCGCCCTGACCACCCCCGGCCACGAGCCGCGCGAGCACGGCCACTACCGCCACGAGAACGCCCCCGCCTGCACCATCGTCAGCGCCGTCGTCACCGGCGACCTGCTGACCGTCGGCTGGGTCGGCGACAGCCGCGCCTACTGGGTGCCCGACGACCGCTCCAAGCAGCCCGCGCGGCTCACGGAGGACGACTCCTGGGCCGCCCAGATGGTGGCGGCGGGCCTGATGTCGGAGGCCGAGGCCTACGCCGACGAGCGCGCCCACGCCATCACCGGCTGGCTCGGCGCGGACGCCTACGAGGTCGAGCCGCACACCGCCTCGTACCACCTCGACCGCCCCGGCGTGGTGATCGTCTGCACCGACGGGCTGTGGAACTACGCCGAATCCGCCGAGGAGATGGCGTCCGTCGTGCCCGCCGACGCCCGCTCCCGGCCGTTGGAGTGCGCACGCCGTCTGCTGACCCACGCTCTGGACGGAGGGGGCCACGACAACGTAACAGTGGCAGTGGTGCCGTTCCCGTCCCGGGCCGAAGGGGCAGGATCGGCCTGACGCGCCGCGGTTTCCACGGGGGGATCCACGCACGGTGCCGGGCTCCGGCGCCGCGCCGTCCGTCCGCCCCGCCGCTACGCCCGTGCCGACCACGTGGAGTACGTACGAAGGAGCGGATCAGATGGCCCATCTCGCCGAACCGAACGTGCCCGGGTTCGCCGTCGACGTGTATCAGAACGTCAATCTTCCGGAGGGGGGCCGGGAGGTCAACGCCATCGTCACGGTGACCTCCACCGGGACGGACACGGACGCGGGCGCCGTCGTGCCCGGCCCCCGCGACCCGGGCGCCGCCGTCGTCCTGATGGTCGACTGCTCGGGCTCCATGGACTACCCGCCCGCCAAGATGCGCAGCGCCCGCGAGGCCACGGCCGCCGCCATAGACGCGCTGCGCGACGGCGTCGCCTTCGCCGTGGTGGGCGGCACCCACCAGGCGCGCGAGATCTATCCGGCCGGCGGGCGGCTCGCCAAGGCCGACGACATCACCCGGAACCAGGCCAAGGAGGCGCTGCGCAAGCTCAGTCCGGGCGGCGGCACCGCCATCGGCACCTGGCTGCGCCTCGCCGACCGGCTGCTGTCCTCGTCCGACGCGGCGATACGTCACGGCATCCTGCTCACCGACGGCCGCAACGAGCACGAGGAGCCCGACGCGCTGCGGGCGTCGCTGGACGCGTGCGCGGGCCGGTTCACCTGTGACGCGCGGGGCGTGGGGACGGACTGGGAGGTCAAGGAGGTCACGGGCATCGCCTCCGCCCTGCTGGGCAGCGCCGACATCGTCGCCGACCCGGCCGGGCTGGCCGAGGACTTCACGCGGGTGATGGAAACGGTCATGGGCAAGGAGGTCGCGGACGTCTCGCTGCGGCTGTGGACGCCGCAGGGCGCCGAGGTCGTCTTCGTCAAGCAGGTCGCGCCCACCATGGAGGAGCTGACGGACCGCCGCCAGGAGTCCGGGCCGCGCTCCGGCGACTACCCGACGGGCGCGTGGGGGGACGAGTCCCGCGACTACCACGTCTGCGTCCGGGTGCCGAGCGCGCACGTGGGCCAGGAGATGCTGGCCGCCCGGGTGTCCCTGGTGCTGCCCACTCCCGACGGCTCGTCACCGCACGTCCTGGCCCAGGGCCTGATCCGGGCGGTGTGGACGGACGACCTGGAGGCGTCGACGGCCATCAGCCCCCAGGTGGCCCACTACACGGGCCAGGCCGAGCTGGCCCTGGCCATCCAGCAGGGCCTGGACCTGCGCAAGGCGGGGGACGTGGACGGGGCGACCGCCAAGCTCGGCCGGGCCGTCCAGCTGGCCAGCCGCTCCGGCCACGCGGACACCGCGAAACTCCTTGCGAAGGTGGTGGACGTCGTGGACGCGGCGAACGGTACTGTGCGGCTGAAGGCGAAGGTCTCGGAGGAGGCCGAGATGACGCTGGAAACCCGTTCCACCAAGACCGTTCGCGTCAAGAAGTAGCGCCGAGAAGCAACCGCCAGAGGGGGAAGAGACCGACATGCCGACCTGCCCGAACGGCCACCCGTCGGAGGCCGCAGACTGGTGCGAGGTGTGCGGCCACCGGATGTCGGCGGCCACGGCACCGCCCGGTCCCCCGGCCGCCGTCCCACCGCCGCCCACCGCGCCGCCCTCGGCCGGCGGCACCGGCGGCTACGGCTACCCGGGCGGCGACGCCACCGTCCAGGCGGAGCTCTGTCCGCAGTGCCGCACCCCCCGCGAGGCGCAGGGCCCCTTCTGCGAGGAGTGCCGCTACAACTTCGTCACCCGCTCCGCGAACCCCTACGCGTCGCCTCCCCCGCCCCCGCAGCCCCTCCAGTCGGCCCCGCCGCCCCCGGCGCAGCACACCCAGTCGCCGCCGAGCTTCGAGTACACCGGCTCCCGGCCGTCGCGGGTCAACCGCCCGGCCGAGCCGCTGGCACCGCCCTTCGGCGAGGACGAGGACTGGGTGCTGACCCCGCCGGACACGCCGGCCCCCGCCGTGCAGGCCGCCCAGGCGCCGTCGGCCGGGCACAACCCGTACGCGTACGAGCCCTACGAGACCTATGAGCCCTACGAGTCCTCGCCCCCTCAGCCGGCCGTGCCCGCGCCGACGGCGGGCTGGGTCGCGGTCGTCGCGCCCGACCGGGAGTACTTCCTGTCGATGATGAACCGCAGCGGCCCGGAGGCGGCGGGGCTGAACCTGCCCGCCTACTCCCCTGAGCTGCGCTTCCCCCTCGGCGGCCAGCAGGTCACCATCGGCCGGCGCCGGCACAGCACCGGCGAGTCCCCGGACATCGACCTCTCCCGTCCCCCGGAGGACCCGGGCGTCTCGCACCAGCACGCGATGCTGGTGCAGCAGCCGGACGGGGGCTGGGCGGTCGTCGACCAGGACTCCACCAACGGCACGACGATCAACGACTCCGAGGACGCGATCCAGCCCTATGTGCCCGTGCCGCTGCGGGACGGGGACCGGGTGCACGTGGGCGCGTGGACGACGATCACGGTGCGGCGGGGCTGAGGAGCCGGAAGGGTCGTAAGACTCCGGTCCTCGGCCGGGGGGTCTGAGACCATGGAAGCGTGATTGAGATTCCGCGCGGCACGCTTCCCGAGCAGACCTTCTACGAGCAGGTCGGCGGGGAGAAGACCTTCCGGCGCCTGGTCCACCGCTTCTACCAGGGTGTGGCCGGTGACCCGCTGCTGCGGCCGATGTACCCGGAGGAGGACCTCGGCCCGGCCGAGGAGCGGCTGGTCCTCTTCCTGATGCAGTACTGGGGCGGCCCCCGGACGTACAGCGAGAACCGGGGCCACCCGCGCCTGCGGATGCGCCACGCGCCCTTCGTCGTCGACCGCGCCGCCCACGACGCCTGGCTCCGCCACATGCGCGACGCGGTCGACGAACTCGACCTCGCCCCGGAACTGGAGCACCAGCTCTGGAACTACATGACGTACGCGGCAGCGTCGATGATCAACACGGCGGACTGACCGGTTTGTGGGCAGGCGTTCCGCAGGGCGGAACGGGTGGGCACAAACCCACCCACCGGCCCGCACCGACTACGCGGGCGTAACCGTAAGCCCCCGCAACCCACTCCCGGCAGGGCTGACGCTCACGGCCACCGACCCGTACGGCGTCCGCAACCGCAGCCACCCACGGGCGGCGAACAGCACCGGCTCCTCGGGCGCCGCAGCCGTGACCGGCCCGGCCCCGCCGGCAAAGGCCCCGGCCCGCACGGCCGGCCGCAAGAATCCCAGCGACTGCGCCGCGTGCACGGCCCGCAACGGCAACCCCGTGTCCCCGAGCGTCCGGGACCAGATCTCCCGCCCGATGCGGTCGCGCTCGGCCCGCGTGCGCCGGTGCTCGGGCAGCGCCTCGTCCCGCGCGCGGAACTCCGCGACGGCCGCGGCCACCGCACCCCGCACGGCCTCCGCCCCCGGGAATCCCTCGACCCGCCGCCAGCCGCCGCGGGGCGGCAGGACGCCGGCCCAGGGCGGGCCGGTGACGGCCTCGGGAACGGTGATCTCCAGCGCCCCGGAGGGCGCCGGGGCACCGGCGTCGAGGGCGTCCGCGAGCTGTCCCGCCGAGACGGTGACGTCCAGCTCGACGGGCCCGGCGAGCCGGGCCGTGCGGATCGCCAGGACCTCGAAGGACGGCGGACGGCCGAAGACACCGAGGACACCGCCGCCCGCCTGGAGGCGGACGGCGGCGGCCCGGTCGTAGTGGATCAGCCGGGCCAGGAAGGCGGCCAGGTCGGCCGCCTCCCGGGCGTCGGCGAAGCACAGCCGCTGCGTCATGCGGCGACGGCCTCCCCGGGCTCGTCGGCGAAGGTCTTGAGCAGCGCCTTCTCCTCGGCGGTGACCCGCCGGGGCCGGCCGGCGGCGAAGTCGAACGGGACGATCACGGTGGACGCCCGCACATAGACCTGCTCGTCGTCCTTGACCTCGTACGAGACGGTCATGGACGCGGCACCGACCTTGGTCACCCACGTCTCGACGGTCACCGGCTCCGGCCGGTGGACCAGCGGGCGGAGGTAGTCGATCTCGTGACGGGCCACGACGGACCCGTCGACGAAGGACTCCTTGCCCGCTCCCGCCTTCAGCTGGTGGATGAGGTCGATCCGCGCCTCCTCGAGGTAGCGCAGGAAGACCGCGTTGTTGACATGGCCGTAGGCGTCCATGTCGGACCAGCGGAGGGGGCACGAGTAGATGTGGCGCGCCACGATCAGCCCCGGGTGAGCTTCTTGTAGGTGGCGCGGTGCGGACGGGCCGCGTCCGCACCGAGGCGCTCGATCTTGTTCTTCTCGTACGACTCGAAGTTGCCCTCGAACCAGAACCACTTGGAGTCGCCCTCGTACGCCAGGATGTGCGTGGCCACTCGGTCCAGGAACCAGCGGTCGTGGGAGACGACCACGGCCGCGCCGGGGAAGTCCAGCAGGGCGTTCTCGAGCGAGGAGAGGGTCTCGACGTCGAGGTCGTTGGTGGGCTCGTCGAGGAGCAGCAGGTTGCCGCCCTGCTTGAGGGTCAGCGCCAGGTTGAGGCGGTTGCGCTCACCACCGGAGAGCACACCGGCCGGCTTCTGCTGGTCCGGGCCCTTGAAGCCGAACGCGGAGACGTAGGCGCGCGACGGCATCTCGACCTGGCCGACGTTGATGTAGTCCAGCTCGTCGGAGACGACGGCCCACAGCGTCTTCTTGGGGTCGATGTTGGCGCGGCTCTGGTCGACGTAGGAGATCTTGACGGTCTCGCCGACCCGGATCGTGCCGGAGTCCGGCTTCTCCAGGCCCTGGATCATCTTGAACAGGGTGGTCTTGCCGGCGCCGTTCGGGCCGATGACACCGACGATGCCGTTGCGCGGCAGGGTGAAGGACAGGTCGTCGATGAGGACCTTGTCGCCGAAGGCCTTCGAGAGGTTGCTGACCTCGACGACGACGCTGCCCAGACGCGGGCCCGGCGGGATCTGGATCTCCTCGAAGTCCAGCTTCCGCATCTTGTCGGCCTCGGCCGCCATCTCCTCGTAGCGGGCGAGGCGCGCCTTGGACTTGGCCTGGCGGCCCTTGGCGTTGGAGCGGACCCACTCCAGCTCTTCCTTGAGGCGCTTCTGGCGCTTCGCGTCCTTCTGGCCCTCGACCTTCAGACGGGAGGCCTTGTTCTCCAGGTAGGTGGAGTAGTTGCCCTCGTAGGGGTGGGCGCGGCCGCGGTCGAGCTCGAGGATCCACTCGGCGACGTTGTCGAGGAAGTAGCGGTCGTGGGTGATCGCCACGACGGTGCCGGCGTACTTGGCCAGGTGCTGCTCCAGCCAGTTCACCGACTCGGCGTCGAGGTGGTTGGTGGGCTCGTCGAGGAGCAGCAGGTCGGGGGCCTCCAGCAGCAGCTTGCAGAGGGCCACGCGGCGCTTCTCACCACCGGAGAGGTTGACGACCGGCCAGTCGGCGGGCGGGCAGCCCAGCGCGTCCATGGCCTGCTCCAGCTGGGCGTCGAGGTCCCAGGCGTTGGCGTGGTCGAGCTCCTCCTGGAGCTTGCCCATCTCCTCGAGCAGCGCGTCGGAGTAGTCGGTCGCCATCAGCTCGGCGATCTCGTTGAACCGGTCGAGCTTGCCCTTGATCCCGGCGACGCCGTCCTGGACGTTCTCGAGCACGGTCTTGTTCTCGTCGAGCTCCGGCTCCTGCATCAGGATGCCGACGCTGTAGCCGGGCGACAGGAACGCGTCACCGTTGGACGGCTGCTCCAGGCCCGCCATGATCTTGAGGACGGTGGACTTACCGGCACCGTTGGGGCCGACCACACCGATCTTCGCACCGGGCAGGAAGCTCAGCGTCACGTCATCGAGGATGACCTTGTCGCCGTGCGCCTTGCGCGTCTTGCGCATGGTGTAGATGTACTCAGCCAAGAGAAACCGTCCGGCAGTCGAGAAGGGCCAATGTGCGGCTCCGCCGCGTGAGGGCAGATACACCCCATCTTGCCGTACGGGAAGCCCTGGGCGGAAACGCGTTATGGGCGACGTGCCGGTGACCGAGCGGAACTCCTCGGTCACCGAACGTCGTGGAGCGGGCCGTGCTAGCGGCCGGACGGCTCCTTCCTGCGGAGGAGGAAGACGGCGCCGCCGCCGGCCACGATGAGGAC
Source organism: Streptomyces sp. L500 (assembly GCF_054551825.1). Classification (NCBI taxonomy): domain Bacteria; kingdom Bacillati; phylum Actinomycetota; class Actinomycetes; order Kitasatosporales; family Streptomycetaceae; genus Streptomyces; species Streptomyces sp. L500. The sequence goes on from NZ_JBTOLC010000001.1 coordinate 511,119, forward strand.
GATGGCCAGGCCCGCGATCTTGGGCGTCGCGGTGCTGCCACCGGTACTGGCGAGGTCACCGCTGACGGACCCGCCGGAGCCGTGACCGCCCGAGCCGTGGCCGCCGGGGCCGCCGGAGCTCTTCGCCGGGGTGGGGCTCGGCGAGGCGGCGGGCCTGCCGGGGCCGCTCATGGCGGTGACGGGCGTCGCCGTGTTGCAGTCGAGGATGCCGGAGAACGTCTTCGAGAAGCCGTTGGGACCGGTGACGGTGATCTTGTAGGGCTGGTCCTCGCCGACCTTCACCAAGGCGGTGTCGGTGCCGCCGGGCGCGACGGTGTGCTTCCTGCCGTCCAGGTCGAAGGTCCAGGGCTGGTCGCCCTTGTTCACCGCGGTGATCTCCACGCCGCCCCGGGCGCAGTTCACCGTGGCGCTGACCGCGGGTATCGCGCCCTTGGCGGCCCAGCTGGCCGTGGCGCCGGCGGAGACGGTGCTCTCGCTGGAGCCGGCGAGTATCAGGCTCTGCGTCTTGGTGTGGTCGCCGACGAAGACCCGGCCGACCGGGACCTTGGTGCTGGCCGTGGCCCGGAGCGTGGTCGAGCCGTCGGGGGTGCCGGCCGGGACGTCGAAGTAGAGCTCGGTGCCGTTGGTCGTGGTGGTGACCGGCTTGCCGTCCTTGTCGACGATCTTCACGCCCTTGCCTGCGGCGTCGGTGGAGGGCGTGACGGTGACGCTGCCCGCGTCGGTGCGGACGGTGACCGGCCCCAGGCGCCCGCCCGCCTTGCCGGAGACGGCCGGCGGGTCGAGGGTCAGGGACGCCTTGGGCTCCTCGGCGTCCTCGGCGCTCTTGTGGAGGTAGTCGGCGAGCTTCTGGGCCGCGGGGTTCCCGGCGTCGACGCCGACGCCGTCCGAGTAGCGCCAGATGGCGACCTGGGTGCCCGCGGCGGCGGTGTTGGCGTCGAGGGTCCCGGCGCCGGACGCCTTGGCGAGCGCGCTGAGGTCGTTGACCTGCGGGTAGGAGTGCTCCAGGATCCAGCGGATCCTTCCCGCGTTCTTGTTGGCGTGGAGGGACGACTCGCTCCAGCCGGTCTCCCGGTACCTGGCGCCGTCGACGGTGCTGGTGCGGATGTCGACGCAGTAGGTCTGGAGCGTTCCGCCGCCGTCGACCTTCATCTCGAAGAGTCCGGCCAGGACGTTCCGGCCGCCGCCCTCGCGCAGGACGGCCGGGCCGCCGGCCGTGATCCGGCCGAGGGTGGCGGACACGCCGCCCTGGCTCCGCGGCGCCTCGTCCGCGACCGCGGCGCCCGCGGCGGCGGCCGTACCGGCGACGGCCAGCCCTGCCGTCAGCGCCACCGCGGCAAGACGGGCGGCGCCCCGTCTCGTGACAGAGTTCATGGATTTCCTTTCGGGCGGGCGCGGATCCCGCGAGGACCGGCTCCGGGTCGTCGCGGACGCGCCCCGCAGGGCAACTCAAAACTCAGCAGCCCCCGTTGCTATGGAGGGTGATCTTAGGGAGCGGTGATCACTTGGAAGTCGCACATCCCTTCGGATGGCGGTTCCGAATCGGAATCGTTACCCCCGCAAGGTTTCCGGCCCGGGATTATCGATAAATCGCCGGGACAAACCCCGCATTTCACAGGGGTGCCGCAGCCCCGGCCGCCGCCTCCGCCGACTCGGCAAGAGGCCCCTTGCCGCCCCCGGCCACCATCCGCACCGGCTCGATCGGCAGCGGCCTGGCCGGTGACACTCTGCGGAACGCCGACGTACCGCGCGTGAGGTCGTGCCCGATGGACACGGCGTCAATATCCGCCGAGAACCAGCGCTTTCCCTCGCGCTCCTGGTCCTGGACGCGCAACTTCCCCTGCACGATGAGCGGTTCGCCGACCGACACCGAGCCCACCACGTTGGCCGCCAGCGTCCGCCACGCCCACACCGTGTAGAAGCTCGTATGGGCGTCCGCCCACTCCTCCCGCTGCCGGTCCCAGCGGCGCACCGTGGCCGCCAGCCGGAAGCGGGAGACGGCCGAGCCGTTGGCCGCCTCCCGGTAGTCGGGCTGCGAGGCCACGTTGCCCACGACCGTCACCAGTGTCTCGTTCATCCTGAACGCCTCCCCCGTGTCCGTGGGCCCATAGTGACCGTGATCGGCGAGGCCCGCCGAGGGCTGTGGACAACTCCGCGGTTGTGCACAACTCCGTCACCCACAGGGGACTAGCCACTCCCCACGAGAAGCCTCGGCCCTCCCCCGCCTCAGCCCTCCCCCGCCGCGATGACGAACTGCGCCCGCACCTCCCGGTACCGCAGCAGCTCCGCCGCCACCGGCTCCAGCACCCGGGCCCGCCCGCAGCCCGCCGCCGCGCTCCGCAGCCGGTGCTCCGTCTCCAGCCCGTACCCCCGCGCCGGACCCCGCGCCGCCAGCCGCCCGCACCACGCCAGCACCGGACCGCCCACGCCACCGCCGGACATCAGCACCACCGGCACCCACCACGGCCCGCCGAACTCGCCCATGAACGCCCCCACGAGCCACGCCAGCCCCATCAACTGAAACGCCGACAGCGCGCCCTGCCCCGCCGCCACCGCCGCCCACCACCGGGGCCGTACCATCCGCGCCCCCGCGCCCCCACGCGTGCGCCCGCCGCCCGTCCCCGCGTCCGTGGGCCAGACGCCCGTCCGCCCGCCGTCCGCGCCCGCCACGCCGCCCGGGGGGCGCCCGCCCGCGCGCCTGGTGCCCGGCACCAGGGCCGGGGCCGACGCGGCGGCCACCGCGTCCAGCGCCTCCGCGAGGCCCTCCGCACCCCGGCCCGCCGCCTCGCGGACGGCCAGGGCCCAGGGGCCGGGCAGCCCGGCGGACGCCTCGTACGCCAGGGTGCGCACCGCCTGCTCGACCAGCGGCCGGGACGCCGTCCGGCGCGGCGCGGACGCGCCGCCCGCGAGCCCGCCCGTGCCCCGGCCGCCGGTGTCGTGACCGTCGCCGTCGAGCGCCGCCCGGCCGCCGGAGCCCAGGCCCAGGAGCCCCTTGCAGCGCTCGTAGCCGAAGCGCAGCCGCGTCCACGTCGTCCCGCACGCCCGCTCGGCCTCTCGGCGCCACGCCCGCTCCGCCGCCAGCCCGGCCGCCTGGGCGCCCACCGCCTCCGCCAGCCGGTCCTCGAACTCCTGCCGCGCCCGTTCCGTCAGCCCCGGCCGCACGTCCGTCACGTACGCCGGGCGCAGCCGCGCCGACACGCCGTTGACGTCCGCCGTCAGCCGTAGCTCGGCCGCGTTGCGGCGGGCGACGAACGCGCCCAGCGCCTCGCGCAGTTCGCCCACGCCCGCGCCGGTCAGCGCCGACAGGGCCATGACCGAGGCGCCGGGCTCGCCGTACTCGCCGAGCGCCAGCCCGTCCTCGTCCAGCAGCCGCCGCAGGTCGTCCAGGACCTGGTCCGCGCCGTCGGCGGAGAGCCGGTCGACCTGGTTGAGGACGACGAACGTCACCTCCGCGTACCCGGCCAGCGGCCGCAGGTAGCGCTCGTGCAGCACGGCGTCCGCGTACTTCTCCGGGTCCACCACCCAGATCACCGCGTCGACCAGCGCCAGCAGCCGGTCCACCTGCTCCCGGTGGCCGGCGGCCGCCGAGTCGTGGTCCGGCAGGTCGAGCAGGACGAGCCCGGCGAGCGCCGGGTCGTAGGGCCGGACGGGCGTGCGCCGGGCCCTGGCCGGGATGCCCAGCCGGTCCAGCAGCCCCTCCGCGCGGTCGCTCCAGGCGCAGGAGACGGGCAGCGCGGTGGTCGGCCGGCGTACCCCGGCCTCCGAGAGCTGGGCCCGGGCCAGGGCGTTGAACAGGGTGGACTTGCCGCTTCCGGTCGCTCCGGCGATGGCCACCACCGTCAGGTCCAGGGAGTGGCGGTGGCGGGCGGCGGCCTCGTCCAGCACCCGGCTCGCCTCGGCGAGGGTGTGCCGGTCCAGCCGGGCCCGGGACAGCCCGACCAGCTCGCGCAGGGCGTCCAGCCGCGGCCGCAGGGCCAGGCCGACGGGCGAGGGGGGCGCGGCGACGCGGGGCACGGGGGAGGAGGACGGGTCCGCGAGCGGTGCCGCGCGCCCGGGGCGCGGGGTGGGCTCCGGGCGTACGCGGCGCGCGATCACGCCGTCGTACCAGTAGCGGTCCCCGTCCGCCCCCTTCCTGCCGCCTCCTCCTTCCGCTCCGTTCTTCGGGGGCGCGCACGGAGGTACGTCGGGGGTCATGGCGGTCACCTCTCCTTCTGCAGCAGGGACAGCGCGGCGATGAGCTCGACCTGGTGCTCGGGGGTCATCTCCAGGGCCTCCAGGGGCGCCGCCCTGCGGTCCCGTTCGGAGTCGAGGACCTGTTCCAGACAGCTCGTCAGGAGTTCGGCCCCGCGGTCGCGCAGCCGCAGCGCGCGCTGGGCGCCGAACGTCCCGGCGAGTTTGTCGCCGGCCCGGCCCGCCCGGCGGCCGCCCAGCAGCTCGGCCGCGAGCAGCGCGGCGGTCCGTTCGCTCTCGGTGCCCCGGTCGCGCTCGGCGGCGCGGACCTCCTCCTCGGCGATCTCCTCCAGGCAGCGCCGCCAACGGCGGACGGCCACGCCGATCCTGGCCCGCGCGCCGTCGGGGTCGGGGGGCGCGAGGGCGGCCGCCGCCACCGGGTCGTCGGCGCAGGCGGCGGCGATCTCCTCGTCCGCGGCGTCGGCGGCGCAGCTCAGCAGCGCGACGACGGAACCGGTGAGGGCGGTCAGCAGTTCGTCCGGGGTGCTGTCGTCCGGGTAGCCGCGCCAGTGGGTGAGGGCGTCCCCGGCCAGCGCCTCCCCCGCCGCGATCTCCCGTCGTACCCGTTCGACCGCCCGTCCGTAGGCGTCCTCGACGCGCTGGAGGGTCCGTACGGCCACCGCGTGCTGGACGGCCGAGGCGCCGGCCAGTCCCGGCAGCCGGGATCCCAGTGAGGAGAGCACTCCGCGCGCGGTGCGCGCTGTCGCGACGAGCCGGGCGGCCGGGTCCTCGGCGCGCTGGGCGAGCCAGGCGCGCAGCCCGGCGACGGCGGTGGCGGGCAGCAGTCCGCTGCCGTCGGCGGACTCGGGCAGTTCGGGGATGGTGAAGCGGGGGACGTCGCCGAGGCCGGCGTTCTCCAGCAGCGCGTCGTACTGCCGGGACACCTCGACGGCCACCTGGTGCGGCACCCGGTCCAGCACGGTGACGAGCGTGACGTCGTACTCCTTGGCGGTGCGCAGCAGGTGCCAGGGCACCGCGTCGGCGTACCGCGTCGCGGTGGTGACGAGCACCCAGATGTCGGCCGCGCAGATCAGGGAGGCGGCGACCTCCCTGTTGCCGGCGACGAGGGAGTCGATGTCGGGGGCGTCCAGCAGCGCCAGCCCGCGCGGCAGGGCGCGGTCGGTCTCGATCCGCAGGGCGAGCGGCCCGTCCTCGGCCGGTTCCGGCTCGCAGGCGGCACCGGCCTCCTCGTCCGCCCCCTCCGCCTCGAACGCGCCGGACGCGCCGTCCTGCGCGGGCACCCAGATCCGCTGGAGCCGGGGCAGCACCCGGGGGCCGGCGAACCAGTGGTGGTCGTCCGGATGACAGACCAGCACTGGCGTGCGGGTTGTCGGCCGCAGCACCCCCGCCTCAGTGACCCTCCGCCCCACCAGCGAGTTGACCAGAGTGGACTTGCCGGCCCCCGTGGACCCCCCGACCACCGCCAGCAACGGCGCTTCGGGGGCGCACAGGCGGGGCACCAAGTAGTCGTCGAGCTGCGCCAGGAGCTCGGCCCGGTTACGGCGGGCGCGAGCGGCGCCGGGAAGGGGGAGCGGGAAGCGTGCGGCGTCCACGCGGTCACGCAGTGCGGACAGCGCGTCAAGCAGTCGGGGCCGTACGTCCAAGGTCGCCACACGTGCAGAATGCCCAATTCTGGGGTGATTTTGAAACATATAGGCCACGGCGCGCGAGGCGTGGCGTATGGGGCCCAGGCATAACGAGTACACAACACCCGATACCAACTGCGTCAAAAACGATGCGAAAATCGCACCTGCCTGCGATTATCAGGACCGCTTCACCGAACCTCCACATCGTGTCACGGAGGTGAAGCAACCGGGACGAGGTACGCGGAGCCCTATCCTTGTCCCCGGCAAGGTCACGGCACCACCGAGCCCGGGGCTTCAGCCGTCCGCGACCGCCGCACACACCGGCCCCCGTAGCTCAGTGGATAGAGCAGGCGCCTTCTAAGCGCTTGGCCGCAGGTTCGAGTCCTGCCGGGGGCGCTCCGCCGGACCCTTTCGCCTCTCCCTCCGGGAGGGGCGTTTTTCGTGCTGCCGTACCGGCCGGTCTGTACACTCGACCGCGTTTCAGGGGGCTTGGGGGGGCCGTCTTCCGGTTGTCGTGAGCAGTCGTGAGCAAAGGGAGCGGGGCAATGGCGCGTGGCGGCGAGAGGACAGTGCGGCACCTGGTCGGGGAGGGGTGAGCCGACGGTGCCCGCGATCGCGAGGGAGGGGGTACGTCGTGGCCAATAAGCACGTGCGGGCCATGGCCGAGAAGCTCGTCGCCCGGCTTCCCGAACTCCCCCAGCCATGGGACGTCGAAGAGCTCTGCCGGGCGCTGGGACGGGCCCGGGGAAGGACGCTGAAGCTCCACTCCGCGGACCTTCCGGCGCTGCCGTTCGGGATGTGGTACGACGACGGCGCGACCGACCACATCATCATCCGCTCGTCCGCCACCGGCTACTACCGCGACCACATCGTGCTGCACGAGATCTGCCACATGCTCGCGGGGCACGGGACGGCGCTGCAGGAAGTGTTGAGCGGTCCGGGGTCGGGTTCGGGCGCGGACGGGCGGCGGGCCAAGGGCAAGTCGTGCAGCGACGCCGAGGAGGAGCTGGCGGAGACGTTCGCCTCCCTGGTGCTGAGGATCGCCGGGCAGATGCGGCCCAAGGGGATCAGCGCGGTCGAGCGGCGGGCGGGGAACCTCCTCGGAGCCGGCCGTGCATGACGTTCCCGCATGGGTCGAGACGCTGCGGGAGGTCATCCTCCTGATCGCCTGGACCGTGCTGGTCCTGCGCGTACCCGCGCTGCGACGGCCGCCGCAGCGACCGGTGTGGATCGCCCTGGCGGTCCTGGCGACCGGCTCGCTGGTGATCCAGGCGGAGGTGGGCGGCTGGGTCGACGAGGTGACCGGGGTGCCCAAGGCCGGTGAGCTCGCCGTCGCGCTGGTGGCCCTCACGGACTTCGCGTTCGTGTGGTGGCTCGCGGTGGCGCTGGACGGCGCCGGGCGGACCGTCCCCGCCTGGCTGCGCCGGGCGCCGGTGGTCTGCGCGGCCGCGATGGCGGCGCTCGCCTTCGCCTTCTTCACCGTCACCCCCGCGCCCGACCGGTTCGGGGCGCGGGCGCACGGCTGGTGGGCCGGGTACGCGGTCGTGTGGATCGCCTACGGGCTGATCACGGCGGTGGGGGCGGCCGCGGTCTTCTGGCGGCACGGTGTCGCGATGCGCAGCCCGGTGCTGCGCGTCAGCGTGCTGGCGCTCGCCGTGGGCACCAGCGCGGAGGTGCCCTATCTGCTGATCCGCGGCGTCCGGTGGTTCACCGAGGCCCCGGCGTCGCTCGCGCTGGCCGGATTCTGGTGCTCCTTCGCGCGGTTCGTCCTCGTCGCCCTCGGGTGCTCGCTGGCCGCGCTGGAGCCGCTGTGGCAGGTGTCCCTCTACTGGTACCGCCGACAGCGGCTGTACGGGCTGTGGCTGCTGCTGCGGCGCGCGACGCCCGAACTCGTCGTGGCGCCGCCCCCGTCGCGGAGGGCGGACCTGCTGGCCTTCGACAGCGCCTGGGAGCGGCTGCACCAGCGGGTCATCGAGATCCACGACAGCATCACGTTCCTGCACGACGGCTGGGCGTCGCCGGAGCTCCTCCACGAGGCCGGGGAGGCGACGGGCGCGCCGCCGTACTCCGGCGGTCCCGGGCAGTCCCGCCTGGTCCAGCGGCAGCGGCTGACGGCCGCCGCCTGCTGGATCGAGGTGACCCGGCGGGAGGCGGCGGCCGGAGCGGACAAGCTCTACCACAAGGAGCTCGACAAGGACCTGCTGCCGGAGGTCCTCGCCGACCGGTCGACCGTGCACCGCGAGATCCGCCGGATGCTGCGGCTGCACCGGGCGCTGCGCTCCCGTACGGTCGCCTCCTTCGCCGACGGCTTCCGGCCCGAGACACCGTCAGCGGTGGGCGCCGGCTCCTGACGCGGTTCCTGACACGCCGGCCTGCGGCGGGACCGCGTCGCCCTCCGACGGAGCACCGGCGACCCGTCGTCCCGCGCGCAGGACCGCGCGGACGCGCGAGAGCGCGCCGAGGTCGTGCACGGGGTTCCCGGCCACCGCGAGCAGGTCGGCGTCGTGGCCGGGGGCGACGCGGCCCTTGCGGCCCGCGAGGCCGCAGGACGCGGCGGCGAGCGAGGTGACCGACGTGAGGGCCTCGGTGTTGGTGGTCACCTGCGAGGCGAAGTACACGAGGTCGACGGGGAGCACGTCGTGCGGCTTGTGCGCGTTGATGCCCGCGTCGGTGCAGCAGACGACCCGCACGCCCCGGCGGTGCATGTACGCCTGGTTCTCCCAGTAGGGCTCGATGGTCCGCAGCACCTCCTCGGGCATGCCCGCGCGGGGTTTGACGACCGTGCAGCCGACGAAGGTGCCCGCGGCGGCCATCGCGTCGACCGTCTCGGGGTCCAGGCGCACGCCCTGCGGGGTCATGAACGTGCAGTGCTCGACGCCGTCGGCCCCGGCGGCCACGGCGTCGGCGATGCCCGCCGCCGCGTGCGCGTGGGCGACGACGGGCAGCCCCCGGCCGTGCGCGGCCTCGGTGACAGCCCGCAGCTCGGCCAGGGTGTACTGGGACCCGCCGGGGTCGGAACCCGTCGTGGACATCCCGCCCGTCGCCATGATCTTGACGAGGTCCACACCGTGCCCGGCCCGGTCGGCGACGGCGGCGACCGCCTCGTCCGCCCCGTCGGCCTCGCCGCCCAGGTACCAGCAGTGGCCCCGGGTACGGGTGAGGGGCGGGCCGGCCGCCACGATCCGGGGGCCCGTGCCTCCCTCGGCGAACTCCTCGCGCAGCCGCAGCGACAGATAGCCCCGGTCGCCCAGGTCGCGGATCGTGGTGATCCCGGCCCGCAGGGCGCGGGCCGCGTGCTCCCGCATCCGGGCGAGCACGGTGGCGTCGTCGTCGTGGCACATCTGGTGCTCGGTGGCGCCGCCCGCCTCGAAGGCCAAATGGCTGTGGGCGTCGATCAGGCCCGGCAGCAGGGTGGCGTCCCCGAGGTCCGTGAGCGGCACTCCCTCCGGCGGGTTGGCCCCGGTGAGGTCGACATCGGTGATCCGGCCGTCCTCGACCAGGACCAGCACCGGGCCGTGGTGGGCCCGTTCGCCGTCGAAGAGGCGTGCGGCGCGTATGGCCGAGCGGGAGTCGTCCACGAGCGGTGCTCCAAGTGTCTGTCGTCGGTGGGTCGTCGAATGCCTACGGGCGTCGTCCCGCACGCTAGCCCGTACCGGCACCCACGAGAAGATCACAATCGGGCAGGCCCCGACGCCGGGGCCGCCGAGGCCACGGCCGGCACACCGACCGGTGGGACATCGCCCACGGGGGCGCCGTTGGCCCGGGGCGCGACCGAGCCCAGCCACAGCGTGTCCCTCGCCCGGGTCATGGCCACGAAGAGCCGGGCGCGCCCGAGTTCCTCGCGTTCGAGCGCGATGCCGTCCTCGTCCGGCGGTCCGGGGGAGCCCGCCGCGGTGTGGCCGGGCAGGTAGACATGCTTGAACTCCAGCCCCTTGGCGCGGCGGTAGCCGCCGACCTTCACTCCGGGCACGGGCCGGCCGTCGTAGCGCTCCAGGGAGCACTGCGGGATCCCCGCCCGGGCGAGCAGCCGCTGGTAGTGCTCCGTCTCGCGCCGGGTGGGGCACAGCACCGCCGAGTCGGGCCAGCCTGCCTCGCCGCGCCCGCGCAGCGCGGCGAGCAGGGCCTCGTCCAGCTCGGCGGGGGTCCGCAGGACGGCGCGGGTGACCTGGCCGCCCCGGTAGGTGAGGTCGACGTCGCGCAGGCCGGCCAGCCGGGTGCCGTCGATGTCGTCGAAGGCGTCCTCGGCGACGACGGCGAGGGCCGTGTCCAGGATCTCCTTGGCGTTGCGGTAGTTGACGCGCAGGACCTGGCCGCGGTCCCCGCGCACGTCTATCCCGGCGTCGGAGAGCCGGAAACCGCCGGGGTAGACGGCTTGCTGGCCGTCGCCGACCAGCAGCAGGCCGTTGGGCGCGTCGCCGACGAGCGCGTGCAGCAGCCGCACCCCGACGAGCGTGAGGTCCTGGACCTCGTCGGCGATGACGGCCGCGTACGGCGAGCGGCCCGGCCGGGCGCGGGCCTCGGCCAGGGCGAGGCCGAGGATGTCGTTGAAGTCGTGCACGCCCCGCTCGGCGCGCACCCGTTCGTACTCCTCGTACAGTGCCCAGACCGCCTCGCGGTGCGGACGGCGGAGGTGGGTGCGGCGGCGGTGGCGCCTGAGCGTGGCGTACTCCTCGAAGCGGGTGATGCCCCGGCCCTTGATGACGCAGTCCACCTCCTCGTGCCAGTAGTGCGGCGACGGGTCGAGGGTGCCGAGCACGCTGTCGCGACCGCGGTGTATCCAGGCCCGGTTGAACGCCGTCAACGCGCCCTCGCCGTGCAGCCGGTGGGGAATTCCGCGCTCTTCGAGGAATTTCAGCGACCAGGAATGCAGACTGCGGAATTCGACCCGGTCGGCGACGGCCGGGGACATCGTCCGCAGGAAAGTGGCCTGCACCCGGGGCAGATTGCTGGCGAACGTCACGTACAGCACGCGTCCGGTCGTGCGCTGCGCGAGGAGCGCGGCGCGGTGGAGGGCCACGGCGGTCTTTCCCGTGCCCGCCGGGCCACTGACCCGGGCCGGGCCCGACCAGTTGCGCCGGACCAGGGCGACCTGGTCGGGGTGGAGGAAGGTCATCCACTGCTCGATCGGGCCCCGGCGGGCGGCCTCGACGGCCGCGTCCCGCAGGCTCTCGACGTCGAACAGGGCGTCCGTCGGCTCCTGGGGCGCGTGCGCCGCCGGGCTCGCGCCGGAGCGTTCGGCGGGTACGGACGAGCCCTCGTACGCCGGGAAGACCCGGGCCAGATGACCGGCGACCTCCCCCACCCTGGCCGGGGCGAGCCGGGTGCGCTCGGCCAGCAGCGCCGGCCCCACCTCGCGCTCCCCCAGCAGCCGCACCCGGCCGAGCTCGCCGCTGAACGAGCGGCCGGCGAAGACCATCACCGGCCGGACCGCCACGGGCGACATGCCGAGCTCCGCCACGGCCGCCTCCGCCAGCCGGGTCACGGCCAGCAGCTTGCCCACCTCCCCGTCGCGGCGCTGCCGGGCGGCGGCGAGATGGCCGTCGGCGGTCTCCGGGGCGGCCCGCCAGTTCTTGACGTCGATGACGAACACGCCGCCGGGCCCGATCAGCAGCATGTCCACATTGGCCGACCGCGTCCCCGGCCAGCGCCGGTCCACGAGCAGCCGCCAGCCCCGCTCGGTGAGCATCAGCAACTGGGCGGCGACCTTCCGCTCGCCCTCGCTGGCCGCCTCCCACCGCCGCGCCTCCCGCTGCGCGGCCCTCAGCTGCTCACGCAGCTCACGCTCGTGCCGCCGGGCCTCCTGGGCCCTGGTCGATGCCGATCCCCCAGCCGCCATGCCCCCACCCCCTTTACCACCTACTCCCCCGAAACATGCATATATACGCAAAGTAATGATCGTACTGCTCTGCGGAATCGGCGCCCTGGAGCGAGGTATCGTCGGCCGGATGCCGAGCGCGCCCTGCGCGCGCCTGATCGACTCACCCGACCGACGCACCGACCGACGAGGAGGTTCGCGATGCCGCACGCGGGGTCGTCGCGACCGTCGCACATCCTGCTGCGGGACGACGCGGGGCGGTGGGCCACCGCCGCGCCGGAGCGTACGGTGCTGGGAGTCATCCACAACGTCACGTCCGCGACCCGGCTGTTGGAGCTGCTCGCGCCCTTCGAGGGCGACAGCCGGGTGCATGTGGTGTTCACCTGCACCGGGTCGTCGGCGTTCGAGAACGGAACGCGGGAATTCATAGCCGCGCGACAACTCCCTTGGATATCCTGGGAGGAAGCGAAGCGGGAGAAATTCGACCTCGCGGTCAGCAGCAGCCGGGGCGGCGAACTCCATAAGCTCAACGCCCCACTTGTGGGCGCACCGCACGGCGCTGGATACAATAAACACTTGCGCCGGGAGCCGGGAGCCGGGAGCCGGGAGCCGGGAGCCGGGAGCCGGGAGCCGGGAGCCGGAGGCCTTCGGCCTGGATGCGGAATGGCTCACTCACGACGGGGAGCTGATCCCCTCCGCGATCGTCCTCTCCCACGACGAGCAGCGTGAACGCCTCCGCCGCGGCTGCCCCGAGGCCGTACCGATCTCCGTCGTCGCCGGCGACCCGTGCATGGACGACCTCCGCGCCGGCCTCCCCTTCCGCGCGGAGTACCGTGCCGCCCTCGGCCTGACGCCCGGCCGGAAACTCCTCGTCCTCACCTCCACCTGGGGGCCGCGCTCCCTCCTCGGCGCGAACATGGACCTCGTCCGCCGGGCCCTCGCCGAGCTGCCGCACGACGAGTACCGCGTCCTCGCGGCCGTGCACCCCAACGTCTGGTACGGGCACGGCGGCTGGCAGGTCCGTGCCTGGCTGGCGCCGTACCTGCGGGCCGGACTTCTCCTGCCCGCGCCGGAGACGGACACCTGGAAGGCGGCCCTGGTCGCGGCCGACGCCTTCATCGGCGACCACGGATCCCTGACCCTCTACGCCGCCGCCCTCGGCGTGCCCGGCCTGCTCGGCGCCTTCGGCGACGACGTGGTGGCGGCCGGTTCGCCCATGGCCCGGCTGGGCACGGCACTGCCGCGCGTGGCGCCGCACGTGCCGCTCGGGCGCCAGCTGCGCCGCGCGGCCGCCGCCCGGGCCGGCGACGAGCGGCTGGCCGCGATCGGCGGCCTCGTCACCTCCCGCCCCGCGCGGGCGGCCGAACTGCTGCGCCGCCTCTACTACGAGCGCCTGGAGCTCGACGAGCCGGCGTGGCCCGCCGTCCCCCGGCCCGTCGCCCTGCCGCTGCCGCTCCCCGCGGAGCGGTACGGGCCGGTGCCGCCGCCCATGTTCGTCGACGCCCGGCCCGAGCCGGACGGGACGCTGGTGCTGCGCCGCCACGTCGCCGGGCTCCAGGGGACGGTGACGGGTCACCTCGCCGATCCCCACCTGGTGGTGGCCGAGGGCGACCCGGACGGGCGGTGGGCCGGGGCGGCCGACGTCGTCCTCGGCCGGGCGCCGGGCCCGCGCGAGACGTACCGCTCGGCCGCGGAGCGGGTGTTCGCGTCGTACGGAGGGTGCTGGCTGGTGGCGTTCGAGGACCGTGCCGTCGGCGGGGCGGGGTGTGTCGCGGTCACGCGGGACGGAGACGTTCTCGGCGGGCGGTGGGAGGAGGGGGGCGCCGCGTTGGGGTTCGGGGTGGCGGCCTCGGTGCTTTACGCGGTTGCGGGGGCGGGTGCGGAGTCGGTGGTTTCGGTGCGGGTCGGGGGTGGGGTGGGGGTGCTGCGGGTGGGGTGACACCTGGCCGCCGGTGGGTGGTTTGTGCCCACCCTCCCCCAGCTACCGCTGGGAGGTGCCCCCAGCCCTGCGGAACGCCTGCCCACAAACCAGCTACAGCAGCCTGCCCCGCGCGCTCTCCGCCGAGGCGCTGAGCGCCTGTTCGTACAGGGTCAGCGCCTGGCGCCAGTCCGTTTCCGCCTTCGGGCGGTTGCCCTGGGTCGCCAGGAGGTCGCCTCGGTCGAGGAGTATGTCGGCCTGCTCCTTGGGGGCGCCGCAGGCCGCGATCAGGGTGACGGCCTCGTCCAGGCTGGGGAGGGCCTCATCCGGGCGGTCCGCGCGGAGGCGGGCCCGGGCGTGGTGCCAGAGGGACTTGGCCTCGTTGAAGCGGTCGGGGCGGCCCGGGAGTTCCGCGAACATCCGGCGGGCGCGCAGCAGCAGTTCGGCCGCCTCCTGGTGGCGGTGCCCGGCGGCGTGGGCGCGGCCCAGGTGGAAGGTGAGCAGGGCCCGGCCGCGCGGGTGGTCGAGCCCGTCGAGCGCCCGGGCCGCCCGCCGGAAATGCTCGACGGCGTCCTCCGGGGCGCCCTCGCGGAGCGCGAGCAGGCCCAGGCCCTCCAGGGCCGAGGACTCCGTGCGGGCGTGCCCGGCGGCGGACGCCAGCCGCAGCGCCTCCCGGTAGTGGTGTCCGGCGGTCCCGGCGTCGGCCGCGTCACCGCGGTCGGCGTGGGCGAAGGCGAGCTCGTAGTGCATCCGGGCCACGGCGAGGTCGTCGCCGCACGCCGCGGCGGCCTTCAGGCCCAGCTCGCACACCTCGATCCAGTCCGGGTGGTACTTGCGCCGGAAGAAGAACCCGCGCAGCGCCTCGGCCAGTTGCCACGCCATGGCGTACCGCCCGAGGTCGTGGGCCAGCCTCGCCGCCGCCACCGCGTTGGCGCGGTCGGGCTCGAAGGCGTCCAGGGCCTCGGCGTCCGTGAAGCCGGCGCCTCCCGCCTCCTCCCCGGGCCCGGTGAACACCGGGCCGTACCGCCAGCGGTCGGAGACCAGCCGCTCCACGGCGGCCGCCCGGCGCAGGTACCACTCCAGGATCCGGTCCACGGGCGCCCGGCCGTCCGCCACGGACCGCGCGTGGTCGTGGACGAGCCGGTGCATGCGCACCCGCCCCTCCCCGGCCGGTTCCAGGACGCGTTCCCGGACGAGCGTGCGCGTGTCGGTGTCGTTCCCCGCCAGCCACGTGACCAGGTCGCGGGAGAACTCCGGCGTCGGGTGGGCGCCGAGCGCCCGGTAGAGCGCGGCCGGGCCGTCGGCCAGGGACAGGTGGACGGCGCCCAGCACCTGGGGGACGGAGAGGTCGTCCACTTCGAGCGCCTCCAGGCGGGTCCGGTGATCGCCGAGTTCGCGGGCCAGTTCGGCGGGGTCCTCGCCGAGCCCGTGCAGCTCGCCCGCGCGGGCGGCGGCGATCCGCACGGCGAGCGGGTAGCCGCCGCAGGCGGCGAGCACGCTCTCCAGGGCGGCCGCGCCCGGGACGGCGTCCTCACCGGCCACGGCGCGGAACAGCTCGGCGCTGGCCTCCCTGTCCAGACTGCCCAGCGTCAGGGCGAGCATGCTCGGGTAGCGGCCTTTCAGCGCGGTCAGCGGCATACGGCTGGTGACGACGACCACGCTGCCGGGGTGCGCGGGCAGCAGCGGCCGCACCTGGCCGACGTTCACCACGTCGTCCAGCAGGACGAGCAGCGGCGCGTGTGCCGTCAGCGAGCGGTAGTGGGCCTCCAGCGCGGCCTGTCCGGCCGGTCTCTCGTCCGCCCGCGTCCCCAGCTCCTGGACGAAGCCCTGCAGCACGGAGTGGGGGTCGAGCGGCCGGAGGTGGCCGTGCGGGCTCATGTCGGCCTGGAGCTGGCCGCCGGGGAAGTGCCGGCGCAGGCGGTGCAGCCAGCGCAGGGCGGTTGCCGTCTTCCCCATGCCGCCGAGGCCGGTGAGCGCCACGATCAGGGGCGTGTTCCGCGCGGCCCGCCCGGCGGCGGCGCGTTCGAGCTCGGCGAAGACCGGGTGCCGGTCGACGAACACGTCCGGTTCCGAGGCGAGCTGACGGGGTGCCCGTGTCCGCGCGGCGGCGTGGTGGTGATGGTGGTACTGGATCTCCCGCCCCTGCAGTACCGGTCCGTGGTACGTCCCGCCCTCGATGGCGTTCCGGATCTCGTCGCCCATGCGTTCCCCCCTGGCCCGCCTCGGTCGTGGGGCAAGATCCTACGTTCGGACGCCTCTCGGCACAGGGCGGGAAACGCGCCTGGCGCCCCGGCCGTCGGCCGGGGCGCCAGGCTGCGCTGCTTACGACTCCGGGGCGGAGAGCGGCCCGGAGCCGCGGGTCACTCGCTGACGCACGTGTTGGACGCCCCCGTGTTCAGCAGACCGATGATGTCGATGGAGTTGCCGCAGAGGTTGATCGGCACGTGGATCGGGACCTGGATGACGTTGCCCGAGACCACACCCGGGGAACCGACGGCCACGCCGCGGGCTCCGGCGTCGGCGGCGGCGCCACCGGCGAAACCGGCGAGCGAGGCGCCCACGGCGGCGGTCACCGCCACGGCCTTGAGGATTCGTGACATGGGAGAGAACACCTTCGTTCGGTCGTAGAGGACGGCCCCCGCCCGGTCGGCCGGGTACGCCGCCCGAGGATCAGGCGGCGTACGACGCCCGCTGTCGCTCCGGGGCGGGGAGCGCCCCGGAGCCGGACATCAGTGCTCGTGGTGGCTGTGGCCGTGGTGGCTGTGGCTGTGATGCTCCTCGGACACGAGGGTGGGCCCCTCGACGTCCCCGTTGATGCAGGTGTTGCCCGATGCCGGGTTGAGCAGGCCGACGATGTCGATGGAGTTGCCGCAGAGGTTGATCGGGATCTGGATCGGGATCTGGATGACGTTGCCCGAGACGACACCCGGGGAACCGACAGCTGCGCCGTTGGCTACGGAGTCGGCGACCGCGCTACCGGCGAAACCGGCGAGCGAGGCGCCCACAGCGGCAGTGACGACTACTGCCCTGGCGATACGTGACATGGGGAGACACCTTTGCTTGGTCGTACGGACGAGCACCCGGTCGGTGACGGCCGGGAGCCCGGATCAACGTTTGGGGGTCGCAAAGGTTTCGTCGATGAAGCGTCCGGGTGATCCCGGGTGTGGGCCGATCAACAGAAATGGGGGTTTCCCCATGGGATGCCGAGCTGGCAGGGTTCCTTTCGTACAGACACTCCGGCCGCTTCGACCAGGGGAATGACGCGCGAGAATGATTGGGACCCTGCTGCCTTTACCGATCGAGACGGCCGAGGCATTCGCCGATCCGGCCGACGCGCCGGCGCTCTTCCCCGAGGAGGAGGCGCTGGTCGCCAAGGCCGTGGAGAAACGGCGCCGGGAATTCACCACGGTGCGGAACTGCGCCCGTACGGCCCTGGGCCGGCTGGGCTTCGGGCCCGTCGCCATCGTGCCCGGGCAGCGCGGCGCGCCCCAGTGGCCCTCCGGTGTGATCGGCAGCATGACGCACTGCGCGGGCTATCGCGCGGCGGCGGTGGCCCGCGCCACCGACATTCTGACGATAGGACTGGACGCGGAACCCCATGAGCCCCTGCCCAACGGCGGAGTACGGGAACTGGTGACGCGCCCCGAGGAACAGGGCTGGCTGACCCGGCTGGCCGCGGAACGGCCCGAGGTGTGCTGGGACCGGCTGGTGTTCAGCGCCAAGGAGAGCGTCTACAAGGCGTGGTTTCCGCTCACGAGGCAGTGGCTGGACTTTCAGGACGCGATTCTCGAGGTCGATGCGGACGCAAAGACCTTCCGGGCGACGATTCTCACCCCGGAGCCGCTCCGGGCGGCCACCGGGGGCCGGTTGTCGGGGTTCGAGGGGCGATGGCTCGTGCGGGACGGTCTGGTCGTGACGGCCATCGCGGTCGGCGCGTAATCGGGTGCCCCGCGCCCAAAAGGCGCGGGGCACCCGTCACTCGTCCTGGGCCGCCACCCTGGCCGCGAAGGAGGCGAGTTCCTCGTGCCAGCCCGCGGCCAGCGACAGGCCCGCCGCGCTCCTGCGCGCGTGGTCGACGAGCTCCTCGATCATCTGCTCGGCGACCTCCCGCTCGTCCGGGTCGAGCAGGATCTCCCGCAGCAGCCGCGCGTCCCACCCGTACTCCGGGCCGCCGTCGAGGAAGCCCCGCAACCGCCACGCGGCGTGCAGCGGGCGGGCGTACGCGTCGTACGAGAGCCCGAGATCCGCCCGGCCCGCGAGTGCCGCGCCCAGGCGCAGCGGGTGCCGCAGGGCGTACCAGCCCGCCGCGCAGCCCCGGTCGCAGCCGGAGACGCAGCGCCCCGGCCAAGGGTCCTCCAGGTATTCGGCGACCATGGCCTCGCGCGTGTACGAGCCGATGACCCGTTCCACGCGCAGTTCGTCCCAGATCCCCCGGGCCTCGGCGGGCAGCGGCAGCACCAGCCGGTCGCCGTGGGCGAGGGCGAGATCGCCGGCGAGGGTCGCCGTGGACTCGCCGAAGCGCCGGGACTCGCCCGCCCAGCCGTTGCGCTCGTGCTCGGCGGCCCGGGCGACGTGGAGGGTGGGGATGCCCCGGCGCAGGGGCGCGTCGTCGCGGACGTCACCGCGGATGAGGGTGGCGGTGTCGAGGAGTTCGAGGGCTACGGCGGTGTCGACGGCGAGGTCGGCGGCCCGCCCGGCCACCTCGCCGCCGGCCGCGAGGTAGCCGGTGAGGAAGACGACCGGCCGGGCCCGGTCGCCGCCGGCGGCCAGCAGCTCGGCGAGGGACTCGATGAGCTCGGCGCCCCGGGCGTCGGAGGTGCGCCGTCGGCGGTGCTCCTCCTCGAACAGGCCGCGCAGCCGTTCCTCGACGCGGTCGAGCATCTTCGCGCGCTGGAGCTGCGGCGGCACCGAGCCGGGCGGCACTTGGCGCGGCGGGGAATGGTGTCGTTTCGTCATGTGGTGCCTCTGCCTCCCTGGACCGGTCGCGGCCTTCGGCCGCCCCTGACGAGCGGCGGCTCCGCTCTGTCGTGGCGGAGGGTGACCGGTCGGAAGACTGCCCAGCCCGGCCCGGCGGAAGCGCCGGTTTCCTGCCAACCGGGGAGCCCGTCGCGCGCCGGGGGTGACGGTCGGCGCGGCCCTCGCGTGCCGTCTGTACAGGGCGCGCCGAGGGCTGTTACATCGAGGGCGGGCCACGGGAATCCGGCTTTTTCGGAGGCAACCATGCGCAGGATCGCGATCGTCGGCGCGGGCCAGGCGGGCTTGCAGCTGGCCCTGGGGCTACGGGAGCGGGGCTACGACGTGACCGTCGTCGCCGCCCGGACGCCCCAGGAGGTCCGGGCCGGGCGGGTGCTGTCCACCCAGCTGATGTACGGTCCGGCGCTCGCCCTGGAGCGGCGGGCGGGGCTGAATCTGTGGGACCAGCAGACGCCGGCGATCGACGGCGTGGTCATCAGCCCCGTCGACCCGCCCGGCGCCCGGATCCCGGAACGGGCCGTGGGGGCACGGCTGGACACGCCCGCCCAGTCCGTCGACCAGCGGGTGAAGACCGCGCGGTGGCTGGAGTTGTTCGAGGAGCGCGGGGGGCGGGTGGAGTACCGGCCGGTCGCCCCCGAGGAGCTGCCCGCGCTGGCCTCCGGATACGAGCTGACGCTGCTGGCCACGGGGCACGGCCCGTTGGGCGAGGTCTTCGGGCGGGACGAGCGGCACAGCCCGTACGAGCGGCCGCAGCGCGTCCTGGCCTGTGTGTACGTCCACGGGGTGCGGCCGGATCCGGAGCTTCCGCCGTCGTTCCTGCGGATGTCGGCGTTCCCGGGGGCCGGGGAGTTCTTCGTGCTGCCCGCGCTCACCGGTTCGGGTCCGTGCGTGATCCTGCTCTGGGAGGGGAGTCCGGGCGGGCCGTTCGACTGCTGGCAAAACGTTTCCGGGCCGGGTGCGGCGCTGGAGCGCTCCTGGCAGCTGCTGCGTTCGTACGCCCCGTGGGAGTACGAGCTGTGCGCGCAGGCCGAGCCGACCGATCCGGGGGCGGCCCTCACCGGGAGCCTCACGCCCGTGGTGCGCCATCCCGTCGCGGAGGTCGCCCCGGGCTCGTACGTCCTGGGCATGGCCGACGCGGTGGTCCTCAACGACCCGATCACCGGGCAGGGCTCCAACAACGCGGCGCGTTGCGCGGACCGCTATCTGGCGTCGATCGTCGAGCGGGGCGAGCGGCCCTTCGACCGGGCGTGGATGCACGAGACGTTCGCGGGCTGGTGGGAGCACGCCCGGCACACCACGGCGTTCACCAACATGGTGCTGGACGCGGCCCGCCCCCGGCACTTCGAGGACGTGATGGCGGCGGCCGCCCGGCACCCCGCGCTCGCCCACCGCTACGTCAACGGCTTCGCCGACCCGGCCGACTACCAGGAGTGGCTGATGGACGCCGACCGGGCCGAGGCGTGCCTGGCGGCGGTGGCGGGCCGGTCCGGTGGCGCGGCCGTGAGCTAGCCTGGCCGGATGGGCACCACGGGCGCGGCACCGCCGAAGACGGTGACGGGAAGCGGGACGCGGGCGCCACGCCGCGCCTCCACCGGTCAGGGACCGGTCGTCGTCGCGGTCTCGCTCGGCGGCGGCCTCGGGGCCCTGGCCCGGTACGCGGCGGGGCTGCTGTGGCCGACCGCGCCGGCCGCCTTCCCCTGGACGACGCTGCTGATCAACGCGGTGGGCTGTGCCCTGATCGGGGTGCTGCTGGTGACGATCGCCGAGGTCGGCACCCCCCACCGGCTGGCCCGGCCCTTCCTGGGCACGGGGGTGCTGGGCGGTTTCACGACGTTCTCCACCTACGCGGTGGACGTGCAGCGGCTGGTCACGGACGGCCGGACGGCCGAGGGGCTGGCCTATCTGGTGGCGACGCCGCTGCTCGCACTGGCCTCGGTGTGGGCGGCGGCGACCGCCGCACGGCGGCTGTTCGTCCTGCGGAGGGCGCGATGAGCGCGATGAGACTTCAGGGCGGCGCGCTGCGGCTGACCGTGTACGTGGGCGAGTCCGACACCCACGGCCACCGGCCCCTCTACTCCGAGATCGTCCACCGGGCCCACGCGGCGGGCCTGGCCGGGGCGAGTGTCTTCCGGGGCGTCGAGGGTTTCGGCGCGTCCTCGGTCGTCCACACCTCCCGGCTGCTGTCGCTGAGCGAGGACCTGCCGGTGGCGGTGGTGATCGTGGACACGGAGGAGCGGGTACGGGCGTTCGTCGCGGAGCTGGCGGAGCTGGTGACCGAGGGCCTCGTCACCCTCGACCGGGTGGAGGTCGTCTCCTACCGGGGCCGGGACGGGGAGCGGCCCGCGTGAACTGGCTCCTCGTGGTGGCCGGCGCCATGGCCGGTGCTCCGCTGCGCTATCTGACGGACCGTTTCGTCCAGGCCCGGCACGACTCGGTGTTCCCCTGGGGCACGTTCACGGTGAACGTCGTGGGCTGTCTGGTGCTGGGCGTGCTGACGGGCGCGGTGGACGAGCCGACGCGGCTGCTGCTGGGCACGGGCCTGTGCGGCGCCCTGACGACGTACTCCACGTTCTCCTACGAGACCTTGCGGCTGGCCGAGGACGGGGCACGGGGGTACGCGGTGCTCAATGTGGCCGGAAGCGTGGTGTGCGGGCTGGGCGCGGCGTTCGCGGGCGTGGCGCTGGGGCAGGCGCTGACGTAGCCCTCGTCCTCAGTCCTCGTCCGGCGCGGCTTCCAGGTGGTCCAGCAGCACTCGGCGCAGTTCGCGGGCCGCGCGGGGCGGCGGGGTGTCCTTGCGGTGGGCGACGGCGACGGTCCGCCGCATGCGGTCGCCCTCGAAGGGGGTGACCCGCAGGCCGGAGCGGGCGGCGACCATCCCGGGGACGACGGCCAGGCCCAGCCCGGCCCGGACGAAGCCGAGAACGGCGTCCATCTCGCCGCCCTCGACGGTGAAGGAGGGCTCGAAGCCCTCGGCCCGGCAGGCGGCGATGGTGATCTCGCGCAGGTCGTAGCCGCTGCGGAACATCACCATCGGCAGCTCCCGCAGCTCGCCCACCCGCATCCGGCTCCGGCGCGTGGGCGCGGGCCCGTCCGGTGCCGACACCACCACCAGGTCCTCCCGCAGCAGTTCCGTCGTCTCCAGCGCGGGGGCGCCCACGCCGAGGGGCGTGATGATCAGGGCCAGGTCGAGCCCGCCGTCGGCCAGCCGGCGCACCAGGTCCCGTGAGCCGCCCTCGTCGACGTGGAGCTCGATGCCGGGGAACCGGGCGTGGTACGTGCGCAGCACGTCCGGCACCAGGCTCGCGCAGAGGCTCGGCGGGGCGCCGAGCCGGACCCGGCCGCGCCGCAGCCGGGCCACTTCCTGCACCTCGCGGTGGGCGGTCTCGGTGTCGGCGAGGATGCGGCGGGCGAGCGGCAGGAGGGCCTCGCCGGCGTCGGTCAGGGCGATGTTGCCCCGCGCGCGGTGGAAGAGCTCGGCGCCCAGCTCCCGTTCCAGCGCCCTGATCTGCTGGGACAGCGAGGGCTGGGCGACGTGGAGGGCCTCGGCGGCCCGGGTGAAGTGCCGGACCTCGGCGACCGTGGCGAAGTAGCGGAGCTGCTGGAGTTGCACCCCACCAGGGTAAATAGGGAGAGCCTATGGAAACGAGCCCCATCATGTCTTGGACGCATCGAAGGCCCTCGACCTAGCGTCGGCGGCATGGCACTGGCGACCCGGACGGCGAAACCTCCGTCCCTCATCGGCTCCGTGTGGCGCTCGACCGTCGGCAAGAAGGCGGTCATGGCGGTCACCGGCTTGATCATGCTGGCGTATCTGGTCGCCCATATGCTGGGCAATCTCAAGGTCTTCTTCGGGGCCGGGGAGTTCAACCACTACGCGGCCTGGATCCGCACCATCGGCGAACCGTTCCTCCACCGCGAGTGGTTCCTGTGGCTGGCCCGGGTGGCGCTGAGCGCCGCGGTCGTCCTCCACGGTGTGGCCGCGTACCAGCTCAGCCGCCGGGACCTCGCGGCGCGCCCGGTGAAGTACCGGGGGCGCGGGCGGCGGCGCGCGAGCTACGCGACCCGGACCATGCGCTGGGGCGGGGTGATCCTCGGCCTGTTCATCGTCTGGCACATCCTCGACCTCACCACCCTCACCGTGAACCCCAACGCCCAGGAGGGGCGGACGTACGAGAACCTCGTCGCCTCCTTCGACCGGTGGTACGTCTCCGCCTTCTACATCGCCGCGATGCTCGCCCTCGGGCTGCACATCCGGCACGGCTTCTGGAGCGCGGCCCAGACGCTGGGCGTGGGATCGCCCCGGCGCGACCGGCTCCTCAAGGCCCTCGCCAACGGCCTGGCCGCCCTACTGACCTGCGGTTTCATCGCCGTGCCCGTCGGTGTCCTGACAGGAGTCGTGAGCTGAGATGAGCGAGTATTCCCCCTACGCGGTCGGCGAGCCGCTGGTCGACACGGCGTCCCCCGAAGGCCCCATAGCCGAGCGCTGGGACCGCCGCCGCTTCACGGCGAAGCTGGTGAACCCGGCCAACCGCCGCAAGCTGACCGTCATCGTCGTCGGCACCGGCCTCGCGGGCGGCGCGGCGGGCGCCACCCTCGCCGAACAGGGCTACCGCGTGACGCAGTTCTGCTACCAGGACTCCCCGCGCCGCGCCCACTCCATCGCCGCCCAGGGCGGCATCAACGCCGCCAAGAACTACCGCAACGACGGCGACTCCATCCACCGCCTCTTCTACGACACCGTCAAGGGCGGCGACTTCCGCGCCCGCGAGTCCAACGTCCACCGGCTCGCCCAGGTCTCCGTCGAGATCATCGACCAGTGCGTGGCCCAGGGCGTCCCCTTCGCCCGCGAGTACGGAGGGCTGCTGGACACACGTTCCTTCGGCGGCGTCCAGGTCTCCCGCACCTTCTACGCCCGCGGCCAGACGGGCCAGCAGCTTCTCCTCGGCGCCTACCAGGCGCTGAGCCGCCAGATCGCCGCGGGCCATGTCGAGATGCACGCCCGCACCGAGATGCTCGACCTGATCGTCGTCGACGGCAGGGCGCGCGGCATCGTCGCCCGGGACCTGATCACCGGCCGGATCAGCACCCACTTCGCCGACGCCGTGGTCCTCGCCAGCGGCGGCTACGGCAACGTCTTCCACCTCTCCACCAACGCCAAGAACTCCAACGCCACCGCCGTCTGGCGGGCCCACCGGCGCGGCGCCCACTTCGCCAACCCCTGCTTCACCCAGATCCACCCGACCTGCATCCCACGCTCCGGCGACCACCAGTCGAAGCTGACGCTGATGAGCGAGTCGCTGCGCAACGACGGCCGCATCTGGGTGCCCAAGGCGAAGGGCGACACGAGGGCGCCCGGGGACATCCCCGAATCCGAGCGCGACTACTACCTGGAGCGGATCTATCCCTCCTTCGGCAATCTCGTCCCCCGCGACATCGCCTCCCGCGCCGCGAAGAACGTCTGCGACGAGGGCCGCGGGGTCGGCCCGGGCGGCCAGGGCGTCTACCTCGACTTCGCGGACGCCATCGCACGGATGGGCCGCGCGGCCGTCGAGACGAAGTACGGCAACCTCTTCGAGATGTACGAGCGGATCACGGCGGAGAACCCCTACGAGGTCCCCATGCGGATCTACCCGGCCATCCACTACACGATGGGCGGACTGTGGGTGGACTACGACCTCCAGACGACCGTGCCCGGCCTCTTCGCCATCGGCGAGGCCAACTTCTCCGACCACGGCGCCAACCGGCTGGGCGCCTCCGCGCTGATGCAGGGCCTGGCCGACGGCTATTTCGTCCTCCCTTCCACCATCAACGACTATCTGGCCCGCCACTCCCACGACGAGATACCACCGGACCATCCGGCGGTCGTGGAGGCGACCCGTGAGGTGACCGACCGGCTGCGCCGGCTGCTCGCGAACGACGGCGACCGCACCCCCGACTCCTTCCACCGCGAACTGGGCGAACTGCTGTGGGACGAGTGCGGTATGGCCCGCACCGACAGCGGACTGCGCAAGGCCCTGGACCGCATCCCGGCGCTCCGCGAGGAGTTCTGGCGGCGGGTCAAGGTGCCGGGGACGGGCGAGGAGCTCAACCAGTCACTGGAGAAGGCCAACCGGATCGTGGACTATCTGGAGCTCGCCGAGCTGATGTGCCTCGACGCCCTCCACCGCACGGAGTCCTGCGGCGGCCACTTCCGGGAAGAGAGCCGGACGACCGACGGCGAGGCGGCCCGCGACGACGAGGCGTTCTCCTACGTCGCGGCCTGGGAGTTCACGGGCACCGGCAGCCCTCCCGTGCTCCACAAGGAAGAGCTTCGTTTCGAGTACGTCCACCCCACCCAGCGGAGTTACGCGTGAACCTCACCCTGCGCATCTGGCGCCAGCGCTCCCCCGAGGACGCCGGGGTCATGACCACCTACGAGGTCAGTGGCATCAGCGAGGACATGCCCTTCCTGGAGATGCTCGACCACCTCAACGAGGAGCTGATCCTCGCCGGGGACGAGCCCGTGGCCTTCGACCACGACTGCCGCGAGGGCATCTGCGGCGCCTGTGGCATGGTCATCAACGGCCGGGCCCACGGCCCGGAGCGCACCACCACCTGTCAGCTCCATATGCGGCACTTCTCCGACGGCGACACCATCGACGTCGAGCCCTGGCGGGCCGCCGCCTTCCCCGTCGTCAAGGACCTGGTCGTCGACCGCTCGGCCTTCGACCGGGTGATCGGCGCCGGCGGCTATGTCTCCGTGCCCACCGGCTCCGCGCCCGAGGCCCACGCCACACCGGTGCCGAAGCCGGTGGCCGACCTGGCCTTCGAGCACGCCGAGTGCATCGGCTGCGGCGCCTGTGTGGCCGCCTGCCCCAACGGCTCGGCGATGCTCTTCACGTCCGCGAAGGTCGTCCACCTGAACGTCCTGCCGCAGGGCGCGCCGGAGCGCGAGTCCCGGGTGCTGGACATGGTGGGCGCCATGGACGACCAGGGCTTCGGCGGCTGCACGAACACCGGCGAGTGCGCCACGGCCTGTCCCAAGGGCATCCCCCTCCAGTCGATCGCGACGATGAACCGCGAGTACCTGCGGGCCACCCTCAAGGGCGCCGGACGACGCCGCTGAGCCGACCCCCACCGACACAGACACAGGCACAGGCACGGGCGCGGGCGCGGACGCCGGTTTCAGCCCTCCCCCAGGTCGGCGTTGACGATCGCCCGGAGGGCGGCGAGGTGGGCGCGGTAGGCGTCGCGGCCGTCCTTGGTCAGGCGCAGCCACACGCGCTGCCGGGTGTCGCGCACGGCCCGCCGCTGCTCCACGTACCCCGCGTCGGTCAGCACCGTCACATGCTTGCTGAGCACGGACGGGCTCACACCCAGCGTCTCGCGGACGGTCGCGAACTCGATCTCCTCGACGGCGTCGAGCGCGGCACAGATCCGGAGCCGGTTCGGCGCGTGGATCGTCTCGTTGAAGCCGTCTTCGGGGTCGGTCACGACGCTGCTATGCCCTTCTTGCGGGTTTTGCTGTCCAGGGCCAGGATGCCCCCTGCGGCCAGCAGACCCGCCGGGGCCCATATCCACGGCATGCCCTGGTGATCGTCCAGGTACAGCGCCACCATATAGAGCCCGAAGGCGAGGGCGGCGGCACCGAGCATGCTCCGCTTCATGCCCGGCTGCACTCGGTGCCGGACACCGCTGGAGCGGAACTGCAGCGCCAGCACGGTCAGCATGATCACGTACATCAGGGCGAGGCCCACGATGTCCCACGGCTCCGGCAGGAGATGGGACAGATACACCCCGGCCACGCACAGGGAGAGTTTCACATCGAACGCCCGGCCGGGGGTGAGGGACGCGACCGCCACCTGCGCCTGCTCGGCCAGGGCCAGGGCCTCGGCGGCGCCTTCCCGGGAGGGCATGGGCGGCCGGGACGACCGCGAGTTCTCGTCAGTTGCCATGCCGGAAAGTCAAGCACACGGTTTCCAGAGCGGCAACTTTCGACTTTCCGCTGTGGAAAACCTCGGTTCCGGGCGGCACCGAATCATCCGATCGTGCGGTTTTCCGTCGATACCCCCGTAAAGTTCCCCGCGTCCGCCCTACGCTGACGACCGTGGCGCGCGACCCGTACGTCATCGAGATGGACCGCATGCTCGCCTTCGCCGACGCCGTGACCGCCATCGCGATCACGCTGCTGGCCCTGGAGATCCACGTGCCGGAGGGCCTGCCCGACGCGGAGGTGGGCCAGGCGTTCGGCCACCTGCTGCCGAAGGTCCTGGCGTACCTCGTCGGCTTCGTGCTCGTCGGGGCGATCTGGCTGGGTCACCACAAGCTCTTCCGGCTGATGGCCACCCTCGACCGGGCCATGGTCCGGCTGGAGTTCGCCCTGCTGGCCGTCATCGCCTTCCTGCCCTTCACCGCCCGGCTGATGAGCGAACACGGCGGCGCGCCCGTGGCCATGGCCGTCTACACGGGCGCCATCGGCCTGGAAGCCGCGCTGCTGGCCGTCATGGCGCTGCGGCTGCGCGACCCCGGCCCGCTCCGCAGGCCGGAGGTCACCCGTCAGCAGGTCGCCCGGGAGGTGTTCGACAACGCGTCGATCGCCGTCATCGCCACCGTCGCCCTCCTGGTCGCCCTGGCCGCCCCCCTCGTGGCCGTCTGGTGGTGGGTGCTGATCTGGCCGGCGCGCGGCCTGCCGCGCTACTGGCCGTGGCTGCGCGCCAGAATCTGACGGGCCGCTCAGCGCTCCCCGCCGGCCCCCCGTCGGCCCCCGCCGTCACCCCTCGTCACCCCGGGTGCGCCCCCACCGTGTCGCGGATCTGGCTGCCCAGCCCCGAGTCGCCCTCGCGGGCGCAGTGCGCCCCGCAGAAGAAGCGGCCCGCGACCTCGACGCCGTGGCCGATGATGCGGGACTCGCAGTGCTCGCACTTGGGCGCGAGCTTGCTGATCGCGCACTCGAAGCTGTCGAAGGTATAGGTGTCGCCGGTGATGGTCTTGACCTCGAAGGCCAGCCAGTAGTCGTTGCCACACGTGTTGCACTGGGCCATGGCGTGCTCCGTCTCGATACGGGGGTACGCCTCGCATGATCCCCGCGAGGACCGCACCCCACCGTCAACACAAACAATCCATTCACCCGAAGGTGGTGCCGCGTGCGGCTGTGTGCACCCCGGCGCGTGTGGCTGTGTGCACTCCGGCGCACTCAGTTCGCCAGCAGCTGCGTGGCCGCCAGTTGCCCGTACAGCTCGTCGCTCGCCAGCAGCTTGGCGTGGGTGCCCACGGCCCGGATGCGGCCCGCCTCCATGACCACGATCCGGTCCGCGCCGGTCACCGTGGACAGCCGGTGGGCGACGACCAGCACCGTCATCGTCCGTGCCGCGTCGGCGACGGTGCCCCGCAGGGCCGCCTCGTTGGCCGCGTCCAGTTGCGAGGTGGCCTCGTCCAGGAGCAGCAGCCGCGGGCTGCGCAGCAACGCGCGGGCGATCGCGACGCGTTGGCGCTCGCCGCCGGAGAGCATGCTGCCCCGGTGGCCGACGGTCGTGTCGAGCCCTTCCGGCAGCCGGTCGGCCAGGTCGTCGAGGCGGGCCCGGCGCAGGGCCTCCCGGAGCTGCCCGTCGGTGGCGTGCGGGACGCCCAGGAGGAGGTTCTCCCGCAGCGTTCCGGCGAGGACGGGCGCGTCCTGTTCGACGTATCCGATGGCGGCGCGCAGCGCGGCCAGGGGCCAGTGGCGGACGTCCCGGCCGTCCAGCAGGACGCGGCCGCTGTCCGGTTCATAGAACCGTTCGATGAGGGAGAAGACGGTGGTCTTGCCCGCGCCGGACGGGCCGACGAAGGCGGTCAGCCCGCGGGCGGGCACCGTGAAGGAGATACGGCGGTGCACGGCGGGGAGCCCGGCCCGGTAGCCGAAGCGCACCCGGTCGAAGGTGACGGACGCGGGGCGGGGCCCGCATCCGGCGTCCGCCGCCGGCTCCGGCCCGGCACCGGGGTCCTCGACCGCCATCTCCTCGGCTTCCCGGATCCGCAGGGCGGCCGCCGCTCCCACCTGGAACTGGCCGGCGGCGCCCACGAGCTGGTTGATGCGGGGGGCGAGCGAGAAGAGGTAGAGCAGGAAGGCGACGAGCGTGGAGACGTCGATCGCCCCGGAGGCGACGCGCACCCCGCCCACGCCGAGGACCACCAGGAAGGAGACCTGCACGGACACCTGGGAGACGGTGTCCGAGACGGCCTCCCAGGAGGCGGCGCGCGTTCCCATGCGGCGGGCCCGCTCGGCGGCCTCGTGCAGGCGGGCGATCTCGCGCGGCTCGGCCCCGGACGCCTTGACCGTGCGGAAGGCGCCGAAGGCGCGCTCCAGGGCGGCGCCCATGCCGCCGACGGCCTCCTGGGTCTGCCGGGTGGCGCGGCCGATGCGGGGGATCACCAGGCCGCTGCTCAGGCTGATGAACGCGATCACCGCGAGGGTCACACCGAGCAGCACCAGGTCCAGCACCCCCATCATCACGACGGTGACGAGGGTGATGACGGTGCCGGTCAGCGCCGCGGCCATCGCCTGTGTGGCCACTTGACGCAGCAGCGTCGTATCGGCGGTGACCCGGGATATCAGATCGCCGGGTTCATGGCGCTCGGCGACGGGGACCCGCAGCCTGAGCAGCCGGTCGGCGAGCCCGCGCCGGGCGGTGCACACGAGTCGTTCGGCCGCCCGTTCCAGCACGAGGTGGCCGAGGGCGACGAGGACCGCGCCCAGCAGGACGAGCACACCGAGGGCGATCACCTCCGTGGTGGCCGTCCGGTCCCGTTCGAGGTCGTTCACCAGGCGTTCGGCGGCCAGCGGCTGGGCCAGGCCCAGGGCGCCGCCGGCGAGTCCCAGCAGCGCCCCGCCGAGGATGGCGGGGCGCTGCGGCCGGAGGTACCGGGCCAGGGCCCGGCGGCCCGCGCCCCGCGGCCGCGCCGCGCTCTCCGCGTCCCCGGTCCCCCGCCCTGTCTCCCACGCTTCCGCGGCCTCGTTCACGGTCTCCATGACACTCACTCCACGGTGAAGAAGCGCTGGAAGTAGTCGGCCGGTGCGCCCTCGCCCACCAGGACCGACTCCGCCTCCACCCACGCGTGTGCCGCGAAGGGCGGCCGGGAGCGGACTCCCACGCACCACACGGCCCACTGGCCACGCATCCGGCACAGCAGCACCGTGGCGAGGGACCGTGGGAGACAGCCCTTCTGCCCTCCGCTGGCGAGGCTGACGGCGAGGACGGCGTCCCTGGCGCCGGTCGCCTCGGCGAGGCTCGCGGGCCGGGCCCCGCGCCGGAGCACGCGCAGGACCGCGCGGATGCGCCCGGGCGGCTGGGTGGCCAGCAGGTGGGCGAGGGCGACGGCGGCGCGGGCGGCCCAGCGGGTGGCGAGGGGGACGGCGCCCGGCCGGTACGGAACCGCCTCCGGGGTCGTCATGGCCGGGTCCCGGACAGCAGCCTGGCCGACCGCAGTTCGCCGTAGACGCGCTCGACGTCGCGTGCCGCCTCGCCGGGATCCACGTCGTAGCGCGCGGTCAGCGCGTGGGCGGCGTTTCCCCTGGACTCCCCGTCGAGGAGCGTCCTCAGGACGAGCGCGGCGGTGGGGTTGAGGGTCCAGTACTCACCAGTGGTCTGATCCAGCAGGGCGATGCCGTAGTCGGTCTCGGTCATCACCACTCCGGAGCGGAGTCGGAGCGACATTTTCCACCTTTCCGGTTCGTCAGCGGCTCGTCGATTCCCGTGAGCGCAGCCACACTTCGCAGGCCACGGTGGTGTGCAACAGGCTGCTCTCGACCTCCACTTCGAGCGGGCGCAGGCACCAGTCCCGCAGCGCGCCCGCGTCGATCAGGCCCAGCCGCGCGAGGCGGGAGTCCTCGCACAGGTCCAGCAGCCGGGCGCGGTGCTCCCGCAGGCCCGTCTCCTCCTCCAGGGACGCGTTGGCCTTGGTGGCCCGGGTGCGGCTGACCTCGGGGACGACGCCTCGGGTGGCCTCGACGATCAGGGGTTTGTAGCGCCAGGGGGTGATCCGCTCCTGCGGCCGTACCGACAGGCCCGCCTCGACGACGCGGTCGTCGTAGTACGGGGCCGAGCAGACGACGCCCAGCGGGCCGGCCAGCTGCCCCACGTGCCGGGCGAACCGGGAGATGCACTCCATGGTCGCCAGCTCGCGGTGCGCGCCGTGGTCCCGGGCCAGGGGTGCCGCGGTGCGGGCCGCGGCGAGGATCTGGCGGCGTACGGACGCGACCGCTTCCGGAGTCGCCCAGTGGGGCATCCGGGGCCGCTCGGACCAGTCCAGCACCGGCGCGTTCGACGGCGCGGGCGGCTCGGTGAGGTCCGCGGCGACCCGCGCCAGCCAGGACCGGTAGGAACGGCGGTCGAGGAGCTGGCGGAGCACGAGCCCCCGGGGCCAGCGGTACTTGGCGCGGTAACCGCGCAGGTGGCGCAGCGCGACGCGCGGGTGGGTGCGGGCGAGGGCGTGGAGGCGGGCGGAGGCGCCGCTGAGCACCTCGTCCCCGCCGATGCCGGTGAGGTGGAGGGTCGAGCCCCGCTCGGCGGCCAGCCGCACGATGCTCATGCGGCGGCTGTGGTCGACCGTCATGAGGGAGGGCGCGTCGAGGAGCTGGTCGAAGGTGCCGAGGCCGTCGAAGGTCAGGGGCACCTGCCCGGCCGGGATCTCGTGGTGCTCGACGGTGCCCAGGGCGTCGACGGTGCGGCGCGCCCAGTGGGTGTCGTCGCCGAGGGGGTCGCGGAGGGCGGCCGTATAGGCGACGATCTTGGCGTCGCCGCGTGCGGCCAGGCAGCAGACCGCGGTGGAGTCCAGGCCGCCGAGGTCGCACGTCACCAGGGAGCGGCCGCGGGTGCGGACGTCGACGGCGGCGCCCAGCGCCGCCGCGAGGCGCGCGGCGCCCTCGGCCAGGGGCACGTCGGGCTCCGGCGGTGCCCACCAGCGCTCGGTGCGGGCGGGGCCCCCGGGGTCGAGGGTGAGGTGGTGGCTCCCGGGCAGGGCTTCGATTCCGTGCCAGACCGGCCGGGAGTTCAGGGGATGCAGCAGGCCCATCGCGAGCAGCTGGACGGCCAGGCGGTCCTCGTCGAGGCCGGCGTCGAGGAGGTCGGCCAGCACGTCCGCGCGGTCCGCCGCGACGGCGTCCGGGCCCGTACGGGCGTGGAAGACGCGCCGTACGCCGACGACGCCGCCCCGGATCCGGACGCGTCCGGCGGGGTCCCGGGCGAGCAGGTGGAAGCTTCCCGGCCAGGCGGCGGCGAACCGGCCGAGCGCGTCGAGGGTTCCCGCCGTCCGGACGGCCCCGGCGGCCCGTGCGGCCTCGGCGGCGGACACCGTGTGCTCGCCCAGGACCGCCACCCGGGCGTCCCCGGCCTCGCCCAGGGCGAACGCTTCCGGGTCCCAGCGGCCCAGCAGCCACGGCCGGCCGGAGGGGTGGGGCACGCTCTGGACCGCGTGGGGGCGGGCCCGCGCGGCGATCTCCGTGACCGCCTCGCCGGCGGTGTCGGGCAGGACGAGGAACCAGCTGGGCAGGGCGGACAGGGACGAGGAACGGTCCATGCGCAGACACCTCCGGCCGCCGATCCGGGCGGCATTACCGGCACTTCACGGAAAGCGGATGGAAATCGGGGGGTGAACGGCCCATGGCCCTCACCCCCCGATTCCGGGGGCCTTCCGCTCGTCACCGGTCATTCTTCATTGGACTCGACCAGTGACGGCGGGGCCCTTTTTGCCCGCCTCAGACGAGGTTGTGACCGCCGAGAACGTCCTTCGCGGTCTTGCTGGCCAGGCCCGTCACCTTACGGAAGCCTCCGGCCTTGGCGATGGTGGGACGCTCGTACGTCATGGCGTTCTCCTTTTTTCGCGATGGGAACGATGAACCGCAGGTCACCTGCTCACGGCCGGGGGGAGCGCCCCCTCACCCACGCGCACACCACTGCTCGTACGGGCAGGGGGCGACGCCTCCCGGATCTCTCGATCCCGGCCGCACGAAGAGAGTAAATATGACGAACAGATCATCACAACGTTATGGCCATGGTCTTGGTGGTGAAATACGGGCGCCCTATCGCGACGCG
Organism: Streptomyces sp. L500; assembly: GCF_054551825.1. NCBI lineage: Bacteria > Bacillati > Actinomycetota > Actinomycetes > Kitasatosporales > Streptomycetaceae > Streptomyces > Streptomyces sp. L500. Next base: position 543,684 of record NZ_JBTOLC010000001.1, read on the forward strand.
CGCCCGGGGAACTCCCGGGCGCGCCGCGACATTTACGGCGACATGAAAATCAGCGGTCAGTCATCCTCATAGTTCAACCATCAACATATGGGGGAACGGGCGGAATTCACCGCGCCCCGAACACCTGGGTCCAGCGCGGACCGCCCGGCGCCTTGTTGATGCCGACGCCGATCTCCTTGAAGGAGCAGTTGAGGATGTTCTTGCGGTGGCCGTCGCTGTGCATCCACGAGTCCATGACCGACGCCGCGTCCTGCTGCCCGTAGGCGATGTTCTCGCCGTAGGTGCTCCAGTTGTAGCCCGCCGCGGTGATGCGGTCGCCCGGGCCCTTGCCGTCGGGGTTGGTGTGGTTGAAGAAGTTCCGGGCCGCCATGTCGTCGGAGTGGCCCTGGGCGGCCGCGTCCAGGAGGCTGTTGGAGGTCAGGGCCGAGCATCCGACCTTCGCGCGCTCCGCGTTGACCAGCGCCACCACCTGCGCGGCCATGGAACCGTCGCCACCGGAGGACGGCGGCTTGGGTGCCCGCGTGCGGGCCGGGGCGGCCGTGCGCTCGGGGGCGGGGTCGCTCGCCCGGGACTCGGAGGACTTGGCCGACGGCGACGCGCTCGCCGAACCGCTCGGCGAGGCGCTCGCCGAGGCCGACGCGGACGCCGAGGCGCTCGGCGAGGCGGAGAGCGACGGCGTGGGCTTGATGGGCAGGGGCTCCCGGGCGTTCAGCTGCTTCAGGTCGCCGGACGCGTCCACGGCCTGCGTCTTGACGGTCGTGGCGGGCGAGTCCTCCATGAGGTAGCCGCCGCCCAGCACACCGCCGGCGAGCAGGGCGAGGGCGCCCGCGCCGATCACGGCGTTCCGGCCCGTACGCGACCGCCCGCCGCCCGCGCGGTGCCCGCCGGAGCGGCCGCCGGACCGGTGCCCGCCGCCCCGGTGGCCCCCGGCGCGGCGGCCGGCCGCCCGGCCGCCGTGCGGTGCGGCCGGCGCGGCGGCCGGGTGCGCCGCCGACGCGTAGCCCACGGGCTCGCCCGGCACCACGGCACCGCCGCCCCACCAGCCCAGCAGCGCGCCGCCGACCGGCACCAGACCGAGGCCGACCAGCAGGCCCTCGGCCGGGACCAGCGTCGACAGGGCGCCCGTGCAGCGGCCGCAGGCGCGCACGTGCCGGGCGACGCGCTTGCGCCACAGCGCGGACGGGACGCCGTCCCACGCGGCGACGACCTCGCCGAGCCGCTCGCAGCGCGGGTACGCGGCGAGCGCCTGGACGACGCCGCGGGCGACGTCCAGCTGCGCCTTCGTCCGCTGTATCCGGACGGCGGTGTGCTGCGGGGTCAGCCCGAGCGCGGCGACGACCTCGGCGCGCTTCAGCTCGCCGGCGGCCTCCAGCCACCACAGGGACAGGACCTCCTGCTCCCCCTCGTCCAGCCAGCGCGTGGCCTCGGCGGCCTCCTTGCGCTGGCCCTCCAGGCCCAGCCGGACGATGGTCAGGTCGACGAAGTCGGCCTTCGGGTCGGGCACTTCGCCGACCACTTCCTGCAGACCACTGACGGGAGCCTCGGGGCGCTCCTCCCGGCAGTGGCTGCGTATCTGGTTCATGGTGATGGCGACGAGCCAGGACCGGAAGCTCGCGGCGTCGCGCAGCCCGTCCAGGCCGTTGATCACGCGGAGCATGGTCTCCTGGACCACGTCGTCGACGTCCGCGTGGCCGTTCAGGGCCCGGCCGACGATGTTGTAGACGAGTGGCAGGTGGGTTGCGACGAGCTCGTCCTGTGCCGCCGTGTCCCCGGCACGCGCCGCCTCGATCACGGCCACGCTCACACTCTTCACGCCCGCACCTCTTTCCGCACCCGCCACGAATGGCGCTCGATCCGACACCTGGGAGACCGGGCGCCGATCGGCAGATAACAAAAAAGTTGGGTGCGAATGTACGACAGGTGGTTCAGGCGGATGTCCGGATCAAGAACTCACGAACGATCCCCGGAGCCGCATATTCCGCAAACTGGACGGCCTCCGCCGCCGACATGTCCCGTATGCGGTATCCGCCCTCCCCGGCGGCGACCACCGCAGTGACAGTGACCACATCCGCCCGGATCGCAAAGGGCGTATCGGTAAATGTCCACCCCTGTACGGAACTCCGGTCGAGGGCCACCGTCTCCCGCTCGAACGTCCCGGACCGTACGACCAGATGCCGCCCCCGCACCGCGTACCCCAGCGCCCGGTAGGCGTCGCGCGCCAGCGCGCACACCACCGGCGAGGCCACCGCCACCCACCCCGCCGCGCACCACAGCAGCACCGGCAGAGCCAGCAGCCACCCCAGTACGACGAGCACCAGTGCCATCGGCAGGACGCCCCACCCCAGCGCCCACACCAGCCGCCGCCGCAACGCGACCCTCGGCGCGGGACGGAGAGCCCCCGCCTCGAGCACCCCGTCCGTCCCGAGCACCTCGGCGCACACCCGGAGCGCCTCCGCCCGGGGCGCCGGAGGGAGTACGACGCTCCGCTTGCGGTTGCGCTCCCGGTCGCCCAGGCCGCCCGCCACGGCCCGTACGGACGCCCCGCCGCCCGCGCGCAGCAGCAGCGGTTCCCGCAGTGCGACCCCGCACAAACGGTCCGCCTCGATGGAGACGACCGATGTCGCGAACAGCCCGCGCCGGACGTCGAGACCGCCCGCGGGGGTGCGCTCCAGCCGGTACCGCCACCAGGTCGCGGCGTGGACCGCCAGCGCCCCCGCCACGCCCAGCAGGGTCACGGCCACCAGGCCGAGCAGCACGGCGAGCCACGGCGCACCGGCGCCGTAACCGGCCCACAGGCGGCGGACGATCCCGATCCGCCAGGGCTTGACGCCCAGGGCGTTGAGGATGCGCCAGGCCGTGCCGCCCGCCACGAGGACGCCGCCCCAGACCCAGAACGTCAGCGGGGCGTACCGCAGCCAGCCCGCCCTTCCGACAGCGAGGACCCCGGCGCCACGCCCGTCCTCGGCGCGGGAAACCGCTGCCTCGCGACGAGGAATGGCCGCCTCCGCAGCCGAAGCCTCGATTCCGTCCCGCAGTCGCCGGGCCTCCGCCTCCGGCACCCCCGTGATCCGTACGGCGTCGGCGTCCGGCCCCATGCCGACGACCACCACGGCCAGCCCGTACCGCCGCAGCAGCGGTCCGCGGCGCACCGCGACGGACTCCACGCGGGCCAGCGGCACGATCCGGCGCCGCCGCCCGTACCAGCCGGAGACCGCGTAGAGCGCCGTCTCCCCCAGCTCCCACCCGTGCGTCCGGCACCGTCGCGCCGGCATGACCACCGCGTACGCCACGGCGGGCGCCACGAGCACCCCCGTCACCAGCGGCACCAGCCATGACGCGGCGCCGGGAAAGAAGAGAAAGCAGAGGGTGAGCAGCGTGGCGGCGACCAGCCCCGCCGGTCCGCTCACGGTCAGGAGCGCCCGGGCCGTCCACCAGGCGCGCGCCCGGGGATCCGCGGAATGGCGCGGCGCCCTGAGCCGCGCCGCCCACGACGACCCCTTTTCCAAGTCAACCGTATTGCCAAACACAAGGCGCTAAGCTATCGCAATACAACTGACCTGTAAACGAGAGGGACCGGTCCCCGTGCCCAAGCGCGTCGACCACGACGAACGCCGCCACCGCATCGCCGAGGCCCTGTGGCGGATCGCGTCCGAGCGCGGGCTGGACGGCGCGAGCCTGCGCGACGTGGCGGCGGAGGCGGGCATCTCGCTGGGGCAGCTCCAGCACTACTTCCGCACCAAGGACGACATGCTCGTCTTCGCCCTCGGCCACATCAGCGAGCTGGCCGCGCGGCGGATCGGCGCCCGCGTCGGCTCCCTGACGGGGGACCCCTCCCCCCGGACACTGCTGCGCGAGACGCTCGCGGAGATGCTGCCGCTGGACGACAAGAGCCGCACCGGCCAGCTGGTGCAGATCGCCTACTTCGTCCGTGCCGTCCACGACGAACGGCTGCGTCGGCACGCCAAGGAGGGCATCCCGGCGCTGCGGGAGTTCTTCGCCGCGCAGATCCGGCGCGCGAAGGAAGGGGGCGACGTCGCCGCCGACCGCGACCCGGACACCGAGGCGATGCTGCTGATCTCCCTCGTGGACGGCCTGACCGGCTACGTCCTGCTCGACGTGCTGCCGGGCGAGGAGGCGATGCGGCTGGTGGACGCGCACCTGGACCGGCTGTTCGCCTGAAACCGGCCGTTCACCTGAAACCGGCCGTTCACCTGAAGAGGCGACAGGCTCAGCGGCGCGCCGCCCTGTTGCGCCCCCGCTGCCCCGGCGCGAGCGCCTCGGCCAGTTCGTCGAGCGCCTCCACGATCAGCTCCGAGCCCCGTACGGCCACCCCTTCGTCGCCGACCCGCGCGACCCAGGCGGCGAGCGCCGCGTGCGGCGCGGACCAGTCCGGGCGCCGCCGCTCCCGTACCGCCGTCACGGCGTCCGGCAGCGCGGCGCGCAGGGCCGCCGCGAACTCGCCCGCCCCGGGATCCGGTTCGGCGTCCGGGCCCGGCAGGTGGGCCTCCATCAGCATCGCCGCCCGCCCCAGCGTGGCCAGCGCCGACTCGGCCGCCCGCTCGGCGGCGCGCGAGATGCCCCGGTGGCGCACGGGCTCCTGCTGCGCGCGGGCGGCCGCTTCCTCCCACTCCAGCCGCGCCGCCCGCGCGTCCAGCAACGCCTCGCGGACCCGCCGCTTCCGGTTCTCCGGCCGGGCGTGGGCGTCGAGGACCGCCAGCGCGTAGTCGCCGTTGGTGCGGAGCCAGTCGGCGAGCCGGTCGCGCAGCCGGGGCGTCTCCCAGGTGGGCCACAGCGCGTAGGCGGCCAGTGCCAGCACCCCGCCCAGCAGCGTCAGCGCCAGCCTGGCCTGCACGGTCTGCGACCAGCCCTCCCCCGCGATGCCGAGCAGGAAGACGATGTACGCGCCGATGCACGCGGACACCACGATGTAGCCCGTCCGCATCAGCAGATACAGCAGCCCCACACTCACCACGGCCAGCGCCGCGCAGACCGGGGGGCCGGGGTGGGTGAGCGCCATGATGCCCGCGCCCGCCCAGACGCCGACGAGCGTGCCCACGAAACGGGCGACGCCGCGCTGGTAGGTCTGGGCGAAGTCGGGCCGCATCACCATCACCGAGGTCATCGGCACCCAGTAGCCGTGGCCCAGCGGCAGCGCCGTGCCGAGCAGATAGCCCACGCAGGCCACGGTCGTCACCCGCACCGCGTGCCGGCCCACCGGCAAGGACCAGCGCGCCTCGCGCCGCAGCGCCCGCCAGGCCACGGGGACGAGCCCGGCCACGGTGGGCCGCAGCAGATGCCGCCGCTCCGTCCCCGCCGTCGGCCGGGTGGCGCGCAGGGGCTCGTCGCCGGCCTCCACCACGTCGGCCAGCAGCGCCATCAGCCGCAGCGCCGAGCGGCGGGCGGCGCCGTCGAGGCGCGGCCCGGACTCGGGCACCTCCAGCGTGGCCATCACCTCGGGCGTCACCCGCACGGGCCGGCCCCGCCGGATGGCACGCGCGACGGCGTCGAGGACGTCGGCGGCGGCGCCCAGCAGTTCCCGGGCCCGGTCCCGCCCGGGGCCCTCCGGGGGCGCGCCCACGACGGGGTCGGCGAGGGAGGCGAGCACCGGCCGGATCCGCTCGGCGACCCCGCGCGCACCGCCCAGCTGCCGCGGTCTGCTGCGTGCCTGGCGCGGGGTCAGCTCGGCGGCGCTGCGGGCCTGCATCAGCGGCTGGGGGTCGAAGTGGGCGACCGGGTCGTGGCGCAGCCGGCGCGCGTAGTCCGCCTCGGCGGCCAGCGCGTCCGCGAGGGCGTCGCGCTGGCGGCCCCAGGGGCGGATGGGGAAGACGACGATGAGCGCCGCCTGCACCAGGCCGCCCACGAGGATGAGCGCGGCGTGCTCGGCCGCCCCGGCGACGGAGGTGGGCAGGGTGACGGTGACGAGCATGACCGCGATCGTCTGGGTGGCGACGAACCCCGTCACCGGGCCGACGGCCCAGGCCATGCCCGACAGCAGGGTCCACACCGCCAGCAGCGCGACGAAGAGGGCGAGGTGGGCGGCGGCGAGGTAGCCGAGGAAGGTGCTGAGGCCCAGCACCCCCGCGACCGCCAGCGCGAGCAGGGGGCGGGGCCGCCAGCTGCGCTGGAAGGTCGCCAGGCCGGAGGCGAACGCGCCGAACGCGGAGGAGACGGCGAGGGCGGGCGAACCGAAGGCCAGCATCAGGCCGACGACGACCGCCACGCCGCAGGCGCCGCGGACGGCCACGAGCGGTTCGAGGGTGACGCGCTCGATGGCCAGCCCGGCGCGGGCTGTCTTTTTGAGGGCGCTGGCCCAGGTCATGGGCTGAGCTTACGTCCCGTACCGGGACGGATCGGCGCAGGGTGGCGCGGCCCGGTGGGCCTACCCGTGGTGCGGGAAGCCCAGGTCGACGCCGCCGTCCGCCGGGTCCGGCCATCGTGTGGTGACGACCTTGCCGCGGGTGTAGAAGCGGACGCCGTCGTTCCCGTAGATGTGGTGGTCGCCGAAGAGCGAGTGCTTCCAGCCGCCGAAGGAGTGGTAGCCCACCGGCACCGGGATGGGCACGTTGACGCCCACCATCCCCGCCTCGACCTCCAGTTGGAAGCGGCGGGCCATGCCTCCGTCACGGGTGAAGATCGCGGTGCCGTTGCCCCACGGCGAGGCGTTGACGATGGCCAGGCCCTCCTCGTACGTCCCGGCGCGCAGCACGCACAGCACCGGGCCGAAGATCTCGTCGCGGTAGGCGTCGGCGTCGGTCGGCACCTTGTCGAGCAGGGACAGGCCGATCCAGTGGCCGTCCTCGTAGCCCTCGACCGTGAAGCCCGTGCCGTCGAGGACGACCTCCGCGCCCTGGGCGGCGGCGCCCGCCACATAGGCGGCGACCTTGTCCCGGTGGTCCTTGGTGATCAGCGGGCCCATCTCCGAGGCGGGGTCGTCGCCCGGACCGATCTTGATCTTCTCGGCGCGTTCGCGGATCTTCGCCACCAGCTCGTCCCCGGTGCCGCCGACCGCGACGACCGCCGAGATGGCCATGCAGCGCTCGCCCGCCGAGCCGTAGGCGGCGGAGACGGCGGCGTCCGCGGCGGCGTCGAGGTCGGCGTCGGGCAGCACCAGCATGTGGTTCTTGGCGCCGCCGAGGGCCTGGACGCGCTTGCCGTGGGCGGAGGCGGTGGTGTGGATGTACCGGGCGATGGGCGTGGAGCCGACGAAGGAGACGGCGGCGACGTCCGGGTGCTCCAGGAGCCGGTCGACGGCGACCCGGTCGCCGTTGACGACGTTGAGGACGCCGTCCGGCAGCCCGGCCTCGGCGGCGAGCTCCGCGAGGCGGATCGCGGACGAGGGGTCCTTCTCGCTGGGCTTGAGGACGAACGTGTTGCCGCAGGCGATGGCGAGCGGGAACATCCACATCGGCACCATGGCCGGGAAGTTGAACGGCGTGATGCCCGCGACGACGCCCAGCGGCTGGCGGATGGCGGCGACGTCCACCCGGCTGGAGACCTGCGTGGACAGCTCGCCCTTGAGCTGCTGGGTGATGCCGCAGGCCAGCTCCACGACCTCCAGGCCGCGCGCGACCTCGCCGAGGGCGTCGGAGTGGACCTTGCCGTGCTCGGCGGTGATCAGCCGGGCGAGTTCCTCGCGGTGGGCGTCGAGCAGGGCGCGGTAGCGGAAGAGCACCGCCGTGCGCTGCGCCAGGGAGGAGCCGCCCCAGGTGCCGTAGGCGGCCTTGGCGGCGGCCACGGCCGCGTCGACCTCCTCGGCGGTGGCGAACGCGACGCGCGTGGTGACGACGCCCGTGGCCGGGTCGGTGACCGGCCCGTACGTGCCCGAGGTGCCCTCGACGGACTTGCCGTCGATCCAGTGGTTGACGGTCTTCATCTCTGCTGCGACCTCTCTTGCCTCAAAGGCCCTACGTCAAAGGTAACGACGGCGGGCGGCTGCGTTGCGGTCGTACTCCTCCCGGGCCGACACGGCCGCCGGGCGGGTCGCGGTCTCGGCGACGGGCACATCCCACCACGCCTGGGCGGGGGGCGCCCCGGACACAGTGTCGGCCGTTTCGGTCTCCACGTAGACACATGTGGGACGGTCGGCGGCGCGTGCCTCCGCCAGCGCGGCGCGCAGCTCGTGGGCGGTGCGGGCGCGGAGCACGCTCATGCCGAGCGAGGCGGCGTTGGCGGCCAGGTCGACCGGCAGCGGGGCGCCGGTGTACGTGCCGTCGGGCGCGCGGAAGCGGTAGGCGGTGCCGAAGCGCTCGCCGCCGACGGCCTCCGAGAGGCCGCCGATGGAGGCGTAGCCGTGGTTCTGCACCAGGATCACCTTGATGGGGATGCCCTCCTGCACGGCGGTGACGAGCTCGGTGGGCATCATCAGGTACGTCCCGTCGCCGACCAGCGCCCACACCGGCAGGCCGGGTGCGGCCAGGGCGACGCCGATGGCGCCGGGGATCTCGTAGCCCATGCAGGAGTAGCCGTATTCGAGGTGGTACTGGCGGCGGGAACGGGTCCGCCACAGCTTGTGGAGGTCGCCGGGGAGGGAACCCGCCGCGTTGACGATCACGTCCTCGTCGTCGACGACGGAGTCCAGCGCGCCGAGCACCTGCGCCTGGGTGGGCCGGGCGCCGTCGCCCCGGCCGTCGTCCGGGGCGTACGCGCGGGCGACGGTCGTCTCCCACTCGGCCTTCCCGGCGGTGTACGCGCTGACGTACGCGTCCGGCGCGCGGTGTCCCGCGACGGCCTCCGTGAGCTCCTCCAGGCCGCTGCGGGCATCGGCGACGAGCGGGAGCCCGGCGAGCTTGTGGGCGTCGTGCGGGGCGATGTTGAGGTTGACGAAGCGGACGTCCGGGGCGGCGAAGAGGGTCGCGGAGGCGGTGGTGAAGTCGCTGTACCGGGTGCCGACGCCGATGACGAGGTCCGCGGCGCGGGCGAGGGCGTCGGCGACGGCCGTGCCGGTGTGGCCGATGCCGCCGACGTCCGACGGGTGGTCGTGGCGCAGCGAGCCCTTGCCCGCCTGGGTGGAGGCGACGGGGATGCCGGTGGCGTCGGCGAACGCGCGCAGGGCGTCCTCGGCCTCGCTGTGGTGGACGCCACCGCCCGCGATCAGCAGCGGACGGCGGGCCGCCCGTACGGCCCGTGCGGCCGCCGCCAGTTCGGCCGGGTCGGGGGCGGGGCGGCGGACGTGCCAGACGCGGTCGGCGAAGAACGCCTCGGGCCAGTCGTACGCCTCGGCCTGGACGTCCTGGGGCAGGGCGAGGGTGACGGCCCCCGTCTCCACGGGGTCGGCCAGGACGCGCATGGCGGCGAGCGCGGCGGGGATCAGCGCCTCGGGACGGACGATCCGGTCGAAGTACCGGGAGACGGGGCGCAGGCAGTCGTTGACGGAGACGTCGCCCGCGCCGGGGTGTTCGAGCTGCTGGAGGACGGGGTCGGCGGGGCGGGTGGCGAAGGTGTCGCCGGGCAGGAGCAGCACCGGAACGCGGTTGACGGTGGCGAGGGCCGCGCCGGTGACGAGGTTGGTGGCGCCGGGGCCGATGGAGGTGGTGACGGCGTGGGCGGAGAGCCGGTCGCGGTGGCGGGCGTAGCCGACGGCCGCGTGGACCATGGCCTGTTCGTTGCGGCCCTGGAGGTAGGGGAGTTCGTCGCCGGTCTCCAGCAGGGCCTGCCCGATCCCGGCGACGTTGCCGTGGCCGAAGATGCCCCAGCAGGCGGCGACGAGCCGCTGCTGCCGGCCGTCGCGCTCGGTGTACTGGTGGGCGAGGAACGCCACGAGGGCCTGGGCGACGGTGAGGCGTCGGGTCGGACGGGTCATCGGTCTCCTCCTGCGCGGTCGTCCGGCGGGCCCGGGCGCCCCGGGCCGTAGAGCGGAAGTCTCGCGTCCACGGGCTGGTCCGGCCAGGTGCCGCGGATCCAGGCGTGGTCGGGGTGGTCGCGAATGAGCCACTCCCGCTCGGGGCCGGGGCCGGCCATCACGTTGAGGTAGTACATGTCGTGGCCGGGCGCGGCGATGGACGGGCCGTGCCAGCCGTCGGGGATCAGCACGGCGTCGCCCGTGCGGACCTCCGTGAGGACGTCCGTCCCGCCGTCACGGGACGGCGACACCCGCTGATAGCCGAGGCCGGGGGTGCCGCCGGGGCCCTCGGCGATCTCGAAGTAGTAGATCTCCTCCAGCCGGGACTCCCGGCCCGGGAGGTGCTCGTCGTGCTTGTGAGGCGGATGGGACGACCAGTTGCCGCCCGGGGTGAGGACCTCGACGGCGATGAGCCGGTCGCACGCGAAGGTGTCGGCCGCGGCGAAGTTGTTGACCTGCCGGGAGCAGGCGCCCGTGCCGCGCAGCTCGACGGGAACGTTCTCGGCGGGGCCGTAACGGGCGGGGAGCCGGCGCTCGCAGCGCGCCCCGGCGAGGGCGAACCGGCCACCCGCCGGGGAGGTCAGCGTGACGTGCGCGTCGCGTGGGGCGTAGGCGAAGTCGGTGACGGCGGTGAAGACGCCGCCGGGACGGCCGTGGAGCTCGAAGGTCTCGCCCTCCGTCCGGACCGCGCAGCCGCCGCTGAGCGGCAGCACGATCCATTCGCTGTCGCCGGTGGGGAAGGTGTGGGTGCCGCCCGGGGGGAGCGTGAGCACCCGCAGGGAGGAGTGGTCCCAGCCCGCGGATTCGGGGGTGATGTCGAGGGTGTACGTCATGCGGCTCCTTGTCCGGTGCGCCCCGGCCCCCTGCGGCGCTGGGGGTCCGGGGGCTTGCCCCCAGGAAACGGGAAGGGGCGGGTCCGGGGCACTCCTCCCGCCACGACGGCGCGGAACCGGACCGTCACAGCAGCCCCACCGCCGTGTCCACGGCCCCGACGACGTCCCCGTCCGCCGGATACAGCAACGCCCGCCCCACCACCAGCCCCTGCACCGTCGGCAGCCTCAGCGCCGACCGCCACCGTTCGTACATCGCGTCCTGGTCGTCCCCCACGTCGCCGCCCAGCAGCACCGCCGGCAGCGTGGACGTCTCCATCACCCGCGCCATGTCGGCGGCGTCGTTCGTGACCGGCACCTTCAGCCAGGTGTACGCGGACGTCGCGCCCAGCCCCGACGCGATGGCGATGGACTTCGTGACGGCCTCGGCGCTCAGGTCGTTGCGGACCCGGCCGCCGACCCTCCGCGAGATGAAGGGCTCGACGAAGACCGGAAGCCGACGCTCCGCCATGTCGTCGATGGCGCGGGCGGCGGAGACCATCGTGGCGAGCGAGCCGGGGTCGTCGTGGTCGATGCGCAGCAGCAGCTTGCCCGCGTCGAAGCCGCGCCGGACGAGGTCGTCCGCACGCGGCCCCGTGAAGCGGTCGTCCATCTCGAACGCGGCGCCGACGAGGCCGCCGCGGTTCATGGAGCCCATGACGACCTTGTTCTCCAGGGCGCCCAGGAGCAGCAGGTCGTCCAGGATGTCGGAGGTGGCGAGGACGCCGTCGACGCCGGGGCGGGAGAGGGCCAGGCACAGGCGTTCCAGCAGGTCGGCGCGGTTGGCCATGATCAGGGGCCGGCCGCCGGCGTCGAGCGCGCCGCGCGCCGTGTGGTCGGCGGCGACGATCATCAGCCGGCCGCTGTCGCCGACGAGGGGACGCCGGCCCCGCCGGGCGGCGGCCTCGGCGATGGCCTCGGGGTGGCGGCTGCGCACGCGCGGCAGGTCGGCGATGCGGACGGTCACCGGAGGTCCGCCTTCCCGGCGGTGCCGGCCAGCAGCGCCGTCACCTCGTCCTCCGTCGGCATCGCGGACGAGCAGGCGAGCCGCGAGGCGACGATGGCCCCGGCGGCGTTGGCGTAGCGCGTCACGCGTCCGAGGTCCCAGCCGGCGAGCAGCCCGTGGCAGAGCGCGCCGCCGAAGGCGTCGCCGGCGCCGAGGCCGTTGACGACCTCGACCTCCACCGGGGCCGCCTCGGCGACGGTGCCGTCGCGGTGGACGGCGAGGACGCCCTTCGGACCCCGCTTGACCACGGCGAGTTCGGCCCCGGCCTCGAGGAGCGCCCGCGCCGCCGCGTACGGGTCCCGCTCACCCGTGGCGACTTCGCACTCCTCGGCGTTGCCCACGGCCACCGTCGCGTGGGCGAGGGCCCGCTCGTACCAGGGCCGGGCGGCGGCCGGGCCCTCCGGCCAGAACACGGGCCGCCAGTCGAGGTCGAAGACGGTGATCCCGTTCCTCTTCCGCTCCTGGAGCGCGGCGAGCGTCGCGCCGCGGCTGGGCTCCTCGCTCAGGCCCGTCCCGGTGATCCAGAAGATCCGGGCGGCGCGGATGGCGGCCAGGTCCAGCTCGGCGGTGTGGATCTCCAGGTCCGGGGCCTTGGGGCGGCGGTAGAAGTACAGCGGGAAGTCGTCCGGGGGATGGATCTCGCAGAAGGTCAGGGGCGTGGGGTAGGCGGCCACGGGCGTCACCCAGCGGTCGTCGACGCCGAAGCGGCGCAGCTCGTCGTGGAGGTAGCGGCCGAAGGGGTCGTCGCCGGTGCGGCTGACGAGGGCGGTGCGGCGGCCGAGCCGGGCGGCGGCGACGGCGACGTTGGCCGCCGAGCCGCCGAGGAACTTCCCGAAGGTGTCGGCCTCCGCGAGCGAGACCCCGGTCCGCAGCGGGTAGAGGTCCACCCCGAGCCGGCCCATGGTGATCAGGTCGTACGGACCGGTCATGGTCTTCCCCTCCGCGCGTCGGCACGATCCGGGGCCCAGGTCTAGCCGGGCGCGGACACCCATGTCAAGCATTTGTCCTTACATACTGACGTCCGGCTGAGCTGTAATGACGTTACGTCCTTATGTCCGGACGTAACCTTGACACTCCCCGGCCCACCCGGGAGGCTACGGGCAACCCCAGCCCTTGTCCGGTCAGCGCCGACCGGCGAGAGGAGAGCCGCCGCATGGACAGCCGCCGCTCGGAGAGCGTCCGCGCCCACGACCGCAGCCCGTCACCGCCCCCCGCGCCGGCCCGGATCCGCGTCGGCTCCGCGCCGGACTCCTGGGGCGTGTGGTTCGCCGACGACCCGGCCCAGCCGCCCTGGCGGCGCTTCCTCGACGAGGTGTCCGAGGCGGGCTACGAGTGGATCGAGCTCGGCCCCTACGGCTATCTGCCCACCGATGCGGCCCGGTTGCGCGAGGAGACCGGGAGCCGCGGTCTCAAGGTGTCGGCGGGCACGGTCTTCACCGCGCTCCACCGCGGGCCGGCGGTCTGGGAGGAGACCTGGGAGCAGGTCTCCCGCGTGGCCGCGCTGGCGCGCGACACGGGCGCCAGCCACCTCGTCGTCATCCCCGCCTTCTGGCGGGACGACAAGACCGCCGCGGCCCTGGAGAGCCCCGAGCTGACCGCCGATCAGTGGCGGGCGCTGACCACCGGGACGGAACGGCTCGCGGCCGAGGTGCGCGACGCCTACGGGCTCTCCCTGGTCGTCCACCCCCACGCCGACACCCATATCGCCACCGAGAGGCACGTCGAGCGCTTCCTCGACGCCACCGACCCGACGCTGGTGAGCCTCTGCCTGGACACCGGGCACTACGCCTACTGCGGCGGCGACAGCGTCAAGCTCATCAAGACCTACGGGGAACGCATCGGATACCTCCACCTCAAGCAGGTGGACCCCGTGATCCTGGCCGACGTCGTCGAGCGGGGCACCCCCTTCGGCCCGGCCGTGCGCCAGGGCGTGATGTGCGAACCGCCGCGCGGCGTCCCGGCGCTGGAGCCCGTGCTGACGGCCGCCCAGGGGCTCGGCGTCGACCTCTTCGCCATCGTCGAGCAGGACATGTACCCCTGCCCGCCCGACAAGCCCCTGCCCATCGCCCGGCGCACCCGCGCCTTCCTGCGCTCCTGCGGCGCGTGACCGCGCCCACCGGCACCACCGAACCCACCAGCATGGCTGCCCCCACCCGCACCACCATGCGCACCCGTACTCGCTTGCGCACCAGCACCGAGGAACATGCAATGACGCAACACGGAACGCTCGGCGTGGCCGTCATCGGCACCGGCAGAATGGGCGCCGACCACGTCCGGCGTCTCGACGAGGCCATCAGCGGGGCGCGCGTGACCGCCGTCGTCGACATCGACCCGCGCCGCGCCGAGGCGGCGGCCGCCCGTATCGACGGCTGCGCCGCCCACACCGACCCGGCCGCCGCCATGGCCGCGGCCGACGTGGACGCCGTGCTCATCGCCTCCCCCGGGCCCGCCCACGAGGAGGCCCTGCTGGAGGCGTTCGCACGGGACCTGCCCGTCCTGTGCGAGAAGCCCCTCACCCCCGACTCCGCCTCCGCGCGCCGGGTGCTGGAGGCGGAGACCCGGCTGGGGCGCCGGCTGGTCCAGGTCGGCTTCATGCGCCGCTACGACAGCGAATACCAGCACCTGAAGGCGCTTCTGGACGCGGGAGACCTCGGGCGCGCGCTGATGCTCCACTACACCCACCGCAACGTCTCGACACCGCCCGGCTATACGAGCCAGATGACGATCAACGACTCGGTCGTCCACGAGATCGACGCCACCCGCTGGCTGCTCGGCGAGGAGATCACCGCCGTCACCGTGCTGCGGCCCACCCCCTCCTCCGGCGCCCCGGAGGGGCTGAGCGACCCCCAGCTCGTGCTGTTCGAGACGGAGGGGGGCGCGGTGGTCGACGTCGAGATCTTCGTCAACTGCGGCTTCGGCTACCAGGTGCGCTGCGAGGCCGTCGGCGAGCGCGGCACCGCGCGGATCGGCGACGCGCACGGGCCGACCGTCCACGCCGCCGGGCGGTGGGGCGGGGAGATCGCGCAGGACTTCGTCACGCGCTTCCGGGACGCCTACGACCGCGAGGTCCAGACCTGGGTGGACGCCGTGCGGCGCGGGGACACGGCGGGGCCGAGCGTCTGGGACGGCTACGCGGCCGCCGTGGTCTGCGAGGCGGCGGTACGGGCCCAGGAGACCGGCGGGCGCGTCCCGGTCGTCCTCCCCGAGCGCCCCGCCCTCTACGCCGCCCCGCCGCGATGAGCGGCGGGCTGCGGGTCGCGCTGCTCGGCGCCGGGCGGATCGGCTCCCGGCACGCGGCCCGGCTGACGGCGACCCCGGGCGTCGCCGACCTGGTCGTCGCCGACGCCGACCCCCGGCGCGCGGCGGCCCTCGCGGAGGCCGTGGGGGCCCGTCCCGCCCGCACGGTGGGCGAGGTCTTCACCTCGGCGGGCGTGGACGCCGTGGTCATCGCCACCGCGACCGCCTCCCACGCGGCCCTGATCACCCGCGCGGCCCGCGCCGGGCTGCCCGCGTTCTGCGAGAAGCCCGTCGCGCCGGACCTGGCGGGCACGATCGCCGCGCTGCGCGAGGTGGAGGCGGCGGGCACCCTGCTCCAGATCGGCTTCCAGCGGCGCTTCGACGCCGGGTTCCTGGCCGCGCGCGAGGCGCTGCGCTCGGGGGTGCTGGGGCGGGTGCACACCATCCGGTGCGTGACCTCCGACGCGGCGCCGCCGCCCGCGGAGTTCCTGCCGCTGTCCGGCGGGCTGTTCCGCGACTGCATGGTCCACGACTTCGACGCCGTCCGCTGGCTGACCGGCCGGGAGGTGACGGAGGTGTACGCGCGGGGGTCGAACGGCGGCGCGGCCTTCTTCCGCGAGGCCGGCGACGTGGACACCGCGGCGGCCCTGCTCCTCCTCGACGACGGCACGCTCGTCACGGCCACCGCGACCCGGTACAACGGCGCCGGCTACGACGTGCGCGTGGAGCTGTCCGGGGAGCGCGACCAGTGGGTCGCCGGGCTGGCCGACCGGGCACCGCTGACCTCAGCCGAACCCGGCGGCCCGGCCGCCCCGCGGCGGCCCTGGGCGGACTTCCAGGAGCGCTTCGAGGACGCCTTCCGGGCCGAGCTGGCGGCGTTCGTCCGAGCCGCGCGGGGGCTCGCGGGCAACCCCTGCCCGGGGGCGGAGGGGCTGCGGGCCCTGCACGTCGCCGAGGCGTGCGAGGTCTCCCGGCGGGAGGCCCGGCCGGTCCGCCTGGCCGACGTCGGCTGACACGGCCGCCGGGACCTACCGCTGGGACCACCGCCGGGCCTGCCGCCGGGACCGCCCGCTGTTACCAAGTCACCTTCCTGTTACGAGCGTCACATCAGCGCGAGCCTTCCGTCACAGAAGTCCGACAGGCCCTCGCGAATGATCACTCTCCGTCGTTCCCGGGGCGAGGCTCAAGCGACCGAGAACGGCCGCGCCGCAGCTCCCCGACGGACCCCTCCTCCGTGGCTGCGCCGCGGCGGAGAGGCGAGAGATGACCGACCGTCGGCTCTGGTCCTACCGGGAGATCGCGGCGCACATCGGCGTGCAGACCGACACCGTGCGCTCGTACCGGAAGCACGGACTGCTGCCCGTTCCGGACCTCCACGAGCGCGGCAAGCCCTACTGGTTCGCGGACACCATCCGTGACTGGGTGACGCGGCGCCCCGGTTACCGCGACCGCCGTCCGAAGAAACCTTGATTCCGCCGTTTCCCACCCCTCGGAATACCCCCCGGGGGTACGATGACCCAGGCATCGGCAGAAGCCCTGCGCAGCCCACTTCCGAGGAGCACACCCATGAGCACCACCACCGTCTACAAGGTGTCCGGCATGACCTGCGGCCACTGCGAGTCCGCGGTGCGCGAGGAGGTCTCGGCGCTCGCCGGCGTGAGCTCGGTCGAGGCCGTGGCCGCCACCGGCCTGGTGACGATCACCGCCGCCGGGCCGCTGGACGACGAGGCCGTCCGCGCCGCCGTGGACGAGGCCGGATACGAACTGTCCGGCCGCGCCTGAGGCGCTCCCGGCGCGAGGCACCTTCACAGAATCACCACAAGGAGCCTCTTGCCCTTTTACACCCCTTATGCCTGGAGACCTAGATCACAGCGATTGGGGGGTAACCATCGAGGGGGGGCATTGGTCTAACCAGGCAGTGCTGGATCGTCTTGGGGGACGAACCGGCCACGCGTGGCCGGGGCACGTACCCGGGGAGCTTTGAGCGGCCCTCCCGTACGTACGCGTCCCGGCAGATCGCGTCCGCCGGCTCCCGGCCGGATCCCGTGGGGGGAATCCGTGCCGGGGCAGGGAAGCGCCTCGCTCCGACCCGTGGGGGGATCGGAGACGGGGCGCTTTTCATTGCCCGCATCGCCCGCATCGCCCGCACACGCGAGAGGCGCCCCGCACCGGTCCGGTGCGGGGCGCCTCTCGTACGCCTGTGGAGCGGCTCCGTGGAGCCTTCCGGCTAGCGGCGCTCGACGGGGACGAAGTCGCGCTCGACGACGCCCGTGTAGATCTGGCGCGGGCGGCCGATGCGGGAACCCGGCTCCTTGATCATCTCGTGCCACTGGGCGATCCAGCCGGGCAGCCGGCCGAGCGCGAACAGCACGGTGAACATCTCCGACGGGAAGCCCATGGCCCGGTAGATCAGACCGGTGTAGAAGTCCACGTTCGGGTAGAGGTTGCGCGAGACGAAGTAGTCGTCGTTGAGCGCGTGCTCCTCGAGCTTGAGCGCGATGTCGAGCAGCTCGTCGCTCTTGCCCAGGGCGGAGAGGACGTCGTGCGCCGCGGCCTTGATGATCTTCGCGCGGGGGTCGAAGCTCTTGTACACCCGGTGGCCGAAGCCCATCAGGCGGACGCCGTCCTCCTTGTTCTTCACCTTGCGGATGAAGGCGTCGACGTCGCCGCCGGAGGCCTGGATGGACTCCAGCATCTCCAGGACGGCCTGGTTGGCGCCGCCGTGCAGCGGGCCCCACAGGGCGTTGATGCCCGCGGAGATCGACGCGAAGAGGTTGGCCTGCGAGGAGCCGACCAGGCGCACCGTCGAGGTGGAGCAGTTCTGCTCGTGGTCGGCGTGGAGGATCAGCAGCTTGTCCAGGGCGCTGACGACGACCGGGTCCAGCTCGAACTCGGCGGCGGGCACCGAGAAGGTCATGCGCAGGAAGTTCTCGACGTAGCCGAGGTCGTTGCGCGGGTAGACGATCGGGTGACCGATCGACTTCTTGAACGCGTACGCCGCGATCGTCGGCAGCTTGGCCAGCAGCCGGATCGTCGACAGGTGACGCTGCTTCTCGTCGAACGGGTTGTGGCTGTCCTGGTAGAAGGTCGACAGCGCGCTGACCACGGAGGACAGCATCGCCATCGGGTGGGCGTCGCGCGGGAAGCCGTCGAAGAACCGCTTGACGTCCTCGTGGAGCAGCGTGTGCTGGGTGATCTCACCCTTGAAGGTCGCCAGCTCGTCGACGGTGGGCAGCTCGCCGTTGATCAGCAGGAACGCGGTCTCGAGGAACGAGCTGCGCTCGGCCAGCTGCTCGATCGGGTAACCGCGGTAGCGCAGGATGCCCTGCTCGCCGTCGAGGTAGGTGATCGCGGATTTATAGGCGGCGGTGTTGCCATAGCCGGAGTCCAGGGTCACCAGACCGGTCTGGGCACGCAGCTTGCCGATGTCGAAGCCCTTGTCGCCGACAGTGCTGTCGACCACCGGGTAGCTGTACTCGCCGTCCCCGTACCGCACTACTACAGAGTTGTCGCTCACGTCATCCCTCACCGACGTTGTGCCTCTTCTTCGAGGTGCCCTGACTACCCCTACCTTCCCCCATTTGGACGATGTACGTGCACTCGGGGTCGGCCATAGGGCCCAAGGGCGGCACTCAGTGCCGCCCAGCCTGCCCATCCTGCCCCCTTCGCCCTGATTGGTAAACCGGTCAGAGACGAACACCACCTTCCGCGAGGCGGAAGTCCAGCGCCGTACAGCGCCGCCCCGCCGAGACCGTGCGCACCGCCTGACCCAGGGCACGCCGTGACCCCACCAGCACCACGAGCTTCTTCGCCCTGGTGACGGCGGTGTAGAGGAGGTTGCGCTGAAGCATCATCCAGGCACCCGTGGTGACGGGGATCACCACCGCCGGGTACTCGCTGCCCTGGGAGCGGTGGATGGTCACCGCGTAGGCGTGGGCGAGCTCGTCGAGCTCGTCGAAGTCGTAGCCGACCTCCTCGTCCTCGTCGGTGCGCACGGTCAGCCGCTGCTCGACCTCGTCCAGCGCCGTGACCACGCCGACCGTGCCGTTGAAGACGCCGTTCTCGCCCTTCTCGTAGTTGTTGCGGATCTGGGTGACCTTGTCGCCGACGCGGAAGACCCGGCCACCGAAGCGGCGCTCGGGCAGATCGGGGCGGGCGGGTGTGATGGCCTGCTGGAGCAGCCCGTTGAGGGTGCCGGCGCCGGCCGGGCCGCGGTGCATGGGGGCCAGCACCTGGATGTCGCGGCGCGGGTCGAGGCCGAACCTCGCGGGGACGCGCCGGGCCGCCACGTCCACCGTCAGCCGGCCCGCCTCCTCGGTGTCCTCCTCGACGAAGAGGAAGAAGTCCGCCATGCCCTGAGTGATGGGCTGGACGCCGGAGTTGATGCGGTGGGCGTTGGTGACGACACCGGACTGCTGGGCCTGCCGGAAGATCCGGGTGAGCCGGACCGCCGGGACGGGGCTGCCGGGGGCCAGCAGGTCGCGCAGCACCTCCCCGGCGCCCACCGACGGCAGCTGGTCCACATCGCCGACCAGCAGCAGGTGGGCGCCCGGGGCGACGGCCTTCACCAGCTTGTTGGCCAGCAGCAGGTCCAGCATCGACGCCTCGTCGACGACCACCAGATCGGCGTCCAGCGGCCGGTCCCGGTCGTAGGCGGCGTCGCCGCCGGGCTTGAGCTCCAGCAGCCGGTGGACGGTGGAGGCGTCGGCGCCGGTGAGCTCGGCGAGCCGTTTGGCGGCCCGGCCGGTGGGCGCGGCCAGCACCACCTTGGCCTTCTTGGCCCGGGCCAGCTCCACCACGGACCGGACGGTGAAGGACTTGCCGCAGCCCGGGCCCCCGGTGAGGACGGCCACCTTGCTGGTGAGCGCGAGCCGGACGGCCTCCTGCTGCTCGGGCGCCAGCTCGGCCCCCGTGCGCCCCGCGAGCCAAGCCAGGGCCTTGTCCCACTGGACGTCCCGGAAGGCCGCCAGACGGTCGTCCGGGGCCTTCAGCAGCCGGGTCAGCTGGGCGGCGAGGGAGAGCTCCGCGCGGTGGAAGGGGACCAGGTAGACGGCGGTGACCGGCTCCCCTCCGTCGGGGCCGGGCACTCTCTCGCGGACCACTCCCGCGCCGTCCGGCCCGTCCTCCGCCAGCTCGGCCAGGCAGTCGATGACCAGCCCCGTGTCGACCTGGAGCAACTTCACCGCGTCCGCGATCAGTTGTTCCTCGGGGAGGAAGCAGTGGCCCTGGTCGGCGGACTGGGACAGGGCGTGCCGCAGACCGGCCTTGGCCCGCTCGGGGCTGTCGTGCGGGATGCCGACCGACTGGGCGATGCGGTCGGCGGTGAGGAAGCCGATGCCCCACACGTCGGCCGCCAGCCGGTAGGGCTCCTCGCGGACGACGGTGATGGAGGCGTCGCCGTACTGCTTGTAGATGCGCACGGCGATGGAGGTGGAGACGCCGACGCCCTGGAGGAAGACCATGACCTCCTTGATGGCCTTCTGCTCCTCCCAGGCGGCCCCGATCGACTTGGTCCGCTTGGGGCCGAGGCCGGGCACCTCGATCAGGCGCGTGGGCTCCTTCTCGATGACGTCGAGGGTGTCCGTGCCGAAGTGGCTGACGATGCGGTCGGCGATGCGCGGCCCCACGCCCTTGATGAGACCGGATCCCAGGTAGCGGCGGATGCCCTGGATCGTGGCGGGCAGGAGGGTGGTGTAGTTCTCCACGGTGAACTGCCTGCCGTACTGCGGGTGGGAGCCCCAGCGGCCCTCCATGCGCAGCGACTCGCCCGGCTGCGCGCCGAGCAGGGAGCCGACCACCGTGAGCAGATCACCGCCGCCGCGCCCGGTGTCGACGCGCGCGACCGTGTAGCCGCTGTCCTCATTGGCGTAGGTGATCCGCTCCAGGACCCCTTCGACCACAGCCAGTTGCACCATGCCCCGACGGTACCGCCGAGGACCGACAGGGCGTTCGGGCCTGTGGATAGCCGTCATTCCGCTTCGACCGGGCCCCACCGGGGGCGGTGACGATCGGCGGCGGTCGGGGCGCGGATGATTCGAGGGGCCCGGTCCGACGACCGGGCCCCTCGCGCTCCCCCCTGAACGGGCCTCCTCCGAATCCCCCCGGATCCCTCCCCGGGAAGCCCGATGTCCAATACGACCCCCGGGGGCCCCGCGGGGTTGCACCGATTTCAAGCTGTTATCAATCCGTTACTTACCGTAGGGAACCCCTGTTCGCTCCCCACCCCTCTCCCTGACGACGCCCACGCATTTCCCACGCCCCCACGGGGAAGCGAAAGAGGCATGAAGCTGGCCTTTTCGACCCTCGGCGTCCCCGGGATGCCGCCCCGCGACGTGGTGCGGCTCGCCGCCACCTGCGGTTACGACGGCGTGGAGCTGCGCGCCCACCCCGAGGAGCCCGTGCACCCGGGCATCTCCGCCGCGCAGCGGGCGGCGGTGGCCATGGAGTTCGCGGACGCGGGCGTGAGCGTCCTGGCCGTGGCCGGGTACGCCCGAGTGGCCGCCCCCGGGCCCGACGAGCCGGTGCTGGCGGAGCTCGCCGAGCTGGTCCGGCTGGCGGGGGACGTGGGGGCGCCGTACGTACGGGTGTTCCCCGGCGGGGGCGAGCGGCCGGCGGAGGAGGCCGACGCGGCGGCCGCCCGCAGGCTCGGCTCGATCGCCCCGCTCGCCGCCGACACGGGCGTCCGCGTCCTGCTGGAGACCCATGACTCGCACCGGCGGGCCCAGGACGCCGTGCGCGTGCTGGGGCCCGTGGGACACCGCAGCGTGGGCGCCCTCTGGGACCTGCTGCACACCTGGCTGGGCGGCGAGCAACCGGCCGCCAGCCTCCCGGCGCTGGCTCCCCATCTGGGCTATGTGCAGGTGAAGGACGTCGCCTCGGCGGAGGACACCGCTCCGCTGCCGCTCGGTGCGGGAGTGCTGCCTCTGGGCGCCTGCGTCAGCGCCCTCAGCCGCGCGGGCTGGGACGGCTGGCTGAGCTGGGAGTACGAGAAGCGCTGGTATCCGGGGTCGGCCGGCTTTCCTCAGCTGGCGGGGGCGGGAGCGGAGTATCTGCGGGGGCTGGTCGCCGCCGCCCCGCGAGCGACGTGAGGGCGACGCCGCCCACCAGCAGCACCGCCGCGCACCAGCGCGGCGGGCTCACGTGCTCGCCCAGCAGCAGCGCAGCCGAGGACATGCCGAACACCGGTACCAGCAGCGAGAAGGGTGCCACGACCGACGCGTCGTAGGTGCGCAGCAGGTATCCCCACGCGCCGAATCCGAGCAGCGTGCTCACCCAGGCGACGAACAGCAGGGCGCCGACGCCGGTCCAGTCGAGGGAGCGCAGCGCCTCGGCGTCGGCGGCCGGTCCCTCGAACACGAGGGACAGTGCCAGCAGCGGCAGCACGGGCACGGTGCTGATCCACACGGTGAAACGCAGGGCGTCCGGGGGCGAGGCCTTGCGGGTGAGGACGTTGGACACGCCCCAGAAGGCCGCCGCGCCCACGACCAGGGCGAAGCCCGTCAGCGGGCCGGAGGCGCCCTCGTCCGCGGCGGCGACCGCGATGCCCGCCAGGGCCACGGCCATGCCCAGCAGCCTGCCGCGGCCGGGGCGTTCCGCCAGGGCGAGCGCGGCGAAGAGGGCGGTGAAGACCGCCTGGGCCTGGAGCACCAGCGAGGACAGCCCCGTGGGCATCCCGGCGTGCATGCCGACGAACAGCAGCCCGAACTTGCCGACCCCCAGCGCCAGTCCCACCCCGATGATCCACCGCCACTTCACCGGGGGCGGCCCGGCGAAGAAGACGGCGGGCACCGCCGCCGCGAGGAAGCGCAGCGCGCAGAAGAGCAGGGGCGGGAAGTGGTCGAGGCCGACGTGGATGACGACGAAGTTGACGCCCCAGAGGGCGGCGACCGCGACGGCCAGGGCGAGGTGCTGAGGACGCATGTGACGAGGATCCGATGCGCCAACCATGTAGCACCAGCACATGTTTCTTCATGATGGGATTCAGCAACGCTCAACATTGGGGGTCCAAGGACCATGCTGGATCTGTCCCGGCTGCGCGCGCTGCACGCCGTCTCCGTACACGGCTCCGTCAGCGCGGCGGCCGTCGCCCTGGGGTACACGCCCTCGGCCGTGTCGCAGTCGATCACGAAGCTGGAGCGGGAGACCCGCACCACCCTGCTGGAGCGCCGGGGGCGCGGGATCGCGCTGACCGACGCGGCGGTCCGGCTGGCGGAGGCGGCGCACGAGCTGCTGACGCTCGTCGAGCGGGCGGAGACCGAGCTGGAGGAGCGGCGCGGGCTGCCGACGGGCCGGCTGACGGTCGGGGCGTTCGCGTCGGCCGCGCGCGGCCTGCTGCCCGGCGTGCTGGCCGCGCTGGCCCGGGAGCACCCGTCCCTGGACACCCGGCTGGTCGAGGTCGACCCCCACCTGTCCGTGGGGCTCGTGGAGCAGGGCGTGCTCGACCTGACCGTCACGTTCGAGTGGGACATCTCGCCGCTGCCCGTGCCCGAGGGCCTGGAGCGGATACGGGTGGGCGCCGACCTCTGCGACATCCTGGTGCCCCGAGGTCACGAGCTCGCCGGGCGCGACGGGCTGTGCCACGCGGACCTGGAGGGGCAGCGCTGGATCAGCCAGCCGCCCGGCACGGTCTGCCACGACTGGCTCGTCCGGACGCTGCGCGCGTCCGGGGACGAGCCGGACCTCGCCTATCAGGCCGCCGAGAACCACACCCACGTCGCGCTCGTCGCGGCGGGTCTGGGCATCGCCATGGCCCCCCGGCTCGGGCGCGGCCCGCTGCCCCCCGAGGTCGTGGCGCTGCCCCTGGAGCCCGTGCCCGTACGGCACCTGTTCGCCTACTGGCGCAAGGGCGCCGCCCGGCGCCCCGCGATACGTGAAACGGTGCGCATGCTGCGCGAGCAATGGCCGGACCGATCATTTTGAGCAACCGCTCAAAACGTATGATGAATGCTCTTCGAGGGGGCGGCGGATGTCAGTGGAGACCAAGGAACGGCTGATCACCGCTGCGGGCACGGTCCTGCGCACCCAGGGGTACGGCAAGGCCAGCGCGCGGACGATCGCCAAGGAGGCCGGCGTCAACTCGGCGCTGGTCTTCTACCACTTCGGCGGCGTCGACCCCCTGCTGTTCGCCGCTCTCGACCGCTCCTCGGCCGAGCGGATGGAGCGCCACACCGCCACCGTCGCGGACGCGCGCACCCTGGAGGAGCTCGCCGAACGGGCCACCGTCATCTACCGCGACGACCTGGAGGGCGGCCACATCGCCCTGCTCTCCGAGCTCGTCGCGGCGGCCGTGGCCAAGCCGGAACTGCGCGAGGAGATCCGGGTGCGGGTCGAGCCGTGGATGGCCTTCATGGAGGAGACCCTGGAACGGGTCATCGGCGGAACCCCCCTCGCCCGGCTCACCCCGCCGCGCGACCTGGCCAACGCCGCCGTCGTCTTCTACCTCGGGGTGAACCTCTTCACGGTCCTGGACGCCGACCGCACCCGGACGGAGTCGGTCTTCGGGATGGTCCGGCGGCTCGCGCCCCGCGCCGGGCTGCTGGCCCGGCGCGTCCCCGTGCGCTTCGGCCGGTCGCGCGGCTTCGGCAGGGCGCGGCGCCGGGCCGGCTAGCCCGGTGCGCCGCCGCGCGGAACCGCTCCGGCGCGCGGCCCGTCCAAGGGGCGTGCTGCCGCCGGTCCCCGCAGAGCGGTGCCGGCCCCGCCGTACCGACGGCGCGGGCCACTCCCTCTCCGCCGCCTGTGCCCGGTAGCGCGCCGCCGCCGGTCACACCCCCTCCACCACACCGGCGGCGGACGCCGGCGGGCGGGAGCGGGGCGCGCGGTCACCCTCCGCGAACCCTCCCGCACGCCTGGCGTGCGCCGGTGGCCGTCGGGTAACTCTGGACGCTCGGTCGGTGGTTGGGGGAGATCATGCGCCATCGCGCGCTACCGAAGGCGCTGTTCGCGTTCGCCGTCCTGTGCGGATTCGGGACCCTCGTCGGCTGTCAGCTCCAGGGGCGCCCCGGCGCGGAGATCGTCACCCAAGGCGGACAGGGCGGCCAGGCCGGACAGGGTGGACAGGGTGGCGGACAGGCCGCGCTCGAACGGGCCGATCCGGGCCGGAGCACCACCTTCCTGGCCCAGGGGTCGTGCGCGGGCCGGGACCGGACGGGCTTCACCGAGCTGGACTGCGCCGACGAGCGCGCCACCGCCGCCGTCCTCGCCCGCTACTACGGCCCGCAGGAGGACGGTCCGCGCTGCCCCGACAGCACCGACTTCGTGCTGCACATCACGGCGGTCAACGCCGGCACGTCGGAGTCGGAGAGCGCCCCCGAGGGCTACGCCTGCATGCGCGGTCTGCGCCCGCCGCACCCGGGCGACCCCGGCATGGGCGGCGGCCCGCTGACGGTGGCGGGCGACTGCGTGTACACCGAGCGGCACGGGGTCGTGAAGGAGACGGCCTGCGACGGTTCGCGGGGCCACGCGCCGGAGTTCCGGGTGGACTCGACGGTGCGCACCCGCGACGAGTGCCCGCCCTCGACCGACCTGTACGTACAGGTCGGCGGCGGGCGCCCCGTCGGGTGCGCCCGCCGCCTCTAGCCCCGCTCCGGCCCCCGTGGGGTTACGGGCGGAGCGTGGACTGCCGCTCCACGGTCTGCTTGTCGAGCTTGGCGTTGAAGGGCGCCAGCGGCTTGGCCAGCTTGTCGTCCTTCTGCACGGCGGCGTTCGCGACACCGGCCCAGCGCAGCACCTCGGCCGTGGCCACGGCCCGCTCGTCGGCCACGAGCTGGGAGATGTTGGAGCCGTGGTTGCCGCCCGGCGCGTAGAAGCGGTGGTCGTGGCGGGCCGCGGCGTTCCTGCCGAGGCGGAACGGCTCCGAGCTCCACGGGTCGTTCTGCCCGTAGACGAACAGCATGTTCCGGCTCTCCTCGCGCACCCAGCGGTCGACGTCCGCCATGGCGCCCGGCCGGAACTTCATCGGGATGTCACGCGGCACATAGGTGCGCGGCTTGTAGCTGTCGGGGTACCGCAGCAGGCCCTTGAGGTGGGCGAACTTGGGGCTCGGCGAGCCCAGTTCGGTGCCCGCCTGGTAGTAGTACGGCGTGAACCGCTCCAGGCCCTGGTCGGTGTAGCCGTCGAAGCCGGAGATCTCGTCGACGAACTTGTACAGCTCGTCCGTCGACGCCTTGGTCGCGGGCACGGTCTTGCAGTCGCTCTGGAGGTGGTACTGCCAGAACGCCCACACCAGGTCCAGGACGACGTTCTCGTAGGCCTTGTCGGCGCTGCCGACGGTCTTGAACGTCTTGCCGTTCTCGTCGGCCCACTTCTGGTAGCGGGCGACGATCTCGTCGCGGCGGACGAGGGCCTCGCGCTGCACCGAGTTCAGCTGGGTGCGGCAGGCCTGGTCGCCGACGGTCGCGAAGAACCGGTCGTAGGCGGAGTCCTCGTCGTTGACCACGTCGTTGGGCGCGACGTAGGCGACGGTGCCGTTCATGTCCTTGGGGAAGAAGCGGCGGTAGTACGTCGCCGTCATGCCGCCCTTGCTGCCGCCGGTGGCCAGCCAGTTCTTGTTGTAGACCGGCTTGAGGGCCTCGAAGAGGCGGTGCTGGTCGTTGGCGGCCTGCCAGATGTCGAGCTTGGACCAGTCGGCGGGCTGCGGCCGGGACGGCGTGAAGAAGCGGTACTCCATCGACACCTGGTTGCCGTCGACGATCCGGGTCGGCTCGCTGCGCGACGGGGTGGTGTTGACGTTGTAGCCGGAGGTGAAGAAGACCGTCGGCCGGTCGGTGTTCTTGTGCAGCAGCGTGAAGCGCTGCTCGAACGTGCCCTTCGACGGGTTCCGGTGGTCGACCGGCTGCCGATAGGTCATCACGAGGTAGCGGTAGCCCTCATAGGGCTTCTCCTCGACGAAATGCATCCCCGGGATCTTCAGGACGCGTTCCTTGATGTCCGACTCGGTGACGGTCCCCGCCGCCCCCGCCACCGTGCTGCCGGCGCCGACCGTCCCGATGGACATGGTCAGCGCCAGCAGGGCTCTGACGACCTTGCGCATGTGCCCTCCCCTGGTTTCGCGAAAGTCGCCGCGAACCTACCGGGGCAACATCCGCCACGCCAGAGTCGAGCCGGAGTGATCTTGCTCCCTTCCCCGGAGCTCCCTCCCGCGCCGGCCGCCGCCGGCCTCAGACCGCGACCGTCTCACCGGTGAACGTCCGCCACAGCGCCGCGTACCGCCCGTCCAGGGCCAGCAGTTGGGCGTGGGTGCCGTCCTCGACGACCCGGCCGCCGTCCAGGACCACCACGCGGTCCGCGCGCGCGGCGGTCGTCAGGCGGTGCGCCACCACGAGCGTCGTACGACGCCCGGCCAGCCGGTCGGTGGCCTGGTTGACGAGCGCCTCGGTGGCCAGGTCCAGGGCGGCGGTGGCCTCGTCGAGCAGCAGGATGTCCGGGTCCACCAGCTCGGCGCGGGCCAGGGCGATCAACTGCCGCTGCCCGGCGGAGAGGTTGCGGCCGCGCTCGGCGACCTCGTGGAGATAGCCGTCGGTCAGCGTGGCGATCATCTCGTGCGCCCCGACCGCCCGCGCGGCCGCCTCGACCTCGGCGTCGCTCGCGTCCGGACGACCGTAGGCGATCGCGTCGCGCACGGTGCCCGGGAAGAGGTAGGACTCCTGGGGGACGACGCCCAGGCGGTGCCGGTAGGAGACCGGGTCCAGCTCGCGCAGGTCGTGGCCGTCGACGAGGACGGCGCCGGAGACGGGGTCGTAGAACCGCGCGACCATCTTCACCAGCGTGGACTTGCCCGCGCCCGTCTCGCCCACGAAGGCCACCGTCTGCCCGGCGGGGATCGTCAGCCGTATGCCGGCCAGCGCCTCGCCCTTCTCGCCGCCGTACCGGAAGCGGACGTCGTCGAAGACGACCTCGCCCTTGAGCTCCCGCACCTCGCGCGGCCGCTCGGCCACCGGCGTCGTCGTCGGCTCGCGCAGCAGCCCCTGCACCCGGCCCAGCGACACCGTCGCCTGCTGGTAGCCGTCGAAGACCTGGGAGAGCTGCTGGACGGGCGCGAAGAACAGGTCGATGTAGAGCAGGTACGCCACCAGGGCGCCCGTCGTCAGCGTCCCGTCGCCCACCCGGCCCGCGCCCACGATCAGCACGGCCGCCGCCGCGACGGACGACAGCAACTGCACGAACGGGAAGTACACCGATATCAGCCACTGGCCGCGCACCCGCGCCTGCCGGTACTCGGCGCTGCGCTCGGCGAACCGCCGGGCGCCGGACTCCTCGCGGCGGAACGCCTGCACGACGCGCAGCCCGGCGACGCTCTCCTGCAGGTCGGCGTTGACGGAACCGACGCGCTCACGGGCCAGCTCGTACGCCTTGACGCTCTGCCGGCGGAAGAAGACCGTGCCGACGACCAGCGGCGGCAGCGTGGCGAAGACGACCAGGGCCAGCTGGACGTCGATGACGACGAGCGCGACGAGGATGCCGAAGAAGGTCAGGACGGAGACGACGGCGGTGACCAGACCGGTCTGGAGGAACGACGACAGGGCGTCGACGTCCGTCGTCATCCGCGTCATGATCTTGCCGGTGAGCTCGCGCTCGTAGTAGTCGAGCCCGAGCCGCTGGAGCTGGGCGAAGATCTTCACGCGCAGGGCGTAGAGGACGCGCTCGCCCGTGCGCCCCGTCATCCGGGTCTCGCCGACCTGCGCCGCCCACTGCCCGAGGACGACGAGCAGCGCGAGCCCCGAGGCCGCCCAGACGGCGCCGAGCGCCAGGCGCTGGACGCCCTGGTCGATGCCGTGCCGGATCAGGACGGGCAGCAGCAGGCCCGCGAGCGCGTCGACGGCCACCAGCAGCAGGCTCACCGCCAGCGGCCCGCCGAAGCCGCGCAGCAGCTGCCGCAGGCCGTACGACTCCTCGACCCGGGCGGCGTGCTCCTCGTCGACGTCCGGGGTGTCGGTGGCCGGGGGCAGCGCCGCCACCCGGGCGAGCAGCTCCGGCGTCGCGGGCATCCCGGCGAGCGCGCCGTGCTCCCGCGCGGGGTCGTCGGCGGCCTTGCGGACCCACAGGTGCGGGGTGACGCCGTCGACGGCACGGCGCTGCCCGTCCAGGGCCGTGACGGGCTCGGCGAGCCCGGTGGCGAGGGCCTCGCCACCGAAGGCGGGCACGGCGCCCGCCGGGTCGTGCGGGACGCCCGCCAGCTCGTCGGGGTCCGTCAGCAGCTCGCGGTAGCGCGCGCAGCGCGCCTGCAGCTCCTCGGCCGTGCCCACGTCGACGAGGCGGCCGCCGTCCAGGACCGCGATGCGGTCGGCCAGGGCGAGGGTCGAGGCCCGGTGGGCGATCAGCAGGGTCGTACGGCCCGCCATGACGCCGCGCAGCGCCTCGTGGATCTCGTGCTCCACCCGGGCGTCGACCGCCGAGGTGGCGTCGTCCAGGAGCAGCAGCCGGGGGTCGGTGAGGATGGCGCGGGCCAGCGCGACGCGCTGGCGCTGGCCGCCGGAGAGGGTGAGGCCCTGCTCGCCGACCTTGGTGGCGTAGCCGTCGGGCAGCGCGGAGATGAAGCCGTCCGCCTGGGCGGCCCGGGCGGCGGTCCGGACCTGCTCGTCCGTGGCGTCGGGCACGCCGTAGGCGATGTTGTCGCGGATGCTGTCGGAGAACAGGAAGCTGTCCTCCGGTACGAGCCCGATGGCGGCGCGCAGCGAGGACAGCGTCAGCTCGCGGACGTCCTGCCCGCCGACGCGCACGGCGCCGCCGGTGACGTCGTAGAAGCGCGGCAGGAGCAGCGCGAGGGTGGACTTGCCGCTGCCGGAGGCGCCGACGACGGCGACGGTCTCGCCGGGCTCGACGCGCAGGGTGACGCCGTCGAGGACCGGGCGGCGGGGGTCGTAGCCGAAGGTGACGTCGTCGAACTCGACGGTGGCGGGGGCGTCCGCGGGCAGTTCGCGGGCGTCGGGGCGCTCCTGGACCGCCGGCTCGGTGTCGATGAGCTCCAGGACGCGCTCCACGCCGGCGCGGGCCTGCTGGCCCACCGTGAGGACCATGGTGAGCATCCGCACGGGGCCCACCAGCTGGGCGAGGTAGGTGGAGAACGCCACGAAGGTGCCGAGGGTGACCTGGCCGCGGGTGGCCATCCAGCCGCCGAGGGCGAGCATGGCGACCTGGCCGAGGGCGGGCACGGCCTGCAGGGCCGGGGAGTAGCGGGAGTTCAGCCGGACGGCGCGCATCCGCCCGGCGAAGAGCCGGTGGCCGACCTCGCGGAGCTTGCGGGCCTCCTGGGCCTCCTGACCGAAGCCCTTGACGACGCGTACGCCCGTGACGGCGCCGTCCACGACGCCGGCGACGGCGGCGGCCTGGCCCTGGGCGTACCAGGTGGCGGGGAAGACCTTGGCGCGGCTGCGCCGGGCGATGTACCAGAGGGCGGGGGCGACGGCGAGCGCGACGACGGTCAGCAGCGGGGAGAGGGCGACCATCACGACGAGCGAGATGACGAAGAGGAGGATGTTGCCGATCATCATCGGCAGCATGAACAGCAGGCTCTGGACGAGCTGGAGGTCGCTGGTGGCCCGGCCGACTACCTGGCCGGTGGAGAGCTCGTCCTGCCGTTTGCCGTCGAGGCGGGCGATCGCCGCGTGCATCTCGGTCCGCAGGTCGTGCTGGACGTCGAGGGCGAGGCGTCCGCCGTAGTAGCGGCGGACGTAGGTGAGGCCGTAGACCACCACCGCGGCGACGACCAGCAGGGTCGCCCAGGGGGCGAGGGGGCGCTGATGGCTGCCTATGACGTCGTCGATGATGAGCTTGGGTATGAGGGGGACGAGCGCCATGACGGCCATCCCGGCGAGGGAGGAACCGAGCGCCAGCAGCACCGCTCCGCGGTAGCGCCAGCAGTATCCCGTGAGCCGCCTGGCCCAGCCCTGTCCGGTCGTGTCCGTCGCGGCCACCCGAGACCTCCGCTGTCTCCCGCTCCCTGTTCTGACGGAAGGCCCCAACGCTCTGGGCTGCGGATTTCATCCCGCCGCAACAAAATTCCGGGCTCGCACGCCCGTCGCGCGCCCGTCACATGCCCGGAACGAACTGCAGCAGCAGATCGATGAGCTTGATGCCGAGGAACGGGGCGACGAGCCCGCCGAGGCCGTAGACGCCGAGGTTGCGCCGGAGGAGCGCGTGGGCGGACGAGGGGGCGTAGCGGACGCCGCGCAGGGCGAGCGGGATGAGGGCGACGATGACGAGCGCGTTGAAGATGATCGCGGAGGCGATGGCGGAGGTCGGGCTGTGGAGGCCCATGACGTTGAGTTTCTCCAGGCCCTCGTAGCCGGCCACGCCGCCGAACATGGCGGGGACGATCGCGAAGTACTTGGCGACGTCGTTGCAGATGGAGAAGGTGGTGAGCGCCCCTCGGGTGATCAGCAGCTGTTTGCCGACCTCGACGATCTCGATGAGCTTGGTGGGGTCGGAGTCCAGGTCGACCATGTTCCCGGCCTCCTTGGCGGCGGAGGTGCCGCTGTTCATGGCCACGCCGACGTCGGCCTGGGCGAGCGCCGGGGCGTCGTTGGTGCCGTCGCCGGTCATGGCGACGAGGTTGCCGCCCGCCTGCTCGGCGCGGATGCGGGCCAGTTTGTCCTCGGGGGTGGCCTCGGCGATGAAGTCGTCGACGCCGGCCTCGGCGGCGATGGCCTTGGCGGTGCGCGGGTTGTCGCCGGTCACCATGACGGTCTTGATGCCCATGGCGCGGAGTTCGGCGAATCTCTTGCCGATTCCGGGTTTGACGACGTCCTTCAAATGAACGGCGCCCAGTACCCGGATGCCGTCCGGGTCCTCGACCGCGACCAGGAGGGGGGTGCCGCCTTCGGCCGCGATGGAGTCGGCGATCCAGTGGGCCTCCTCGGGCACGTGCCCGCCGCGCCGGGCGACCCAGTCGGCGACCGCGCTCCCGGCGCCCTTGCGGATGCGGCAGAAGTCCCCGTCGAAGGAGAAGTCCACCCCGCTCATCCGGGTCTGCGCGGAGAAGGGCACGAACCGGCCGTGGGTGAAGTCGCCGCTGTGGTGCCGGATCCCGTACTGCTCGGCGAGCTCGACGATGGAGCGGCCCTCGGGGGTCTCGTCGGCGAGCGAGGAGAGCTGGGCGGCGTCGGCGAGGAGTTCGTGGGCGATGCCCTTGACGGGGACGAAGGCGGCGGCCCGCCGGTTGCCGTGGGTGATGGTGCCGGTCTTGTCCAGCAGCAGGGTGCTGACGTCGCCCGCCGCCTCGACGGCCCGGCCCGACAGCGCGATGACGTTGCGCTGGACGAGCCGGTCCATGCCGGCGATGCCGATGGCGGAGAGCAGCGCGCCGATGGTCGTGGGGATCAGGGTGACCAGCAGGGCGACGAGGACGGTGATGCTCTGCGGGGCGCCCGCCCAGCTCGCCATGGGCTGGAGCGACACCACCGCCAGGATGAAGATCACGGTGAGCGAGGCGAGCAGGATGTTGAGCGCCAGCTCGTTGGGGGTCTTCTGCCGGCTGGTGCCCTCGACCAGGGCGATCATGCGGTCGAGGAAGGTGTTGCCGGCGCGGGAGGTGATCCTTACGACGATCCGGTCGGAGAGCACCGTGGTGCCGCCGGTGACGCCGGCCCGGTCGCCGCCCGCCTCCCGGATCACCGGCGCGGACTCGCCGGTGATCGCCGACTCGTCCACGGCCGCGACGCCGTCGACGACCTCGCCGTCACCGGGCACGAGCTCGCCGGCCTCGACGACCACGAAGTCGTAGGGCCGCAGTTCGGCGGCCGGGACCCGCTCCTCCTCCCAGTCCCGGCGGTCCATGCTCACCTTCCAGGTGCGCAGCCGCCGGGCCGCGGTGGTGCCCCGGGTGCGCCGCAGCGACTCGGCCTGGGCCTTGCCCCGGCCCTCGGCGACGGCCTCCGCGAGATTGGCGAAGACGACGGTGAGCCAGAGCCAGACGCTGATCAGCCAGGTGAAGACGGACGGGTCGAGGACGGCGGAGAGCGTGGTGAGGACGGAGCCGGTCTCGACGACGAACAGCACGGGGTGCCGGACCATCACCCGGGGGTGGAGCTTGCGGACGGCGTCCGGGAGACAGGCGACGAGCTGCTTGGGGTCGACGAGACCGCCGGCGACGCGGCGGTGGCGGTTCCGGACGGCCTTTTCGGGGGCGCGGTACAGCATCAGCGGAGTGGCCTTCGACGGGTCGGCGAGGTGGAACGATCACCTCACCCAACCGTCCGGGTACACACCGTGGCCGTGCCCTTACGCGCCCTTGTCGCGCCCGGGGCCGGGACTTACGCGGTCTTTACGCCTCGAACGCCGGACGGGCCGACTTTGTCGGCCCGTCCGGCGTTCGAGGACAAGGTCCGAGGCAAGGCCCCGGTGGGTCAGCCGCGGGCGGCGGCGATCTGGCGCGACATGATCGTCGTCAGCTCGTACGCCGCGTGCGACGCCGCGACCGAGGTGATCTCGGCGTGGTCGTAGGCCGGGGCGACCTCCACCAGGTCGGCGGAGACGAGGTTGCAGGAGGACAGCCCGCGGATGATCTCCAGCAGCTCGCGGGAGGTCAGGCCGCCCGCCTCCGGCGTGCCGGTGCCGGGCGCGTGGGCCGGGTCCAGGACGTCGATGTCGATGGAGATGTACAGCGGGCGGTCGCCGACGCGCTGGCGCAGCTGGTCGGCGATCTCGTCGACGCCGCGGCGCATGACGTCCGCCGAGGTGACGATGCCGAAGCCCATCTTCTCGTCGTCGGTCAGGTCCTTCTTGCCGTACAGCGGGCCGCGCGTACCGACGTGGGAGAGCGCGGAGGTGTCGAGGATGCCCTCCTCGACGGCCCGGCGGAACGGCGTGCCGTGGGTGTACTCGGCGCCGAAGTAGGTGTCCCAGGTGTCCAGGTGGGCGTCGAAGTGGAGCAGGGCGACGGGGCCGTGCTTCTTGGCCACCGAGCGCAGCAGCGGCAGCGCGATGGTGTGGTCGCCGCCGAGGGTCATCATGCGGGCGCCGGTGCCCAGGAGGTCGTCGGCCGCGGCCTCGATGGTCTCGACGGCCTCGTCGATGTTGAACGGGTTCGCGGCGATGTCACCGGCGTCCGCGACCTGCGCGAGGGCGAAGGGCGAGGCGTCCTGGGCCGGGTTGTACGGGCGGAGCAGGCGCGAGGCCTCGCGGATGGCGTTGCCGCCGAAGCGGGCGCCCGGCCGGTAGGAGACGCCGGTGTCGAAGGGCACGCCGACGACGGCGACGTCGGTGGTGCCGACCTCGTCGAGGCGGGGCAGCCGGGCGAAGGTGGCGGGGCCGGCGTAGCGCGGGATGCGGGAGGAGTCGACGGGGCCGCGCGGTTCACGGGGGGCGGGGGTGCTCATGCGGGGGGCCTCTCGGATCACGGACGGGGCGCCGACGGGTCACGTTCGCGTCAACGTCGGAGCGGACGGTCTGGACGTACCCGAGGGTAGGCAGGGAGGCGGATTCCGCACATGTACGGAACTGAAGGTCCGGCCTCTGCATATGGACACGGCGTCCATCGCGCATCCCGGGGGAGAATGAGCCCATGCCGATACCACCCAGCCCCGCCGAACTGATCGATCACCTCGTCCGTACGCGTATCGCGGGGAATGTCGCCACCCCCCGCGAGAACAACCTCGATCACTACCGCAGGCTCGCCCAGGGCGACCGGCACTACTGGTTCGGGCTGGAGTTCGGCGACCGCTGGACGGACGAGCAGGACGTGCTGGCGGTCATGGCGGAGCGCTGCGGCGTCAACGACGACCTCGAGCACCGGATGGGCCAGGACACGATCGACCCCCGGCTGACCGTGGCCGCGCTGGAGCGGATGGCCGCGTTCCTACGGAAGGCGGCGGAGGGGCGGCAGCGGGTGCTGTTCGCCACCGGCCACCCGGGCGGGCTGCTGGACGTCCACCGCACGACGGCGGCCGCGCTGCGGGCGGCGGGCTGCGAGATCGTCGCGATCCCCAGCGGGCTGCGCGCGGACGAGGGCTCGGTGTACCAGGTCGCCGACGTGGCCGTCTTCGAACGCGGGGCGACGCTCTGGCACACCCACTCCCCCGCGCCCATGGCAGCGATCCTCGACGGGCTGCGGCAGGCGGGCCGCCCGCTGCCGGACCTGGTCGTCGCCGACCACGGCTGGGCGGGCTGCGCGGCGGGGCAGGGCATCGACGCGGTGGGCTTCGCGGACTGCAACGACCCGGCGCTGTTCCTCGCCGAGGCGGAGGGCACGCTCCAGGTGGCGGTGCCGCTGGACGACCACGTCGCCGACCCGCGCTTCTACGAGCCGATGACGGCGTACCTGCTGAGCGCGGCGGGGTTGCCGCAGGGCTAGGCGTCGTCCGGCTCGATCAGCGTCGCGATCCCGGCGCAGAGCATCCGTACGCTCCGGAGGAACTTCTCCTCCTGGTCGTAGGCGGCCGCGGCGGCCAGGGTCAGGGGGAAGCGCTCGGGCAGGCCGACGACGTCCTCCTCGGTGACGGGGAGGGCGGGCGGCTCGCTCTGTTCCTGGAGCACATAGCCGGTGACGTGGCTGAGCAGGGTGTCGGCGGCGACGATGAGGTGTTCGTCGGGCACACCGGCGTCGCTCAGGGTGCGCAGCAGCCGCTCCATCAGCGACAGCGCCCCGCCACTGAGCATCTTCGGGCTGTCGGCGAACATGATCGCGCCGCCCGCGTGCCGCCGGATGCTCCGCCGCAGCGTCACGGCCTGGGCCTCGATACCGGCCTGCCAGCCCGCCCCCTCGGGCAGCGCGGCCAGCGCGGCGCTGCCCGCGTCGTAGGCCTGCCGGGCGACCCGGTCGGCCATCAGCTGGAGCAGCGCGCTCTTGCTGGGCACGTGGTAGTAGAGGCTCCCGGCGTGCGCGCCGAGGCGCTCCGCCACCTGTCGCATGGACAACCCGTGGTAGCCGGACTCGGCGAAGACGGCCATGCCCGCGTCGATGATCCGGTCTGCGGTCAGCTTCATGGGGATCACCCTAGCGGCAATTTTCAAACAGTGTTTGAAACTGCCCGTCTCCCCGGCTAATGTCGTGTCCAGCACAAACATTCGGCGTTCGAGGGGGGCTGGTGGCGATGGGCGCGATGCTGTTCAACGTGACCACTGCGGCACTGATGGTTCTGATGCTCAACGGAGGTCTGGCCCTCGTCGGGCAGGACACCGTGGGCCGGCGCCGGATCCCCTGGGCCGCGGTCGCCCTGACCGCGGTCGCGCTCGCCGGAGTCGTGACACAGCTCTGCTGGTCGGGGGCGATGGACGCCTTCGACAGCGACCCGAGCAAGTCGGGCTGGTGGCGCGTGATCACCTCCACCTTCATGCAGAACGGCGGGTTCCTCGGCGGGGCGTGGAACATCGCCACCCTCGCCGTCATCGCCGCCCTCGCGGAGTGGTTCTGGGGCGGGCCCCTGATGGTGGGCCTGTTCGCCGCGGGCATCCTGCTGCCGGAGCACATCGACGCGCTGTTCGGCCAGACCGGCGGCGGCACCGATCCCCGGAACTTCGCGGGGAGCTCGGGAGCGACGTACTTCCTCGCCGCGACCCTGGCCGCCGCCCTCCTGCTGCGCGGCCGTGAGCGCAAGGACGTGCTCCTCGCGATCGCCGCACCCGTGCTCGGCCTGGGCATGTGGCTCGCCCAGTCCAACGGGCACGGCATGGTGACGGTGTACGGCTTCGTCCTCGGCGCCCTCGTCCGGACCCTGGGCAGCCGTCTGATCCACCCCGACCGCGATCTCCGCCGGCCCCCGCGGACGACCATGGCCGAACTGGCCGGGTTCGTGGGCAGGCGGCCGCGGCAGGCCGACTAGTCACGGACGACCAGTCACGGGCCCTGTCACATCACTTGACCACCACTGGGGGAAAACCGCATGTCCGGGAACGCGCACCTTGAAGTGCCGAAGCCCTTCGACACCGCCCGCTGGCAGGCCCGGCTCGACGAGCTCCTGGCCGCCCACCACGTCCCCGGCGCCGCACTGGCCGTCCTCGCCGACGGGGAGATCCACGAGCTGGCGAGCGGCATCCTGCACACCGGGACCGGCGTCGGGACGACCACGGACTCGGTCTTCCAGATCGGCTCGGTCAGCAAGGGCTACACCGCCGCGCTCGCGGTGCTGCTCGCCGACACCGGAAAGCTCGACCTGGACGCGCCCGTCGTGGACGTCCTGCCGGACTTCGCCGTCGCCGACGCGGAGGCGTCCCGTACGGTCACACCGCGCCAGCTGCTCAACCACACCAGCGGCATCGAGGGCGACCACGTCAACGACACGGGCCGCGGCGACGACTGCCTGGCCCGCTATGTCGAAAGCGCGCGGAACGTCGGCATGACCAACCCGCCCGGCGCCACCATGTCGTACTCCAGCACCGGCTACAACGTCCTCGGCCGGATCGTCGAGGTCGTCACCGGCAAGACCTGGGACGAGGCGCTCAAGGAGCTGCTCCTCGACCCGCTCGGGCTCGACCGCACCATGACCCTCCCCGAGGAAGTGCTGCGCTTCCGCGCGGCGATGGGGCACATGGGCGAGCCCGGCGAGGACCCGGTCCCCACCCCGCTGTGGAACATGCTGCCCCGCTCCGCCGGCCCCTACGGCGGGATCAGCGCCACCGCCGCCGACGTGGTGCGGTTCGCCCGGCTGTTCGTCGACGGCGGCACGGCACCGGACGGGACGCGGGTGCTCTCGTCCGCCGCCGTGGAGGCCATGCTGAACCGCGAGGTCGCGATGCCCGACGAGTGGTTCCTCGGCGCCCACTGGGGCCTGGGCTGGGGCCTGTTCGAGTGGGACGGCGCGCGCGGCTTCGGCCATGACGGCAGCACGTTCGGGCAGCTCGCCTACCTGCGCGCCATCCCCGAGAAGGGCCTCGCCGTGGCCCTCCTGACCAACGGCGGCAGCGCCGCGCCCAAGGTCTACGAGACGCTCTGCCGCGAACTGACCGCCGAGCTCGCCGGGATCTCCATGCCGGCGTTCGGGCCGCCCGAGGAGCCCCCGGTGGTGAACACCGCCCCGTTCACCGGCACGTACAAGCGCGAGGGCTTCCTCATGACCATCGCCGACCGCCCCTTTGGCGAAGACCCCTCCGGCGAGGGCGTCCTCCGGCTGACGTACGAGGGCGCCGACGGCCTGGCGGGCACCTTCGACCCCCTCGTCTGGAACCTGACCCCGGTCTCGGACACCCCGTCGAGGACGGTCTTCGCCGGCCGCCGCAACGAGAAGGACGGCTGGATCCCGGTGGTCTTCTACGCGCTGGCCGACGGCAGCCGCTACGTCCACTTCGGCGTGCGCGCCACGGCGAAGTCCACGGCCTGACGGCGGGCCGCCCGGACTAGGTCCGGGGCCGGGGCCCGCCGTTCCAGCCGCGGACGACCAGCCAGGAGCCGCCGTAGAGCACGGCGGCCTCCGTGGCCCGCAGGGCGAGCCCCGCCATCAGCCGGTACGCGCCGGTGCGGTCGACGATGTGGGTGTGCCAGACGAACAGCAGCACCACGCCGGCGCCGATGACGAGGACACCCGTGGTTATCAAGAGCGCCCGTACGACACTGGGCATGGGTGTGTTCGTGCGCGGCATGGGATCCCCCCGGTGGATCGCTTGCGGATCGGTCTCACGAGGGTAAAGGGCGGGTCATCCGCCTATCGACCGCGCGGGACGCGTATCAGCCCCTCCTGGATCACCGACACCGCCAGCCGCCCGTCCTGGGTGAAGATCCGCCCCCTCGCCAGCCCCCGGCCGCCCTGGGAGGTGGGGCTCTCCTGGTCGTAGAGCAGCCATTCGTCGGCGCGGAAGGGGCGGTGGAACCACATGGCGTGGTCCAGGCTCGCGCCGACGACGTCGCCGATGGCCCAGCCGCCGCGCCCGTGGGCGAGCAGCACCGAGTCCAGGAGCGTCATGTCGGAGACGTACGTGGCCAGGCAGATGTGCAGCAGTGGATCGTCCGCCAGTTTGCCGTTCGTCCGGAACCAAACCTGCGACTTGGGCTCGCGCGGCTCGCCCACGCGGGCGAACGTCGGCTCCTCCGCGTAGCGCAGGTCGACCGCCCCGCGCGCCTCCAGGATGCGCTCGACGACGTCCTGGCCGCCCAGGTGATGGGCATAGTGCGGCAGCATCTCGGCGGCCGTGGGGAGGGTCAGCGGGTCCGGCGCCGACGGCATCGGCTCCTGGTGCTCCAGCCCCTCCTCGTGCGTCTGGAAGGACGCGGAGAGGTGGAAGATCGGCTGCCCGTGCTGGACGGCGACGACGCGGCGGGTCGTGAAGGAGTGGCCGTCGCGGATGCGGTCCACGGTGTAGACGATGGGCACCGCGGGGTCGCCGGGGCGCAGGAAGTAGGAGTGCAGGGAGTGGGCGTGCCGGTCGGCCGGGACGGTACGTCCCGCGGCGACCAGCGCCTGCGCGGCGACCTGGCCGCCGAAGACGCGCGGCACGAGGACGGGCCGGGAGGTGGTGCCGCGGAAGATGTCCTCCTCGATCCGCTCGAGGTCGAGCAGGCCGAGGAGTTCGTCGAGGGGGGTGGGGGGCTCGGTGGTGAGGGGTTCGTTCATGTGCCGGTGGTCCTTAACGGGTGTCCGTGCTGTCGCGGCGGGCCCTACAGGCCCATCGACTTGGCGATGATCGAGCGCATGACCTCGCTCGTGCCGCCGTAGATGCGGGTGACGCGGGTGTCCGCGTACAGGCGGGCGATGGGGTACTCCATCATGTAGCCGTAACCGCCGTGGAGCTGGAGGCACTTGTCGACGACGACGGCCGCCCGCTCGGTGGTGAAGAGCTTGGCGGAGGCGGCGTCGGCGGCGGTCAGCTCGCCCGCGTCGTGCGCCTCCAGGGCCCGGTCGACGACCGCCTGCATCGCGTCCACCTCGGAACGGCAGTCGGCCAGGACGAACTTGGTGTTCTGGAACGAGGCCACCGACCGCCCGAAGACCGTGCGGTCGCGGACGTACTCCGTGGCGAAGGCGACGGCGGCGGCCGCCTGGGCGTACGCGCCGACGGCGATGCCGAGCCGTTCCTGCGGGAGGTTGTGGGTGAGGTAGCCGAAGGCCGCGCCCTCCTCGCCGAGGAGGTCCGTGACGGGCACCTTGACGTCGGTGAAGGAGAGTTCGGCGGTGTCGGAGACCTTCAGGCCGAGCTTCTCCAGCGTGCGGCCGACGGCGTAGCCCTCCGAGGAGGTGTCCACGACGAGGAGGGAGATGCCGCCGCGCCGGTCCTCGGCGGTGGCCGGGGCCGTACGGGCGCAGACGAGCACCCGGTCGGCCTGGACGCCGCTGGTGATGAAGGTCTTGGCGCCGTTGAGGACGTAGTGGGTGCCGTCCTCGGAGAGCCGGGCCGTGGTGCGCATCCCGGCCAGGTCGGAGCCGGTGCCGGGCTCGGTCATGGCGATGGCGGTCATCAGCTCGCCGGAGACGAAGCCGGGCAGCCAGCGCCGCTTCTGCTCCTCCGTGCCGTACGTCAGGAGGTAGGGCAGGCAGAGGGCGGTGTGGGCGCCGGCGGCACCGAAGCTGACGCCCGCACGCGCGCACTCCTCGGTGACGACGGCCTGGAACTTGAACGAGCGCTGGCCCGCGCCGCCGTACTCCTCGGGGACCTCGATGCCGAAGACGCCGAGCTCGCCGAGCCTCTTGTAGAACGCGCGGGGGACGGCCCCGGCGGCGCGCCACTCGTCGTAGTGCGGCACCACCTCGGCGGCGATGACGTCGCGGATCGTCCGCCGGAAGGCCTCGTGGTCCTCGGTGAAGACAGTGCGTCGCACAGCGGCCTCCCCGCTCGGGCTGTGGCAGCGCTCGCCGGTGGCGGCGCTCGCTGTATAAGCGCTTGCTCAGCGGAAGCTACCGGCCGGTCACCAAGGCTGTCCAGATGTGCTCGTCAGCCCGCCAGGGAGCCGAGCGCGCCGAGCGCCAGGCGGCGCAGCAGCGCGGCCATGGCCGTGCGGGCGGGGAGGGCGCCGGGGCGGCCGAGGTGGGGGGTGGAGTTGAGCAGGCCGAAGACGGCGTGGACGGCGGCCCGGACCTCGACCTCCAGGGTGCCGGGGTGGAGCCGGCGGACGACGTCGACCCACAGCTCCACGTACTGGCGCTGGAGGGAGCGCACCAGCTTGCGGTCGCTGTCGCGGAGCTGGCCGAGCTCCCGGTCGTGGAGGATGATCAGCGCCCGGTCGTCCAGGGCGAAGTCGATGTGACCGTCGATGAGCGAGTCCAGCACCTCGGCCGGGTCCGCGCCCGCCTCCGCGGCCTCGGCGACGCGCCGCCGGCCGCCCGTGAGGAGCCGCCCGCTGATGCCCACCAGCAGCTCGGCGAGCATCGCGTCCTTGCCGGCGAAGTGGCGGTAGAGCCCGGGGCCGCTGATGCCGACCGCCGCCCCTATCTCGTCCACGCCCACGCCGTGGAAGCCGCGCTCGGCGAAGAGCCGGGCGGCCTCCCGCAGGATCTGCTCGCGGCGGGAGAGGGGGGCCGGGGCCTGCCGGGGGGTGCTCACAGCGTCTTTCACGAAGGTAATTCTAGACAGCGGGCGTTAATGGTCGTTAACCTGAAGGCACTGTGTTAACGCTCATTAACCGAGCAAGGGAGCTCGAGTCCATGCAGCAGGCACCGGTGCTGGGGAGCGCCGCCGATCCGGCGTCCGACGCCTGGCGGGCCAACGAGGCCGCTCATCGCGAGCTGACGGCGGAGTTGCGCGGCAGGCTCGCCACCGCGCGGCTGGGCGGCGGCGAGAAGGCCCGCGCGCGGCACACCGCGCGCGGGAAGCTGCTGCCGCGCGACCGCGTCGACGCCCTGCTCGACCCCGGCTCGCCCTTCCTGGAGATCGCCCCGCTGGCCGCCGAGGGGATGTACGGCGGGGCCGCCCCGGCCGCCGGCGTGATCGCGGGCATCGGCCGGGTCTCCGGCCGCGAGACGGTGATCGTCGCCAACGACGCCACGGTCAAGGGCGGCACGTACTACCCGATGACCGTCAAGAAGCATCTGCGCGCCCAGGAGATCGCCCTGGAGAACAGGCTCCCGTGCCTGTACCTGGTCGACTCCGGCGGCGCCTTCCTGCCCATGCAGGACGAGGTCTTCCCCGACCGCGAGCACTTCGGCCGGATCTTCTACAACCAGGCCCGGATGTCCGGCGCCGGCATCCCGCAGATCGCGGCGGTCCTCGGCTCCTGCACGGCCGGCGGCG
Source organism: Streptomyces sp. L500 (assembly GCF_054551825.1). Classification (NCBI taxonomy): domain Bacteria; kingdom Bacillati; phylum Actinomycetota; class Actinomycetes; order Kitasatosporales; family Streptomycetaceae; genus Streptomyces; species Streptomyces sp. L500. The sequence goes on from NZ_JBTOLC010000001.1 coordinate 585,718, forward strand.
CCTACGTCCCGGCGATGAGCGACGAAGCCGTGATCGTGCGCGGCCAGGGCACGATCTTCCTGGGCGGCCCGCCGCTGGTGAAGGCCGCGACGGGCGAGGTCGTCACCGCCGAGGAGCTGGGCGGCGGCGAGGTCCACTCGAAGGTGTCGGGCGTCACCGACCACCTCGCCGAGAACGACGAGCACGCCCTGCGCATCGTCCGGACGATCGTCTCGACGCTCCCCGAGCGCGGCGCCCCGCCGTGGCCGGTGGAGCCCGTAGAGGAGCCCAAGGCCGACCCGGCGGGCCTCTACGGCGCGGTCCCGGTGGATTCCCGCACCCCGTACGACGTCCGCGAGGTCATCGCCCGGATCGTCGACGGCTCGCGATTCGCCGAGTTCAAGGCGGAGTTCGGGCAGACGCTGGTGACGGGCTTCGCCCGGATCCACGGCCACCCGGTGGGCATCGTCGCCAACAACGGCATCCTCTTCTCCGAATCCGCCCAGAAGGGCGCCCACTTCATCGAGCTGTGCGACCAGCGCGGCATTCCCCTGCTCTTCCTCCAGAACATCTCCGGCTTCATGGTGGGCCGGCAGTACGAGGCGGGCGGCATCGCCAAGCACGGCGCCAAGATGGTCACGGCCGTCGCCTGCACCCGCGTCCCGAAGCTCACGGTCGTCATAGGCGGCTCGTACGGCGCGGGCAACTACTCCATGTGCGGCCGGGCCTACTCGCCCCGCTTCCTGTGGATGTGGCCCAACGCGAAGATCTCCGTGATGGGCGGCGAGCAGGCGGCGTCCGTGCTCGCCACCGTCAAGCGCGACCAGCTGGAGGCGCGCGGCGAGGAGTGGAGCGCGGAGGACGAGGAGTCCTTCCGGGCGCCGATCCGCGAGCAGTACGACACCCAGGGCAACGCCTACTACGCGACCGCCCGGCTGTGGGACGACGGAGTCATCGACCCCCTGGAGACCCGGCAGGTGCTGGGCCTGGCCCTGACCGCCTGTGCCAACGCCCCGCTTCCCGCCAGGGACGGCGCGGCGCCCGGCTACGGCGTCTTCCGGATGTGAGGCGGAGCATGTTCGAGACAGTCCTTGTCGCCAACCGGGGCGAGATCGCCGTACGCGTCATCCGTACGCTGCGCGCGCTCGGCATCCGGTCCGTCGCCGTCTTCAGCGACGCCGACGCCGAGGCCCGGCACGTCCGCGAGGCCGACACCGCCGTGCGCATCGGCCCCGCGGCCGCCACGGAGAGCTATCTGTCCGTGGAGCGCCTGCTGGACGCCGCCGCCCGCACCGGCGCGCAGGCCGTCCACCCCGGCTACGGCTTCCTCGCGGAGAACGCCGCCTTCGCCCGCGCCTGCGCGGACGCGGGGCTCGTCTTCATCGGCCCGCCCTCCGGGGCGATCGAGCTGATGGGCGACAAGATCCGGGCGAAGGAGACGGTCCGGGCGGCGGGTGTGCCCGTCGTGCCGGGCTCGACGGGCAGCGGCCTGACGGACGCCGAACTGGCCGACGCGGCGCACGAGATCGGGATGCCGGTCCTGCTGAAGCCGTCCGCGGGCGGCGGCGGCAAGGGCATGCGGCTGGTGCGCGACGCGGCGCTGCTCGGCGAGGAGATCGCCGCCGCGCGGCGCGAGGCGCGCGGGTCGTTCGGCGACGACACCCTGCTCGTGGAACGCTGGATCGACCGCCCCCGGCACATCGAGATCCAGGTGCTGGCCGACGGCCACGGCGGCGTCGTCCACCTGGGCGAGCGCGAGTGCTCCCTCCAGCGCCGCCACCAGAAGATCATCGAGGAGGCGCCCAGCGTCCTGCTGGACGAGGCCACGCGCGCCGCGATGGGCGAGGCCGCCGCGCAGGCCGCGCGCTCCTGCGGCTACACCGGCGCGGGGACGGTCGAGTTCATCGTCCCGGGCGGCGATCCGTCCTCGTACTACTTCATGGAGATGAACACCCGCCTCCAGGTCGAGCACCCGGTCACGGAGCTGATCACCGGGCTGGACCTGGTCGAGTGGCAGATCCGGGTCGCGGCCGGCGAGCGGCTGGGCTTCGCCCAGGAGGACGTGACGCTCACGGGGCACGCGGTGGAGGCGCGCGTCTGCGCCGAGACCGCCCGGGTGAGCGGCGACCGCGTCGACTTCCTGCCCTCGGCGGGCACGGTCCTGGCGCTGCGCGAGCCGTCGGGCGAGGGGATCCGGGTGGACTCCGGGCTCGTGGCGGGCGCGGAGGTCGGCACGTCGTACGACCCCATGCTCGCGAAGGTGATCGCCCACGGCCCGGACCGGGCCACGGCGCTGCGCCGCCTGCGGGCCGCCCTCGCGGAGACGGTCGTCCTGGGCGTCGACACGAACGTGGGCTTCCTGCGACGGCTGCTGGCGCACCCTTCCGTCGTCTCGGGCGACCTCGACACGGGCCTGGTCGACCGGGACGCGGCGACGCTCGTTCCGGCGGAGGTGCCGGAGGAGGCGTACGTGGCGGGTGGGCTGCTGCGCCGGCGGGAGCTGTCCCCCACCGGAGCCCCCACCTGGGTGGACCCGTTCTCGGTGCCGAGCGGCTGGCGCCTCGGCGGCGAGGCCGCCTGGACGCCCCATCACTTCCGCGTCCCGGGCCACGCCCCGGTCACGGTCCGCGTGCGCGACACCGCGGCGGGCACGGAGTTCCTGCTGAGCGACACCTCGGCGGCGCGGCACGCCGCCGACGGCATCCAGCAGCCGGGCCCCGTCCCCCGCGGCGCGAAACTGCTGCCCTCCAGGGGATCCGGAGGCCCGCCCCCGGAAGCCGCGCCCCCCCGAAGAGGCGGGATCGGGGAACAGGCCGCTGTCGAGCTCGACGGCCTGACCCACCGCTTCGTCTTCGCCGCCGGCCCGCAGGGCACTTGGCTCGCCCACCAGGGCGACACCTGGCACCTCGTGCCGTACGACCCCGTCCTCGCCGCACTCACCGGCGGCGGCGCCGGGGCCCACGCCGGCACGCTCACCGCCCCCATGCCCGGCACGGTCACCGTCGTCAAGGCCGCCGTGGGCGATGAGGTCGAGGCCGGTCAGAGCCTCCTCGTCGTCGAGGCGATGAAGATGGAGCACGTCATCGCCGCCCCCCACGCCGGCACCGTCACCGAGCTCGACGTGACGCCCGGCAGCACCGTGGCGATGGACCAGGTCCTGGCCGTCGTCACCCCGGTCGCGCCCGTGGAGGAGTCATGATCGACGGACTGCCCATGGCCTTCCCCGACCCCGCCCTCCCCACCCGGGTGCGGATCCACGAGGTGGGCCCCCGCGACGGTCTGCAGAACGAGAAGACGACCGTCCCGACCGAGGTCAAGGCGGAGTTCATCCGCCGGCTGGCCGCCGCCGGCCTGGACACCGTCGAGGCGACGAGCTTCGTCCACCCCAAGTGGGTGCCCCAGCTCGCCGACGCCGAGGAGCTGCTGCCGCTGCTCGACGGCGTCCCCGCCCGGCTCCCCGTGCTCGTGCCCAACCGGCGGGGGCTCGACCGCGCCCTCGCCCTCGGCGCCCGGGAGATCGCCGTCTTCGGCAGCGCCACCGAGTCCTTCGCCCGGGCCAATCTCAACCGCTCCGTCGACGAGTCGCTGGAGATGTTCGCTCCCGTCGTGGCGACGGCCCGGGAGGCGGGGCTGCGGGTGCGCGGCTATCTCTCCATGTGCTTCGGCGACCCCTGGGAGGGGGCCGTCCCCCTGGAGCAGACCGTCCGGGTCAGCCGTCGCCTCCTCGACCTGGGCTGTGACGAGCTGAGCCTCGGCGACACCATCGGCGTCGCCACGCCCGGCCATGTCACGGCGCTGCTCACCGCTCTCCACGAGGCGGGTGTGCCGGTCGACCGGCTCGCCGTGCACTTCCACGACACCTACGGGCAGGCGCTCGCCAACACCCTCGCCGCCCTCCGCCAGGGCGTGACCACGGTCGACGCCTCCGCCGGCGGGCTCGGCGGCTGCCCGTACGCCAAGAGCGCCACCGGAAACCTCGCCACCGAAGACCTCGTGTGGATGCTCGACGGCCTCGGCATCGCCACCGGGGTCGATCTCGGCCGTCTCACCGCCACCAGCGTCTGGATGGCCGGCCACCTGGGCCGACCCAGCCCGTCCCGCACCGTCCGTGCCCTCTCCCACCAGGAGCCCTGAGCCATGTCGCTGGACCACCGCCTCTCCCCCGAGCACGAGGAACTCCGCCGCACCGTGGAGGAGTTCGCCCACGAGGTCGTCGCCCCGAAGATCGGCGACTTCTACGAGCGCCATGAGTTCCCGTACGAGATCGTGCGGGAGATGGGCCGCATGGGCCTGTTCGGGCTGCCGTTCCCCGAGGAGTACGGCGGCATGGGCGGGGACTATCTGGCCCTCGGGCTGGTCCTGGAGGAGCTCGCCCGGGTGGACTCCTCCGTGGCGATCACCCTGGAGGCCGGGGTCTCGCTGGGCGCGATGCCCATCTTCCGCTTCGGCACCGAGGAGCAGAAGCGCGAGTGGCTGCCGAAGCTGTGTTCCGGCGAGATGCTGGGCGCGTTCGGCCTGACGGAGCCCGACGGCGGCTCCGACGCCGGGGCCACCCGCACCACGGCCCGGCTCGACGAGGCGACGAACGAATGGGTGATCAACGGCACCAAGTGCTTCATCACCAACTCCGGCACCGACATCACCGGCCTGGTCACCGTCACCGCCGTCACCGGCCACGCCGAGAACGGCAAGCCGCTGATCTCCTCGATCATCGTGCCGTCCGGCACCCCCGGCTTCACCGTCGCCGCCCCCTACTCCAAGGTCGGCTGGAACGCCTCGGACACCCGGGAGCTGTCCTTCTCCGACGTCCGGGTGCCCGCCGCCAATCTGCTGGGCGAACAGGGCCGCGGCTACGCCCAGTTCCTGCGGATACTGGACGAGGGCCGGATCGCGATCTCCGCGCTGGCCACCGGGCTCGCCCAGGGCTGTGTCGACGAGTCCGTCGGCTACGCCCGGACCCGGGAGGCCTTCGGCTGGCCGATCGGCGCCAACCAGGCCATCCAGTTCAAGATCGCCGACATGGAGATGCGGGCCCACACGGCCCGGATCGCCTGGCGCGACGCCGCGTCCCGGCTGGTCCACGGCGAGCCGTTCAAGAAGGAGGCGGCGCTGGCCAAGCTCTACTCCTCCGAGATCGCGGTCACCAACGCCCGCGAGGCCACCCAGATCCACGGCGGCTACGGCTTTATGAACGAGTACCCCGTGGCCCGGATGTGGCGGGACTCCAAGATCCTGGAGATCGGCGAGGGCACCAGCGAGGTGCAGCGGATGCTCATCGCCCGCGAGCTGGGCCTGCCCGGCGCCTGACGCCCGACCCCGGCGCCCGGCGCCCACCCCTGTCACGCTCCCGCTCCCCGCCCCGCGCCCCCGGCCCGCCTGCGAGAATTCCGTCCATGGCAGAGATCCTCCAGAAGGACGGGACATGGACCTTCGACGGCGACACGATACGCATCGTGCCAGGCCGGGAGCGGGGAGTTCATCCGCTGCGCCAGACCCTGGGTGAGCTCGCCGTTCCGCTGGGCGCGGTGGCGGGCGTCGCCTTCGAGCCGGCCCGCAAGGGCGGGCGGCTCCGGCTGCGGCTGCGCGACGGGTCCGACCCGCTGACCCAGGCCGCCCGCGGCCGACTTCCGGAGGCGGCGGATCCGTATCAGCTCGCGGTCGAGCAGGACCGTACGGGCGTCGCGGAGTACTTCGTGGACGAGGTGCGCCACGCCCTGCTGCTGGAGCGGCTGCCGGACGGCCCTGCGGACCGCTATCTGCTGCCGGGCCCCGCCGTGCCGCTGTCGGTGAGCGCCGGGGACGGCACCGCCTCCTTCGACGGCGAGCGGGTCCGCCTGGAGTGGAACTGGGTCACCGCCGAGGGGAAGAAGTCCGCGGGGACGCGCGTCCTGCCCGTGGCCGACATCGCCACGGTGGAGTGGCAGCCCTCCGCCGGCCTGGAGAACGGCTACCTCCGCTTCACCGTCCCCCAGGTGCCCACGAACGCGCCGCCCAAGCACGACCCGCACGCCGTCGAGCTCTACGGCTTCAAGAAGGACCCGCTGATGGTGCTGGTGGCCGCCGCCGTGACCGCCCGGCTGCCGCACCCCTCCGCCGCCGGAGCCGCGCGGTCCGCCGTCACACCGGCGGGCGCCCCGGCCCTCGGCTTCTCGAAGGCCCCGGAGGGCGCGCCCCCGGCCGGGCCCGCCGCCCCGGAGCAGGGCGACCCCGCCCCCGCCGATCACGACGTCCTGCTGCGCCGGCTGCGCGAGCTGGGTGAGCTGCGTCACGCGGGAATCCTCACGGACGAGGAGTTCGCCGCAGCGAAACAGGCCGTCCTGCGTCGTTTCTAACCTTTTTCCCGCTCCGCACCCTGCACTCCTGCCCGAAATCGGGCAGGATTCTTGCGAAAGACTCGTCTTGCCCTCACTATCGACGGGTGCTCGAACGCCGTATGTCCCATGACGACCTGGTCGACCACCTGGTGCGCAGCACGCCGCTACAGCGCGGCGAGGCCGCCCGGGTGGTGCTGGACGTGCTGGCGTACTTCGACGAGACGGCCGAGGAATTCGTGCGTCGCCGCCACCGTGAGCTCCAGTCCGGCGGACTGAACAACGCGGAGATCTTCGAGCGCATCGCGGGGGAGCTGCCGCACCGCGCGGTGGCACCACCCGAGCTCTCACTGCGGCAACTGCGCCGCATCGTCTACGGCTGAGCCGCCGGGACGACGACGGCCGGGGCCGGTCCGCACAGCCGCCCCGTTCCGTCCTCGCAACCGCCATCGAGTGCCGCCGTAGTACCGGGCACCACGAACGCTTTACCTGGGAGGGTCATCTATGTGTGGAATCGTCGGATACATCGGCAAGCGTGATGTCGCGCCGCTGCTGCTCGAGGGTCTCCAGCGCCTGGAGTACCGGGGCTACGACTCCGCCGGCATCGCCCTGCACGCCGGCGGCAAGACCGGCGGCCTGAAGTCCGCCAAGGCCAAGGGCCGCGTCCGCGAGCTCGAGTCCCGGCTGCCCAAGCGCTTCAACGGCACCACCGGCATCGCCCACACCCGCTGGGCCACCCACGGCGCGCCGAACGACGTCAACGCCCACCCCCACCTCGACGCCGAGGAGAAGGTGGCCGTCGTCCACAACGGCATCATCGACAACGCCGCCGAGCTGCGCACCCGGCTGACCGCCGACGGCTTCACCTTCGTGTCCGACACCGACACCGAGGTCCTCGCCCACCTCATCGCCCGCTCCGAGGCCGGCACGCTGGAGGAGAAGGTCCGCGAGGCCGTCAAGCACATCGAGGGCACGTACGGCATCGCCGTCCTCCACGCCGACTTCCCGGACCGCATCGTCGTCGCCCGCAACGGCTCGCCCGTGGTCCTGGGCATAGGCGAGAAGGAGATGTTCGTCTCCTCCGACGTCGCCGCCCTGGTCGCCCACACCCGCCAGGTCGTCACCCTCGACGACGGCGAGATGGCCACCCTCAAGGCGGACGACTACCGCACCTACACCACCGAGGGCTCCCGCACCTCCGCCCAGCCGACCACCGTCGAGTGGGAGGCCGAGTCCTACGACATGGGCGGCCACGACACGTACATGCACAAGGAGATCCACGAGCAGGCCGACGCCGTGGACCGCGCGCTGCGCGGCCGCATCGACGACCGCTTCTCCACCGTGCACCTCGGCGGCCTCAACCTGGACGCCCGTGACGCCCGCGCCGTGCGCCGGGTGAAGATCCTCGGCTGTGGCACCTCGTACCACGCCGGCCAGATCGGCGCCCAGATGATCGAGGAGCTGGCCCGCATCCCCGCGGACGCCGAGCCGGCCTCCGAGTTCCGCTACCGCAACCCGGTCGTCGACCCCGACACCCTCTACATCGCGGTGTCCCAGTCCGGTGAGACCTACGACGTGCTCGCCGCCGTCCAGGAGCTCAAGCGCAAGGGCGCCCGCGTCCTGGGCCTGGTCAACGTGGTCGGCTCGGCGATCGCCCGGGAGACCGACGGCGGCATCTATGTCCACGCCGGCCCCGAGGTCTGCGTCGTCTCCACCAAGTGCTTCACCAACATGGTGGTCTCCTTCGGCCTGCTCGCCCTCCACCTGGGCCGCACCCGCGACCTGTCCGTCGCCGACGGCAAGCGGATCATCGAGGGCCTGCGCAAGCTGCCCGGCCAGATCGAGGAGATCCTCGCCAACGAGGCGCAGATCGAGGAGCTGGCCAAGGAGTACGCCGAGGCCAAGTCGATGATGTTCATCGGCCGTGTCCGCGGCTACCCGGTGGCCCGCGAGGCCTCGCTGAAGCTGAAGGAGGTCTCGTACATCCACGCCGAGGCCTACCCGGCCTCCGAGCTGAAGCACGGCCCGCTGGCCCTGATCGAGCCCGCGATGCCGACCGTCGCGATCGTGCCGGACGACGAGCTGCTGGAGAAGAACCGCGCCGCGCTCGAGGAGATCAAGGCCCGCAGCGGCCGCATCCTCGCCGTCGCCCACCGGGAGCAGGAGAAGGCCGACCACACGATCGTCGTGCCGAAGAACGAGGACGAGCTGGACGCCATCCTCATGGGCATCCCGCTCCAGCTCTTCGCGTACTACACGGCGAAGGCCATGGGCCGCGACATCGACAAGCCGCGCAACCTGGCGAAGTCCGTCACCGTCGAGTAGTCCGGCTCCGGGCCCGCCCGGCCGCTTCGGCCGCGGGCCCCACGAGACCTCTCGGACCTGTCCGCACCTGTCCGCGACAGGTACGAGAGAACGGCCCTCCCCACGCGTGCCACCACGCGCGCGGGGAGGGCCGCCTCCTTTCGCGCCGGCGTCGCCCTCACGCCGGCGGTGATGCCACCGGCCCCGGGAACCGTCACCTCCCGTCCGGCGGCACGTCCTGGCACGCTCTGGGACGTACTGCCGGAGTTGTACCCATGCGGGATGCCATCGGCACCTCTACGCGCGAGTAGATTCCGGGGGAAGTCAAGGGACCGGCGGGACCGTTCCCCTGCGGCGCCTACGGGATGACGACGACCGGTCGCTGCGCCCGGCGCGCCAGCCGGCCCGCCACGGAACCGAAGATCCGGCCGACCAGACCGTGGGTGGAGCCCACCACGATGGCGTCGGCGGCATACTCACGCCCGACTTCCTCGAGTTCGTGGCAGATGTCCCCGCCGCGCTCCACCAGGATCCAGGGGACCTCGGAGAGATGGTCGGCGCAGGCCAGCTCCAGGCCCAGGACCTCGGTGCGGTGATCGGGGACGTCCACGAAGACCGGCGGCTCACAGCCCGCCCAGACGGTCGTCGGCAGCCGGTTGGCCACATGGACGATGATCAGTCCCGAGCCCGAGCGCCGGGCCATACCGATTGCATACGCAAGCGCTCGCTCGCTCGACATGGAACCGTCGAAGCCCACCACGACGCCGTGCCGGAACGCCGGATCGCAGGAATGACGTGTTTCTTCCGCCGCTTCGGGATTCGCCGCCTGATCGGCGATCCGCTTGCGGTCCGCGGGTTCGGAGAATTCGTGACCGGCCATCGGTGTCTCGGCGAAGGAAGCCTCTGGTCGAGGGATCGGCGGTGGACTGGTTGGAGTTGTCGAGGGGCACGCCCACTGATGGATCTTGGACGGCCAAATCCGTCCGGGATTCATCTTTTCAAGTGCTTACCCCCCAGGGTACGGCGACAGTCGCTGCCTGCCCAGAGGCCGCCCGCCGGGCCGGCGGCCCCGTGGGCGGTTCCCCGGAGCATGCACGAGCGCGGCGCGTAGCGCAATGGCCCGGGCTCACACCCCCTGCTACCCACTGCCCAGTGACCCACGCCCCCGACCGGCCGTTGTTAGTACCGCCAGCAGCCGCCAGCAGGGAGCCGTTCCGTGCCCGGAACCCATGATTTCGCCCGCGAGGAGACGCCCGAGGGCCCGTCCTCCGATCCGGTGAGCGATGTGGTCCGCTGGGCGGCCTTCAGCTGTGCCCTGGTCCCGGTCGTCCTGCTGATGTGCGGTCAGTCCTTCGGCGGCGCGGCCGGTACGGCCGCCGGTCTGGTGGCACTCACCTGCGTCTGCCACGCACTCCTGCGCCAGTCCGAGCGCACCGCCGCCAAGGTGTCCGCGGAGCAGGCGTCCCCGCACCGGGGCCGGCACGGCCGGACGGGCGCGGGGAGCCATCGCGGAGCCCGCCGCCAGGGGTCCGCCGGCCCCACCGACTGACCTCCTCGCACGCCTGCACCCATATGTTTTCAGCCAACTTGGGTCCGAACTTCACACCTCGGCCTGAACCCCTCCCATCAGCCGGTCGACCAGCAAGGAAAGAACCGCTGAGGGCGGTTGCCGACTGAGGAGTGTGGGCAGGGGCGAGAGGCGTACTTTTCACCGGAGCCTGCAAGTGCAACGCTTCGTGATCGAACGCTTCACGCCAAGTTGTCATGTCGATTTAGAGGCGGGTGGTGAACTGGTCACCGCGTCTCCAAGCGACGCAGTAGATTCGATCTTGGCCATGACCGGCGGGGGAACCGTTCAGGACCGAGGGGAAACGTGCAGGACCGAGAGGACTCGACCGCCGAGGGGGGCTTAGCGCCATGAGCCAGGACTCCACGACCGTACCGGAGACCGCGCGCAAGCTCTCCGGACGCCGCCGCCGGGAGATCGTCGCCGTGCTGCTTTTCAGCGGCGGCCCCATCTTCGAAAGCTCCATCCCGCTTTCCGTGTTCGGCATCGACCGGCAGGACGCGGGGGTTCCCCGCTACCGATTGCTGGTGTGCGCGGGCGAAGATGTGCCATTGCGAACGACCGGCGGCCTGGAATTGACCGCACCGTACGGCCTGGAGGCACTCTCCAGGGCCGGGACCGTCGTCGTACCGGCCTGGCGGTCGATCACCCAGCCGCCGCCCGCCGCCGCGCTCGACGCGCTCCGCCGTGCCCATGAGGAGGGCGCCCGCATCGTCGGGCTGTGCACCGGGGCCTTCGTACTGGCCGCCGCGGGCCTGCTCGACGGCAGGCCCGCCACCACCCACTGGATGTACGCGCCCACGCTCGCGAAGCGCTATCCGTCGGTCCATGTGGACCCTCGGGAGCTCTTCGTGGACGACGGCGACGTACTGACGTCCGCGGGCACCGCGGCGGGCATCGATCTGTGCCTGCACATCGTCCGCACCGACCACGGCGCCGACGCCGCGGGGGCCCTGGCCCGCCGGCTCGTCGTGCCGCCCCGCCGCGCCGGCGGGCAGGAGCGCTACCTCGACAGGTCTTTACCCGAGGAGATCGGCGCCGACCCGCTGGCCGAGGTCGTCGCCTGGGCGCTGGAGCACCTCCACGAGCAGTTCGACGTGGAGACCCTGGCCGCCCGCGCGTACATGAGCCGTCGCACCTTCGACCGGCGGTTCCGCTCGCTCACCGGGAGCGCCCCGCTGCAGTGGCTGATCACTCAGCGGGTGCTCCAGGCCCAGCGGCTCCTGGAGACCTCGGACTACTCCGTGGACGAGGTCGCCGGACGCTGCGGCTTCCGCTCGCCCGTGGCCCTGCGCGGCCACTTCCGCCGGCAGCTGGGGTCCTCCCCCGCCGCCTACCGGGCCGCCTACCGGGCGCGCCGGCCGCAGGGCGGTCCGGTGGACCGGCCGGAGCGGGGCGAGCGGCCGGAGCGCGCGGAGCGCGGCGACCGGTTCGACCGGCCGGATCCACTGGATCCCCGGCCGGGGGAGCCGTCGCTGATGGCGATGCGCCGTGCGGCGATGCCCGCCCACGCGATGACGGGCGCGCCCCTGGGCGCTCCCCCGCCACCGGGTGGGCACAGCGGGCATATCTCTCACTCGCCGGGACACGGCGGCGGGCACGGGCTGGGTCCGGGAGATCCGGGGAAGCCGGATACGGACCTCTACGCTCCGCGCCTGCCCGGACAGCGGGAACGCCCCGTAGGGTGAGACGTATGAACGATCGCATGGTGTGGATCGACTGCGAGATGACCGGGCTCTCGCTGTCGTCCGACGCGCTCATCGAGGTGGCCGCCCTGGTCACCGACTCTGAGCTGAACATCCTCGGGGACGGCGTGGACATCGTCATCCGCCCGCCCGCCGAGGCCCTCGCCACCATGCCCGAGGTCGTGCGCGCGATGCACACGGCCTCCGGGCTGCTGGCGGAGCTGGACGGCGGGACCACGCTCGAGGACGCCGAGCGGCAGGTCCTGGCCTACATCCGCGAGCACGTCCCGGAGCCGGGCAAGGCCCCGCTGTGCGGAAACTCGGTCGGCACCGACCGCGGTTTCCTGCTGCGGGACATGCCCGCGCTCGAAGGCCATCTGCACTACCGGATCGTGGACGTGTCCTCGGTGAAGGAGCTGGCCCGCCGCTGGTTCCCGCGCGCCTACTTCAGCAGCCCCAAGAAGAACGGCAACCACCGGGCGCTGTCGGACATCCGCGAGTCGATCGCCGAGCTCCGCTACTACCGCGAGGCGATCTTCGTCCCCCAGCCCGGGCCGGACTCCGACACGGCGAAGGCCATCGCGGCCAAGCACGTCCTGTCCGCTCAGGCGTAGTGACGTAGCTCGCTCCCGGCACGGCGAAAGCTGGGAGCGAGCACCCCTCAAGACCCTGTAGACTTCTTCTCGGCCGGTGGGAAACACGGAAACAAACGCCGGACGTGGTGGGTATAGCTCAGCTGGTAGAGCACCTGGTTGTGGTCCAGGATGTCGCGGGTTCGAGTCCCGTTACTCACCCTGATCGGGAAGAGCCCGGTCCGCTTCAAGCGGACCGGGCTCTTTTCGTTTTGTAGTCCTCAGGGGTGACGCCAGGGGCGGTCGGGGGACTTCTGCCCTCCATCCGGGCAAAGCTGAGATGCCGGTACCGGACGAAGGGTCATGACCGATGGCATCAACAGGCACAGTGAAGTGGTTCAACGCCGAGAAGGGATTCGGCTTCATCACACAGGACGACGGAGGCCCGGACGTGTTCGTCCACTTCTCCGCCGTCCAGGGCACCGGATTCAAGGAGCTCCACGAGAACGACAGGGTCGAGTACGACGTCACCCAGGGACAGAAAGGGCCGCAGGCGGAGAACGTCGTCGTCCTCCAGTCGTGACCGCCTGGTCGAGCGGGCCCTACCGACGCCGCGTCCTGCTGTTCGTGGTCGCCACCGCGCTGGTCCTCGGCATGAGCCTGCTCGACGGCTGTGCCAAGGACGGAGACGACGGGGACAGCAGGGGCGCCCGGCGCACCACGATCACCGTCGGCACCTTCGGTGTCTTCGGCTACAAGCAGGCCGGCCTCTACACGGAGTACGAACGGCTCCACCCGGGCGTCACGATCAAGGAATCCGTGATCGACCGGAACGAGGCCTACTACCCCCAGCTGCTCACCCACCTCGCGGCGGGCAGCGGCCTCGCCGACATCCAGGCCATGGAGGTCGCCAACGTCCATGAGCTGGCCACCGCCCGGGGCGACCTCTTCGAGGACCTCTCCCGTGCCAAGGGCGTCCACCGGGACGACTGGCTCTCCTGGAAGTGGGCGCAGGCCACCACCCCCGACGGCCGGACCATCGGCCTCGGCACGGACATCGGGCCGATCGCCGTCTGCTACCGGAAGGATCTCTTCCGGCGGGCGGGGCTCCCCACGGACCGGGAGGCGGTCGGCAGGTTGTGGGCCGGGGACTGGCGGCGCTATCTGGAGGCCGGCCGGGCCTATCGGCGCCGGGCCCCGGCGGGCACGGTCTTCACCGACTCGGCGGCCGGCCTCTACAACGCCGCCGTCCACGGCTACCCCGAGCGCTACTACGACCGCGAGGGCCGTCCCCGCTACCGGAACGGCCCCGCCGTCCGGGCCTCCTGGGACCTGGCGACGCGGGCCGCCCGGGACGGGCTGACGGCCCGGCTCAAACAGTTCGAGAAGCCCTGGGACCAGGCGTACGCCAACGGCCGCTTCGCCACCGTCGCCTGCCCGCCCTGGATGCTCGGCTACATCAAGGAGAAGTCGGGCCCGGCGGGCCGGGGCCAGTGGGACGTGGCCGCCGCGCCCCGGCCGGCCAACTGGGGCGGCTCCTTCATCGGCGTGCCCAGGGCCGCCCGGCACCGGGCCCCCGCGACCGAGCTCGCCGTCTGGCTGACGGCCCCCGCCCAGCAGGCCAAGCTGTTCGAACGGCAGGCGGGCATCCCCTCCACCCCCGCCTCGTACGCCATGCCGGAGGTCAGGGACGCCCGCAACCCCTACTTCGGCGACGCGCCCATCGGGAGGATCTTCACAGAGGCGGCCCGGCACGTCCCGACGCTGTTCTTCGGGCCGCGCGAGCAGCAGATCGGGCTCGCGTTCACCGAGGTCGGCATCCCCCAGGTCGAACAGCAGGGCAGATCGCCCCGGGACGGCTGGCGGGCGGCACAGCGGGAGATCGAGAACGCGGTGGACGAATGACCGCGACGACCCCCGTCGTCGAGGGCGCGGCCACCGCCCCCGGGTCCCGGCCGCGCGGCCGGGACCGCCCGGGCGGCCGCCTCCACCGCTGGGACCTCCGCTACAGCCCCTACGCGTTCATCGCCCCGTTCTTCCTCTCCTTCGCCGCGTTCGGGCTCTTCCCCCTCCTCTACACCGGGTGGACCTCGCTCCACCGCGTCGAGCTGACCTCCCCCGGGCACATGGAGTGGGCGGGCCTGACCAACTACGCCCGGCTGCTCGGCAACGACTTCTTCTGGAACGCGCTGCGCAACACCTTCACCATCGGCGTCCTGTCGACCGTGCCGCAGCTGCTGATGGCGCTGGGGCTGGCGCACCTCCTCCACTACCGGCTGCGCGCCGCCACCTTCTGGCGGGTCGCGCTGCTGACCCCCTACGCCACCTCCGTCGCCGCCGCCACGCTCGTCTTCGTCGTCCTCTACGGGCGGGATTACGGGATGGTGAACTGGGCGCTTCAGGCGGCGGGCGTCGGCCCGGTCGACTGGCAGAACGGCACCTGGAGCTCGCGGTGCGCGGTCTCCTCGATCGTGATCTGGCGGTGGACGGGCTACAACGCGCTGATCTACCTGGCCGCCATGCAGGCCGTGCCCGACGAGCTCTACGAGTCGGCGGCGCTCGACGGCGCCTCGCGAGCGCGGCAGTTCCTGCACATCACCGTGCCGGCGCTGCGGCCGACGATCCTCTTCACCGTCGTCGTCTCCACCATCGGGGCGACCCAGCTCTTCGGCGAGCCCCTGCTGTTCGGCGGGGCGGGCGGCCAGAAGGGCGGCGCCTCCCACCAGTTCCAGACCCTGGGGCTCTACCTCTACGAGCAGGGCTGGTTCAACTACCACCTCGGGCGCGCCTCGGCCGTCGCCTGGACGATGTTCCTGCTCCTGCTGCTGATCGCCGCCGTGAACGCGCTCCTCGCGCGGTGGCTGGGGAAGGACCGGTGAGAGGGCGACGTGACCACCGGCATCGGTACCGGCATCGGGCGACGGCCGCGCGCGGGGCCCGTGGCGTACGCCGTCCTGACGCTCTTCACCGCCGGCTCGCTCTTCCCGCTCGTGTGGACGGCGGTGGCCGCCTCCGGCGACAGCGCCCGGCTGGCGCACACCCCGCCCCCGCTGTGGTTCGGCGGCAGGCTGCTCACCAACCTCGGCACGGCGTGGACCGACGCCCGGCTGGGCCTCGCCCTGGCCAACACCACGCTCGTCGCGGGGACGGTGGCGCTGGGCACGGTGCTCTTCTGCACCATCGCCGGCTTCGCCTTCGCCAAGCTGCGGTTCCGCTTCCGGCGGGCGCTGCTCCTGCTGACCGTCGGCACGATGATGGTGCCGCCGCAGCTGAGCGTCGTCCCCCTCTTCATGATCGTGGCGCGGCTGGGGTGGACCGACCAGTTGCGGGCCGTCGTCCTGCCGGCGCTGGTGAGCGCCTTCGGGGTGTTCTTCATGCGGCAGTACCTGATCGAGGCGCTGCCCGACGAGCTGATCGAGGCGGCCCGCGTGGACGGGGCGAGCAGCGTGCGCGTGGTGTGGCACGTCGTCCTCCCCGTCGCCCGGCCGGCGATGGCCGTGCTGGGGATGCTCTCCTTCGTCCAGGCGTGGAACGACTTCTTCTGGCCCGTCATCGCCCTGACCCAGGAGAACCCGACCGTGCAGGTGGCCCTCACCGGGCTCGGCCGGGGCTATGTCCCCGACCAGGCCGTGGTGATGGCCGGGGCGCTGCTGGGCACGCTGCCGCTGCTGCTGGCCTTCACGCTCCTCGGCCGGCAGATCGTCGGCGGCATCATGCGCGGCGCGCTCAAGGGCTGACTCCCCCACCGTTTCCCCTCTCCTTCCGGAGCGTGCGACATGACCGTGGACTTCCCGCCCGGCTTCCTCTTCGGCGCCGCGACCGCCGCCTACCAGGTCGAGGGCGCGGCCGGCGAGGACGGCCGCACCCCCTCCATCTGGGATGCCTTCTCCCGTACGCCGGGCCGGGTGCTCGGCGGCGACACCGGGGACACGGCGACGGACCACTACCACCGCCGTGCCGAGGACGTCCGCCTCATGGCGGAGCTGGGCCTGGGCGCGTACCGCTTCTCCGTCTCCTGGCCCCGGGTCCAGCCCACCGGCCGCGGACCGGCCTCGCCCCGCGGGCTCGACTTCTACCGGGCGCTCGTCGACGACCTCCTCGACCACGGCATCCAGCCGGTGCTGACGCTCTATCACTGGGACCTGCCTCAGGAGCTGGAGGACGCGGGCGGCTGGCCCGAGCGCGACACCGCCCACCGCTTCGCCGACTACGCCCGGCTCGTCGGCGAGGCGCTCGGCGATCGCGTCGAGCTGTGGACCACCCTCAACGAGCCCTGGTGCAGCGCCTTCCTGGGCTACGCGGCCGGGGTGCACGCCCCGGGCCGCACGGATGACGAGGCCGCGCTGCGGGCCGCGCACCACCTCAACCTGGCGCACGGCCTGGGCGCTCGGGCGCTGCGCGCCGCGCTGCCCTCGCGGGCCCGGCTGACCGTGGCGCTCAACCCCGCCGTCGTACGGGCCCGTACGCCCTCGCCCGCCGATCAGGACGCGGCGCGGCGCGTGGACGCGCTGGCCACCCGTATCTTCACCGGGCCCATGCTGCACGGGGCGTACCCCGAGGACCTTCTCGCCGACACGGCGGCCATCACGGACTGGTCGTTCGTACGCGGCGACGACACGGACGTCATCCGGCACCCCCTCGACGCGCTGGGCATCAACTACTACTCGCCCACAGTCGTATCAGCCGCCACTGACAATCCCCCGGCGCCCGGCCGGCGGGAGCCCTCTCCTTGGCCGGGCGCCGGGGGTGTGGCCTTCCACCGGCCGCCGGGCAAGCTCACGGCGATGGACTGGGCCGTCGACCCCACCGGCCTGCACGACCTGCTGACGCGCTTCACCCGCGAGGCTCCCGGGCTGCCGCTGTTCGTCACCGAGAACGGCGCCGCGTACGACGACAAGCCGGGCGCCGACGGCACGGTCGACGACCCCGAGCGGATCGCCTATCTGCACGCCCATCTGGAGGCCGTGCTGCGGGCCCTCGGCGAGGGCGCGGACGTCCGGGGCTACTTCCTCTGGTCGCTGCTGGACAACTTCGAGTGGGCGTACGGCTACAGCAAGCGGTTCGGCGCGGTGTACGTGGACTACGCCACCCAGGCCCGTACGCCGAAGTCCAGCGCGCGGTGGTACGCGCGGGTGGCGCGGACGGGACAACTGCCCATCGATTGAAGGCCCGTCACGCGAAGGTCCGTCACTCGAAGACGGAGGGCGGTGGGGCGGGCGAGGGCCGGGCGCTCGCGTCGGTGACGGGCTCGGCGCCACCGGTGAAGTCGAGGAGCGCGCGGCCGTGTTCGACCCGTCCCTGGTGGGGGTCGGTGGCGGCCCGGCGGGTCAGCTCGGCGACGGGCAGCTCGTGGTCGGAGGCCAGCAGCACGGCGTTGCCGAAGCGCCGGCCGCGCAGCACCGCCGGGTCGGCGGTGAGGCACAGCTCGGGGAAGACGGTGCGGACGGTCGCTATCTGGGCCTTGAGGTGGGCCAGCGGCGGGCCGTCGGCGAGATTGGCGGCGTAGTGGCCGCCGGGGCGCAGGGCGCGCCGGACGTCGGTGACGAACTCCGTGCTGGTGAGGTGGGCGGGGGTGCGGGCGCCGCTGAAGACGTCGGCGATGATCAGGTCCGCCCAGCCGTCGGGGATCCTGGCGAGCCCCTCCCGGGCGTCGGTGCCGCGCACCCGTATGCGCCAGCTCGGCTCCAGCGGCAGCTCGGCCCGTATGAACTGGACCAGCGGCGCGTCTATCTCGACGATCTGCTGGGTGGAGCGGGGCCGGGTGGCGGCGATGTACCGGGCGAGGGTGAACGCGCCGCCGCCCAGGTGGACGGCCTGGACGGGTTTGCCGGGCGGTGCGACGAGGTCGGCGATGTGGCCGAGCCGCCGCTGGTAGGAGAAGTCCAGGTGGGCGGGGTCGTCCAGGTCGACGTGGGACTGCGGGGCCCCGTCGATCAGCAGGGTGCGGCCGCGCGGCCGGTCGCGGTCGGGGACGAGCTCCGCCAGACCGCCCGCCACCCGCACGGATATCGGTTCGGCGGCGCGTCCGCGCCCTTGCTTCTGCTTGCCCTTCGCCACCCCTCCAGTATCACCGGTGCGGGCGGCGGGCCCGCGGGGGGCGCTAGCGGCAGCGGTCGACGGCCTCGATGGTGCGGGCGGCCTCGCCGAGGGCGGCGCGGAGCACGGCGGGGTCGGTGGCGGAGGCGTAGGCGGCGTCGGGGGCGACGAGCCAGCCGGTGCCGTTGACGGGCGGCTCGGCGGCGCTCGTCCGCAGGCCGCGGCCGTAGGTCTGGGTGCAGGCGCTGCCGGGCATGTCCCAGCCGTCGGCCGTGCCGGGCGGGACGAGGAAGCCGAGGGTGTCGCAGTCGCCGTCGTGGAGGACGGGGCCCACTCCGTCGCGCAGCCGGAGGATGTCGACGGCCTCCAGGCCCTGGCGCGCGGGGACCGTGACCAGGTCGCAGGGGTGCGCCTCGGCGCCGTCGCCACCGGCCTGCGGCGGGTGCGGGGACGTGCTGTGGTCCTGGAACGGCCGGCGCAGGGCCGTCGTCCGCGAGCCGCCGATGTCCACTCCGGCCTCCACCACGGGAAACCCCTCCTCACGCCGTGCCCGAGTCCGCGTCGGGATCCACGCCGAGCGCGCTCGCGCTCTTCCGGTTCAACGCGTGGACGCGTCAACGGCTACGGCGCCATGCCGCCGCAAAGGATGGCAGTTCATGGCGGATGGCAGGTGGGATATCCGTTTTGTAGTCAAACCGGATGTAGCGGAATCACCGCAGCCGGTACGGTCATCACGCCACACGGCAAGCACAGCCGCCCGCCTCGCGGGTTGCCCTCGGGGCGGCTCGCCAGGAGAGGGTCCGGCCATGGCGTCGCCCCACGCGTCCTCGTCTCCCCGTCCCAACCTCGCGTTCCGGCAGTTGCGCGGCCAGCGCTCACCAGGGGAATTCGCGGCCGCCGTGCGTCGTGCGGCCCGGGAGATCGGCGAACACGTCTCGTGCGACGCGCGCTACATCGGGCGTGTGGAGTCCGGGGAGATCCGCTGCCCCAACTACGCCTACGAGCGGGTGTTCCGGCACATGTTCCCCGGCCGCGAGCCGGCGGACATGGGCTTCGCGCCCCGCGAGAGCGTGCGTGGCAGGGGGGCGCGCAAGAAGGGCTCCGCGCCGCCCGGTTCATCCGAGAGCCCCGCCGAAAGCCGTACCTCCTCCGGTGCGGCGGAGAGCTCCACCGAGAGCAGCGAGGAGAGCGACGTGTTGCGTCGCGCGTTCATGACCTCCGGCACGGTCGCCGTGGCCGCCGCGTCCCTGGGCGGCGGGCCCCGGGCGCACCGGCGCCACGCGGGGGAGGCCGAGGCCGCCGCCGTCGAACAGGCGGTGCGGGACATCCGGCTGCTCGACGACCGGCACGGGGCGGACGGGCTCTACCGGCGCGCCGCGCGTCCCCTGAAGGCGGCCTACGGGCTGCTGGACGCGGAGACCAGACGACGGTCGGTCGCCGACCGGCTGCACTCCGGCGCGGGCGAACTGGCGATCTCCGTGGGCTGGCTGGCGCACGACTCCGGCCGGTTCGCGGACGCCCGTTCCCACTACGCGGAGGCCCTGGCCACCGCGCGCGTGGCCGGGGACCCGGCGCTGGAGGCGCACGCCTTCTGCAACATGGCCTTCCTCGCCCGGGACGCGGCCCGCCCCCGCGAGGCGATCCGCGCCGCGCAGGCCGCGCAGCGGGCGGGGCGGCGGCTGGGGTCGGCGCGGCTGATGTCCCTGCTGGCCCTGCGGGAGGCGGGCGGCTGGGCGCGGCTGGGCGACCGGCAGGCGACCGAGGAGGCGCTGGGGCGGGCCCGGACGCTCTTCGGGCGCGGGGCGGCCGAGGCCGACCCGGAGTGGATGACCTTCTTCGGCGAGGCGGAGCTGGAGGGCCTGGAGGCCCAGTGCTGGTCCGCCCTGGGCGACTGGCGGCGCGCGGCGGACCACGCGGAGCGCGCGGTCGCGCTCCAGGACCCGCACTTCGCCCGGAACATCGCGCTCTACACCGCGCAACTGGCGGGCGACCTGGCCCGGGGTGGCTCCCCGGACGCGGCGGCCGTGGCCGGGGGGAAGACGCTGGAGTTGCTGGAGCAGGTCCAGTCGGCCCGCATCAGGACGATGCTGGCGTCGACGGCCCGTATGTTGCGCCGTCACGCCTCGAACCCGGCGGTGTCGGGTTTCCTGGGCCGGCACGAGGTGGCCGTGCGGCCGGCTTGAGGGGTGCCCCCCTGGGGCTGGAGGCGGTTCGGCACCGCCGGACTCCGGCGCTGTGGCTGATCGCCGTTTCCCGGGGCTGCCGCCCCGGACCCCCCGGGGGCTGGGGCTTGCCCCCAGGAAACGGTGAAAGGGCGGGACCGGGGCCTTCTCCCCGCCGCGACGGCGAGACGACCCACCTCCGCGCCCGGCGGTGCCGAACCGGCCCACGCCCAAGGGGCCGCACCCCCGGTGATCCACCGAGCCGTCAGGCGAGGTGGCCCGTGTCGTTCCAGCGCTCGATCGCCGGCGCGCCGTACGCCCAGCCCAGGATGGACAGGGAGGTCGGGTCGAGGCGGATGCGGGAGCCGAAGAAGATGTCCTCGCCCATCCAGCGCGCGGCGATGGTCCGCAGGATGTGGCCGTGGGCGAAGACGAGCACGTCGCGGTCGGCCGAGCGGGCCCACTCCACGACCTCGTCCGCCCGGGCGGCGACCTCCGCGCGGGTCTCGCCCTCGGGGACGCCGTCGCGCCAGATCAGCCAGTCGGGGCGGCCCGCCTTGATCTCGGCGGGGGTCATGCCCTCGTAGGCGCCGTAGTCCCACTCCATGAGCGCGTCCCACTCGGCGGCCCGGTCGCCGAAGCCGGCCAGCTCGCAGGTCTCCTTGGCGCGGACGAGGGGGCTCGTCCGGATCTCCACGTCCGGCAGGCCGTCCCACGGGGCGCGGTGCAGCCGCTCACCCAGCAGCTTGGCGCCGCGCCGCCCCTCGTCGAGGAGGGGGATGTCCGTGCGGCCGGTGTGCTTGCCGGACAGCGACCACTCCGTCTGTCCGTGCCGGGCCAGCAGGATGCGCGGTGCCATGGGGGGAGTCCTTACGAGGTGCGTGCGGTGATGCGTGCGGTGATCTTCGTGCCGTGATCGTGGACCCGGGTGAAAGGCGTGAAGTCGGTCACCTCGGGAGCGGGATGAGTTTCGCTCTCCATCATCACTCACTTCACCAACGGGCAACCCTCCAGCCATTCCCGGCGTCTCCCACCCCGCACCTCGGGGTTCGGGTGGACTCACGGGGCGGTGTGCGAGAGATGTGGCGTACACCGTACGGTTGCATATCGCGCTTATTGGCCGCCTGAACACATGGAGAGCGTCCGGATGTACACCGCACCACTGGGGAAGCGGCCGCGCTGGTGGACCGAACTGCCACTGATCGCCGTGGTGTACGGGCTCTACTCGGCCGGGCGGCTGCTGGTCAGAGGCGACGTGCAGTCGGCCGTGGATCACGGCGAGTCGATACTCGATCTTGAAAAAACGTTCCGAATAAACATCGAGCCCTCGCTCAACCGGCTGTTCACCGACCATTCGGCGATCGGCATACCCGCCGACTTCGCCTACGCCGCCCTCCACTACCTCCTCACCCCCGCGCTCCTGGTCTGGCTCTTCAGGCGACGCCCCGACCACTACCGCCGGATGCGCACCTGGCTGATGATCTCCACCCTCATCGGCCTCATCGGTTTCACCCTCCTGCCCACCTGCCCGCCCCGCCTCCTCGACCCGTCCTTCGGCTTCGTCGACACGATGCGGCAGTACTCCGAGTACGGCTGGTGGGGCGGCGACGCCAGCGCCCCGCGCGGCCTGGGCGGGCTGACCAACCAGTACGCGGCCATGCCGAGCCTCCACGTGGGCTGGGCCCTGTGGTGCGGCGTCGTGCTGTGGGCGCAGGGCCGCACGGTCTGGACCAAGGTCGCGGGCGTCGCCTATCCGCTGCTGATCACCCTCGTGGTGATGGGCACCGCCAACCACTACCTCCTCGACGCCGTCGCCGGCGCCGCCGTGATGGGCGCGGGCTTCCTCCTCGCCCGCCCGGCGCTGCGGCTCGCCGAACGGATCCGCGTCCGCCTCGCCCCGGCGGCACCCGCCGTACCTGCGGAAACGGCCGTGGCAGCGGCGAATGTCAGTGCCGGGTGCGAGACTTCGGCGGGTACAGCGGGTACTGCGCCGTCCCGGGTTCGCCCGGGGGCGCCGGAGAGACTTCGCGAGGCGGACGCCAGTGACCAGATCCCCCGACAGCCGGCCCGGGCCAGGGCCGGGGACAGCCGCACCGACGGCGCTGCGACAGCGGCTCGCTGAGCTGCGCGGCCCCTCCGTCGCGCCCGTCCCGCTCGACGCCCGCGCGCTCGCGGCGCTCGCCGCGAACCCCGGCTGTCACCGCCGCGCCCTGCTCGACGGGGCGGGGGTGGACAAGGCGGCGCTGGCACGGGCCGTGGGCGCGCCCGTGACGTTCGGGCAGTCGCAGTTCGCCTTCGTGCGCGGCCATTCCTTCGAGGCCCGCGTCAAGTCCGACGGCGGCGCGGAGCTCGTCCGCCTGCTCCACGATCGGCTGGCCGACGGCTCCCCCGCGCCCGGCCCGGGCTCCGTGGACACGCCCGACCTCTCCGCCACCGGCCTCCAGGGCCGTACGGCGCGCACGGCCCTCGCCCTGCGCGAGGCGACCGCCGCCGGGCGGTGGGCCGTGCTGGACCACCCCCTGCTGGCGCTCACCGTCGCCGGGACGCCGGCGTATCTGGAGCCGGACGCGATCGTCGTCCATCCCGACGGCGGCTGGACGGTCGTCGAGATCAAGTCCTTCGCGATGATCGACGGTTCCGCCGACGCGGCGAAGGTCGGCGCGGCCGCCCGGCAGGCGGCGGTGTACGCGCTGGCGCTCGAGGCCGTGGCCGAGCGGATGGCAAAGGGCGCGGCGGCGGTGCGCGAGCAGGCCCTGCTGGTCTGCCCGAAGGACTTCTCCAACCTGCCGGATGCCGCCCTCGTCGACCTCCGCAAGCCGCTGGCCACCACGCGCCGCCAGCTGGAGCGGCTGACGGGCGTGGCGGAGATCGCCGCCGGGCTCCCGGAGGGCACGACCTTCGATCTGTGCCCGTCCGACGACGGCCGCACCCCGACCCGGCCCGCCGGTGAGCTGGCCGAGGCCCTGGACACGGTCGCGGCGGCGTACGCGCCGGAGTGCCTCGCGGCGTGCGAGCTGGCCTTCCACTGCCGGGCGCGGGCCCGCGCGGCGGGCTCCGTGCGGACCCTGGGGCGTGGCGTCCGGGCGGAGCTCGGTGGCCTGACCACCGTCGCGTCCGTCCTCGCGGCGGCCGCGGGCGAGGCGGGCTCCCCCGACGACCCGGCGGTCGCGGCCCTCCGCCACGCGTCCGCGCTCCGCGCGGAGGCGCTGGCGCTCGCCTCGACCGACGAGGGCGCGCTGGCGGGGGCGGGCCGATGAGCCGGCGGCCCTGGCCGGCGGATCGGCCGATGCCCGCTGGGCACCGCCGGCCGGCGCGGCGCGGGCGGAGCACCGTCGTGGCGGAAAGAAGGGAGCAGCCCCCATGTCACTGATCAGCACCCTCGCCCGGATGGAAGCCGTGCGGGACGGGCGGGCGCGGCCGGTCGTCACCGTGCGGCACCGGCATGTCGCCGAGCGGCCGTGTGTGTTCGTGCCGTTGACGACCGCCGGTGAGGCCGGTGCGCCGCTCGGTGCGATGGTGGGGACGGAGCGGGACGCGCCCCGGCTGCTGTTCGTGGCGCAGCCGCGCGACAGGGATCTGCGGTCCGCGTTCCTCGCCGAGCTGGCCGACGCGCTGCTGCCGTACCTGGAGGAGTTCGGCGACGCCGTCGAGCTGGAGCAGCGCAAGGAGACCGACCCCGGCACGGGGAAGAAGGTGCCGGTCGAGGTCGAGCTGTGCGCGGACGCCCCGCAGCTGCTGGTGCCGAGCGCGGCGGGCGTGGAGTACGTCCGGCTGCTCGGCCGGTCCATGCGCTTCCGCCGCACCGCCGAGCAGGACCCCGACGCGCCCCACCCCGCGCCGCCGCGCGTGCCGATGCTGGGGCGCTGGCTGACGCACTTCGGGGAGCGCGCCCGGGTGCCCGGGTCGTCGCTGCTGCTGGCGATGACGCAGGTGCTGGGCCGGCACTGGGCGACGGGCCAGAGCGTGCTGGAGGACCAGCACCTCGGTTCCCTGCTCGCCTGGATCGACCCGCCGCGGGACGTGCCGGGCCCGGAGGCGGCGCTGCGCGCGGAGCTGGCGCGCGGGCCGGACGGGCTGCTGGTCCATCCGCCCGCCGGCCCGGCCACGGACCCGGTCTTCGACAACAAGCGGCTGGCCCCCGCCGTCGCCCGTTACGACCGGGCCCGCGCGGCCGTCCTGGAGGCGTCGGCGCACCGGTTCGCGCCCGCGCGGGCGGAGCTGGCCGCCGCCGAGAGCGAGATCCGCGAGCTGCTGGCGGCGCAGTTGCGCCCCACCTGGGACGCCGTCTGGCGCGGCGTCGACCTGCTGCGGACGCTCCCGGAGGGCGCGCGGGTCGCCGAGCGTTGGAAGCGCGACCGCTGGTCGTACACCGCGCACCGCGACCGCGTCCGCGCCGGGGAGCCGCCGCAGCCCCGGCGGGACGACGCGGTCACGGCCGCGCGCAAGCTGGCCGCCCGCGAGAGCGCGCAGGCGCAGCTCGACGCCCAGGAGGCGCTGGACGATCCGCTGGTGATGGCGGGCCGGCGGCTGGCCGGGGAGGCGTTCGCGGGGGAGGTCGCCGAGGTGGTGATGGAGTACACCGAGGCCAAGGTGCCGAGGCCCAGGCCCCTGGTGACCGTCCGCACGGCCGACGCGCCGCTGCTCGCGGAGGGCGTCGCGCTCCACCGCGCCCTGCCGGACGGCAGATCGCAGAGCGCCGAGTTCGTGGCGTACGGCCCCGGCGGCCCCGGCGCTCTGACCGTGCGGCTGACCGGTGGCATGGGGCGCGGCAAGGTGCCCGACGCGGGTTCCGTGCCCGAGGTGGGCGACCGGGTGTGCTGGACGCTGTTCGAGCACGCGCCCCGGGGCGGCCCCGAGCTGCCCGACCCCGAGCGGACGCCCTGGACCCATGGCGGCCCGCCCGCCGAGGGCCCGGCCGAGGCTCCCGACCCGGTGACCGCGGAGGATCTGCTGTGACCGTTCCCCTGGCGCGCGAGCGCGCCTTCGACCCCGCCGCGGCGGCCAAGGCGGCCACGGACGCGATCCTGCGCGACACGCTGCACGGCCCGCACCGCGGTGTCGTGGTGGATTCGCCGCCCGGCGCGGGCAAGTCGACGCTGGTGGTGCGGGCGGCCCGGGAGCTGGCCGCCGCCGGCCGCCCGCTGATGGTCGTCGCGCAGACCAACGCCCAGGTCGACGACCTGGTGCTGCGGCTGGCCGAGCAGGATCCGGGGCTGCCGGTGGGCCGGCTGCACAGCAATGAGCGCCACCCCTACGACCCGGCGCTCGACGCGCTCGACTCGGTCGTGACCTCCGCGAAGGCGGCGGATCTGGCCGGGCTGGACGTGGTGATCTCCACGGCGGCGAAGTGGGCGCACACCAAGGTGGCCGAGCCCTGGGGGCACGCGATCGTCGACGAGGC
The DNA here is from genome assembly GCF_054551825.1 of Streptomyces sp. L500. Lineage (NCBI taxonomy): Bacteria > Bacillati > Actinomycetota > Actinomycetes > Kitasatosporales > Streptomycetaceae > Streptomyces > Streptomyces sp. L500. Next base: position 611,735 of record NZ_JBTOLC010000001.1, read on the forward strand.
GTACCAGATGCGCTCGGACGCGCTCCTGGCGGTGGCGGGGCTGTTCGATCGGGCGCTGTTCGTGGGCGACCCGGGCCAGCTGGACCCGTTCAGCGTGGTGGGTGCGGAGCAGTGGGCCGGGTTGTCGTACGACCCGTCGGCGAGCGCGGTGAGCACGCTGCTCGCCCACAATCCGGGGCTGCCGCAGCACCGGCTGCCGGTGTCGTGGCGGCTGCCGGCGTCGGCGGCGCCGCTGGTGTCGGCGGCCTTCTATCCGTACACCCCCTTCCGCAGCGGCACGGACCACGGCGACCGGCTGCTGTCCTTCGGCGTGCCGTCCGACGGCTCGGGCCCGGACCGGGTGCTGGACGAGGCGGCCGAGTCGGGCTGGGGCCTGCTGGAGCTGCCCGCGCGGCACACGCCGCGCACGGACCCGGAGGCGGTGGGCGCGGTGGCGCTGGTCGTCCGCCGGATGCTGGACCGGGGCGGGGCCGTGACCGGCGAGCGCTCGCCGGATCCGGCGCCGCTGACCGCGGACCGGATCGCGGTGGGCACGGCCCACCGCGACCAGGCCGCGGCCGTCCGGGCGGCCCTTGCGGAACAGGGGGTGACCGGGGTGACAGTGGATACGGCGAACCGGCTCCAGGGCCGTGAGTTCGACGTGACGGTCGTGCTCCACCCGCTGTCGGGCCGCCCGGACGCGACGGCGTTCCACCTGGAGACGGGTCGCCTGTGCGTGCTGGCCTCACGGCACCGGCACGCGTGCGTCGTGGTGAGCCGTGCCGGCGTCGACCGCCTGCTGGACGAGCACCCGTCGACGGAGCCGGTACGGCTGGGGGTGACGGTGAAGTTCCCGGACGGCTGGGAGGCGAATCACGCGGTGTGGGCGCATCTGGCCGAGCACCGCGTCCCGTGGCGGCCGTGAGCCGGGGCCCGGGCGGAGCCCGTTCGGGGCCCGTCCGGTCAGCGCCGTCGGGCGTGTTCAGCGGCGTGTCGGGCGTTGTGGGGCGCGGGGGCGCGGCCCGGGGCGGGGCGGGGGCGCACTTGCGCGCGGCAGGACAATGGATGACGGTGCAGACGATTCTGGAGGTATGTACATGTGCGAGCCGAAGCAGGCTCCCGGTGGGCCGGGCAGTGAGGGCCCGCGCCGCCTGAAGCCCGCGCAGCTGCTCTTCGAGCCACCCGAGGCCGTCGCCGACCCCGAGCACTTCTTCGATCTCGAATCGATCGAGGACCCGCGTGAGCTGCTGGCCCGCTCCACCGAGCTGGCCCTGGCGTTCCGCGCGGCAGCGGACCGGGCGACGGAGTTCCAGGCGGTGGCGGCGGCTCAGCTCGCCGATCCCCGGCGCTTCGACAGACTGCCGACGGCGGTGATCGCCGAGCGGGCGGAGTGGAGCGAGGACTACGCGAAGAAGATGGTCGAGTTCGGCCGTGACCTGCTGCGCGGCAGCAGCCAGGCCGACTGACCCGGCCCACGGCCGGACGGCCCATGGTCCTCGATCATGGGCCGTTGGCATATGCGGCGCACAAGGTAGCGCACCGTCACCGCCCCTGTCCCGGTTTCCCGGAACTCGCCCTGACGGCCCCCCGTCCTGGCTGGAGCATGGGGCCATGAGCTCCCGGCCGTACGACCCGCGCCCCGCCCGCCACCGGCCCACGCCCGTCCCCTCGCCCGCGCCCACCCCCGCTCCCGCGCCCTCCGCCTCCTGGGCGCCGCCCGCCCCCGCGTACGTCACCCTGGCCGGGGCCGACTGGCTCGCGTCCGCCGGCAGAGCGCCCCACGAGGTCCACGCCCTGTGGGCCGACGACCCGATGGCCCCGGTCGTGCTCCCCTGCGGCACGGTGTTCGACGTGATCGACGCCCCGGCCCTCTTCGGCCGCCGGATACTGGCCCGGCTGTGGTCGCCCGGCGGCCCCGGCTCCGGGCCGGTGGCGGCCCACCGCGGCAGGCTGCTGCTGTTCGCCGCGCCCGGCACGGCCCAGCGGCTGCCCGCGCTGCTGGCCTGGGAGGAATGGGGCCGCCGGGACCGTACGGCTCCCCCGCTGCTCTGCTACGGCACGGGCGACGCCGTGACCGTCCCCCCGCTCTACCCGTCGCCCGAGGGGAGCGAGCCCACCCCGGCCGTCGCCCGCTGGCTGATCGCCCCGGAGGTGCGCCGCCCCCGGCTGCCGGGCGCCGACGCCCTGCTCTGGGCCTGCGTCCGGGCCGCCCGGGCGATGACCCTACCCATCACCACGGGGGGCTGAAACATACGGATTTTCTTTCCACCGGATCGGGGTGCTAAAGTCTTCCAC